>CAYQDN010000024.1:0-66986 GCA_964416335.1 uncultured Azospirillum sp.
CCCTCACCCTAACCCTCTCCCGCAAGGGGAGAGGGGACTCCAGTCTTGGTGACGCGCGCACTGAGTGTCCGCATCAACGGTGGGATTCCCTCCCCCCTTGCGGGAGAGGCGCGACGTATACGTCGCGGGGTGAGGGGTGTGTAGGTCTAAATTCTTGACAACCTGCACGGGTTCCTGCATGATGCACGCAGGTTCGCCCTTGCTGTTTGACATCGTGAATAGGTCTTGTCGGAAAACGTGCCGGGAAGCGCTGCGGAAGGGGTTTTCGGCCGAAAATCTTGCGTTGCATGCAGCGCGGTTGCGGTTACATCGCTGCAACTTCAAGGGGATAAATAGGTTACGGTAACATGTTGTCGCCTATTTCTTCCCGTTCTCCTGCGGGTCGATATAGCCGCGCTCGATGGCGCGGTGCAGCGCTTCGTAGGCCTTGACGCCCTCCTCGAAGAGCGCGCGCTTCTCCTGCACGTTCTGCAGCTGCTCGCCGTCGGCGTGATCGTCGAGGAAGCAGTCCATCGCGGCCTTGAGATAGTCCGCGCGCAGCTTGGCGACCGAGGCGGCGAACTCGATGAAGCGTTCGCGCGTCAGGCCGGGGATCTGCGCGTGGATGATCTCGCGGTTGACGAGCCGGATCGACTTGTCGAGATAGGCGAGCATCTTCTTGAGATCCTCCGTCGGCGCCCAAGGATCGGTGCTCATCTTCTCTCTCCTTCCGAATTTGCGCTTCGGCGGCGGCAGGCGGTTGGGATCGACCGCGAAGGCGTGGACCGGCAGGTCGGCTTCCTCGGCCAGCAGGCCCGAGCGGCCGAGCGAGGCGGCGAACTCGGCGAGCGTTTCGTCCGTGCCGCGCGCGATGACGTCGGCCACCACGCCGCCGCGCAGCTGGCGGATCTGGTCGACGATCCGCGAACGCCGTTCGGGCTCGAGCTGCGCACTCATTTCACCGGCTTCTTGGCGGGCGATTTGGCGGACGTGGACTTGGCGAGGGCCGAGGCACCCGCCGCCCCGCGCGCGCCCAGCATCTGCACGACGCGCGAATAGACCAGCGGCGGGGCGGGCGCATCGATCTCGCGCAGCAGCTTGGCCGCCGGCTCGATCTCCTGCAGGATCGCGCGCGCGTTGTGCACGAGCAGGCGGTTGCGCAGGTGGATTTCCTTGTTGAGCGCGTCGATCTTCTCGGCGTCGTCGAGGCTGAAGTTCTTGACCTCGTCGTCCTTGGGCGAACGATAGTCCTCGAGGAACTTCATGGCGTCTCCTTCACCGCCGCCAACAGTGTATGCAGGCGGCGGTCGCGGATGCCGAGCCGGTCGAGATGCTCGACCGTGTTCTCGAGATAGACGCGGTTGGCCCCGCGCTGGCCGACCGAATGGCGGATGCGCCGCGCGGTCTCGGCGATCGTGAGCTTGCCGACATAGCCCGGCCGCGTGCGGTCGACCACGAAGGTGCGCGCCACCACCTCGCGCGCATCGGCGAGCGTCACCGGCAGGTCCATGCAGTGGTACGAGCGGTTGAGCATCTCGCGGTCCCACAGATAGGCCATCGTCCGGTCGCCGTCGGCCGGCGACACGCGATAGGCGATGCCGCGGCACGAGCCGCCCTTGTCGAGGCCGAGCACGAGCCCCGGCTTTTCCGGCGTGCCGCGATAGCGCGTCGAGTTGATGCAGAAGGCGCGGTGGAAACCCATCAGGCGCGCGGGCCTGGCCTCCTCGTAGGGGAAGCCCGGATCCCAGATCAGCGAGCCGTAGGCGAAGACCCAGAACTCCGGCGATTCGGGCGGCGGCGGGCAGCCTTCGCACGGCGCGATCCGCCCCGTCCTGACCTTGCCCTTCGCCCCCGCCTTTGCCATCGACCCCTTTATCCCCGCTGGACCAGCGCCACCCCGACGGCCGCGACCGCCATGCCGGCGAAGGCCAGCACACCCAGCGTCTCGCCGAACAGCAGCCACGCGGCCACCGCCGTGCAGGGCGGGACGAGATAGAAGAAGCTCGCCACCTTCGCCGCCGCCCCCTGGCGCACCAGCACCATCAGCAGGCTCACGGCCCCCACCGACAGGACCAGCACCAGCCATCCCATCGCGAACGCGAATTCCGGGGTCCAGCGTATCGCCATCGTCTCGAAAGTCAAAGCGAAGGGCAGCAGGAAGGCGGTCGCCGCGGCATACTGGACGACGGCACCGGTGCGCAGGTCCACGTTCGGGCAGTTCCGCTTCTGGTAGAGCGTGCCGAACGTGATGCCGAACAGCCCGGCGACCGACGGCAGCACGGCGGCAAGCGAGATCCCCTCGAAGGCGAGCTTCTCCCACAGCACCGCGAGCACGCCGGCAAGCCCCAGCCACAGGCCGATCCATTGGCGCCCGCTCACCCGTTCGCCCAGCAGCGGGCCGACGACGGTGGCGGTCAGCAGCGGCTGCAGCCCCACGATCAGCGCCGACACGCCCGCCGGCAAGCCCCAGGCGATCGACACGAACACGCCGCCCAGATAGACGCCGTGCAGGGCGATGCCGACGATGGCGACATGCACGAGCAACCCGCGCGCGGGCCAGGGCGGGCGCGTGAAGGCGACGACGAGTGCGAAGAGGGCGATCACCATCGCGAAGCGCACGACCAGGAACGTCACCGGCTCGGCATAGGGGATGCCGAGCTTCGAGCCGATGAAGCCGGTCGACCACAGCACGACGAACACGAACGGTGCCGCGGCGGTCCACGAGGCGGAGATGGTGCGGGCGTCTCCCAAAGCGGGATCGACATTATCCGGTGCCCGCGATAAGCCAAAGCGATGAAGCGCTGGATCCGCATGAGCCTTGCCGGCACCACCCTTGCGCTGTTCGCATGGACGGTCGTGTGGATGCTGGCCGCGCGCCACGTCGCCGAACGCTTCGAGCTGTGGCGCGAAGCGCAAGGCCGTGCGGGCGTGACGCTCGGCTTCGACACGTTCGACGTGAAGGGCTGGCCCTTCGGCTGGCGCGCGGTGGTCGAGAAACCCACGGCAAGCGGCTCGGGTGCGGCACGCTGGGCGTGGTCGGGCGAGCGGCTCGTGGCATCCGTCGATCCGCGCGATCTCTCCACGGTCGCGATCCGGCTGCCCGGCGCGCAGCGCGTGCAGTTCGGGGCGGGCGATCTTGCGACCGTGCTGGCGATCCGCGCCGCACGCCCCGAAGGCACCTTGCGCTTCGACACCGCCGGCCGCGTCGAGAAGCTCGATCTCGATCTCGAGGCGCTCGAGCTGCGTCTCGACGAGGCGGCCGAAGCGCTGCAGGTGCGGGCCTTCAAATTCGGCCTTGCCCCGCACCGGCCCGAGAATCCGACCTACCGGACCGACACGCTCGACGTCACGCTCGATGCCAGGGGCATCCGCCTGCCCGCCGCGATCGACGCACTCGCCGCCCTCGGGCGCGACATCGCGTCGGCCGAACTCGATGCGCGCGTGCAGGGGCGCATCGCGGGCACCAAGCTTGCCGAAGCCGTGACGGCCTGGCGCGACGACGGCGGCACGCTGGAGATCGGCAAGCTGGCGCTGGCGTGGGGCCCATTGCTGCTCGACGGCGACGGCACGCTGGCGCTCGATGCCGCGAACCGGCCGATGGGGGCCGCGACCGCGCGCATCGCGGGCTTCGTCGAGACGATCGATGCGCTCGCGGGCTCCGGCGCCATCCGCCCGGCCGTCGGGGCCGGCCTCAAGATCGCGCTGACGCTGATGGCGCGTCAGGACCCGGCGGTCGGCAACCGGCCGCGCGTGACGATCCCGATGAGTGCCCAGGACGGCGCCTTCAGCGTCGAGCGCTTCCGCCTGTTCGCGATCCCGCCGCTCGCCCTCGACTGATCACATGTTCGGGTAGTTGGGCCCGCCGCCGCCCTCGGGCACGACCCAGTCGATGTTCTGGGTCGGGTCCTTGATGTCGCACGTCTTGCAGTGCACGCAGTTCTGCGCGTTGATCTGCAGGCGCGGGGACGTCGCCGCATCGACGATCTCGTAGACGCCGGCCGGGCAATAACGCTGCTCGGGCGCGTCGTAGACCGCAAGGTTGTGCGCCACCGGAACGGCCGCATCGCGCAGCGTCAGGTGTGCGGGCTGGTTCTCCTCGTGGTTGGTGCTGGCAAGGAACACCGAGGAGAGCCGGTCGAACGACACCTTGCCGTCTGGCTTGGGATACGCGATCGGCAGCGAGGCCGCGGCGGGCCTGAGCGATTCGTTGTCGGGATGGTGCCCGAACGTCCACGGCGCCTTGCCGCGCAGCAGGTACGTGTCGAGGGCGCCGTAGGCCATGCCGACCCACAGGCCCTTGGTGAAGGCCGGCCGGATGTTGCGCACGGCCGACAGCTCTTCCCACACCCACGACGCCTTGAGCTTTTCCGGATACGCGCTCGGCGCGTCGATGCGGCCGGGGCACGTGTCGAGGGCGTCGAACACCGCCTCGGCGCACAGCATGCCGGACTTCATCGCCGTGTGGCTGCCCTTGATCTTGGGCACGTTCACGAAGCCGGCCGAGCAGCCGATGATCGCCCCGCCCGGGAACACGAGCTTCGGGATCGCCTGCAGCCCGCCTTCGTTGATGGCGCGCGCACCGTAGGCGATGCGCCGTCCGCCTTCGAAGATCGGGCGGATCGCCGGGTGCGTCTTGAAGCGCTGGAATTCCTCGAACGGCGAGAGATACGGGTTCTTGTAATCGAGCCCGACGACATAGCCGACGGCGACCTGGTTGTTCTCGAGGTGATAGAGGAACGACCCGCCATAGGTTTCCCAGTCGAGCGGCCAGCCCACCGTGTGGACCACGCGCCCGGCATGGTGCCTGGCCGGCTCGATCTCCCACAGTTCCTTGATGCCGAGGCCGAAGGTCTGCGGCTGCACGCCCTCGCGCAGGCCGAACTTCGCGAACAGCGTCTTGGCGAGCGAGCCGCGCACGCCCTCGGCGAAGATCGTGGCGCGGCCATGGATCTCGACACCAGCCGTGAAATTGGCGGTCTGCTTGCCGTCCTTGCCGATGCCCATGTCGCCGGTGGCCACACCGGACACCGCGTTGTCCTCGTAGAGCACCTCGGCCGCGGCGAAACCCGGGAAGATCTCCACGCCCAGTGCTTCGGCCTGCTGGGCGAGCCAGCGGCACAGATTGCCGAGGCTGGCGATGTAGTTTCCCGCGTTGTGCATCTGCGGCGGCGTGGGCAGCCGGATCGCGTGCTTCTTCGTCAGGAAGAGGAAGCGGTCTTCGGCGACCGGCGTATTGAGCGGGGCGCCCTGCGCCTTCCAGTCGGGCAGCAGCTCGTTCAGCGCACGCGGCTCGACGACCGCCCCCGACAGGATATGCGCCCCGACCTCGGAGCCCTTCTCGAGCACGCAGACCGACACCTCGCGTCCCGAAGCGGCAGCGAGCTGCTTCATCCGGATGGCGCAGCCCAGCCCCGACGGGCCGGCGCCCACGATGACGACGTCATAGTCCATGCGTTCGCGGTCGGTGCGGGTGCTCATGCGGACTCCCTGTTGGCAACGAACCTCATACTCGATCCGCGGGGCCTCGTGGTAGGGTCCCGGCCGCATGAACGACCTCGCCACCCTGCGCTGGCTGGTCGAGGCGGGGGCCGACGAGGCGATCCTCGAAACCCCGCTCGACCGGTTTTCGGCCCCGCCGCCGGTACCGGTCCGGGCGGCACTGCCGCCTGTGCGCGCACCGGCGGCCCGGCTCGTCCCGGAAATCCCGGCCCCCACCCTCGCCGCCCCGCAGCCCGCCGCCCAGGCGGTCGTCTCGGCCCGCACGGCCGCTGCGGCCGCCCGGACCCTCGACGAGCTCAAAGCCGCCCTTGCCGCCTTCGACGGCTGCGCGCTGAAGGCCACCGCGACCAACCTTGTCTTTGCCGACGGCAACCCGGCCGCAAAGATAATGCTGGTCGGCGAAGCCCCGGGCGCCGACGAGGACCGGCAGGGCAAACCCTTCGTCGGCGTATCGGGCCAGCTCCTCGACCGGATGCTGGCCGCCATCGGCCTCGACCGGACGAGCGTCTACATCACCAACGTGATCCCCTGGCGGCCCCCCGCCAACCGCACGCCGAGTGCCGCCGAGATTGCCGCGTGCCTGCCCTTCGTGCAGCGGCACATCGCGCTGGTGAACCCGCAAATCCTTGTTCTTGTTGGGGCAATCTCGGCCAAGACGCTGCTCGACACGACGGACGGGATCATGAAGCTGCGCGGCCGCTGGCGGACCTACCGCACGCCGGACCTGCCGGCCGACATCCCGGTGTTGCCGACTTATCACCCTGCCTATTTGTTGCGCCAACCTTCCCAAAAAAGGGATTCGTGGCGGGATTTATTGTCGATCAAACAAAAGATCACGAACAATATCGAACAATATAAATAACCCACCAAGTAAATAGATCGCTCTAATCTTTGAACTAAATATGTGGAAAACTTGATATTTCGGCTTGCCTCGGCAGGATATATTCGACTATCTCTTCGCCCGGCATGCGGAACCCCTTCATCTATATTTCCCGGTTCGCATATTTTTTCGGCACAGGCCTGTTGGGCCTGTCGTCGGTCCTTCCGGCATCTTCGCTCGCCCAAACCATTGTCGTGGCTACCGAAGCGCCCGGCCAGATCGAAACCGCCGCCCTTCCCCGCTTCGACATCCAGCTCGACCGGGCGGCCGAACTGCCGCAACCGCTTACCGCTTCCGATATCCGCGCCTACCGGGCGGCGTTCCAGCTGCAGCTGCGCGGGGCCTATGCCGACGCCGACACCGCACTGCGCGGGGTCAAGAGCCGGCTGCTGGTCGGCCATGTGCTGGCCGAGCGCTACCTTGCCGCCCGCTACCGGTCGACGGCCGAAGAACTTGCGGCGTGGCTGCGCGACTATTCCGACCAGCCCGACGCGCGGGCGATCTATTCGCTGGCGGTCCGCCGGCAGGGCGGCAAGGCCACGGGCCTGACCCGGCCGCGCGAGGAAGCCTCGTTCACCGAACGCGCCTCGGCCGACGATCTGGGCCCGTCGCTCAACCGGCCGATCCCGCCGGGCAAGGGCACGCCGGGTGCGCCTGCGCTGCGCAACCGGATCAAGGACCTGCTCGGCGACGGCAAGTTCGAGGCGGCCGAAAAGCTGCTCGTCGCCCGCGACAGCGTCCAGATCCTGTCGGCCGGCGAGATCGACCATTTCAAGGCGATGCTGGCCGCCGGCTGGTTCGCGCGCGGCGAAGACAGGCTGGCGATCGAGTTCGCCGGCGAAGCCGCCTCGCGCTCGGGCAGCCTCGTGCCGCGCGCGCACTGGATCGCCGGTCTCGCGCGCTTCCGGCAGGGCGACTTCAACCGGGCCGCCGGCCATTTCGAAGCGCTGGCACGCCTGCCGCAGGGCCAGCCGTGGGACATCGCGGCGGGCGCCTTCTGGGCCGCGCGCACGCATCTGCGCGCCCGCCGGCCCGACGTCTATAATTTCTGGCTCGCCCAGGCGGCCGAGTATCCGCGCACGTTCTACGGCCTGCTGGCGGCACGCGCACTGGGCATCGATCCGGGCCTCAACTGGAACCCGCCCGCCCTCGGCCAGTCGGACATCGACCAGCTGCAGCGCGTCCCGGGTGCCCAACGCGTCTTCGCCCTCCTCCAGGTCGGGCAGGACCGCCGGGCCGAAGCCGAACTGCGCCGCGTCTACGCGCAGAGCGGTTCGGGCGTCATGCGCGCGATCCTCGCGGTCGCCATGCGCGGCAACATGCCGGGCCTGTCGATGCGCCTGGCGCGCGAGATCGCCGATCTCGACGGGCGGCGCTTCGACGGCGCCTTCTACCCGATCCCGAACTGGAAGCCGATCGGCGGCTACGACATCGACCCCGCCCTCGTCTTCGCGTTCATGCGTGTGGAATCCGCGTTCAACCCGTCGGCCGTCAGCCCGGCGGGCGCACGCGGCCTGATGCAGCTGATGCCGGCGACCGCCGCGGCGATGGACAGCCGCACTTTCCGCGGCCGCCTCGAACTGCTGCTCGAGCCCGAGATCAACGTCACGCTGGGCCAGCGCTATATCCGCCACCTGATCGAGGAGCCGCTGGTCGGCGGCGAACTCGTGCGCCTTGCCGCGGCCTACAACGGCGGCATCGGCAATCTTTCGCGCTGGAAGCGCCTGCAGGACAATCGCGGCGACAAGCGCGAGGATGCACTGCTGTTCATCGAGAGCCTGCCGGCCGCCGAGACGCGCCACTTCATCGCGCGCCTGCTCTATTCCTACTGGATGTACGCCGAGCGCCTCGGCCAGGCCACGCCGTCGCTCGACCTGGTGGCGCAGGGCGAATGGCCGACCTATGCCCCGCCCGCGGCCGTCGCGGCCAAGCCCGTCGTCGCCTCGCTCGCGCGCGATTCGGTCCAGCCGCCGCCGCCGCCGCCGTCTTTGCCGCCGCGCGACCTCGCACAGGTGGCGCTCGCCGCACCGGCTGCGACACCGGCGCCGGTTGCCACGCCGGCCCCCGTTCCGGCAGTCTCGGTACTGCCGGCTCCGCCCAGCCTTGCACCAAGGCGCGAGGCGCGGGCCCGGCGCTGACCACCCACGACGGTGATGCGCCCATGCCCAAGATCGACGAAACCCGACCCTTCCTTGCCTGCAACATCGCGGTCCTGACCGTGTCGGACACGCGCGACCCGGCGTCCGACCGCTCGGGCAACACGCTGGCCGAGATGATCGCGCGCGACGGCCACAAGGTCGCGGCACGAACGATCGTGCGCGACGAGATCGCCCTGATCCAGGCGCAGCTCAAGGCATGGATCGCCGATCCCGCCATCGACGTCGTGATCTCGACCGGCGGCACGGGTGTGACGGGCCGCGACGTGACGCCCGAGGCGTTCGAGCCGCTCTACGAGAAGAAGATCGACGGCTTCGGCGAGATGTTCCGGATGATCAGCTTCAACAAGGTGGGCACGTCGGCGCTGCAGAGCCGGGCGACCGGCGGTGTCGCCGGCGGCACATATTTGTTCGCCCTGCCCGGTTCGCCCTCGGCCTGCCGCGACGGCTGGGACGAGATCCTGAAATGGCAGCTCGACAACCGCCACCGGCCCTGCAACCTCGTCGAGCTGATGCCGCGTCTGCAGGAACATCTGGCGACGAAGCCGAAGGCGACCGTCTAGACGATCTCGAACAGGTGCGCGTCGATCCGGTGGACGATGTCGAATTCCGGCGGGGCGATGCGCGCCAGCAGGTCGGCGTGCTCGGCATCGAACGCGGCGACGGCCGCATCGTCGAGCGTGGCGCCTATACCGCGGCACGCGCGCATGCGCCCGCGCCAGCTTTCGGCCGTGAAGCGCACGGGTGCGTCGAACCAGAACATCGCGCGCAGCCGAACGCCACGCGTCGCCGCCCATTGCGGGATCGGCGGTACCGCACCCGACCAGTCGGCGCCGCGCCAGGCGGGATTGTGCTTGAGCACCAGCGCCTCGCTTGCCTGTGCCACCGGATTGACGCGCGGCAGCCACGTGAAATGGCAGGTCGCCAGCGTGCCGCCGGGGGCGAGCACGCGGCGCAGTTCGCCAAGCGTGCGGTCGGGATCGAAATAGAGCCAGCACTGGCTGGCCGTCGCCGCGTCGAACGACCGGTCGGCGAACGGGATCGCTTCGGCGGGGGCTACCTCGAACCGGCCCTTGAGCCCTTCTTCGGCCGCGAGCTGGCGCGCCGCCTCGATCTGGCCGGCGGCGATGTCGATGCCGGCGACGTCGCTTCCCTGCCGGGCGAACTGGCGCGCGAGCAGGCCCGTACCGGTCGCAAGGTCGAGGATGCGCTGGCCGGGCCGGCCGATGCCGAGTGCGGCTAGTCGCAGGAAAAATTCTTCCGGCGGGCCGGGCCGATGGCGGGCATAGTCGCTGCTGGTCCGGCTCCAGTCGATCTTGCGACCGGGATCGATGTCGGAAAGCCCGTGCATGGGCCCGATATTGACCCCTCTCAAGCCATTCGCCAATACGGACAAATCCATTGTAATAATTGCGCACCATGACGATGCCCGCCCCCAGCGCCGTTCTTGCGGCCCTCCGCACCCTGCCGCGATTTGCCGAGATTGCCGACGACGCGCTCGTCCCGCTCGAGCGCAAGGGGCTCGCGCACGGCCATCTGCGCATCAACGGCGGGCGCGCGCTCGCGCGCATCCCGCTTGCCGCGTTCGGCGGTCTCGACCCGGCGCGCAGCCTCGAACGCGAGGCCGAATGCTTCGCGCGCGCACAGGCCTCCGACGCCACGCCGCGCCTGCTCGGCGTCCTGCCGGTCTCGGCCGAGCTGCCGTTCGGTGCCCTCGTCGTCGACGACATTCCGGGCTCGGCCCCGCACTTGCCGGGCGAACTGCCGGCACTCGCCGCGGCCCTTGCCGCGATCCACAAGCTGAAGCTGCCCGACGCGGCCGCGCGTGCCCCCATCGATTCGCCCGCCGATCCGATCGGCGACATCGTCGCGGCGATCGACACGAACCTGAAGCTCGTCGACAAGGCCAGTCTCGATCCCAAGGTGAAGCTCGCCCTCGGCAACGAGATCGTCTGGGCACGCGACTTCGCGATCACCAACGCCAAGCGCTTCGCC
Source organism: uncultured Azospirillum sp. (assembly GCA_964416335.1). Taxonomy (GTDB): domain Bacteria; phylum Pseudomonadota; class Alphaproteobacteria; order CACIAM-22H2; family CACIAM-22H2; genus Tagaea. The sequence continues at coordinate 10,510 of CAYQDN010000024.1, forward strand.
ACGCTGACGCGCGCACTCTGCCTGGTCGACGCGCACCCGGGCAATTTCGTCGCCGCCCCCGGGGCGCGCGCCTATGCGGTCGATCTGGAAAAATGCATCTACGGCCTGCCGGGGCTCGACGTGGCGCACGCGATCATCCCGCCTTCGACGAGCTGGGATCCGGATTGCGCGGCCACGCTCGATTCGAGCCAGGTCGATCTGTTCTTCCGCACCTGGGCCGGCAAGATCGGCGACCCGATCGCGCGCGAGACGGCCTCGCTGCTGCGCCCCTTCCGCCGGCTGGTCTGGCTGCGCACGACCAGCGTGTTCATCCGCTTCCGCGTCGAGGGCACGCACAAGAATCTCGACCCGCGCCCGGCCGAGCATGCGACGCGCACGATCGACGCCGCCCTCGATCCCGCGACCATCGCCGTCCAGCGCAAGGCGTGGAGCTGACGCCGGCGCGTCGTCGTTCTTGATATGTTCCATCAACGGGTATAGCATCGCCGCCGATGGTCGATACCCTTCCCGATCGCGCCCGCAAGGGCCGCGGGGCGGTTTCCAACCCCTCGGGGCGCTACGAGCCGCAGGCCCGCATCGCCGTCGACGACGGCTGGGAACCCGACCCCGAGGACGAGCTGCCGCCGCTGCGCACGACGGTCGCGCGCGACGTCACGCGCACGATCATCGCGCGCAACGAATCGCCGGACATCCCGTTCTCGCAGTCGATCAATCCCTATCGCGGCTGCGAGCATGGCTGCGTCTATTGCTATGCGCGGCCGAGCCACGCCTATCTCGGCCTGTCGCCCGGTCTCGATTTCGAGACCAAGCTGTTCGCCAAGCCCGACGCCGCCAAGCTGCTGGCGGGCGAACTGCGCAAGCCCGGCTACCGGCCGCTGGCGATCGCCCTCGGCTCCAACACCGATCCCTACCAGCCGGTCGAGCGCGAGCACCGCATCACGCGCCAGATCCTCGAAACGCTGCGCGATTTCGGCCATCCCTTCTCGATCGTGACGAAGTCGGCCCTCGTGCTGCGCGATCTCGACATCATCGCTCCGATGGCCGCGCGCAACCTCGCGCACGTGTTCGTGTCGGTGACCACGCTCGACCGGAACCTCGCGCGTTCGATGGAACCGCGGGCCTCCACGCCGCAGCGCCGGCTCGACGCTATCCGCGGGCTGGCGGAGGCCGGCGTGCGCGTGGGCGTGATGGCGGCCCCGATGATCCCCGCACTCAACGATTGCGAACTTGAGGCGATCCTCGAAGCCGCACGCGACGCCGGTGCCACCAGTGCGGGCTACACGCTGCTGCGCCTGCCGCTGGAACTCAAACAGCTCTTCGACGAGTGGCTGGCCGAGCACGTGCCCCTCAAGCGCAGCCACGTGCTGTCGCTCATCCGCGACACGCGCGGCGGCGCGCTCAACAATGCCGATTTCGGCAGCCGCTTCGTCGGCGAAGGGGCCTATGCGCAGCTTCTCAACAAGCGCTTCCGCACGGCACGCGCGCGCCTCGGTCTCGACCGCAACGACTGGACCTACGACCTCACGCAGTTCAAGGCGCCGCCGCAGGAAGGCGACCAGATGGCGCTGTTCTGAACGACGCCAACGTAAAATCACAAAAATCGTGGATGCCCGGGACAAGCCCGGGCATGACGGAAAAAGCAGAGCTCGTCGTGCCCGGCGAATGCCGGGCATCCACGACTTGGAATGCGAAGAAAGGACGAGGCCCTCGGGCTAGCCACGGTCCTTGAAGCGGTAGGGGTGTGCGGGATAGACGCCGATGATCTTCACCATGTCGGAGAAGAACGCGAGTTCTTCCAATGCGAGATCGAGTGCACGGTCTTCCGGATGGCCCTCGACGTCGGAATAGAACTGCGTGGCGGTGAAGCGCCCGCCCATCATGTAGCTCTCGAGCTTCGTCATGTTGACGCCGTTGGTCGCGAAGCCGCCCATCGCCTTGTAGAGCGCTGCCGGGCGGTTCTTGACGCGGAACACGAAGGTCGTGACGGCCGGGCCCTTGCGCGGGTCGGCGATCTCCGCCTTCTTCGACAGGATCACGAAGCGCGTCGTGTTGTGGTCGGCGTCCTCGAGATCCTTGCGCAGCGACTTGAGGCCGTAGATCTCGCCGGCGAGCGACGAGGCGATGGCGGCACGCGTGGGATCGCCCGCGCGCGCGATCTCGGCCGCGGAGCCCGCGGTGTCGGCCCCCACGACGCGCTTGAGGCCCAGCTTCTTCATCGTCTCGCGGCACTGGTCGAGCGCCTGCACGTGGCTCTGCACCGTGCGGATCGATTTCAGCGTGGCGCCCTTGGGTGCGAGCAGGTGGTGGTTCACGCGCTGGAAATGCTCGCCCACGATATGCAGGCCCGCCTCGGGAATGAGGTGGTGGATTTCCGCCACGCGGCCGGCGACCGAGTTCTCGATCGGGATCATGGCCTGGACCGCCCGGCCGCTGCGCACCGCATCGAACGCGTCCTCGAAGCTCGGGCAGGGCAGCGGCTCGAAGTCCGGCCGGGCCGCCTTGCAGGCGAGGTGCGAATAGGCGCCGGGCACGCCCTGGAAGGCGATGCGCGCGGGCGTTTTGCGTTGGGGCATGGGCGGTTACCTTGTCCGGAGCGGCTCGATAGGGCCGCGGAGTATCGGGGCCCGGCCACGGCGGCGTCAACCTCCCCCCTGCGGCAGGAGGTCGCAGGCCGGCTGCCCCCGCCCCCGGCGGCGTTCAGGGTTGCGCGAGGCCCGGACGGCATCTAGATTGCCGGAATTCGCGCCGGGCCGTCCCGGACGCCAGTCGGACAGAGCGGGATCATGAACGCTTACGAAATCAACAAGATCTTCGGCGCCGTTATTTCCTCCGTCCTCGCGGTGACGGTGATCGGCTTCCTCGCCAACATGCTCGTGCATCCGCACCATCTCGAAAAGAGCGTCCTCGACATCAAGGTGGCCGAGTCCGACGCGCCCGCCGGCGGTGCCGCCGCGGCACCCGCGGTCCTCGACCCGATTTCCCCGCTGCTCGCCAGCGCCAGTGCCGATGCGGGCAAGGCCGTCACCAAGAACTGCACGTCGTGCCACACCTTCGACAAGGGTGCCAAGAACGGCGTCGGCCCGAACCTCTACGGCATCGTCGGCAACAAGCGCGCGCACGCCGACGGCTTCGGCTATTCGCCCGCCATGGTCGCCGCCGGCGGCGAATGGGACTACGAGAAGATCAACGCGTTCGTCGCCAACCCGAAGGCCGCAGTACCCGGGACCCGCATGGCCTTCGCCGGCCTGCGCAAGCCCGAGGACCGCGCCAACCTGATCGCCTATCTGCGCACGCTGTCGGACAGCCCCAAGCCGCTTCCGTAAGGCCGGACCGGCCAACCCGGCCGGCAACCTTGCGACAACACGAGACGGCCATGGCCGAACAGACTTTCAACGTTTCCGTCGTTCCCATCGGCGGCATCCAGATCGCCATCGTGCATGTCGATGCGGCCTCGTGCTCGACGCCCGAGATGCAGCAGCGTTCGATGAAGTTCTTCCAGGCGCGCCTGCAGGGCAAGCAGGTGGTCCTGATGTATGTGGACCTGACGCGCAAGCCCGTCTTCATCGGGCCTGCCCATCTGGCGACCGCCCTGCGCGGCAAGGGACTTTCCGAGTTCCAGTGGCAAAAAGCGGTCTTCCGCTGAGATGGGCAAGCTTCCCAAGCGCCGCTGGCAGGACATGACCTGGCCCGAGTTCGAAGCGCTCGACAAGGAGCGCGTGATCGCCGTGCTCCCGGTCGCCGCGATCGAGCAGCACGGGCCGCATCTGCCGGTCTATGTCGATACCTGCATCAACGAAGGCATCGTCGCGCGCACGATCGAGCTGCTGCCCGACCATCTGCCGGTCACGTTCCTGCCGACGATGCCGGTGGGCAAGTCGAACGAGCACATCTCGTATCCCGGCACGCTGACGCTGTCGGCCGAGACGCTGACGCGCCTGTGGACCGAGATCGGCGAATCGGTCGCGCGCGCGGGCATCCGCAAGTTCGTCATCTTCAACAGCCACGGCGGCCAGCCGCAGGTCGCCGAGATCGTCTGCCGGGATCTGCGCGTGCGCCACAAGATGTTCGCGTGCGTCGTCAACACCTACGGCCTCGGCAAGCCGCCGGGCGCCTTCCCGGCCGACGAGCTGCGCTTCGGCATCCATGCCGGATCGAGCGAAACGTCGGTGATGATGCATCTGCGCGGCGACCTAGTGAAGGAATCCGAACGGAAGAACTTCGAGCCCTCGACCGCACGGCTTTCCAAGGAAAGCCCGATCCTGGCCGGCGAAGGGCGCATCCTGTTCGGCTGGCAGGTGCAGGACCTGCATCCGGCCGGTGCCGCGGGTAACGCGCTGGATGCCGACGCCGCGCGCGGCAAGCTGGTCGTCGACCATGCGGCCGGGCGCTTCGTCCAGGCGCTGGCGGAAATCGACCGCTATCCGCTGTCGAATCTCGTCGAGCGCGACTGATCCACAGGCCGGCAAAAGGCGGGTTGCCGTTTTCCGGGGCAGCCTTATATTCGGCCGTCTGCCTAGCGGCTGCGATCCCCGTGCCGCGCCCATGGTACGGGAATTGCTGATTCAGACCGGCCAATCGGCCCCCTCGAAAAGCCTCGCCCGACAAGGAGCAAACCCATGAGCGGAAACCGTATTTCGCGTCGCCAGTCCCTCGGCCTGTTCGGTGCGGCCGCGACGGCGGCAACGCTGCGCGCCCCCGCCCTGCGCGCCCAGACGCTCGACAAGTTCTCCTACCAGACGAACTGGCGCGCCCAGGCCGAGCATGGCGGCTTCTACCAGGCGGTCGCGACGGGCATCTACCGCAAGTACGGCATCGATGCCGACATCCGCATGGGCGGCCCGCAGCAGGACCCCAACGCGCTGCTGGTCGGCGGCCGCGTCGACTCGATCATGTCGAACTCGTTCGCCGGCTTCAATTACGCGCGCGAAGGCCTGCCCTTCGTCGTCGCCGCGGCGGTCATGCAGAAGGACCCGCAGGTCCTGATCTCGCATCCGGGCGTGGGCAACGACAAGCTGCCCGACCTCAAGGGCAAACCGGTGCTGATCGGGGCCGGCGGCCGGTCGTCCTACTGGCCGTGGCTCAAGTCGAAATACGCCTTCAACGACGAGCAGATCCGCCCCTACACCTTCAACATGGCGCCGTTCCTGGCCGACAAGACGCTTTCCCAGCAGGGCTTCCTGACGAGCGAGCCCTTCGCCATCGAACAGGCCGGCGTGAAGCCGGTCGTCCACCTGCTCGCCGATTACGGCTTCGACAACTACCAGACCACGATCAACACCTCGTGGAAGCTGGTCAACGAGAAGCCCGACCTCGTGCAGCGCTTCATCAGCGCCTCGATCGAGGGCTGGGTTTCCTACCTCAAGGGCGATCCGGCACCGGCCAACGCGCTCATCAAGCGCGACAACCCGGACATGGACGACGTCAAGATCGCCTTCGCGATCAAGGGAATGAACGACTACGGCATCATCGATTCGGGCGACTCCAAGACGCTCGGCGTGGGCTGCATGACCGACGCGCGCTGGAAGAGCTTCTACGAGCAGATGGTGGCGGCGGGCGCGCAGCCGGCCGGCATCGATCTCTCGAAGGCCTATACGCTGCGCTTCGTGAACAAGCGCGTCGGGATGGGATGAGCGCTGCCGGACTGACGACCGACGCGGCCGCGGCGACGGCCGGGCGCGCCGCCCGGCCGGTCGTCAGCTGCCGGGGCGTGGCCAAGCTGTTCTCGAACGGCACGCTCGCCCTCCAGAACGTCGATCTCGACATCGGCCGGCACCAGTTCGTCTCGCTGCTCGGGCCCTCGGGCTGCGGCAAGTCCACGCTGCTGCGGCTGATCGCGGGACTTGGCGAAGCCTCGGCCGGCACGATCGAATGGCCCGAGGCCGCGCACGATTCGACCGGTGCGGCGCTGCCGAGCCTCTCCTTCGTGTTCCAGGAGCCCACGCTGATGCCGTGGGCAAGTGCGATCAAGAACGTCATGCTGCCGCTCAGGCTTGCCGGCGTTTCGCCCGAGGAACAGAAGGCGCGCGCGTCCCAAGCGCTGCGCATGGTCGGCCTTGCCGCGTTCGAGAACGCCTATCCGCGCGAGCTTTCCGGCGGCATGAAGATGCGCGTGTCGATCGCGCGCGCGATGGTGACGCGCCCGCAGGTGCTGCTGATGGACGAGCCGTTCGCGGCCCTCGACGAGATCACGCGCTTCAAGCTCAACAACGACCTGCTCGAGCTGTGGCACGCGTCGAACTTCACGGTCGTGTTCGTCACGCACTCGGTGTTCGAGAGCGTGTTCCTGTCGCAGCGCATCGTCACGATGGCCGCACGCCCCGGCCGCGTCATCTCCGACATGGACGTGACCGCCCCCTATCCGCGCGCGTCCGACTACCGCACCTCGCCGCTCTACAACGCGCACTGCAAGCGCGCGTCCGAAGCGCTCGAGCGCGCGATGGGCCACGCGGTCGGGGCGCACTGACATGCCCGACACCGCCCCGCCGCCCGCGATCACGATCGGCGACGACGCGCCGCCCGTGGTGCTGCACGAGCGCCGCATCCTCGGCGTCCCCGCCTCGACCTGGCCCAAGGTGCTGATGCCGCTCGCCGTCGGCCTGGTCTCGCTGGCGATCTGGGAATTCCTGGTGCGGCTGAACGAGATCCCGCCCTACATCCTGCCGGGCCCGCTGCTGATCGCCCGGACGATGGTGACCGACTGGGGCACGCTCTCGGGCTCGCTGTGGGTCACGCTGTCGATCAGCCTTGCCGCCCTCAGCGTGGCCGTACTCCTCGGCGTATCGCTGTCGGTGCTGTTCGCGCAATCCAAATGGGTCGAGCTGTCGTTCTTCCCCTACGCGGTCATCCTGCAGGTGACGCCCATCGTGGCGATCGCGCCGCTGATCATCATCTGGGTCAACGACGTGAAGCTCTCGCTGCTGATCTGTGCCTGGATCGTCGCGTTCTTCCCGATCCTGTCGAACACCACGCTCGGCCTCAACTCGGCCGACCACAACCTCCTCAACCTCTTCCAGCTCTACAAGGCCACGCGGTTCCAGACGCTGCGCTATCTGCGCCTGCCCTCGGCCCTGCCGTATTTCCTGGGCGGCCTCAAGATCTCGGGCGGCCTGTCGCTGATCGGTGCGGTGGTCGCCGAATTCGTCGCCGGGACCGGCGGCAGCCAGTCGGGCCTCGCCTACCGCATCCTCGAATCGGGCTACCAGCTTCGCATCCCCCGCATGTTCGCCGCCCTTTTCATGATCTCGATTTCCGGAATCGTGATCTTCCTTTGCCTGTCGACGCTGTCGCACCTCGTGCTGCGGCGCTGGCACGAGAGCGCGCTGAAGCGGGAAAACTGAGATGGCCGACGGATTCTTCACGCCTCCGCGCGCCGCGCGCTATGCGCTGCGCCATGTCCGCGTGCCCGCCCCGCTGGTCGCCGCGAAGGCGCCGGCGACCGCCGACGGGCACCTCGATCTCGACATCGCCATCGCCGACGGGAAGATCGCCGACCTGCTCCCCGCCGGCACGATCGACGCCGGCCAGGGGCCCGACCTGCGGCAGGCCAGCGTGTGGCCGACCTTCGCCGACGTGCACACGCATCTCGACAAGGGCCATATCTGGCCGCGCGCTTCCAATCCCGACGGCACCTTCTACGGGGCACTCACCACCGTGGGTGCGGACCGGAGAGACCACTGGGATGCCGCCGACATCGAGGCGCGTTTCGATTTCGCGCTGCGCTGCGCCTACGCGCACGGGGTCAGCGCCGTGCGCACGCATCTCGACAGTTTCCCGCCGCAGGCCGAAACCTCGTGGCCCGTCTTCGCTAGGCTGCGCGACAGATGGGCCGGGCGGATCGCGGTGCAGGCCTCGTCCATCGTCGCGATGGATTTCTTCGGGACGGACGGCGGGGCGAAACTTGCCGATCTGGTGGCAAAGCACGGCGGCCAGCTCGGCTGCGTGACGCGCATCACCGGCGAGGATCATGTCGGCATCCCGCCGGGCTTCGACGACTACATGACGCGCGTGTTCGAACTTGCCGAAGAACGTGGCCTCGATCTCGACCTGCATGTCGACGAATCGGGCGATCCCGAGGCGCGCACGATGCTGCGCATCGCGCGCATGGCGACGGCCCGCAAGTTCAAGGGCGCCATCCTGATGGGCCATTGCTGCTCGCTCGCCGTGCAGCCGGACGAGGCGATCGACGAAGCGCTGGCCGCGTGCGCGGACGCGCGCGTCGACGTCGTCAGCCTGCCGATGTGCAACATGTACCTGCAGGGCCGCGAGAAGGGCCGCACGCCGCGCTGGCGGGGTGTCACCCTCCTGCACGAGATGAAGGCGCGCGGGCTTCGCGTGGCCGTGGCCGGCGACAACGTGCGCGACCCGTTCTACGCCTATGGCGACCACGACATGCTGGAAACCTTCGTGCAGGCCGTGCGCATCCTCCAGCTCGACCATCCGACGGGCGACTGGGCGAAGGCCGCGACGACCACGCCCGCCGACATCATGAAGCTGCCGGCGACGGGCCGCATCGCGCGCGGACTGCCGGCCGATCTCGTCGTGCTGCCGGCGCGCAGCTATTCCGAGCTGCTGTCGCGCCGGCAGGACGGCCGCGTCGTCATCCGCGACGGCAAGGCGATCGACACGGCGCTGCCGGACTATCGCGAGCTCGACGGGATCGTGGGGCTCTGATGGCGGACACGCTCGCCGCCTACGATCTGGCCGGCTACCGCAAGGCGATCGCCGGGGTTTCGGTCATCGACGATCCGCAGCTCGTGCGCCTGAAAAGCCGCGACTTCTTCTGGTACAGCCCGATCCTGAAGGCGGAGCTGAACCGCAAGTCCGCCGATCTCGTCGTCGTGCCGAAGGACCAGGACGAAGCGCTGCGCGTGATCGGGGCCTGCGCGCAGTTCCGCATCCCGCTGGTCGTGCGCGGCGGCGGAACCGGCAATTACGGCCAGCTCGTCCCGCTCAAGGGCGGAATCATCCTCGACACCGCGAAGCTCGACCGCACGCTGTTCGTCAAGCCCGGTGCCGGCCGCTTCGAGGCCGGCACGAACCTCGTCGAGATCGACCGGCAGGCGCGCGCGATCGGCTGGGAGATGCGCATGCATCCCTCGACCAAGCGCATGGCCTCCGTCGGCGGGTTCGTTGCCGGCGGTGCCGCCGGCGTGGGCTCGATCACGCTGGGCCAGCTGCGCGACTGGGGCAGCATCCCCGGCATCCGCGTGGCGACCTGCGAGCCCGTGCCGCGCATCTTCGATTTCCGCGGCCGCGACGTGGCCGCCGCCACGCACGCCTACGGCACCACCGGGATCATCCTCGAAGTCGAGATATCGCTCGCCCCCGTCTATCCGTGGTTCGACGCGGTCGTCGCGTTCGACGATTTCATGGATGCCGCCCGCTTCGGGCAGGCGCTGGGCGAGGCCGACGGCATCGTGAAGAAGGAAGTCGCGATCGTCGCGTGGCCGATCCCGGCCTGGTTCAAAGCGCTGAAGGCCGAATGCCCGGAAGGCAAGCACGTGGCCTTCTGCATGCTTGCGCAATCCGAGAAGCACGCGTTCGCCACGCTGGCGGCCGAGCATCGCGGCCGCATCACGGCGTGGCATCCCACGCCCGACGAGACCGCGTCGGACGAAACGCCGATCTACGAATATTGCTGGAACCACACGACGCTGCAGGCGCTGAAGGTCGACCGGACCGTCACCTACCTGCAGACCGTCTTCCCGCTCGGCCGCAATCTAGAGGTCGTCGAGGCGATGTACCGTCACTACGGCGACGAGGTGATGCTGCACCTGGAATTCCAGCGCCGCTTCGGGCGCGTCAACTGCTCGGCCCTGCAGGTCGTGCGCTGGACGACGAAGGAACGGCTCTACGAGATCATCCGCCACCACGAGGCGGCCGGCTGCATCATCCCCAACCCGCACAGCTACGTGCTGGAGGACAAGGGGCCCAAGGTGATCGCCGGCGACCGCCAGCTCGAATTCAAGCGCATGTCCGATCCGCACGGCCTGCTCAACCCGGGCAAGATGACGCGCTGGAGCCCGCAATGACCCTGTGGCCCGAACCGCCGCCGCCGGCCCCGCACGCGGCCGACTGGGCCGCCTTCAAGGCCGCCATCGCCCCGGTCGAGACGGTCGACGAACCCGCCCTCGTGCGCCAGAAGTCGCGCGATTTCTACTGGTACTCGCCGATCCTGAAGCGCCAGCTGGGCAAGCATTTCGGCGACCTGATCGCGATCCCGAAAAGCGAGGCCGAAATCGTCAAGGTCGCTTCCGAGTGCGCGAAACGCCGCATCCCGATCACCGTGCGCGGTGCCGGGACCGGCAATTACGGGCAGGCGATGCCGCTCGCCGGCGGCGTCATCCTCGACATGACGGCGATGGACAAGATCGTGTCGCTCGACGCCGGTGCGCTCAAGGTGCAGCCGGGGCTGAAACTGATCGACCTCGAGGCGCAGACGGTCCCGCAGGGCTGGGAACTGCGCTTCCATCCTTCGACCCGGCGCACGGCGACCATCGGCGGCTTCATCGCCGGCGGCTCGGGCGGTATTGGCTCGATCAATTTCGGCGGGCTGCGTGACCGCGGCACGGTGCGCAGCCTTCGCGTCGTCACGGTCGAGGAATGCCCGCGCATCGTCACGCTGGAAGGCGACGACGTGCAGAAGGTCGTGCACGCCTACGGCACCAACGGCATCGTCACGGAACTGGACATCGCACTCGCGCGCACCTGGCCGTGGGCGGAGTGCATCGCGAGCTTCAGGGATTTCATGGCGGCGGTGCGCTTCGCGCAGGCGCTGGGCGAGGCCGACGCCATCGTCAAGAAGGAGATCGCCCCGATCGACTGGGCGGCGGCCCGGCACTTCAAGCCGCTGCTCGGGCACCTGCGCGAAGGCGAAGCCATCGTCGTGCTGACGATCGCGGAACCCAGCCTCGAACCCTTCAAGGACCTGCTCGCCGACCATGGCGGCACCTGCGTGTTCGAGCGCCCGATGACCGACGGTTCGGCCGAGATCCCGCCGCTCTACGAATTCACGTGGAACCACACCACGCTTCAGGTGCTGAAGACCGACAAGAGCGTCACCTACCTGCAAACACTTTTCCCGCCGCCCGGCCACGTCGCGCTGGTCGAGAAGATGTGGAAGCATTTCGGCGACGAGGTGACGATGCATCTGGAGTTCGTGCGCCTGCAGGGCAAGATCGCCTGCTTCGGCCTGCAGGTCGTGCGCTACACCACGCCCGAACGCCTCAAGGAAATCATCGAGTTCCACAACGCGAACGGCTGCCCGATCTTCGATCCGCACACGTTCCTGCTGGAAGACGGCGGCATGCGCGTGGTCGACGAGGCGCAGTACGAATTCAAGCGCGCGGCCGACCCGCACGGGCTGCTCAATCCGGGGAAGATGCGCGCCTGGGCCGAGCGCACCCCGACCGAAGGCAAGTGGGCCGAAGTCAAATTGTGATCGTCATGCCCGGGCTTGTCCCGGGCATGACGACTATTGAAAGCTCTCGAACGTCCGGCGGATCTTCTCGAGGAAGGCAGCCCGGCTTTCCGGCGTGGAGGAATCCATCCGGTCGTGCGCGCGCCATGTGAATCTGCAGCCGTGCGCGCAGATCGCGCGCACGCCGCGCGACAGGAACATCCGGCCCGGATGCCCCATGAACCACGCGAACCACCACGGAGCGCCCATCGTGGTGACGGCCACGACGTGGCGCATGTCGGTCAGCAGCGGCTTGATCACGCCGCCATTGATCTCGAACACGATGCCCGGCGCCCAGACGCGGTCGAACCAGCCTTTCAGCATCGCCGGCATGCCGTACCACCAGGTCGGATAGACGAAAACGATCGCCTCGGCGCGCTTGAGCCGCGCGATCTCCGCCTCGATCCCCTGCATGTTCGCCGCCGGGTCGTGGTAGCGGCCACGTTCGGCGGCATCCATGACAGGACGGAAATTCTCGGCATAAAGATCGGCAAGCTCGACCGCGTGTCCGCCCGCCGCCAACGCGGAACACGCCGCGTCGCGCAAGGCGGCCGCATAGGAATCCGCGCGCGGATGGCAATAGACGACGAGGACCCTCATCCGAGATCCGACAGCGTGCGCTCGACCTTGGCGAGGAACGCCGCGCGCGTGGCGTCGGTCGAGCGGTTCATGTCGTAATGCGCGATGAAGCGCGTGCGCGCGCGCCCGGCGGTAACCAGCTTGAAATACCGCGTGATGTTCTTGCGCGGCGGATCGCCCATCAGGAACGTGGCGACCCACCAGGGGCGCCCGTAGGTCGAGATGCCGACGATGCGCTTGAGGTGAAGGAGGTTCGGATGCGCCGTGCCGTCCGCCCCCAGCCGGAACGAGACGCCGGGCAGCATCACGCGGTCGAACCAGCCCTTGAGCATGGCCGGGAACCCGTAGGTCCAGGTCGGGTAGACGAAGACCAGTGCCTCGGCCCAGCGCAGCCGCTCGACATGGCGCTCGACGCCGGCCTGGTTCCTGGAAAGGTCGTGATAGACGATCCGCTGCTCGCGCGAGATGACGGGGTCGAACCCCTCGGCATAGAGGTCGATGTCCTCGACCTCGTGGCCACAGCGCGTCAGCGTGTCGACGGCCGTGCGGTGGATGACGGCGTTGTAGCTGGTCTCGACCGGGTGGCAGTAGACGACAAGGACCTTCATGGGACGCGACGCTTCGAAGCAGGAGCCATGCCATTTCTCTTGCCCGTTTGGCCGCGACATTGCAACGTTCCGATCGCGCACTTTCCGCACGAAAGGCCCGCCGGATGCTCGTAACCCGCCAAAAGGTCCTGCGCCGATTCTGGTATCCGGTGCTGCCGGCCGACCGGCTGGGCGGCGAACCCGTCCCCTTCACGCTGCTGGGGACCGGCATCGTGCTGTGGCGCGACGGGACGGGCGCCCCCGCCGCCGTTATCGACCGCTGCTGCCATCGCACCGCCAGGCTTTCCAAGGGCTCGTGTACCGGCGGACGGATCGCGTGCGGCTATCACGGCTGGGAATACGACCGGACGGGGGCATGCGTGCGCATCCCCCAGCACAAGGATCCGGCGCGGGTACCCAAGTTCCGCATCGACGCCTACCGCGCGCAGGAACGCTACGGCTATGTCTGGGTGGCGCTGGAAGAGCCGATGTTCGACATCCCCGCGATCCCGGAATCGGACGACGCGTCGTTCCGCCGCATCCCCGAATTCTACGAGCCGTGGAACGTGGGCGCCTTCCGCGTGATGGAGAATTCGTTCGACAACGCGCATTTCAGCTTCGTGCACCGGTCGAGCTTCGGCGATCCCGATCCCACGCCTTCGGAGATGACCTATACCGATTTCCCGTGGGGCTTCGAGACGCACTCCGTCGTGCACGTGAAAAACCCCGACCTGCAGAAAAAGAATCTCGGCCTCGCCGACGACATGACGGTGCGCGACAACACCCGCACCTGGTTCATGCCGTTCTTCCGCAAGCTGAGGATCGGCTATCCCAACGGCCTCGTCCACGTCATCCTGACGGGGGCCACCCCCATCGACGACCGCACGAGCCAGATCGTGCAGTTCGTCTATCGCAACGATACCGAAACCGACACGCCGGCTGCCTCGGTCGTCGCGTTCGACCGGCAGGTGACGGGCGAAGACCGCGCCGTGCTCGAATCGACCGACGCGGACGCCCCGCTCGACCGAGCCTCGGGCGAGGAATTCCACATGCCGTCGGACAAGCCGGGGCTGGTGATGCGCCAGCGGCTGCTGGAGCTGCTGGCGGCCAACGGCGAAAGCGAAGTGCGCGCGGGCTAGGGGCCCGTGCGGATGCCCTTCTCGGCTTCGCGCACCAGGCGCGCGGCGTCGGCCGGCAGCAGCGTGCGCAGCTCGAGCTGGTTGGCCGTCGCGCGCCGGACGGCAGCGGCATAGGATTCGGGCGTCGGGTAGCGCTCCTCCAGCGACAGGCGCGGATCGCCCACCGCTTCGCGTTCGACCTTCGTGGGCGCGAACGGGATGAAGGCGCCCTGGAAGATGCAGAACCCGTCCTCGAACCGGTCGCGCCGGCCGACATTCCACGACATGTAGCTGCCGATGGGTACCTGCTGGTAGACCGAGCGCACGCCGGCGATGTCGGCGCCGTCCGCGTCCGCCTGCGGCACGAGGATGCCGTAGCTCTGCGTGCCCATGCGCGGCGGCTCCACCGAGACGATGCCGCTCGAATCGCCGGCCCGGTAATCCGGCCCGAAATCGAAGACCTGCAGCGGATTGTGGTTGGCGAGATAGCGCAGGGCCGGTCGCGCGACGCCGCCATAGCCGGTCGCCGGAATCGCCGGGATGCGGACCTGGTTGGGTGCCACCAGCGTGCCGTCGGCGATGCGCGGCACGATGCTGTCGGGCGGCTCGCGCCCGTAGCGCACCCAGCCGACAAGCTCGCTCAGCAGGGCGCGCAGGGCCCAGGTGTGCGGGTTGGGGTTCGCCTGCTGCACGCACATGCCGAAGGGCGCGGCCGCCGGCAATGGCAGGTTGGCCGGCCCGTGCTGCGTCGAGGCGAGGATGAAGGTGCGCACGTTACGCGGGTCGGGCACGTCGCGCCGGCCGAGCGGGTCGGTGAGACCCAGCGACTGGCGCGCCTCCCAGATCTCGAGCGAAGTCGCAACGTGGAAGATCCGCGGGCAGGTGCCGTTGGCATTGCAGCGGTCGAGGATGCCCTGCCGGCGGCCGGTGACCGGATCGGTCTGCGTCGCGTAGTGGAACGGGAAATCGTAGGCCTGGTAGAGATGGTCGATCTGGTCGCCCCAGGCGCGCCCCGGATGGCCGAAGCGCACGTTGAGCGGCATCAGGCCGCCGCCGATATGCGGCAAGGCACCTTCGAACACCTTGCGGCCGCGCTCGTCGGTGTTGAAGCCCAGATGCAGGTACGAGCGGATGAAGCGCCCGCTCTGCGAGGTGCCCACGACGATCGCCGTGTGGCCGGCGCGGTAGACCGGATTGCGCGTGCCCGACGCATCAGTCCGCTCGAAGCGGAAGAACGCGCCGACATCGCGCAGTGCGGCAAACCCGATCCCCAGCACGATCGGGTCCTTGGCGCGATAGACGAGCTCGTAGAGCCGGCCCGGCTGGAAGCCCGCCGGCAGGCAGATCTGGGTGTCGCTCGTCGTCTCGGGCTGGCCGTCGGTGCAGGTGCCGAATCGCCACTGGTTGTTGGGGATCGCCACGCGCGGCGCGTTCTCCTTCGCGCGCACGGTCAGGCTCGGCAGGAAGCCGTCGGGCAGCGTGAGGAGGTTGTCCGTCGACACGGTCGGATAGGCGGTGTGCGTGAGCCCGGTGAACCAGCCGGCCGACAGCGGCAGCGTCTTGGCCGGTGTCGCGACGACGATCTCGGAACGCAGGATGCCCGCGATGCTCGACCCGTCGGCATTGCGCGCGACGGGGGCGTCGAGGCGCACGCGGTTGGCGCCGCGCGCGAGGTCCGCCTGCCAGCCGAACCAGACGAGCGTGTAGCCCTGCTCCATCAGGAAGCCGTCGCCTGCACTCTTGACCGCGTTCCAGTCCAGGACGTCGGCCGGCATGTCGGCGTTGAAATTGCGCACCGCAAGCTTGTTGCCGCGGTTGACGACTTCGACGAGCAGCACGCCGTTGGCCTTGGCGGCACTCTTCGGGCGCAGGATCTCGATGTCGGTGACGTATTCGACGAGGCCGGCGGCATTGCGCGGCGCCAGTTCGATGTCCTGGATGATCCTGTTGCCCGGCGCCGCAGGGTCGAGCGTGCCGTAGGCCTTGCCGGAGAGATGCTCGTAGCCGCCGACGGCCCCGAAGCTGCGGCCGTCGAAAGCGGCTTCGCTCTTCGCGATCTCGATCTTGACGATACGGGCGTGCGCGGATCCCCCCGCAAGCGTCGCAATTCCGGCCAGCAGCAGTGCCGCCAGCATCCTCGATCCGTTGCCCATCGCGTTTTCCCCCGTTCGGCTCCCCGGCCGTTGGAGCAACTGAAGCGCGGCCCGTGCCGGCATTCAATGGTAATCCGTAAAATCTATATTTAATGTTCAATATCAATATCTTGTTTGAATCTTGGATTGTGACGTAACCTCGGCACCGGCCCGCGCGAACGGTCTGTACCGGGCCCGAGAAGATCGGACCCGCATCCTCGAATGCCGGAGAATCCGTCATGCAAGTCGTCAATGGTAAGCCGTGCTTCAACTGCACGGACGTCGAAAACGCCAAGAAGGCCCCCCAGCTCCAGCAGCAGGATCCGCTGAAGCAGGCGCTCGCCTCGGCGAATACCAATGCCAGTGCCAACACGAACACGAACACGAACAACTTCCAGACGCCCAACAGCCCGCTTGCGCTGGGCGATCGCGGCCGGGTCCTGAATTTCGGAACCTGAACCGCGCTGAATCCGCTTTTCCGTCGCGCGGTTTGTGCAATGCTCCCGCGCGATGGATAGCGATTCGTGGCCTTCCTTGATGGCCCTTGCGCAGCAGGGCGATGCGGTTGCCTACCGCCGGTTCCTTTCGGAATCGGCGGGGTTCCTGCGCATCATCGTCGCGCGGACCGGGATTCCCAACGATCAGGTCGAGGACGTGGTGCAGGAGACGCTGATCAGCGTCCACGCCATCCGCCATACCTACGATTCCGCCCGGCCGATCAAGCCGTGGCTGGCCGCCATCGCCCGGCGGCGGGCCATCGACTGGCGCCGGCGACGCAATTCGGCCCGCGCGCACGAAATATCGCTCGACGACGCCGGGCATGAAACCTTTGCCGATCCCGACGCGAACCGGGACAAGGACAAGGCCGAAGCGACGGCGTCCATCCGGCGGTGGCTGGCGGAACTCCCGCCCGGCCAGCGCCAGGCGGTCGAACTGCTGAAGCTGCGGGAAATGAGCCTCAACGAGGCGGCCGCAGCCTCGGGCCAGTCGGTCGGGGCGTTGAAGGTGGCCACCCACCGGGCGATGATCACGCTGCGCAAGCTCTGGAGGCGCGACGAAACGGAATGAACGACACGACCGACAAGCTGATCGGGGCCTTGAGCGAACGGGTGGTGCCGGTGACGCACCTTCCCGCCCCTGCCGCACGCGCCGGACGCTGGCTTGCCTTCGCCGTCGCGCTGGTCGCGTTTCTCGTGCTGGTGAACAACCCGCGCGGTGACCTTGCCGCGCGCTTCTCGGAGGTCTCGTTCTACGTGCCGTGGGCGGCTTCGGTGCTCGTCGCGATCACTGCGGCAGTCGCCGCCTTCCACATGACCGTTCCGGGCAGCCCGCGCTGGATCGTGGCGCTGCCGGCCGTCCCGCTGGCCGTGTGGCTTGCCATGCTGGGTACAGGCTGCGTGCAGGAGCTTGCCGACCAGGGCACGGCCGTGCTCGGGACGAGCTTCGCCTGCCTCGAATTCATCGTGCTGACGAGCCTGCCGCTGGGGGCGGCCCTCGTGTGGATGCTGCGCAAGGCAGCCCCGCTGATGCCCGCGGGCACGCTGGCGATGGGGGCACTTGCGGCGGCGGCCGCGGGCTCGGCCGGGCTCGAGCTGTTCCATCACCTGCAGACTTCGACGATGGTGCTGATCTGGCATCTCGGCACGGTCGCGCTGGTGGCGCTGATCGGACTCGCCGGCGGGCGTCGCGCGCTGGCACTGCCGTTTGTCAACCGGAGCGCGCGTCCGTAATCCTACAAGTGCTGCAGGCCGGCGCATTTTGCTTCCGTTCGATTCATATGCTTGGCTTTTCGGAATGCCATACATTTGTCTAATGTATTGAATACCTAATATACCGGACTTACTCGTTCCCCGACTTGCCAGCCGCATATTCCATGCGGCCTGTGTGTCTTATGGGGGAATTTGAAATGAACGTGATCAGTCCGATCAGCAACAGCGAGCGCTACAAGCGCTGCATCCAGGCTTCCAAGCGCGTGCGCTGGGACATCGACGCCGACGTGATCCGCGGGCGTCGCTTCGACACGAAAAACAAGTATCTTCCCGACGGCCTTTCGAAGATCGGCGAGTTCAAGACGCTGAGCGCGGACGAGAAGCGCTTCGTCAGCCAGATCCAGGGCCGCACCTACGCCAACATCTTCGGCCTGGCCGAGCGCTACATCAACGCCAAGGTCCTCGAACTGACGAAGGACCACCTGTTCGGCGATCAAGTGGCGCTCGAGGCGATGATCCGCTTCAGCGACGAGGAGCTGAAGCATCAGGAGCTGTTCCGCCGGATCGAGGTCCTGATCGGCGAGACCATGCCCGCCGGCTACCGGTTCGATTTCGACCCGAACGCCGTCGCGCAGACGGTCCTGAGCAAGTGCACGTGGGCAGTGCTGGCGCTTACGCTCGACATCGAACTCTTCACCCAGCTCCACTACCGCGAAAGCATCGAGTCGGACGCCGGCCTGTCCGAGCTGTTCAAGGACGTGTTCCTCTTCCACTGGAAGGAAGAGAGCCAACACGCGATCCTCGACGAGATGGAGTGGATCCGCCACGACGCGACGCTGACGGCCGACGAGCGCGACCGTGCGGTCGACGACCTGATCCAGCTCGTCGCCGCCGTCGACGGCATCCTGCAGGGGCAGTCCAAGGCCGACGCGGCCTACTTCGCCGCCGCGTGCGGCCGCGCGGTCGATGCCGCGGAAGCGCAGAAGATCGAGGCTGCGTTCCTCGGCGCCTATCGCTGGCAGTACATCCACTCGGGCGTCGCGCACCCGCATTTCGGCAAGGTGCTCGGCGGCATGATCAACGAGCCGCAGGGCAACCGCATCGGCGAGGCGCTGGCCACGCTGAAGTAAAGCCGGCGTCAGCCGTCCGCGAGGGCGCGTTTCAGGTGGGCGGCCGCCTCGGCGAGAGCCGAGCGTGCCGCCCCCGACGTCGCCGACAGATGGCCGAATCCGTGGTTCACGCGCGGATACTCGGAATAGACCGTGTCGATCCCGGCCGCGAGCAGAACGTCGCGCATGCGCCGGCTGTCGTCGCGCAGCGGATCAAGCCCCGCCGCCAGCAGGAACGGCCGGCACAGATGCCGCAGATACGTGTCCGGTGCGCGCGACGGCGACACCGTGTAGCTCTGCCGCTGGTTCACGTCCGGGCAGTAGAGATCCCAGAACTGCGCCATCCCGGCGCGCGACAGGCCGAAGCGCCCGTCGCCGCGCATCAGGTACGAGACCGTGTCGAGATTCGAATCGAGAACGCCGTAGAGCGAGGCGACCGCCAGCGGAACCGGCCGGCCGACAGCCCCCAGCGTGAGGGCGGCGGCCATCGCCAGATTGGCGCCGGCCGAATCGCCGGCCATCGCGAACCGCGTGGCGCCAAGGGCCGCGGCGTTTGCATTCATCCAGTCCCACGCGTCGAGCGTGTCCTCGAGGGCCGCCGGATAGGGATGCTCGGGCGCCTTGCGGTAGTCGATCCCCAGGAAACGGGCGCCCGACAGCGCGGCCAGCATGCGCGTCATCCGGTCGTGCGTCGAAAGGCTGCCGATCACCCAGCCGCCGCCATGCAGGTAGAGCACGAGCCCGTCGCCGGCCCCTTCGGGCACATAAAGGCGTGCCGCGAGCGTGCGCCCGTTCGTCTCGATCTTCAGCTCGCGCGTCTCGGCCATGACCGGTCCGCCTTCGTTCCACGGCTTGCGCCGCTTCTCCTGTTCGGCGCGCGCGGCGGCCGGATCGCCGGGCAGATGGCTGGGAGCGGGACCGAAGCGCTGGAGGTCGAGGGCGAGGGCTGCGGCGATTTCGGGATCGAATTCGAGCATGGCGCCTACTCCGCCGCCTTGCGCGCGGCGGACTCGGCCGCACGGTAGAGCCCGAGGGCCGCCGGCACGCCCTGCCCGGCCGCGATCTTCGCCCCGTTGGCGAGCAGCACGGATTCGAGGCCGGCAAGCGTCGTGAGCACGCAGTCCTTGCGCGCGTTGTAGCCCATGGCGCCGATGCGCCAGATCTTGCCGTGCAGCGGGCCGAAGCTGGTACCGATCTCGATGCCGAAATCGAGCAGCAGGTCGCGCCGGACGGCATCGCCCGCCACGCCGTCGGGCACGTAGACGCCCACGACATTCGCCATGCGGTGCGACTGGTCGCCGAACAGCTTGAGGCCCATCGCGGCAAGGCCGCCGGCGAGCGCCGCGCCCGCCAGCCGGTGGCGCGCGATGGAATTGTCGAGCCCTTCGGCCATCAGGATGCGCGCGCACTCGCGCGCACCGTAGAGCATCGTCGTCGCCTCGGTATGGTGGTTGAGGCGCTTCTCGCTCCAGTAATCCATGATCATCGCGAGATCGAAATAGTTCGAGCGGATGCGCGGCCCGGGCCCCGCGACGTCGGTCGGTCCCGCGATCCCTTGCTCGACATGGCGCCGGCGGCGGATCGCCGCCTCGGCGCGCGGGCCGATCGTGATGGGCGAAGAACCCGATGGGCCGGCGAGGCACTTCTGCAGGCCCGCCGTGACGACGTCGAGCTGCCAGTCGTCGGTGCGCAGGTCGTTGCCGCCGAGCGAGGCGGTCGTGTCGACATAGACGAGCGCGTCGTATTTGCGCGCCAGTGCCCCGATCTCGGCCAGCGGCTGCAGCATCGTGGTCGCCGTGTCGCCCTGGCAGATCGCCACGATCTTCGGACGGTGCTTCTTCAGCGCCGCCTCGACCTGTCCGGCCTCGAAGACCGTACCCCATTCGACCGCGATCTCGATCACCTCGCCCTCGCAGCGGCGCACGATTTCGGCCAGCAGGTGGCCGAAGCGGCCGAAGACCGGGATCAGCACCTTGTCGCCCGGCTCGACCAGCGAGACGAGAGCCGCCTCGATGCCGCCGCGCGCGGTCGCGTCGACCAGGAACGACCAGTGGTTTTCCGTGCGGAAGACCTGGCGGTAGAGCGCCATCGTCTCGCCCATCAGGCCGGTCATCGCCGGGTCGAACTGCCCGACCAGCGGGGTCGACATGGCGCGCAGGACGCGGGGGTCGGCGTTGATGGGCCCGGGCCCCATCAGCAGCCGGGCGGGCGGGTTCAGGTCGGTGAAGTCGGACATCGTCGGACACCGGGCAAAAGTTGGATTTCCGACGTTTTCCCGCGAAAAAGCCCGCCGCGCAAGGGTCGAGGGGTTTTGCCAGCGGGGCGGCACCATGCTAACTAGCGCGCACGTCCTCACGCACGGGAATCGCATGCTCGACCGCAATTTCGTCCTCGCCAACGCCGATGCCGTCCTCGCCAACTGCCGCAACCGCGGCGTGGATGTCGACATCGCCCGATTCGTCGAACTGGAGACCGAGCGGCGCAAGGTCGACCAGGCCCTGCAGGACGCGCAGCGCGACTCGAACGCGCTGGCCTCGGCCAAGGACCTGTCGGTCGAGCAGAAGCGCGAGAAGGGCCGCGAGCTGCGCGAGCGGCGCGAGGCGCTGAAGACGCAGCTCGAGGGGCTGCAGGTCGAGTGCGATGCGCTGCTGCTGCGCGTGCCCAACATGACCCATCCGGAATCGCCGATCGGCCGCGACGACAAGGACAACAAGGAGATCGACCGCAACGGCGTGCCGCATCCGAAGTTTTCCTTCCCCCTGCGCGACCATGTGGCGCTGGGCGACCTGCTCGGCATCATCGATACCGAAGGCGGCAGCAAGGTCGCAGGCCCCGGCTTCTATTTCCTCAAAGGCGACGGGGCACGCCTCGAACTCGCCTTGCAGAATTTCGCGGTCGAGTTCCTCGCCAAGCGCGGCTACGTGCCGCACATCACGCCCGACCTCGCGCGCGATTCCGTGCTGCAAGGCACGGGCTTCGCGCCGCGCGGCAACGAGACCAACACCTACCGCATCGAGGACGAGGAACTGTCGCTGATCGCGACCTCCGAGATCACGCTGTGCGGGCTCTACCAGGACACGATCCTCGACGAGGCGGAGCTGCCGGTGCGCATTGCGGGCATCTCGCACTGCTTCCGCACCGAGCGCGCGGCCGGCCGCGCCACGCGCGGGCTCTACCGCGTGCACCAGTTCTCGAAGGTCGAGATGGTCGTGATCGCGACTCCCGAGCAGTCCGAGACGATCCACAAGGAACTGCTGGCCAACGAGCGCGCGATCTTCGACGCGCTCGAGCTGCCGTACCGCGTGCTCGACATCTGCACCGGCGATCTCGGCGGGGCGGCCTACCGCAAGTACGATCTGGAAGCCTGGATGCCCGGCCGCGGCAACGGCGGCGAATTCGGCGAAGTGACGAGTACGTCGAACTGCACCGAGTTCCAGGCGCGCCGGCTCAACATCCGCTACCGCAAGGGGCCGAAGGACAAGCCGCTCTACACCCACACGCTCAACGGGACGGGGATCGCACTGGGCCGCGCGATGATCGCGATCCTCGAGAACAACCAGATGGAGGACGGCAGCGTGCGCCTGCCCAAGGTGCTGCAGCCCTTCATGGGGCAGGACTGCATCGTGCCGCGCGCGGCGAAGCCGTAGCCGGTGCGCGCGCGGCTCCTCCTTGCCGCACTGCTCTTCGCCCTGCCCGCCGCGGCCGGGGCGCAGGAACGCTACATCCCGCTGGAACTGATCCTCGGCGCGAAATGGGACGGGCAGGATCGCCTCGCCTATCCGCAGGGTGCCTTCACCGAGCTTGTCACGACGGCCCCCAGCACCTGGGTCGGCCCGCGCCAATGGCAGCACCCGAAGACCGGCGAGACGATGACCGTCTACGACCGCTCGCGCGCCAGCCAGCGCAGCAAGGTCGACCAGATCTTCGCCGTGCGGCATGACGGCGGCGCCATCGGGCGCGTGGCGGATTCGCGCTACGGCATCGACGCCTGCGACCAGGAGGGCAAGTATCCGCTCGGAATCTGGCGGCAGGGCGAGATCCGGACGTTCGACTATACGTGCTGGTACGGCAACGCCGCCCGCGCGCGCAGGGCCGTCATCGAAATCCTGCATATCGACTATGACTGCGGCTCCGCGCACTGCCTTGCAATCCGCTGGACGCATTTCGATCCGGCCGACGGACGCCAGCTCGACCAGCGCGAATATGTCTTCGCGCCGGGGCGGGGGCTAGTGGCGCTGCGCTGAGGTTTCGGGCCATGATGGCGCCGGCCGGATCGCGGAAGGAGCCGGACGCATGAACCCATCCAACATCGCACGGCTGCGCGACTTCGTCGCGGCGGCGACGGCCGAGATGGGGCCGCACGGGCTGGACGAGACGGCCGCGCACGCGAAGATCGGCCCGAAGCTGCGCGATCTCGTCGCGCACGACGACTGGTTGCCCGCCGCGTTCGCCGAACCGCATCCCCAGTATTACCAGCAGTACCTGCTGCACTGCGATCCGGCCGAGCGCTTCTCGGTCGTCAGCTTCGTGTGGGGCCCCGGCCAGTCGACGCCGATCCACGACCACACGGTCTGGGGCCTGATCGGCATCCTGCGCGGGGCCGAGCGCTGCCGCTTCTTCGAGCGCGCCAGCGGCGGGCATCTCGTCCCGCTCGGCGAGGAGACGCTTGCCGCCGGCCAACTCAGCACGCTGGGCCCGCTGAGCGGCGACATCCACGAGGTGTCGAACGCGATTCCCAACCGCGCGTCGGTCGCCATCCATGTCTATGGCGGCAATATCGGTGCGGTCGCGCGCCACGTCTACGATCCGGCGACGGGAGCGATGAAGGATTTCGTCTCGGGCTATGCGTCGGCCACGCTTCCCAATCTCTGGGACCGGTCGGCCGAGACGCGCGCGCGGCTCGGGTGAAAGCCAACCCCGCTTTGATCGGCGTGACGCTGTGCGCCTTCGCCAGCGCCACGACGCTGCGCGCCGTCGATCCGCTGCTGCCGCAGCTTGCCGCCGATTTCGGCACGCTGCCGGGGGCCGTCGCGATCCTGATCACGGTCTATACGGTCGCCTATGGCGGCGTGCAGTTCGTCTCGGGCCGCATCGGCGACCGCTGGGGCAAGCCGCGCATGATCGCGGCGGCCACGCTCGCCGCCGCCGCCGCGACAGCCGCCTGCGCCTTCGCCCCCGGCATCAATCCGCTGATGGGGCTTCGCGCCGTCGCGGGTGCGTGTGCCGGCGGCATCATCCCGATGGCGATCGCCTTCGTGGGCGACACCGTCGCCTACGAACGGCGCCAGCAGGCAATGACGCGGCTCGCCTCGGTGCAGATCCTCGGCACGATCGCGGGCCAGGTTGGGGCGGGCCTTGTCGGCTCGATGCTCGGCTGGCGCGGCGTGCTGCTACTGCTGGCCGCGATGTTCGCGACGGGCGGCATCGTGCTGGCGCTCGCCTTGCGCGGGACCGCGGTCGCAACGTCGCCCGCCGGGCAGAAATGGGCCGGCTATGGCTGGGTCGCCAGCCCGCGCGCGCGGATGGTGCTGTCGACGATCCTGCTCGAGGGCGTTTTCTTCTATGCCGGTCTTGCCTTCGTGGCGTCCGACCTGCAGGCCCGGCTCGGCCTGTCGCTTGCCGAATCCGGCATGTCGCTGCTGCTGTTCGGCGCCGGCGGGCTTGCCTTCTCGCTGACCTTCGGGCGCTACATGACGCATCTGCCGCGCGGCCGCACCCCGCTGCTGGGCGGTGCGATGCTCGCCCTCGGCTTCGCGGGGCTCGCCGCGGCACCGACCGCGGCGGTCGCAGCAATCGCCCTGCTGCCCGTGGGCTGGGGCTTCTACGCGATGCATTCCACGCTGCAGACCGAGGCGACCCAGATGCTGCCCGAGGCGCGCGGCCACGCCGTGGCCACCTTCGCCGCGACGTTCTTCAGCGGGCAGGCGATCGGCGTGCTGGCGGCGGGCTACGTGTTCGACCGTTTCGGCGGGCCGCCGATCTTCGCGGCAAGCGCCTTCGTGCTGGTGGCACTGGCGCTGCGCTTCTCGCGCAAGCTGGCCGCCGACTACCGCTGAGCGCGCGCGGCGGCGAGCAGCGAGAGGCCGGCGCGCGTCGGCACGACCAAGTCGATACCGCGCTCGACGAGGCCGCGGTCGACCGCATCCTCCCACACCGGCAGGCGCGGGCACGAGGTGCGCCAGGCCGCCATCGTCTGCGCATAGTCGCGCGGTGCGGCGGCCAGCCACTCGATCAGGTCGAGGACCAGCGCCTCGACGGGATCCGCGGTCGCGCCGCTCATACCGCCAGCACCATCATGCGCAGGCCGTTGAGCGTGTAGAAGGCCGCGATCGTGTAGACGATGCGCCACGACCAGCGGCGGTAGAACGCGTCGCCCATGCGTTCGAGCGGGCGGCGCGCCAGTATCGTGCCGACCGTCGCCGCCGCGATGGCCGCGGCGGCGGTCAGCGGGTCGACCGAACCCGTCACGTCGACGATGGCGCCGAAATAGAGGAATTTGGCCGCGTGCCCGAAGGTCTGGCAGAGCGACTTGGTCGCCACGATCGTGCGGCGTTCGAGTTTGCCGCCGCCGAGCATGAACGAGTCGAGGAACGGGCCCGTCACGCCGGTCGTCAGCATCAGCATCATGCAGATGGCGCCCACGATCGCCGCGTCGCCGCGCCGGGTCGGATCGGGGCGAAAGCTTTTCGGGATGAGGTGCAACGAGAACGGGATCAGGCCGAGCAGCAGGACCGTCAGCGGCAGCGGCGGGATCCAGCGCCAGATCGACCAGACGCCGAGGATCACCAGCGCACCGGCCATGTAGACGCCCGCGATCCTGTAGTCGACGTGGCGGATCCAGAGGGCCGCCCGCCAGCCGTTCGACGAGATCTGGGTCACCGCGTGCAGCGCCATCGCCGCGGGGACGGGCAGCATCGCCAGCAGCACGCCGATCAGGATCATCCCGCCGGCCATGCCGAACAGGCCCGACAGGAACGAGGTTCCGACGATCACGGCGCAGATCAAGGCGAGTTCAAGTCCGTCCATCGGCTAAATTTTGCGCCCGTTGCGCCCGATGCGCAAACCGAGATAGTTTGGCCTTACCCATAGATTTCCTGAGGCTCCGATGCGCCGCCTGCCCTTCCTCAACGGAATGCGCGCCTTCGAGGCGGCGGCCCGCCTCGGCGGGTTCGCGGCGGCCGCGACCGAGCTTGGCGTGACAGCCGCGGCCGTCAGCCGCCTCGTGCGGCTGCTGGAACTGCGCATGGGCACGACCTTGTTCGAGCGGTCGGCCAACCGCCTGACGCTGTCGCCGGCCGGACGCACCTACCGCGACGGGCTGGGGCCGATCCTCGACCGGCTGGCCGCCCTCACCGAACAGGTCGCCGCACGCGACGATTCGCGCACGCTCACCGTCGGCGTGGGCTCGACCTTCGCGATCCGCTGGCTGATCCCGCGCCTGGCCGCCTTCCGCCGGCATGCGCCCGACATCGAGGTGCGGCTGGCGACCGGCGGCTTCACGGTGCCCTATCGCGACGACTGGACCTGCGGCATCAGCCTGGGCACGGGCGACCGCCCGGGTTTCGTCGCGACCAGGCTGTTCGACGCAGGCCTGCTGCCGGTCTGCGCGCCGGGCTTCAAACCGCGGCCGCGCACGCCCGCCGAGCTTTCCGGCAAGACGCTGCTGCGCATCGCGCAGGCCCCCGAGGACTGGCCGCACTGGCTGGAGGCGGCGGGTGCATCGCGCGTGCGCGCGACCGGACCGACGTTCGACAACTACGGTCTTGCGATCCAGGCGGCGTCCGACGGCGTGGGCATCGCGGTCGGCATCCGGCCCTATGTCGACGACGAGATCGCCGCGGGCCGGCTCGTCGCCCTCTTCCCGCTGACCGTGCCGATGGGGCGCAGCTGGTATCTCTACCACCTGCCCGGCCGCGAGCAGGAAGCGCCCTTCGCCACCTTCGCCAAGTGGATCGTCGAGGCGGCCCGCAAGCCCACGCGCAAGGGGCGCCGGCGCTAGCGCTTCAGATACGCCCTCGCCCAGCCGAGGCCGGCCGACGTGCCGGCGCGCGGGCGGTATTCGCAGCCGATCCAGCCCGCATAGCCGAGCCGGTCGACGAGATCGAACAGGTAGGGATAGTTTAGCTCGCCCTCGTCCGGCTCGTGCCGGTCGGGCACGCCGGCAAGCTGCATGTGCGACACGCCGGGCAGGAACGCCTCGATCTTGCGCGCGACGTCGCCCTCGACGATCTGGCAGTGATAGAGATCCATCTGCACGGCGAGGTTGGCCGCACCCACGGCCCGGCAGATCGAGTGTGCTTCGTCCTGGCGGTTGAGGAAATAGCCGGGCACGTCGCGCGTGTTGATCGGCTCGATCGTCAGGGCCCGCTTGCGTTCGCCGGCAGCCGCGGCCGCACGGCGCAGATTGGCCATGTAGGTGGCGAAATCCGCCCCGTCCTCGACGCGGCCGGCCATCGCGTGCAGGCGCGGGCAATCGAGGATCTCGGCATAGTCGAGGGCGCGCTGCAGGGCGGCGTCGAACTCGGCCTCGCGCCCGGCAAGGGCCGCAAGACCGCGCCCGCCGTGCCGCGCGTCGCCCGGCGGCAGGTTGAACAGCACGATGCGCACGCCCGCCTTGCGCGCCGCCAGTGCCACCGTCTCGGCCGCGAATTCGTAGGGGAACAGGAACTCGACGCCGCGGAACCCGTCGGCGGCGGCAGCGGCGAACCGGTCGAGGAACGGGATGTCCTGATAGAGGAACGACAGGTTGGCGGCGAATTTCGGCATCGCCGATTCCTAGCCGCTTTGCACCGGCTTCACGAGCAGGAAATTGATCGCGGCCCCGGCAAGTGCGAGCACGAAGATCGTGGCGCACATCGGGATCGGCGTGCCGTCCGCAAGGTAGGCGACCAGGAAGCCCGCGAACGCGCCGACGACGAACTGCGTGAAGCCGGCGAGCGCCGAGGCGGCACCCGCGATCTGCGGATGGTCGGCAAGTGCGCCGGCCGTCGCGTTCGCCCCGATCAGCCCGAGGCACGACAGGAACGCGAACAGGGGCACGACGATGCCGGCAAGGCCGAAGGCGCCCGTGGCGCCCGTGACCAGCAGCAGGCCCGCGAACAGCACCGACGCCACGAGGCCGATGCGCAGTGCGCGGTCGCTGCCGTATTTCAGCACGATCCGGCTGTTGAGATAGCTCGATGCCATCATGCCCGCGATGTTGAGGCCGAAGAGCAGGCTGAACAGGTCCTGCCCGACGTCGAACATCTCGATATAGACGAACGGCGTGCCGGAGATGTAGGCGAACATCGCGCCCATGATGCCCGTCCCGCCGCCGACATAGCCCAGATAGCGCCGGTCACCGAGCAGGCGCAGATAGGCGCCGGCGACCGACGCGGCCGCGACCGAGCGGCGGCGCTCGACCGGCAGCGTCTCGGGCTGGCGCATCAGCGGCACGAGCGGGATGAGGCCGAGCAGGCCGAGGACGACGAAGATCATCCGCCAGTCGGCGATCTTCAGGATCTGGCTGCCGACGATGGGGGCGAACATCGGGGCCGCCCCCATCACCAGGAACATCAGCGACAGCACGCTGGCGCTGCGGTCCTTGTCGAAGACGTCGCGCACCATCGCGCGCGCCAGCACCGTGGCGGCGGCCGCCCCGAACGCCTGCACGACGCGCCAGCCCGCGAGCACGAGCGCATCGCCCGCCAGCCAGCAACCGACGCTGCCGGCGATGAACATCACCAGGCCGATCAGGCTCGGCCAGCGCCGCCCGAAACGGTCGCCGACCGGGCCCCAGACGAGCTGGCCGACCGCGAAGGCGAAGAAGAATCCCGACAGCGACAGTTGCACATGGTCCTGGCTTGCGCCCAGCGCGCGCCCGATCGTCGGCAACGCCGGCAGGTACATGTCGACCGCCATCGGCGTGATCGCCAAGAGCATGCCGAGCGTGCCCACGAACGTCGCGTCGCTGCGCCAACCGGCGGGCCGAGGTCCGCCTTTCAGACTGTCGAACATGTCGCGTCGCTACCTGTCGCCGGGATAGATTTCGAGCGGTTCGTATTCCGCGATCCGCGGTGTCTGCGGCAGGTCGTCATGTCGCGGGACATGCACGCCCGGCTCGATGCCCGCGTATTCGGCGCCGCTCCGCTTGACCGTCGCAAAATAGAGCGCCCCCGCCATGACTGCGATTCCAACCAACCAGGCAGCGACGATAGCACGAAAGTCCATGCGGCGACTCCAATCCGGGCGATGTGCGCGGGGGCAGGAACCTAACGGTCCTCCGCGCGCCCACAACCGACGTTAGGCGACGGGCTGCCATGCGCGTGTGACGCGCCTGTAACAGCGCGCCCGCGACCTGTAACAAGCCCGCCGCGACGCAAGCTTGAACCGGCGCGCGCGCGGACCGACAATGCGCGGATGACCCCCGACGACGAACCGCGCCCCGATCGGCGTGCCATGCGCATCGTGCCGCTGATCGCGGCGACCGCCCTGTTCGTCGAGAACCTGAACTCGACCGTGCTGTCGACGGCACTCGTCACGGTGGCGAACGATTTCTCCGTCGATCCGGTCGTGCTGAAGCTGGCGCTGACGTCGTATCTGGTCTCGCTCGCGGTGTTCGTGCCCGCGTCGGGCTGGATCGCCGACCGGTTCGGCACGCGCACGGTGTTCTGCTGGGCGATGGGCGTGTTCGCCCTCGGCTCGGCGGCCTGCGCGATGTCGACCGGGCTGTGGACGCTGATCGCCGCGCGCATCGTGCAGGGGGCGGGCGGGGCCATGATGATCCCGGTCGCGCGCCTCGTCGTGCTGCGCAGCGTGCCGAAGGCCGAGCTTGTCGGGGCGCTGGCGATCCTGTCGATGCCCTCGCTGCTGGGGCCGATCATCGGCCCACCGGTCGGCGGGTTCTTCGCGACCTATTTCACCTGGCCGTGGATCTTCTGGATCAACCTGCCGCTGACGGCACTGGGCGTGCTGCTGGCGCGCAAGCTGCTGCCGCAGATCCGGGCCGACACCGAATCTGTCTTCGACCTGCGCGGCTTCCTGATGATCGGGCCGGGGCTGGCGCTGACGCTGTCGGGCGCCACGATCCTCGGCCTCGACCGCGTCCCGATGTGGCTCGCCGTCGTCTTCTGCGCTGCCGGCGCGCTGCTGATCGCGGTCTATTGCCGGCATGCGCTTGCGATCCAGAACCCGGTCATCGACCTGCGCCTGCTGCGCGCGCAGACGTTCCGCGTGGGCGTCATCGGCGGATTCATGTTCCGCATCGGGGCGGGGGCGACACCCTTCCTGCTGCCGCTGCTGCTGCAGGTCGGCTTCGGCATGACCGCCTTCGCGAGCGGCACCTTGACCTTCGCGACCGGCGTTGGCGCCTTCTCGATGAAGCTGGTGGCACCGTACATCCTGCGTCTTGTCGGATTCCGGCGCGTGCTGATCTTCAACGGCATCCTCGCCGCGATCTTCGTCGCGGCCCCTGCCCTGTTCTGGGCCGGCATGCCGACTTCCGTCATCCTGGCGATCCTGCTGATCGGCGGCTTCTCGCGCTCGCTGCAATTCACCAGCTCGAACGTCGTGCTGTTCGCCGACATCGGCCCCGGCGAGATGGCGCGCGCAACGACGTTCGTCGCCGTGCTGCAGGAACTTTCCGGCTCGATCGGGATTGCACTCGCGGCACTCGTGCTCGACTGGGCCACGCACATGTCGGCATCGGGCACGCTGACGGCGACCGAATTCGGCTACGCCTTCTGGATCGCGGGCGCGCTTGCCGGTGCGTGCAGCATCGCGTTCCTGTCGATGCCGGCGAGTGCAGGGGCGGCTCTCGTCGCGCGCACCAAATCCGGCGTTTGACAACGCGCGCGCGCGGGACTAGGTGACGGAGCGTCATCCGACGAGGTCACCGATGCGCCTTCTGCGAACGCTTGCGATTGTATCGATTGTCACCCTTGCCGGGCCCGCGAAGGCCGGCGAGATCGCACTCGTCTGCTCGTTCCAGGAGGAGTGGTGCCGCCTGATGGCGACCAGCTTCGAGCGCGAGACGGGCATCCAGGTGGCGCTGATCCGGCGCAGCACGGGCGAAGCCTACGCGCAGATCAAGGCCGAGGCCGCGCGGCCGCGCGTCGATGTCTGGTGGGGCGGGACGGGCGATCCGCATCTGCTTGCCGCAGCCGAGGGCCTGACCGAGCCCTACCAGTCGCCGCTTCTGGCCGAGCTGCACCCGTGGGCGGTCGAGGTCTCGAAGAAGAGCGGCGGGCGCGCGGTCGGCGTGATCGCGGGCACGCTCGCCATCGCGTGGAACGAGCCCGCACTCGCGTCGCGCAACCTGCCGCGGCCGGCCTGCTGGCGCGACCTGCTGAACCCCGCCTATCGCGGCATGATCCAGTCGAGCGATCCCAACGCGTCGGGGACGGCCTATACGCTGCTGGCCACCATCGTGTCGCTGATGGGCGAGGACGGTGCCATGGCGTATCTCAAGGCGCTCGACGCCAACGTCAACAACTACGCGCGCTCGGGCTCGATCCCGGCGCGCTCGGTGGCGACGGGCGAATCGCCGCTCGGCATCACGTTCCTCGACAACGCGCTGGTGCAGATCGCGGCGGGCGCCAAGGACGTGCGCACCGCGAGCCCCTGCGAGGGAACCGCCTACGAGATCGGCTCGATGAGCCTGATCCGCGGGGCGCGCAACCCCGAGGATGCCCGGCGCTTCTACGACTGGGCGCTGTCGGTCCCGGCCCAGGCGCTGGGCGTCAAGGCCGGCATCTCGTTCTCGATCCCGTCGAACCGGGCGGCCCCGCTGCCCGAAGGCGTGCCGGAGATGTCGAAGCTGAAGCTCGTCGAGTACGACTTCGTCCATTTCGGCAAGCCCGAGACGCGCGCGCGCCTGCTGCGCCGCTTCGACACCGAGGTCCGCGGCGCCTCGAAGTAGCCGTCAGCGCCCCGGCATCGCCGGGATCGCGTCGAGCATGTAGGCCTCATTGCCCACGCCCGTGACGGTCGACACGATCTTCCCCGCTGCAAGATCGACGAGCCAGACGACACTGCTACGCGGACCCGCCTTGACTCCGCCGGCGACGCACGCATAGCGCCCGCCCGCCATCGCCACGCCGCGCGGCCGTGGCTCGGTGCCGTCCGGCATCTGCGGATGGAGGCGCAGCACCTCCGCCCTACGGCCGGCAAGGGCGTCGGCGATATCGATCAGCGAGATCGCATTTGACCGGAAGCACGAGGCGACAATCCGCCTGCCGTCGGGCGTGAAGGCGACCGCGAACGGACGCGTCGGTTCGTCGGGATCGTCACTGCCCACGCGCACGCGCGCGATTTCGGCGTCCCCGCCGCCGGCGATAGCGCGCGCAACATCGATGATCGAGACCGTTCGACCTTCGTAGGAAACGGACATGCTTTCGCGTGCGGCGACCGCAACGAGCGCCCCGTCGGGGCTGACGGCGAGCCCGAAGGGGCCGGTCTCGACCGGGATGCGGTACCGCTCGGCGCCCGGATCGCCGGCGAATGCGGCCGCAAGATCGACGACGGACACGTCGCCGAAGCCGCCGTTGCCGACGAAAGCGTGGCCGCCCTTCAGCGGCGAGACGGCGATCCCCGTCGGGTTTGGATAGCGGCCGAAGCTTTGGTGCGGGCTGTCGTGCCGGCTGGGTCCGGATGCGGGATGGCCCGGCGCCTCGCGCAGCCCGATCCGCCGCACGGGGCGGCGCGTCGTCACGTCGATAACGGTGATCTCGTCGCCGCCATCCTCGCTGCCGTCGGCTTCACCGCAATTGACCAGCAACGCAGTCCCGTCGGGCGTGAGCGCACAGCCGACCGGGCCGGTGCGCCCCGTCGGCACGAAGGCTGCGACCGCACCGAGCGTGCCGTCGTGCGCCGGATCGAGGGCCTTGGCGACATCGACGACGGCGACAAGGCCAGGGTGACCGTGCTGGTAGCCGGCCGCACCGTCGGGCGTGGCGAACCCCGAATGGTTCACGACATAGGCGAACCGCGCCTCGCGGTCGACGGCGACGGAAACCGGCTGGCCGCTCGCCCGGGCGTCGGGTAGGCCGTCGCCGTCGGAATCGATGTCCGGCGTCACCCGCGGGCGCGAAACGACCGCGTTGGCCGTCCGGTCGTTTCCGCAAAGCAGGGCTCTATCGACATCGACGATGGCGACGTTGTCGTCCCAGCGGCCGCTCACGATCAGATGGCCAAGGCGCTCGCGCATCGCCGGTTCAGGCGCTCATGAACTTGAGGCCGAGCACGCCGGCAAGGATCAGCCCGACGCAGGCGATGCGCGTGACGTCGGCGGATTCGCCGAACAGCACGATGCCCGCGATGAAGACGCCCGCGGTTCCCGCCCCGGTCCAGATCGCATAGGCGGTCCCCAGCGGCAGGTCGCGTACCGCAAGCCCGAGGAAGACGACGCTTGCCGCCATCGTCGCCACCGTTGCGGCCCACACGGCAGGGCCCGGTGCCGCCGCCGCCTGCTTGAGCGCGATCGCCCAGGCGATCTCGAACAGCGCCGCGACCGCAAGATACAGCCACGCCATGTCAGGTCGGGACCGGGTCGAGCGAGACCGAATCGAGGAAGCGCGAGATCCGCGCGTGCCCGTCGTCGGACAGTTCGACGAAGGCGCGGCGGCGGTCGCTCTGGTCCGGCACGCGGCGCACCAGCCCGCGCGCGACCAGGTCGTCGATCCGGCGCAGCGCCGTGGTCTGCGGGATGCCCGACGACAGGCAGAGATTCGAGATCGACACGCGCTGGCCGGTGATCTGCGAGTGATAGAGGTCGAGCAGCATGAACCAAAGCGGCTCGTCGAACTCGGCCGTCGGCAGATGCAGGTCGCGCAGCTTGCGGATCGCGAGGAAATGGTTCGTCTTGCGCAGGCGCCCGTCGCCGGCCGGGGCCGCGGGCAGCATCGCCTGGCCCTTGCCGGTCAGGATGAACGCCTTGAACTGCTCGACGATCTGCGCGAGATCGCGCGCGGCAGCCACGTCGAGCGCGCGGCCGTCGACTTCCTGGCGATAGTCGTCGGCCGCTCTTCGCACAGCGGCCAGCAGCTCGGCAGGCTCGACCGGCTTGGTCAGGAACTCGACCGCACCCAGGCGCAGCGCTTCGACCGTCACGTTCACGTCGGCGTAGCCCGTGCAGAAGATGATCCGCGCCAGCCGCCCGCGTGCCCCGATGCCGCGCAGGCCGCGGATGAACTCGATGCCCGAGCGGCGCGGCATGCGGATGTCGGAGACGACGACGCCGATCCGCTGGTCGGCCGCGAAGAGGTTGATCGCGGCGGCGGTGTCGTGCGCCTCGACGACCGGAAGCCCTGTGCGCGCGATCAGGGCGGCAAGCTCGGCCGCGATTTCCGGCTCGTCGTCGACGATCAGGACCTTGGTCTGCTCGGTCATCGCTTCCCCATGCGGCATGCTTCCCCGGTCATTGCGCGGCACTGCCGGTCAAGGCGGGCTGCGTCAGAGCGCTCGTCCCGCCGCGGTCCAGCAGGACCGTGAATTCGACGCAAGCTCCCTTGGCCCCGTTGCGGATCGAGATCTCGCCGCCGAATGTCTGCACGATCGTCCGGCAGATAGGAAGCCCCAGTCCGGTCCCGCGCCCCGCCTGCTTGG
This sequence comes from uncultured Azospirillum sp., assembly GCA_964416335.1. GTDB lineage: Bacteria > Pseudomonadota > Alphaproteobacteria > CACIAM-22H2 > CACIAM-22H2 > Tagaea. Next base: position 44,784 of record CAYQDN010000024.1, read on the forward strand.
TCGTGAAGAACGGCTCGAAGGCGCGTGCCGCCGCCTCGTCCGACAGGCCGGGCCCGGTATCGCTGACGGTCACGCGCAGGTGGGTCCCGCCGGGAACCGGGACGCCGTCGACGGCGATCCGGCCGCGGACATCCACGTCGTCGGGCCCGCCATCCGCGACGATCGCGTCGCGCGCGTTCAGCAGGAGGTTGACGATCAGCTGCTCGAACAGCAGCCGGTCGCCGTGCAGGAACGCGGATTCCGGGATGCTGCTGGTCACGCGCACGCCGTCGATCCGCAGCTGGTCGGCGACGAATTCCTCCGCCGCACGCACCGCCTCGGCGATCGCGAAACGGGACGACGGATTGGCGCCCGCACCCGAGATGTAGCGGCGCAGCCGGTCGAGGATGCCGGCCGCGCGCCCGACCTGCTGCTCGATCCGGTCGAGCCGTTGCAGCGTGCCGTCCGGCGACGTGCTGCCGACAAGCAGCTGGCGCACGTTCGAGCAGGCCAGTCCGATCACGTTGAGCGGCTGGTTGAGCTCGTGCACGATCGACGCCGCAATCTCGCCCAGCGACGAGATCTTGTCGCTGCGGATCGCGGTCATCTCCTCGCGCCGGCGCGCCGTGACGTCGATCGCGAAGCCGATATAGGAGGGCGCGTCCGTCGCCATCCGGTCGTCGGCACTCCACACCCACAGCAGCGAGCACCGCTCGTCGCGCGCGTCGAGCAGGTCCTGCTCAAACGAGACGGGAGCCAGCTGCGAGGCGCGGATGCGGTCGAGGAAGATCTCCGAGGCGCTGTCCGACACGAAGCGGAACTGCGTCTGGATCGCCGGTACCGCACCCGCCCGCCCGCGGAACAGCTCCTTGCAGCGCGCGTTGGCGTAGTGCACCCGCCCGTCGTCGCCCACGGCGAGCAGGATCGCGTCCGACCGGTCGAGCAGGCCGCCGATCACGGCCATGCGCCGCGACAGCTCGCCCACGATGGTGCGCGAAAGGGCCGCCTCGTGCCGGCGCTTCATCACGTAGCCGATGGCAAGCGCGCTGAGGCCGGTGAGGACCGTGCAGATCCACGCGATCCGCCGCAGGAAGGCGATGCCCGATTGCAGGATCGACGTCTCTTCGTCGGCGGCGACCGCGACATAGACAATGAGCCCGTATTCCTTGAGTGCTCGGAACGCGAAGAACCGGTCGACGCCGTCGCTCTGGCCGGGCCCGCGTCCGGTACCCGCCCCTTCGCGCAGCATGCGCGCGAAGGTCGGCCGGCCGGCATAGCTGTCCGCGACGGTAAGCTGCGGGCCCGCGCGCACGCGCACGCGCCCGTCGGTGCCGAGCAGGCCGATCACGTCGTTGGGCCGCGCGCGCGTCCGGGCGAAGAAGCGGCTGTAGTATTCGGCATCGAGCGTCACGCCGGCCACGCCGAGGAACGCGCCGTCCGGCCCGTCGATCCGGCGGGTCAGCAGGAGCGACGGGCGGTTCGTCGTGCGCCCGATGGTGGGCACGCTGAGATAGGGCGCGTCCTCGCGCCGGTCCTTCTGGATGCCGAAGAACGTCCGGTCGCTGAGATCGAGCCCGATGGAGCTCTGGTCGCCCGTCGTCGCGGCGAGGCGGCCGCTCGCGTCGACGATCGAATAGAACACGGCGATCGAGCTACGCGCGTAGTTCGACTCGCGCCAGGCCCGGAGATCGGGGCCGAGATCGCGGCGCCGATAGGCGTCGCGCAGCAGCAGCAGGTCCTGATCGAAATTGTCGAGCGTCTGCTCGACGAATTCCTCGACGAGGTCGGCATAGATCTGCGCCTGGTTGCGCGCCTGCGTTTCGGCCGCCGTCTCGATCTCGCGCGTGCCCGCGGCGATGAAGAACCAGACGAAGCCGATCAGCGTCAGCCACAGGGCGACGACGAGGAGATACTGCGTCCAGCCCGACGAGCCGAACACCGGCGCCTTTCCGGCACCGGGCCGGAACGCCGCAAACCAGTTCTGGAGCCGCAGACCACGCATGCGCGGAGGATGGACGGCCACGCGACGGCCGACAACTGGTTTTCACCGCCTCCCCTGCCGGCGGTTAGCTTTGCTCACCGGAAGGTTCAGAAATGCTCGTTTGCCGGCAGCCGGAGTGGCGGGGGATGCTCGACCATCCCGAAGCCGGAAAGGCTCAAGACCCAGAAAGGCTCAAGACATGGCCCAGATACGCACCTTCCCGACCCGCCCCCGGCACCGTGCCGACGGCGAACCTTCGCTTGGCGACCTCATCGACGATCCGGTGACGCTGGCCGTGATGCGCCGCGACGGCGTGACGCGCCAGTCGCTGCTGGCGGTCCTCGACGCCGCCCGCAGCCGCCTCGGCTTCGCGGCCGGCCGCCTGCCCGACCGCTGCTGCGCCTAGGTGTTGCCGCCGGCCAGCTTTTCGATGCGCCGGTCCGGCACGAGCCAGACCATCGCCATGCCGGCATAGATCGCCACCGGCACCCACCAGGGTGCCGGGCCCAGTGCTGCCGCGATCCCGACCGCGTAGACGAGCGGCGACAGCCGGCCCTTCCGGTCGCTGCCGATCGCCCGGCACAGCGGCGAGTCCGGCCCCTGGCTTGCGATGATCAGGTGCTGGAGAATCCAGTAGGCGATCGCCGCCATCAGCAGCACCGCGCCGTAGACCGCCGACGGCAGCGAGGCGAAATGGTTCTCGCCCATCCAGCCCGTCGCGAACGGCACGAGCGACAACCAGAACAGCAGGTGCAGGTTCGCCCACAGCACCGGCCCGCTCACGCGGCCGCTGGCGTGCAGCAGATGGTGGTGGTTGTTCCAGTAGATGCCGACATAGACGAAGCTCAGCACGTAGCTGAGGAAGGCGGGGACGAGCGGGGCGAGGGCTTCGAACGTGTCGCCGTGCGGCACCTTGAGCTCGAGCACCATGATCGTGATGATGATCGCGATCACGCCGTCGCTGAACGCCTCGAGCCGGCCCTTGCCCATCACAGGAACCTGAATTTCACGACGACCGCGACGGCCGCCGGCAGCCCGAAGATCAGCAGGAAGATCGGCAGCTCTTCCCTGAAGCCGTAGCCGGCCTGCGTCACGCCGACCCACATGTTCGCGGCGGCGGCAAGGAACCACAGCCCGACGAACACGCCCGTGGCGGCGGCCGTCGCCGGCTGGCCCGCACCGGCGAACAGCCGGGCCGCGCCGAGGCACAGGCCCCAGAGTGCGAAACCCGCCAGAACGATGATCAGTGTCCGCATCCGCCCGTCTCCCGTCGCTTGGCCTGCACCGAGACTGGCGCGATTCTCCGCGCTTGAAAAGCGCCTTGCGGGGCTCGAACGGCGCGCGGCGATGCAGTACTGTCTCGTCTGCATGACGCAGGGAACGGAAATGGACGGACGAAACACGCTGCTGCGGCGCGAGGCGCGCGAGGCGCCGGCCGGCGTGGCCGCGATGCTGGCGAAGAACGAGGCGAAGTGCCGCGAGATCGGGGCCGCCTTGCGCAAGGCACCGCCGCGCCTCGTCATCACCGGCGCGCGCGGCAGCTCCGACAGTGCGGCCACCTACGTGAAGTATCTGTGCGAGGTCCATCTCGGGCGGATCGTCGCCTCGCTCGGGCCGTCGGTCCGCTCGGTCTACGGCGTGGCGCCGGATTTCGCGGACAGCGTCTTCGTCACGGTGTCGCAGTCGGGCCGCAGCCCCGACCTGGTCGGCCTTGCCGAGGCCGCGACGCAAGGCGGGGCCGTCTCGATCGCCATCACCAACGATCCGGACTCGCCGCTCGCGCGCGCGTCGGTCCATGTCCTGCCGCTCGGCGTGGGCCCGGAAAAGGGCGTGGCGGCGACCAAATCCTATATCGCGAGCCTCGCCGCGGGCCTGCAGCTCGCGGCGCACTGGAGCGGCCGGGCCGACCTGCTGGCCGCCGTCGAACGCCTGCCGTCGGTCCTCGCCGACGCGGATGCGCGCGACTGGCGTGCCGCCACGGCCCTGCTCGCGCAGGCGCCGAACGCCTATGTCGTCGGGCGCGGGCCGGGCCTTGCCGCGGCACAGGAGATGGCGCTGAAGCTCAAGGAAACCTCGCTGATGCACGCCGAGGCGTTCAGTGCGGCCGAGCTGCTGCACGGCCCGGTGGCGCTGGTCGGCAAGACGTTTCCGGCGATCCTCGTGGGCCAGGACGACGCGGCCCTCGAGGGCCTGCGCGACCTGGCGCGCCTGCTGTGCCAGCGCGACGTGCCGACGATCGCGATCGGCCCGGCAGCGGTCGACGGCACGCTCGCCCTGCCGATGGCCGAAAAGCTCGCGCCCGTCCTTGCCCCGATGGCGGCGGTGCAGAGCTTCTATGCGCTCGTCGCGGACGTGGCGCTGGCGCGCGGCCTCGATCCCGATGCACCCCGCTTCCTGCGCAAGGTCACCGAGACGACCTAGGGATCAGGCCGGCGGCTCGACGAGACGCGCCACGAAGCGGCGCACGACCGGTGCCAGCACCAGGATCGCGGGGAACGCGACCGCCCACGACGTCATCCACGACGCGACCCAGCGCCCGGCCATGCCCGGCACGAACCCGATCGCCAGCACCGTCGCGATCAGGCTGACGACGGCCGTCATCAGGAAGGTCAGGATCAGCCCGAAAAGGACCGGGGACAGGCGGTTCGGCAGGCGGCGCATCGCTTCTAGGATCGAGGAAAGATTGAGATTGGCATAACAACTACGTAATTGAATTTGCCAGTAACCGCAAATCGACACATCCAGGCTTTCCCGGTGAATGTTCGCGGTTGGCCCGAAATGTCACTCGAAAACTTGAGGCCGAAATTTGCGATCTTTTTGCCTGAACCCGTGAACTCGCCCGGTTGAGGATAGAGTCAGTTTCGTATTTGACTCCGTCTGGATGGCCGTGGAATCGGGGGTAGGAACAGATGTGCTGGAACCCCGACAAATGCGATCTCAAATGGTCCTGATTGTGCGGGCTCGGGACGACCGGGCGGGGCAACGCCGCTCATCCTGCCATCTGCGCAACCTTTCTGCATGTTCCGGCAAGTTCAGGCTTCTGCAACTGGCATCGGAGGACCGACGCGTTCGCAGCAGCCGCATCACCGCCGGCAGCCTGTAGTGCAATCCGGGTAAGGATTGTGCGGCTAGGTTCACCGTATAGGCTTGTCGTTCTCTCAAGTGTGGCGAGCCCTTCTTTGTATCGATGAACCGATTTATGTAGCTCTGCCACGGCGTAGAACGGCTCAAGGCCAGGTCGGGAATCGGACAGGGCGGGAGCAAGCACTCGCTCGACGATCGCCGGCCCTTCAGAGACGCGGAGGTTTGCAATGCGTGTAATGACAAAACTATCGGTCGCCGTGAGGCCGGCCGCGAGTTCAGCAAGCAGTCGTGCACGAGCACGCGGATCACGGCGTGGCGCGTTGCTATTGCGTACAAGGTCGCGCACTGCATCGTAACGATCGAGAACGGTCTTGGTGCGCTGGCTTGACATCGCTTGCATTAGAGGCGCTTGACGATAGAGCGGTGCTGGCGCGTCGTCATATTCGGTCTCTACGTATTTTCGCAACGCGTTGACTCGTTCTGCGACCGGACGATGGTTTTTGCGCGACTCGGACAGCACGTCTGATATGGCATCTCCAAGCGCTGCGAGTGGCGACGCCAGCAAATTCCCCTTTGCAGCATCGGCTTTAATCTGAGCGCTTTGTCCTTGCAGAGCTTCCTCCAGTGCCGTGTACTCAACTGCTCCCTGCCTGCCAAAATTTTGCTCGGCCGCCTTGAGTAGATCCATAACCTCATACGCGGCTTCGATGTTGAAGCCGGCGCGAACCATTAGGTCGATAGAGAATCGATCGGCCTGATCTTCTTGTCCGCGCGTCCAATTTGGTGAAACGAAGTCACGCGATACAATTGCTCCTGCATATGTTGCGGTCAGCCATCCGGCCGACGCGGCCGAAGTTTGCCCCCCAAAAGCGCCCTGCAAAGCAAAGCCGGTTTCTGCGGCCAACACCGAATATCGACGCGCGCTCGCTATCCAATCTGAGGTGTGATGTCGCATTGCGATGTGGCCAATTTCGTGTCCGAGGACGAAGGCCAGTTCGTCTTCGCTTCGTAAGCCGCGCAGAAGACCATCGGTAACGAAAATGGCGCCTGACGAGTATGCGAAGGCACCCGGCTGGAGATCCGCCATAACATAGGCGCGTAACGGCAGCTGCCACCCGGCAATCGGCTCAACCAAATGATTGAGCACCTCGTTTACATAGGATTCCAGCAAGGGGGTGCTGGCGAAACCGGAAATGCCGGACCCCAATACATCGCCGAGATCGGCATTGCGCCTTGCTTCCATGCCTTCGGCTGTCCGAGGATTTGCGAGGGCCTCATCAATCTGGCGGCGGTACTTCGTCCCGCCCAAAGGATTCATGCTCGAGAGTGTCAACTCGCCGGTTTGGCAGCCGCCGACGGCGGCGGTCGCGAATCCCAGGACGACCGACCGACGTGAAATATGGGCCGCTCTCATCGAACACATCCTTCACTCAAGCCGCGTCCGCCACGCGTTGCGACCGGGGCCAGAGCCATGTCGCTGCCCTTGATTCGGGGTTCGCATTCGCTCTTCCGTACCTGCTCGGAAAGTTCGAGGCGTACATCTTGGCGACGAACCCAGACTTCTTGGCCACTGTCGGGAAAGCGAATTCGCAGACGGCCGTTTTGCCCGTCCTCCAGGTAAATTACCTTTTTTGGAAACTCGGTTCCCTTGCGGGTACCCGTAACGCTGCCTTCTCTTGATCCATAAAGATTAACTTCCGGACGACTGGTAACGACCTCGGCGGCCACGAGGCGATCGGAGGCCCTCACGTCGCCTGCAAGCGTCGCCGTTAAGAAGGCAACCGCGACGAGGAAAACCGCTGGATTTTTCACGACGTTCTCCATTCATTGAGCGGATTGGCGCTCCCGTGAAGTTGGTTGGTTCAATGCCGTACGACCTCTGGGTCTTCTTTTTCGGGCTCGACATACGGCGCGATAAGTGGACTTGCAGCGGCGATGATCGACACGATCGCGATCCAGTTCGATGGCGCGATGCGCATAACGTTGACCTCCATTGCGACCCAGAGCAGTGCCAAGATGAGGTTCGAGACAACGAGAAATATCCATGCAGAAATCCGGACGGCCTGAATTTGCGCAGTCTTCCGCGCACGTGCGACGTCATTTCCGGGACATATCTGTCCGATATGGAAAATCGTTCGAGCAAGCAGACCGCGAGGGTACCCGTGGTTTGCCGTGCTGCTGGAGCCAGTTCCGCCTTTCGATGCGGCTATTGCTTTCATGCGCCGCAATGCAACGAACGTGAAAATATAAAGCAGCCCGTGGGAAATTAATTCGAGAAGGCCTTCGAGACGTTCGGACGAAAGGAACACGGAGCCGCGAAGTTCCGTCGAATAATAGCTGGAGCCAAGCCGCAAGAGATTCTCGGCGGCTACAGCGTGTACAAAAGCGCCAGGCAGTGGCAGATGATGCGGGGGCTGAACGATGTCGCCGCCGCCGGCAAGCGCCAGGCCGTAGACGACTATCTTTCCCTCAATAGCGGCGGCAAGACTTGGGTCGTTCCGATCATGCAGCAGAAGGTTCTGGGCAAGCACGACTGGAATAGCCGGACACGATTGCCTGAGAAGTTCCTCGCCGGATCCTTCACCGGGTACAAACGGCCTTGTCAGAAATCGCGGCAGGAGAAACACAAGGGATCGGCCGAATTTTCCTTCGATGGGTTTGGTGCATTTCTGACCCGCCAAAGACTCGGCAACGATAGTTCCATTCGGTTGAACTGGGACACCGATTGGCCACTCGATCTCCATCGGGCGGTTCCACTCGCCAGCCGAGTGCGCATCCTTGCAGCCGTCCGGGCTCGTTGCTGTCCCTTCCCAGTTCATGCACGCGGCGCGGTATAGGGACAGGGCAGGTGACGAGAACTCCAGAACCGCACCGTCACGTCCAGGTTCGTCATAGCTGAGCCGATAGCGCACATGTTCGTTCCGACGCTCAACTTCATCGACAGGGACGAGTTTTACAGATCTCTCCGCCTTACGTTCGTCGGGCGCCAACTCCGGAATCACAAATAGATGGTCATCCTTTCGTAACGCCGCAAGGAAGATTGGAACATTGTTGGCCGAGTTGAGCGCGTCCGAAAGGTCTCCGACCGTCGCGTCGCGCCTTCGTCGATCGATGAACATGATGTCGATGAACAGTGCCGTAGGTTTGCGATCGATGATCGCCTGCAAGATGTCGGCGTGGGTACCGTAGGGGAGCGGCCACGCTGCATCGATTTCGTCAAGCGTGCCGTCCGTGACCAAGACAACGGCGAATCTGCCCGCGGTTGTCGTGGAAGCCGAAGGACCAAAAAGAGAATTATAGAGATCGCGCGAATACTCGCGGACACGATCATCGGCGCCCAGCGGATTCAAATGGCTGAACAGCAGGCCGAAGAAAAACAGAATCACAACCCGAACCAGAATTACTGGCTCGACGGCAAATCTACCAAAAAATCTCAAAATATTTTGGCAGCCGGAAATCGGCGTGCGACCGTTGACTTTGCGTTTTTGACTCATGATTAGAGATGCTTCCGTTCACAATCGCCATAGACGCGTTGTGAAAATTTCCAAAACGCTCCACAGGTTGCAAGACCTGTGATATTTCCACCATGAAACTTTCAACTTTTCAAGAAACAATCTAAAGAATTAACTTCTGAAGATCTCAAATCTGGCGTGCCGGTCGGGTGCGCGCGGTGCTATGGCGCAACGCGCTATGCTGCCCACAGAGATTTACACTTTGCCCCAATGCGGCAGCCACCCGGACAGGGCCAAATACGGGACAGACTCTACCTTCACCCGGTTGAGTTCACGGGCTCAGGCCAATAAAGATCAAGTATTGTGTGAATCGGCAACCCTCACACGTCGAGATTCGCGACCTTGAGCGCGTTCTCGACGATGAAGTCGCGGCGCGGTTCGACCACGTCGCCCATCAGCGTGGTGAACACGCCGTCGGCGTCGGCGGTGTCGGCGATCTTGACCTGCAGCAGGTGGCGCGCCTGCGGGTCGAGCGTGGTCTGCCAGAGCTGCTCGGGGTTCATCTCGCCCAGCCCCTTGTAGCGCTGGAAGGTCAGGCCCTTCTTGCCGACCTCGAGCACCGTGTCGATGAGCCTGATGGGGCCGGCCACCTCGACGACGCTCTTGTCCTTGATCTCGAGCTTGGCGCGCTTGGCGTAGAGGGTCTGCAGCTCGGGCGCCATCTCGACGAGGCGGCGCGCCTCGATCGAGTTGATCGTCACGTGGTCGATCGCGGCGCGGTCGATCTCGCCGCGCAGGCGGCGTTCGAACACCAGCCCGTCGGGTCCGCGCATGCCGGTCCAGCCGCGCTCGGTCTCGGGGCTCAGCACGTTGAGGCGCTTGGCGATGAACTCGGCCACCGCCTGCGCCTTGTCGGCGTCGGCCAGCAGCTGCGGGTCGAGGGCGCCCAGGATCGCGGCCTGCTCGACCGCGTCGCGCGAACCGACGCGGCGGGCGAGTGCCAGGATCATCATCTTGGCCGCGCGCGCGCGTTCGACCGCACTGCGCAGGTCGTTGCCGGCGCGCATGGCGCCGTCGGCACCGGTCAGCGTCATGCCCTCGATGCCGCCGGCGATGAGGTAATCCTCCATCGCACGCTCGTCCTTGAGATAGACCTCGGACGAACCCTTCTTGACCTTGTAGAGCGGCGGCTGGGCGATATAGATGTAGCCGCGCTCGATCAAGGCGGGCATCTGGCGGTAGAAGAACGTCAGCAGCAGCGTGCGGATGTGGCTGCCGTCCACGTCGGCGTCCGTCATGATGACGATCTTGTGGTAGCGCGCCTTCTCGACGTCGAATTCCTCGGTGCCGATGCCCGTGCCGATCGCGGTCACGAGCGTGCCGATTTCGGCCGACGACAGCATCTTGTCGAGGCGCGCGCGCTCCACGTTCAGGATCTTGCCCTTGATCGGCAGGATGGCCTGGTTGGCGCGATTGCGGCCCTGCTTGGCCGAGCCGCCGGCGGAATCGCCTTCGACGATGAAGATCTCGGACTTGGCCGGATCGCGCTCCTGGCAGTCGGCAAGCTTGCCGGGGAGCGAGGCCATGTCGAGGGCCCCCTTGCGCCGGGTGAGCTCGCGCGCCTTGCGCGCCGCCTCGCGCGCGGTCGCGGCCTCGACGATCTTCTGCACGATGCGCTTGGCGTCGGCCGGGTGCTCCTCGAACCATTGCTGGAGCTTGTCGTTGCAGATCTGCTCGACCACGGGCCGCACCTCGGAAGAAACCAGCTTGTCCTTGGTCTGCGAGGAGAATTTTGGATCGGGCACCTTGACCGACAGCACGCAGGTGAGCCCCTCGCGCGCGTCGTCGCCGGTCAGCGCCACCTTTTCCTTCTTGCCCGCACTCTCGCCCGCCACGCGCGCGATCGTGCGCGTCAGCGCCCCGCGGAAGCCCGCCAGATGCGTGCCGCCGTCCTTCTGCGGGATGTTGTTGGTGAAGCACAGCATCGTCTCGTGATAGGCGTCGGTCCATTCCATCGCCACTTCGACGGTCATGCCGTCCTTCTCGCCCTTCATCGTGACGGGCGCGTGCAGCGCCTGCTTCGAGCGGTCGAGATATTTCACGAACGCCTCGATGCCGCCCTCGTAGTGGAGCTCGACCTTCCGGGGCTCGACGCCGCGCTCGTCGGCGAGCACGAGGCGCACGCCGGAATTGAGGAAGGCAAGCTCGCGCAGGCGGTGTTCGAGCGTGTCGTAGTCGAACACGGTCTTGGTGAAGGTCTCGGTCGAGGGCAGGAAGGTCACTTCCGTGCCGCGATCCTCGCCCGCCGGGCCGATCTCGGCCAGCGGGGCGACCGCCTCGCCGTGGCGGAACTGCATCTGGTAGGCCTTGCCGCTGCGCCAGATCCGCAGCGTCAGCAGCGACGACAGCGCGTTGACGACCGACACGCCCACGCCGTGCAGGCCGCCCGACACCTTGTAGGAATTCTGGTCGAACTTACCGCCCGCATGCAGCTGGGTCATGATGACTTCGGCCGCCGACACGCCTTCCTCGGCGTGGATGTCGGTCGGGATGCCGCGGCCGTTGTCGCGCACGGTGACCGAACCGTCGGCATTGAGCTTCACCTGGATCGCGTCGCACCAGCCGGCGAGCGATTCGTCGATCGCGTTGTCGACGACCTCGTAGACCATGTGGTGCAGGCCCGTGCCGTCGTCGGTGTCGCCGATATACATGCCCGGGCGCTTGCGCACCGCGTCGAGGCCGCGCAGCACCTTGATCGAATCCGCACCGTAGGCGGCCGACGCGTCTTCGATGCTCTTGGTCGGGATGGTCTTGGCGGGGTCGGTCATCTTCGTCGTCCTTCAGGCGTGAACCACGCCGCCGGCATCCACGCGCAGCATGTGCGCGCGGCCGGCAAGCGGTGCGAATGCGTCCTCGTCCGCCCCGGTCGCCCAGAACTGGGCGCCGAGGGCTGCGAGTTCGTCGAACAGGTGCGCGCGGCGCGCAGGGTCGAGATGGGCCGCGATCTCGTCGAGCAGGAGGACCGGCGGGGCGCCGCGCTCGGCGGCAAGCTCGCGCGCGTGCGCAAGAACCAGCGAGACCAGCAGCGCCTTCTGCTCGCCCGTCGACAGGCGGGCGGCAGGCGCGTCCTTCTCGGCCCAGCGCGCGACGAGGTCGCCGCGATGGGGCCCGAAGGCGGTCGTGCCGTTTTCGGCATCGGTGCGCCGGTTGGCGGCGAGGATCCCGCGCGCGCGGTCTTCGAGTGCCAGCGCCGGCATCTCGGCGCACAGCCGCTCGATCTCGCCCGACAGCGTGAGCGACGGCGTGGGGAACGGGCCGACATTGGCGTGCGCCGCGCGGTCGAGGCGTGCCACGGTCTGCGCACGCGCGATGGCGATGGCCGTGCCGTGGCGTGCGAGCGATTCTTCAAGGGCCGTCAGCCACGCGGCGTCGGCGTTGCCTTCGGCGAGCAGACGGGCGCGTTCGCGCAGCGAATGGTCGTAGGAAGCGACCTGGCCCGCATGTTCGGTATCGAAGCCGTAGACGAGCCGGTCGAGGAAGCGGCGGCGCGCCCCTGCCCCTTCGGCGAAGAGCCGGTCCATCTCCGGCGTGAGCCAGACGATCGACAGGTGGCGGGCAAGCCCCGCCTGGCCGCGCTGCGGCTTGCCGTCGATGCGCACGACGCGCTTGTCGCCCTCGCCGCGGCCCGTACCCACGCGCACCGTTTCGCCCGCACTGCGGATCTCGGCCGACACGGCCCACGGGCCGGGGCTTCCGGCCCGTTCGGCCTCGTGGATGCGCGCCCGCCGCAGGCCCTTGCCCGGGGCGAGGAACGAGATGGCTTCCAGAAGGTTCGTCTTGCCGGCCCCGTTGGGCCCCACCAGCGCCACGGGGGCGGCGGGCACGTCGAGGCGCAGGCTCGCGTAGCAGCGGAAATCGGTCAGGTCGAGGCGCAGCACGGCCGCGGGCGCTTCGGCGCGTGCCGCTGCCGTCGGGAAGGGAACGATCCGGGCCGGAACGGCCGTCACCTCAAACGCGCATCGGCATGAGGACGTAGAGCGCGCTCGGGTCGGCCGCGTCCGCCACGATGGTGGGCGAGGCGGCATCGGCCATCTTGAAGGTCGCGTTCTCGCCCTCGATCTGTTCGGCGATGTCGAGCAGGTAGCGGGCGTTGAAGCCGATCTCGATCGCCGGGCCCTGGTAGGAAACCTCGATCTCCTCGTTCGCCGTACCCGCATCCGGGCTGTTGGCGGTCAGCGACAGCAGGCCCTTGGTCGCGGCAAGCTTCACTGCGCGCGACTTCTCGGTCGAGATCGTCGCCACGCGGTCGACCGCGGCGGCGAACAGCTTGCGGTCGACTTCCATCGTCTTGTCGTTGCCCGACGGGATGACGCGCTCGTAGTCCGGGAAGGCGCCGTCGATCAGCTTGGAGACGAGGACGGCATCGCCGAAGGCGAAGCGCACGCGCGTGTCCGACAGCGAGACCTGCACGGCACCGGCCGTCTCGTCGATCAGCTTGCGCACTTCCATGACGGTCTTGCGCGGCAGGATGACGCCGGGGATTTTCGCGGCACCGTCGGGCAGCGGCATTTCAAGGCGCGCCAGGCGGTGGCCGTCGGTGGCGACCGCGCGCAGCACGTCCATGCCGCCCGACTTGGTGGCGTGGATGTAGATGCCGTTGAGGTAGTAGCGCGTCTCTTCGGTCGAGATGGCGAAGCGCGTCTTGTCGATCAGCGTCTTGAGGTCCTCGGCGAGGATCTCGAAGGCGTGCGGCAGTTCGCCCGCGGCCATCTTCGGGAAATCGTCGGCCGGCAATGCGGCAAGGCTGAAGCTGGAGCGGCCGGCGCGCAGCGCCACCTGGCCCTTCTCGGCCGACCATTCGATGCCGACCTGGCTGCCTTCGGGCAGCTTGCGCACGATCTCGTAGAGCGTGTGGGCCTGCACGGTGGTGGCGCCGGCCTTGGCGATCTCGGCGGGAACCGTCTCGACGAAGGCCACGTCCATGTCCGTCGCGGTCAGCGAGAGCTTGCCCGCCCCGCCCTTGGCGGCCGTGGCTTCCAGCAGGACGTTGGACAGGATCGGGATCGTGTTGCGGCGTTCGACGACGCTCTGGATGTGACCCAGCGCCTTCAGGAGGGCGGCGCGTTCGATGGTGATTTTCATCTCTGGGGCGGTCTCGAAAAAGGGTTTCGCGCGAATCGAATCCGTGGCCCTCTGACTATACCAGAAGGGCCGATCCGCGAAAGCTTCTCGACGCCATAAAGCGGCCGAAAACAGGCCTTATTTCAAGGATTTGCGGGCGGCCTCGGCGAGCACGACCCGGATCGCCGCCAGTTGCTGGCGAAGCCCCATCGATGCACAGGAATCGGGCGCCGACAGCTCGCCCCGGCGCAGCGATTCGGCGACCATTTCCGGCGTCGAGGGCAGGTGTACGAAGCCGCACGGCCGGCGCCCGGCAAGCGCCATCAGGTGCCAGAGTGCGGCGTTGCACAGATAGAGCCCGGCGTCGTCCGACAGGCGCGCGGGGATGCCCGCACCCAGCAGGCGCTTGAGGATCGCGTTGAAGGGCAGGTTCGCCATCCGCGTCGCAGGCCCCTTGCGGTCGATCTTGCCGGTCGGCCGCTTCCCGTCATTGTCGGGATAGGGGAACTTGAGGCCGTTCTTCGCGACGCGCTCGATGCGCACGCATGGTTCGCCCGCGGCAAGGCCCAACGCGACGATCGCGACCGGATCGGTCTCGTCGATGGCCGCGGCGAGCGCCGCCCCGATCTTGCCGATCGAGACCGGCAGCACGCGCCCGACGACGCGCGCATCGCCGAACCATTCGCCGTCGAGGCGCTCGGCCAGGGCTTGCGTGGGATTGGTCTTGTGCGGCCCGAACCGCTCGAAGCCGGTCAGCAGGATGCGCGGGGCGCGCGCACCCATCAGGCTTCCAGCATGCGGCGCAGCAGCTCGACATCCTCGCTGAACGCGGCATCCGCCGCGCGAAGCTCGTCGATCTTGCGCACCGCGTGCATGACCGTCGTGTGGTCGCGCCCGCCGAACTTGCGCCCGATCTCGGGCAGCGAGCGGCTGGTGAGCTGCTTGGCGAGGTACATCGCGACCTGGCGGGGCCGCGCGACCTGGCGGGCCCGGCGCGGCGAGTGCATGTCGGCAAGCCGGATCGCGAAATGCTCGGCGACCTTCTTCTGGATTTCCTCGATCGTCACGCGGCGGTCCGACGCGCGCAGCAGGTCGTGCAGCACTTCCTGCGCGCTTTCGAGGCCGATGGGACGGCCCACGAGCGTGGAGTGCGCGACGATGCGGTTGAGCGCACCCTCGAGCTCGCGGATGTTCGCGACGATCTTGTGGGCGAGGAATTCCAGCACCTTGGGCGGCATCGCCACGCCGAGTTTCTCGGCCTTCGACTGCAGGATGCCCAGGCGCAGTTCATAGGTGGTCGGGTGGATGTCGGCCACGAGGCCCCAGCCGAGGCGCGAACGCACGCGGTCCTCGAGGCCCTCGAGATCGGCCGGGCTCTTGTCGGCCGACAGCACGATCTGCTTGTTCTGGTCCACCAGCGCGTTGAAGGTATGGAAGAACTCTTCCTGCGTGGCGTCCTTGCCGGCGATGAACTGCACGTCGTCGACCAGCAGCACGTCCACCGAGCGGAACTGCTCCTTGAAGGACATCGTGTCCTTGAAGCGCATCGCGCGGATGAACTGGTACATGAACTTCTCGGCCGACAGGTACAGCACGCGGCGCTGCGGATTGCGCTTGCGGATGTGCCAGGCGATGGCGTGCATCAGGTGCGTCTTGCCCAGCCCCACGCCGCCATAGAGGAACAGCGGGTTGAAGGGCACCTTCGCCTCTTCGGCCACGCGGCGCGCGGCGGCGGCGGCGAACTCGTTCGACTTGCCGTGCACGAAGGACTGGAACGTGAAGCGCGGATCGAGCTGGGCGCCGAAATCCTCGACGTCGTCGGCCGAACGGGCGACGGAAGGCGAGGCATAGCCGTGCGCCGTACCGGCCGGCGTCGATGCCGGACGCGCGGTCGCGGCCGACGCGGTCGGGCGCTGGGCGGTTCCGGTGGCGGCGGCCGGCGTGGGGGCCTGCAGGCCGGCACCGGGCTGCACGACGACCTCGATGGTGCGCACGAGCTTGTTCTCGGCGCGCCAGAGCGTCTTGATGCGGTCGGAATAGTGCTGGCGCACCCAGTCCTGCATGAAGCGGGTGGGTACGGAGATACGCACGGTGCCGTCCTCGACGCTGACGAGGGTGAGCGGCTTGAGCCAGCTCTTGTACGCCGCCTCGCCGAACTCGCCCTTCAGGCGGGCACGCACGCGCACCCATTGGGCTTCGAGGGAGGGTCCGAATTCCTGAGAACGCATGGCGCCTACTCCTGCGTCCAGGCAAGGCCGGCGGCTTTCCAGCCGCCCGTCATGCCGCGATGGTTGGCGCCGTCTCGGTCACCCTCGAACCCGCCGGAAAGGTTATATGCACGCTTGAAGCCAAGTGCCGTCATCGCCATGGCGGCCGAGCGCGAGCGCCCGCCCGACCGGCAGATGAAGATCGCCGGGGCGTCCTTGTCGACCGCACCGGCGACCGCCGAAGTGAAGTCGGGATTGGGCGCCATCAGGGCGCGCCCGTCGGCGGCCGTCGCGTAGTTCTGCCAGGCCACGAAAAGCGGCGCCTTGCCGAGTGCGCCCAGGCTGGGGACGCCCACGAAGGTCCACTCCGCGCGCGAGCGCACGTCGATCAGCACGGCCGTCTTGTCGGCCGCCAGCAGGTCCCACGCCTGGCGGGCGTCGAGGTCGCCGGCATAACCCTGCCCTGCGGCCGCGTCGGTCCCGGATTTCATGTTTGCCTCAGCCATCGTCTCGAACCGTTCCGCTGCTCAAGGACGGCCTTGCGGCCGCCCGTCGTCTTCACTTCATCTCGGGGCACGACATGCCCGGGGGCGGGCCTTGCCCGCCCGGCTTGGCGTCAACTCGAGGCGGAGCGGCTGGCGGAACGGCGATACTGCGGGCGGAGGGCATCGATGCGCCGGCGCCGCATCGGGCGGGTCGCATCGGAAGGAATATGGAGCGGCATCACTGGCGGGAATCCCTGTTCTTGCGTCTGTTCACGTTCAGACTTTTCGTCGGCCCGCGGCCCGCGCGAAATCGCGGAACGGACTGCGGAACGAGCTTGGTTGTTTTCGGTGTTGCGCGTTTCGGCTGGACGCTGGCCCCCGTTCCTGGATCCCGACCGAGAGTTGCGGGACGAACTTTCGCATCGGCGTCGCATGTCGTCGTCCCGCTCCGCTCGCTGCCTGCTGTTGTCCGAAACCGAACTCTGCCCAACCTTTTTGTCCGAGCCGGAATTTGGATCCGGATCTTCGGTCCGCTTGCCGCCTGCGCGCCGCGCGCCGTTCCGTGATGCGCTCTCGAAGAAGCGTGTCGGAGAACGGTGCGTCGTCGTGCCTTGGCACTCGGACGAGCGAACTAAATCACGATGCCCATCGACTCGCAACAGGTCCGAAGTGCGAACGCGCAAATCGCCGTTCGTGTTGCGTGGAAGCGACTGTCGGACATCGCAAGATTCTTATGCGCGCGCGCAAAAAATTCCGCACGCATGAACCGCTTGCGCACGCGCGCGGAGATTCAATGACTTGCGCGCCATTGCGCGTGCGCGCCCGCAACCGCCCTTTCGAGACGGGCGTACGCAGGAACGCCGCGCGCTGAAAATGCAAGCGCCGTCTTCGACAAAAAGCGAAGACGGCGCGAAACAATTTTATTGAGCCGGTGCCGCGCGGGACGCGCGCGCACCGTCGCGGGCGGATCAGGCCTTGAGCGCCTTGATGCGCGCCGAGAGGCGCGAGATCTTGCGCGACACGGTATTCTTGTGAACGATGCCGACCTTCGCGGTGCGCATCAGCACCGGCTGCGCTGCCTTGAGGGCGGCGGCGGCGGCGGCCTTGTCGCCGGCGGCGATCGCGTCTTCGACCTTCGTCACGTAGCTGCGCATGCGCGAGATGCGCGTGCGGTTCACTTCCGTGCGGCGCAGCGTCTGGCGCGCGGCCTTCTTTGCGGACTTGGTATTGGCCATTGTCTTGTGTCTTCCGGAATGGGTTTGTGCCGGGGACGCGGCGATCGCGCGCACCCTCGGGGAAAGGCGGCGGGTTATAGCCCCGCCGCCCGGGCCCGTCAACAGGGCCCGATCAGCGGTTTTTCCAGGCCGGCGGGCGCTTCTCGACGAAGGCGGCCATGCCCTCTTTCTGGTCTTCGGTGGCGAAGGTCGAGTGGAACAGGCGGCGCTCGAAATGCACGCCTTCCGAGAGGGTGGTTTCATAGGCGCGGTTGACCGCGTCCTTGGCCATCATGACCGCGGGGCGCGACAGCCCGGCGATCTTCTCGGCCACCTTCAGCGCCTCGGCCATCAGCTCGGCGGCGGGGACCACGCGGCTGACGAGCCCGGCGCGCTCGGCCTCGGCCGCATCCATCATGCGGCCGGTCAGGCACATCTCCATCGCCTTGGACTTGCCCACGAATCGCGTCAGGCGCTGCGTGCCGCCGGAACCCGGGATGGTGCCGATGGTGATCTCGGGCTGGCCGAACTTCGCGGTGTCGGCGGCGAGGATGAAGTCGCACATCATCGCGACCTCGCAGCCGCCGCCCAACGCGAACCCCGCCACCGCCGCGACGACCGGCTTGCGGCACTTGGTGACGCGCTCCCAACCGTTGGTGATGAAGTCGGCGAGATAGACGTCCATATAGGTCTTGGAGGCCATCTCCTTGATGTCGGCCCCGGCGGCGAAGGCGCGCTCGGACCCGGTCAGCACGATGCAGCCCACGTTGTCGTCCGCCTCGAAGGCGTCGAGGGCCTGGCCCAGTTCGACGATCAGCGCCGCGCACAGCGCGTTGAGCGCCTTGGGCCGGTTGAGCGTGACGAGCCCGACCTTGCCCTTGGTCTCGACCAGGATGTTCTCATAGGCCATCGGCGATCCTCACTCGGGTGACAGGAAGAAGCGGACCTGCGTGCCGCCGGAAGCGACCGGCGGGAATTCGATGAGGAGCCGCTCGCCCTCGCGCGAGAAGCGGCCCACGCCGTCCACGCGCCAGCCCAGCTGCGGCAGCGTGCCCGTGTAGAACTCGAGCACCGAAGCGCGCGTCGGCGTGCCGGCGGCCAGCGTCTCGACGACGCGGCCCTGCGCCACGTCGAAGATCGTCGGCTCGCCCGCGACGGCAAGGCCCGCCATCAGCGGCAGATCGTCGATGCCGTCGACGAAACCGTCGGCCGCCCGGACGGGGGCGGCGAAGGCGAGGAAAAGGAAGGCGAACAGGGCCGTGCGGCGCATGGCTATCCTCATACTCAGCGCTGGCGCCGCGGACAATAGAAAGTCGAGCGGCCGGACTGCACGATGCGCCTGACGCCCTTGCCGCAGTCGCAGCCGGGGCAGGGCTCGCCCTCGCGGTCGTAGACGCGCCACTGGTGCTGGAACCAGCCAAGCTCGCCCGAGGCCTGCACGTAGTCGCGCGCCGACGAGCCGCCGGCCTTGATGGCCTCGCCCAGCGTGGCCTTGATCGCCTTCAGCAGGGCGGCGGCCTTTTCGCCCTTCACGGTCCCCGCCTTGCGCAGCGGCGACAGGCCGCAGCGGAACAGCGCCTCGCACACATATATGTTGCCCAGCCCCGCGACGTTGCGCTGGTCGAGGAGGGCCGCCTTCAGCGGCGCCTTCGAGCCGGCGAGTGCCGCTTCCAGGGCCGCTTCGTCGAACGACGCATCGAGCGGTTCGGGGCCGAGGCCCGCGAAGCGCGGATCGGCGGCCAGCGACGCCGTATCGACGAGATCGACCACGCCGAAGCGGCGCGGATCGGTGAAGCGGATCGTCGCCCCGTCGTCGGTGCGGAACTCGACATGGTCGTGCTTGCCGGGTTTTCCGGGCTTGCCGTCGACCAGCACCAGCCGGCCCGACATGCCCAGATGCACGAGCAGCGTGGCCTCGCGATCGAGCGCCATGACGATCCACTTGGCGCGCCGTTCGACGGAAACCACGCGTGCCCCCGTCGCGCGCTGCACGAAATCGGGCGGGATCGGCGTGCGGATGTCGGGCCGGCGCTGCACGACCGCGGCAAGGCGGCGGCCGACCAGATGCGGCCGCAGGCCGCGCACGACGGTTTCGACTTCCGGAAGCTCAGGCATGATGCACGCGACCCTGCCCCATGCGCCCTCCCCTTTTCCAGTGGTGCTTGCTATGGTGCCCCCCGCAATGACGCAAGCGACTGACGACACGACCCATTTCGGCTTCCGCGACGTGCCGGCCTCGGCCAAGGCCGGGCTCGTGCGCGAGGTGTTCGATTCCGTCGCAGGGCGCTACGACCTGATGAACGACCTGATGTCGCTGGGCGTGCACCGGCTGTGGAAGGCGGCGTTCGTCCATCAGGTGGCGCCACGCCGGGGCGAGAATTTCATCGACCTTGCCGGCGGGACGGGCGACATCGCCTTCGCGTTGATGGCAGCCGGTGCCCGCGTCACCGTGTGCGATTACAACGAACAGATGCTGCGCCAGGGCCGCAAGCGCGCGACCGACAAGGCGCTGCTGCCGGGGCCGGACTGGATCACGGGCGACGCGATGGCGCTGCCGTTCGCACCCCGCAGCGCCGACGGCATCACCATCGCCTTCGGCCTGCGCAACGTGACCAACCCCGCCAGGGCGCTGGCCGAGATCCGCCGCGTGCTGAAACCCGGCGGACGCTTCTTCTGCCTGGAGTTCAGCCGGCTCGTGCTGCCGGTGATCGACAAGCTCTACGACACCTATTCCTTCAAGGTGCTGCCGCGGCTGGGCCAGCTCGTCGCGGGCGACGGCGACAGCTACCGTTATCTGGCCGAGAGTATTCGCAAGTTCCCGCCGCAGGCAGAACTTGCCCGGATGATGCGCGAAGCGGGCTTCGGGCGCGTGGGTCATCGCAACCTCTCGGGCGGCATCGCCGCGATCCACTGGGGCTGGCGGACCTGATGTTCGTGCGCCTGCCCGGCCGTCTCGTGCGGCTTGCCAAGATCGCGCGCACGCTCGTCGCCTACGACGCGTTCGAGGCGTTCGGCCTTGCCGATTTCACGCCGCTGGGCGCGCGCATCGCCACGAACCTGCGCCGCCGCGGCCTGCCGGCGCGCCCGGGCCAGCGGCTGGCCCTCGCCCTCACCGAGCTTGGCCCCGGCTTCGTCAAGCTCGGGCAGGTGCTGTCCACACGCGCCGACATCATGGGCGAGGCGGTCGCCTCCGACCTTGCCGACCTGCAGGACCATCTCGCCCCGTTCCCGTTCGAGCAGGCCCGCGCGACGATCGAGAGCGAGCTGGGCAAGCCGCTGGCCGAGCTCTTCGCCGAGTTCGACGAGATTTCGGTCGCCGCCGCGTCGATCGCACAGGTCCATTTCGCCACGACGACCGACGGGCGCGAGGTCGCGGTCAAGGTCCTGCGCCCCGGCGTGGAAGCCGCGTTCGCGCGCGACGTCGACCTGCTGGCGTGGGTCGCGCGCCTGATCGAGACGTTCGTCCCGTCGCTGCGCCGTCTCAAGCCCAACGCGGTCGTCGCCACGCTGGCGCAGACCGTGCGCTTCGAGATGGACCTGCGGCTGGAAGCGGCCGCGGCCGAGGAGCTGGCGGCGAACTTCAAGGACGATCCGGAATTCCGCGTGCCCACGATCGACTGGGCGCGCACCGCACGGCGCGTGCTGACGACCGAGCGCGTCGCCGGCATCCCGATCGACGAGCGCGAGGCGCTGATCGCGGCCGGCCACGATCCGCAGGACATCGTCGCCAAGGCCGCACGCGCCTTCTTCCGGCAGGTGTTCCGCGACGGCTTCTTCCACGCCGACATGCATCCCGGAAACATGTTCGTGGCGGCCGACGGCACGCTGCTGGCCGTGGATTTCGGCATCATGGGCCGCATCGACCGGCCCACGCGCATCGTGCTGGCCGACATGCTGGCGGGCTTCCTCAACCAGGATTACCGCAAGGTCGCCGAGGTGCATTTCCGCGCGGGCTTCGTACCCGCCACGCAGGACGTGGGGGCCTTCGCGCAAGCCACGCGCGCGATCGCCCAGCCGATCCTCGGCCTGCCGCTCGAGAACATCTCGCTTGCCCGGCTGCTCGCGCAGCTCTTCGAGGTGACCGAGCAGTTCCAGATGGAAACCCAGCCCCAGCTGCTGCTGCTGCAGAAATCGATGCTGGTATGCGAGGGCGTGGGCCGCACGCTCGACCCCAGCGTCAACATGTGGGCGCTGGCCCGGCCGCTGATCGAGGAATGGATGGTCGCCAACCGCGGCCCGATGGCGCGCCTTGCCAGCAGCAGCGAGGCACTGCTCGAACGGCTGGAGGAGCTGCCCGAACTGGTCGGCAATCTCGACCGCGCGGCCGCCCTGATCGCCGGCGGCGGCGTGCGCCTGCATCCCGACACGCTGCGCGCCTTCGGCTCCGACCGGGCCCCGCCCCGCTGGCCGTGGGTGGTCGCCGGGGCGGCGGGGGCGGCGCTGCTTTATCTGCTGTTCCGTTAAATCCGCAGCAAAACTTGCTTGACGGGTTGTTGACGGCAAGGTGACGGATGGTGACAGGAAAATTTCTATTCCATTGATATAGCTTGAAATAATGACCACGAGGTGACGAGGTGACGGGAAAAATCCCGTCACCTGTATGTCGTCCCGTTGGAGGGTGTGTTTCTGTCTCATGCGACCTCATATATCCTATAATAGGAATATTGACAATAAAGAACG
>CAYQDN010000025.1:0-58932 GCA_964416335.1 uncultured Azospirillum sp.
TGATGGGCGCGCGCCTGCTGAAGCCGGTCGAGGCGACGCGGCCCGGTCCGGTCGCCCGCGTGCTCGAAGCCGCGTTCGACGCCACGCTCGAGGCCTACATGGCCTCGCTCGACTGGGTCATGCGCTGGCAGAAAGCCACGCTCGCCGTCGCGGCAGGCACGCTGGCGCTGACCGTGGCGCTCTATGTCTGGATCCCGAAGGGCTTCCTGCCGCAGCAGGATACCGGCGTGATTGTCGCCACGCTTGATGCCGAGCAGGATGCGAGCTTCCAGCGCATCGCCGAGTTGCAGGGACAGGCTGTGGCGCTGGCGCGTGCCGACCGTGATGTGGCGACCGTGACGGGCTTCTCGGGTGCCGGTACGCTCGCGGGGACGGGCAATACGGTACGCCTGACCATCGTCCTGAAGCCGCGGCGCGAGCGGACCGCATCGGCCGCCGCGATCGCCGCACGCCTGCACGGGGTGCTCGCGTCCCTTCCGGCGGAGATCTACCTGCAGCCCGTGCAGGACATCCAGATCGGTGCGCGTGCCAGCCGTACGCTCTACCAGTACACGCTGACCGGGCCGGACGGGACGGAGCTTGCCGCCTGGGCGCCCCGCCTCGTCGAAATCCTGCGTCAGGACCCGACCCTGCGCGATGTCGCGACCGACCAGCAGACCGGGGCGCGCCAGATCCGCCTGGCGATCGATCGCGACGCGGCCTCGCGGTTGGGCGTGAGCCTGCAATCGATCGACGACACGCTCTACGACGCGTTCGGCCAGCGTCAGGTCTCGACGATCTACGCACAGACCAACCAGTACCGCGTCGTCATGGAACTCACGCCCGAGCTGCAGGGCGATCCCGCGACGATCGGCACGTTGCGGGTTCCCGGTACGGGCGGCGTACAGGTGCCGATCGGCTCGATCGCGCGCATCGAGCGGCTGCCGGCTCCGCTCGCCATCAACCGGCAGGCGCAGTTCCCGGCCGTGACGATCAGCTTCGACCTGGCCGCGGGGGCAAGCCTTGAGCAGGCGTTGGCCGCCATCGTCGGCGCGGAGCGCGAACTCGGCCTGCCGGCGACGCTGTCGGGTGCGTTTGCGGGCGATGCCGCGGAATTCGAGCGTGCCCTCGAATCCCAGCCGTGGCTGATCCTTGCCGCCGTCGTCGTGATCTATATCGGCCTCGGCGTGCTGTATGAGAGCCTCATCCATCCCGCGACGATCCTGTCCACCTTGCCCTCGGCGGGGATCGGCGCGCTGCTGGCACTCTGGCTCAGCGGCATGGACCTGTCGCTGGTCGGGCTCATCGGAATCGTGCTGCTGATGGGCATCGTCAAGAAGAACGCGATCATGATGATCGATTTCGCACTCGACGCAGAGCGCAACGAAGGCAAGTCGCCGGACGTGGCGATCCGCGAGGCGTGCCGCCTGCGCTATCGGCCCATCATGATGACGACGATGGCGGCGCTGCTGGGCGCCCTGCCGCTGGCGCTTGAAAGCGGGACGGGCTCGGAGCTGCGCAACCCGCTCGGCATTTCCATCGTCGGCGGGCTGGTCCTTTCGCAGCTCCTGACGCTCTACACCACGCCGGTCATCTATCTTGCGTTCGAGCGGCTGCGCGCGCGTCTCGCGCGACCCCAGTCGGCGGCAGCGGAGTAGGGCAATGTCGATCTCGACCCCGTTCATCCGCCGGCCGATCGGGACGAGCCTGCTGGCACTCGGCCTCTTCCTTGCCGGCATGGTCGCGTATTTCAACTTGCCGGTCGCTCCGCTGCCGAACACCGACCTTCCGGTCGTCTTCGTGCGCGCCAACCAGCCGGGGGCCGATCCCGACACGATGGCAAGCACGGTGACGGCCACGCTCGAGCGCCATCTCGGCACCATCGCGGGCGTCAACGAGATGACGAGCACGAGTGCGCTGGGCAGTGCCACGATCATCCTGCAGTTCGATCCGGCCCGCCGGCCGGCCGATGCCGCCAAGGACGTGCAGGCCGCGATCAACGCCGCATTGCCCGACCTGCCGGCCGGCCTGCCGCAACCGCCGAGCTATCGCAAGGCCAACCCGAACCAGCGGCCCGTGCTGATCTTGGCATTGACGTCCAAGACGATGACCACGCAGGCGATCTTCGATGCCGCCGACACGATCCTCGCCCAGCGCCTGTCGCAGATCGACGGCGTGGCGCAGGCCAACGTGATGGGGGCCGAGAAGCCCGCGATCCGCATCCAGGTCGATATGCGCCGCATTTCCGCGATCGGCCTTTCTCTCGACGATATCCGCAGCGCCGTCGTCGCGGCGAATGTCGACCAGCCCACGGGCCGGATCGACGGGCCGGAAACCAACGTCACCGTCGCGGTCACGGATTCGCTGCGCTCGGCGGAGGAATATGCCGACATCCTGCTGCGCGCCAAGAACGGCCGGACCTTCCGGCTGGGCGACATCGCCAACGTCTTCGCAGGCGTGGAGAACGAGCGGCAAGCCGCCTGGTTCGGCGACCAGCGCGCGGTTCTGATCCAGATCCTGAAGCAGCCCGGTGCCAACGTCATCGAGACGGTGGACAGCATCAAGCAGATCCTGCCCGAGCTGTCGCGCTGGCTGCCGGCCGGCATCGACGTCGTGACGATGTACGACCAGACGAGCACGATCCGCGCCTCGGTGCACGACGTGCAGTTCACGCTGGCCCTTTCGATCGCCCTCGTCATCGGCGTCGTCGGGCTGTTCCTGCGGCGGCTCGCACCCACGCTTGCCGCGGCGGTGGCGGTGCCGCTTTCGCTTGCCGGGACGTTCGCGGCGATGTGGTGGCTTGGTTTCAGCCTCAACAATCTCTCGCTGATGGCGCTGACGATCTCGGTCGGGTTCGTCGTCGACGACGCGATCGTGGTGATCGAGAACATCATGCGCAACCGCGAGCGCGGCATGTCGCCGCTCGAGGCGGCCCTGACGGGTGCACGCGAGATCGGCTTCACGGTCGTCTCGATGACGCTGTCGCTCGCCGTCGTGTTTGTACCAATGTATTTCCTCGGCGGCATCCAGGGTCGGTTCCTGCGCGAATTCTCGCTCGTGCTCACGGCGGCGATCCTGATTTCGGGCGTGGTCTCGCTGACTCTGACGCCGATGATGTGCGCGCGCTTCGCCAGCGGCCCGCACGTTCCCACGCGTTTCGACCGCCTGTTCGACCGCGTGTTCGATCCGGTCGTGTCGGCTTATGCGCGCGCCCTTGCTGTCGTGCTGCGCTGGCGCTGGACGATGCTGCTGCTCACGCTGGCCACCATCGCCGGAACGGTGATGCTCTATGTCCAGGCGCCCAAGGGCGGATTCGTGCCGCAGCAAGATACGGGCCTGCTGCGCGCCTTCGCGCGCGCCTCGCCGGATACCTCGTTCCGCGCGATGTCGCAGCGCATGGATGCGGCCGTGCGCATCGTGCGCAGCGATCCGGCGGTGGCAAGCGTGGGCGGGGTGACCGGCGGCGGGTTCTTCGGTGCCGCGAACACGGGTCAGATGTTCATCGCACTCAAGCCGCGCGCCGAGCGCGATGCGAACGCCGACCAGGTCGTCACGCGCCTGCGCCCGCGCCTTGCGCGGCTGGAGGACGTGCAGGTCTTCCTGTCGGCCGAGCAGGATCTGCAGTTCGGCGGCCGCGGCGGGCGCGCGCAGTTCACGGTGGCGATGCTGGCCGGCAAGTTCGCGGACCTCACGACATGGGCGCCGCAGCTGGTGCGCGCCCTCCAGCAGGAGCCGGGAATCCACGACGTGTCGAGCGACCTGGAACGCTCCGGGCTCGATGCGCGCACCACGATCGACCGCGATGCCGCCGCGCGTTTCGGCATCCAGCCGGCCGAAATCGACACCGCCCTCAACAACGCCTTCGCCCAGCGTCTCGTTTCGACCATGTACCGCGAGCGCAACCAGTACCGCGTCGTGCTCGAAGCGCTGCCCGAGCAGCAGCGCGGGCCGCAGGACCTGTCGCAGATCTACGTCAAGGCACCCGGCGGCGCGCAAGTGCCGCTTTCCGCGCTCGCCAAGGTCGAGATCGTCCCTTCGCCGCTCAGCATCGCGCATGACGGGCAGTTCCCGTCGACATCGATCAGCTTCAACCTCGACGAGGGCGGGGCGCTCAACGATGCGATCGCGCGCGTGCGCGCGGTGGCCGAGACTCTGGGCATGCCCGGCGACATGCGCATCGAAGCGACGGGCTTCGCGCGCGTCAGCCAGCAGCAGAATGCCGGCGTGCCGCTGCTCATCCTTGCCGCCTTGATCGCGATCTATCTGGTGCTCGGCATCCTCTACGAAAGTTGGGCGCAGGCGATCACGATCCTGTCCACGCTGCCGTCTGCCGGCGTGGGCGCGCTGCTTGCCAATATGGCGACGGGGACGAACCTCACGCTGATCAGCGTGGTCGGCATCATCCTCTTGATGGGCATCGTCAAGAAGAACGCGATCATGATGGTGGATTTCGCCCTCGTGGCCGAACGGCGGGACGGCATGAGTCCGGCCGACGCGATCCTGGAGGCGTGCCGCGTGCGCTTCCGGCCGATCCTGATGACGACGCTGACGGCGATGCTGGGTGCCCTGCCGCTCGCCATCGGCGGAGGCATCGGGGCCGAGTTGCGCCAGCCGCTGGGTATTGCAATCGTCGGCGGGCTCGCCTTCAGCCAGTTGCTGACGCTGTTCACCACGCCGGTGATCTACCTGCTGCTGCGCGGGCGCACGAAGCCCGCGGCGGCGCCAGCCGTCGTCGCGGATGGGGTTGCGGAATGAAGCGGCTGGGGTATGTCGCCGTCCTGCTCGCCGCCCTGCCGCTGGCGGGCTGCGATTTCGGATCGCCCTATTTGCGGCCGGTCGTCGAGCTGCCGTCGTTCTTCCGCGACCTCGTCATTGGCCGGAAGGCGGGCGAAACGCCACCCGCACCGGCCGAGCCGGTCGCCGAGATCCCGCTTTCCGCCGGCTGGTGGAAGCAGTTCGGTTCGGCCGAGCTCGACGAGCTGGTGTCGCGCGCACAGTCGAGGAATTTCGATCTCGCGGCGGCCGAGGCGCGCATCCGCCAGGCGCTGGCGCAAAGCGAGATTGCCGGCGCTCCGCAATATCCCACACTCGACCTGACCAGCGGCGCCCAGCGCCAACAGACGGCCGCGAGCACGACGACCACGACCAGCAACGGCGCCACGCGCCGTCCGGTCTGGTCGAACCGCTACAACGTGCAGCTTGCGACAAGCTACGAGCTCGATTTCTGGGGCAAGAACAGCGCGGCGGCGGATGCCGCACGGGCCTCGCTCGTCGCAAGCCGCTACGATGCCGCGACCGTGGCACTGACGACGGTCGCCGGCGTGGCCAACACCTATTTCCAGGTCCTCGGCCTTGCCGAACGGCTGGACTATGCCCGCCAGTCGCTCGCCGATGCCGAAGACATTCTCGCCGCCGTGCGCGCGCGTGCGCAGGTGGGCACGGCGAGCCTTCTCGACATCGCCCCGCAGCTCAGCATCGTCGAAGGCCAGCGCGCGGTGATCGCCTCGCTCGAGCGCCAGATTTCCCAGCAGGGCGACGCGCTCGGCGTGCTGCTTGGGCAGGCCCAGCGCCCCGACATCGTCGCGATCCCGCTGACCGACCTGAATATCCCGCTTGTCGCACCTGGCGTGCCGTCCGAACTGCTGCGCCGCCGGCCCGACGTCGCGGCAGCCGAAGCCCGTCTGGTCGCGGCGAACGCCACCTTGCGCAACGCGATCGCCTCGCGCTTCCCCAGTCTCAGCCTCACGGGTGCTGCCGGCTACCAGTCGACGGACCTGTCGAAGCTGTTCGATCCGATGTCGCAGATCTTCTCGATCGCGGCCTCACTCACGGCCCCCCTCTTCGAGGGCGGACGCCTGGAAGGTCAGGAGAAGCTGCAGCGCGCGCGCTTCGAAGAACTGGCTGCCACCTACCAGAAGGCCGTCGTGCAGGCCTTCGCCGACGTCGAGACTGCCTTGTCGGGTACGCGGCGCACGCGCGAGCAGCTCGAAGCGCAGGTCGCCTCGACGGCCGCTTCGCGCACCGCCTTCGAGGCAGCACAGGCGCAGTACCGGGTCGGCTCGATCGACTCGGTCACGCTTCGTGACACGGAGCGAAGCTATTTTACGGCACTCGACTCGCTGGCGCAGGCGCGGCTCGGCTATTATCAGGCCCTCATCGCGCTGTTCCAGGCGCTTGGCGGCGGATGGGAAGTTCCGGCGGAATAGGCCAGCCGGGCGGCCCGTTGTCGGGCACAGGAACGCGAACTTTCCGCGTTCCCAGATCGGAGAATTCCATGCGACTGGTCGTACCCGCCCTCGCTCTTGCCGTCACGGCCTGCCTTGCAGGTCCCGCCGTTGCCCAGATCATCGGCCAGGCCGGGCAGGACGCGCTCGAGAACGCCCGCTCGGGCACGGTCGTCCAGTGGCGCAATCCCGACGACGGCGCTTCGGGCACTTTCGTGCCGAAGCCCGCCTTCCAGGATGCCGGGGGCCAGATCTGCCGCGAATTCCAGCAGACGGTGACGATCGGCGGCCAGCAGCAGCAGGCCTGGGGTACGGCGTGCCGGCAGTCCGACGGCTCGTGGAAGCTGCAGCGCGCGGCGACCGCGGACAATCCGCCGCCGGCCCCGCGTTTCGTGCCGGCACAGGCGCCCGTAGTCGTCTATGCGCCGCCGCCGCCGGTCATCTACACCTATCCGCCTTACTACTACCCGCCGGGCTACTACTACGCGCGGCCCTATTATTCGTCGTCGGTCTATATCGGCATCGGCGGCGGCCGTCACCGTCATCACGGGCACTGGTAGGCGCTCACTCTTCGGCCAAAGCCGCATCGATTGCGTCGCCCAGCGTGCGCGCGGCAAACGCGATCTCCTCGGGCGTGGAGACATAGGGTGGGGCCAGGATGACGTGGTCGCCGCGCATTCCGTCGAGCGTTCCGCCCATCGGATAGCAGAGCAGGCCGCGCGCGAAGGCCTGCCGCTTGATCTTCGCGTTGAGCTTGCGGGCCGGATCGAACGGCGTTTTCGTCGCGCGGTCGACGACGAGTTCGACCGCCCAGAACAGGCCGCGCCCGCGGATCTCGCCGACATGCGCGTGGTTTCCCAGCCGCTCGACGAGGGCGGCCTCGAGCTCGGCGCCGCGCGAGCGCACCGCGTCGAGCAGGTTCCCGTCGCGGATCGTCTCCTGCACGGCAAGGGCCGCGGCGCACGCCATCGGATGGCCCAGATACGTATGCCCGTGCATGAAGCTGCCCGAGCCACCCTCGATGGCTGCGACGATCGCCGGTGCGATCAGGATGGCACCGATGGGCTGCGCACCGCCGCCCAGCCCTTTGGCGACCGCGACGATGTCGGGCCGCACGTTCTCGTTCTCGTAGGCGAACAGCGTGCCGCAACGGCCCATGCCGCACATGACCTCGTCGAGGATCAGCAGGATTCCGTGGCGCTTGCAGATCGCGTCGACGCGCGCGAGATAACCGGGAACCGGCACCGTGCAGCCTTGCGTGGCCCCGCCGACCGTCTCGGCGACGAACGCGATCACCGTCTCGGGTCCCAGTTCGGCGATCTTCGCCTCGAACTCGGCCGCAAGGCGCGCACCATAGGCTTCGTCGCTCTCGTTCGGCCGCCGGTCGCGATAGGGATAGCAGGGTGAAACGAACGCCGTGTCGGCCAGCAGGGGTGCGAACATCTCGCGCCGCCAGGCGTTGCCGCCCACGCCGAGTGCGCCCAGCGTGTTGCCGTGATAGCTCTGCTGGCGTGCCACGAAATGCGTGCGTTGCTTCTGGCCGATCTCGACGAAATGCTGCCGGGCAAGTTTCAGGGCCGCTTCCATCGCCTCCGATCCGCCCGACACGAAATAGGCCTTCGCCATCGGCGAAGGCGCGGCATCGATCAGAAAATCGGCAAGCCGCTCCATCGCCTCGTTGGTGAAGAACGAGGTGTGGGCGTAGTCGAGCGTGTCGAGCTGTGCTCGCAACGCGGCGACGACGCGCGGATGATTGTGGCCAAGGCAGCTGACCGCCGCCCCACCAGAGCCGTCGAAATAGCGCTTGCCGTCCGCGTCGATGATGTAGCTGCCTTCGGCACGCGCGGCGACAGGCGGAGTGGTTTTGGCGCGATGGAGGGCGCGGGAAGGAGAGCGGGTCATGCGATTCATGTTCCGGCCGGTGGATGGACCCAGATCGATTCGATGCTCGGATCGACCTCGTTGAGGTCGCGCAGACGGTCGATCAGCCGGCTGGAGAGTTGCGTGCCGCGCGCCAGCAGCAGGCCGCCGCCGGTCGCCAGAAGATTGCGCGACAGGATCGAGCGTTCGCGCACCTCGTGCAGCGCCACGAGGATCTCGGGCGGCAGATTCTCGCCAAGCGATGCACCGGCGGCTTCGCCGCCGTCTGCGGCCGCGGCCGGTGCGTCGGGTTCCGCGCGTCGGATGAAGAGCCGCGCTTCGGCGGGTGTGAGGACGGTACCGGCATTGACGGTCGTCGGGCCCGTCTCGCCGTCGGGTGGTGCACCGGCGGCATCCGCGCGCGCGATGACGGCGGCGATCTGGCGGTAGGCGTCAGCCGATTTGACCGCGAGCGGGCGCGACAGGATCTTGTCGAGCCGGTCGGCGAGGGCCGCCTTCTGCGGCGGCTTGACGAGGAAGCCATTGGTGTCGAGCTGGAAGGCCGCCCACACGAGGCCCGCGTCGGAATGTGCCGTCAGCATCAGGACGGGCAGGTTGCGCTTGAGGCCCTCGGCACCCGTGCGGATGTCGGCCAGCAGCCGCAGGCCGTTGCGCGGGCGCATGGCGAAATCGGTCAGCACGCAGTCGAACTGGTATTCGCTGTTGCGCAGCATCGCGGCGGCCGCCTCGCCGTCGGCGGCTTCCTCGACGACCCAGGCGCCGAGTCCGCGCAGCAGGCGCGAGATGAGGCCGCGCACGAACGCCTCGTCGTCGATGACCAGGAAGGCCCGGCCCTGGAGGGAAACGGCTTCACTCATCGGGCGATCTCCGTGCGTTGGTCGTCGAGGAATCCGCGGATACGGGCGAACGCGTCGCGCACGAGGCTGCCGAGTTCGGCCGCGGCCGCGATGTCGCCGGCGCGCGCGAGCGCTTCGATGCGCAGGCACGCCGCCTCGAGGGCGCCGGCACCCACGCTGGCTGCGGCCCCCTTGACCGCGTGTGCGGCGGCCGCCGCATCGGCAGCCGAGCGGCGCGCGAGCGCTTCATCGAGGACGGCGAGCGTTGGCGGCAGCTTGGCGACGAAATCGCCGAGCACGTCGAGTGCCATCTCGGGATCGCTGTCGCCGAGAATCGCGGCCAGCCGGTCGAGCGAGACCGGTGGTGCACCCGGTTCGGCCGGCAGGCGCGTGCGCGCGATCGCCTCGCCCGTGACCGGCGCGCAGTGCGCGTGCTCGGGCATGTGCAGGGCGAGCACGCGGCCGAGCCGTTCGAGGCTGGCTGGTTTGGCGAGGAAATCGTCCATGCCGGCGGCCCGGCATCGCTGGTCCTCGCCGTGCATCGCGTTGGCGGTCAGGGCCACGATGGGCGTGCGTGGCCGGCGGGGCGTCTTGGCCTCGATCTCGCGGATCGCCCGCGTGAGCTCGAGCCCGTCCATCTGCGGCATGTGCATGTCGGTCAGCAGGAGGGCATAGCGATTCGTCTGCCACGCTTCGAGGGCGGCGGCCCCGTGTTCGGCAAGGTCGCTCGCATAGCCGAGCTTTGCGAGCTGACGGCGGATGACGGTTCGGTTGGTGTCCTGGTCCTCCGCGACGAGCACGACGAGCCCGGCCTTGCGGGCCCCCTCGGCGTCGCCGGCATAGGCGCTGGCGATATAGGTGCCGATCCCGTTGTCGACTGCAACGATCTCCGGGCTCGCGATCCCGAGGGCCACGCCCACCGCACGCACGAGGGCGGCACGCTGCGGCGGACGAAGGACCGCGGCGACGTAGGAACCGCTTGCCCGCAGCCGGCGGCGGGCCGAATCGTCGCCCGCGAGCAGGACCGCGCGCGAATTGGGTTCGGCCGCAATACCCGATCGGTCGTCGACAAGCATGCAGTCGGCCGTGCGCGCGACAGCGATGTCGGCCGTCTGCACGACTTCGGCTCCGGCGGCCTCGAGATAGGCGACCACCGCTTCGGCGAGCGGGCCGTCGGCGCCGACCAGCGCCACGCGCCGTCCGGCCAGATCGAGCGGCGGCAGCAGCTCGTCGGCCGGAGCGATATCGAGCGCCAGCCGGACCCAGAAGGTGGCGCCCGAGCCGGGCGCGCTGTCCACGCCGATCTCGCCACCCATCGCCTCGACGAGGCGTCGCACGATCGACAGGCCGAGGCCGGTCCCGCCGAAGCGCCTGCGCGTGGATTCCTCGGCCTGCTGGAAGGGCGCGAACAACCGCTTGCGCGTGGCTTCCGCAATGCCGATGCCGGTATCGGTGACGTCGATCTGGAAATCCACGCGATCGTCGTGCAGCGCACGCACGCGGATGGCGAGCGATACGCGGCCCTTCTCGGTGAACTTGATCGCGTTGCCGGCGAGATTGACCAGAATCTGGCGCAGGCGCACCGGATCGCTCCAGACGCGCGGCGGCAGGCGCGGATCGACGAAGCAGTCGAGCTCGAGGCCCTTGCGGCGCGCTCCCGGTGCGAGCAGTTCGGCAACCGCCTCGATCTCCGCCTCGGGATCGACTTGCATGCGCTCGAGCTCGAGGCGGCCGGCCTCGATCTTCGAGAAGTCGAGAACGTCGTCGAGGATCGACAGCAACGCACGCGCCGAGCGGTCGATCAGAACCGCCATCTCGCGCTGCTCTTCGTCGAGATCGGTCTGGCGCATCAGCTCGGCAAGACCAAGGACGCCGTTCATCGGCGTACGGATCTCGTGGCTCATGGTCGCCAGGAACGCCGATTTGGCGGCGGTCGCGGCCTCGGCATCGTCCTTGGCCGTGCGCAACTCGGCCTCGATCTTCTTGCGTTCGGAAATGTCGGTGACGACGCGCACGAAGCCGCCGTCGGGCATGCGGTCGGTGCGCACCTCGATCCACATGCCGTTGGGGCGCTGGCGCTCGTAGGTGTCGGTGGCGGGCAGGTTTTCGCGGCCGGTCAGCAGGATGCGGCGGCGGATTTCCTCCTCGCGGCCGCGGAACTCGCCCTGCGCCATCTGGTAGTGGGCGATCTCGTCGAGCGTGATTCCGCGGCGCATCAACCCGTCCGGCAGGTCGAGATAGCTCTCGAAATTCCGGTTCCAGGCGACCACGCCCTTGTCGGCGTCGGTGACGACGATGGCCTGGCCCATGCTCTCGAACGTGGCGTCCAGCACGCCCTTCTCGCGCGCCAGCGCGTCCTCGAAGGCCTTGCGCGCCGTCGCATCGGTATAGGTGCGCACGTACATGCCCGTGGGCGTCTGGGTCGTGCGCACCTCGATCCAGCGGCCGTCGGCCATGCGCCGCTCGGAGAAGGGCGACAGGCTTACCTTGCCCTCGCGCAGGTCCTGCGCCCAGCGGCGCGGCATTTCGGGATCGGCATAGGCGCCGGCGGCGATCTGTTTCTCGAGGATTTCGACCATCGGCATGCCGCGGCGGATCGAACCGCGCGGCAGGCCGATCATTTCGTAGAAGCGCGCGTTCCACGCCACGGGAAGCAGGTCGGGGTCGAGCAGCAGCACGCCCTGCGCCATGCTTTCGAGCGTGGCGTCGAGGAACGCACGCTCTTCCTCGCGCTCGGCCTGCAGGCGCTTGGCGTCGCTGATGTCGGTATAGGTGCGCACGTACATGCCGGCGGGCGTACGGGTCGTGCGCACCTCGATCCAGCGTCCGTCGGCAAGCCGGCGCTCGGAAAGCGCGTCGACCGAGTTGTAGCCGGCGCGCCGGCGGGCGAGCCAGCCGCGCGCCATCTCCATGTCGGCGAAGACGCCGGCCTCGATCTGGAGTTCGAGGATGTCGATCATCGACAGGCCGCGGCGCATCGCCGAGACCGGCAGGCCGATGAAATCGCACATCTTCGCATTCCACGCGACCGTCCGGAGATCGGCATCCATCAGCAGGACGCCCTGCGCCATGCCCTCGAACGTGGCGTCGAGGAACGAGCGCTGCTCGGCATGGACCGCGTCGGCCGCACGCTGCTCGTCGCGAAGGCGCGCGTTCTCCGACATGCTGTCGGCCACGACCTTGAGCGAGCGGGCGAGTGCTCCGATCTCGTCCCGGCGGCCGGCATCGGGAAGTTCGTAGGGGACCTTGCGGGCGATGTGCTCCATCGCGTCGGCCACGCGCAGCAGCGGTCCGACGACGCGCCTGCGCACGAACAGCCCGATCCCGGCGACCGTCAGCAGGATCGCGACGGCGAGCAGCGCGCTGCGGGTAAGCGCGGACAGGGCGGCTTCGCGCCCCGACTGTGCCAGCGTGCCGGCGGCCGCAAAGGCCGCGTCGCGCACATCGAGAATGCTGCGCATTGCCGGCACATAGCGTTCGATGAAGGGCCCGGCGGCCAGCGGATAGTCGCCGCCGGCCCGCCCGGCGAGGGTCAGCGTCTCGATCATCGTGATGGCGCCGCCCAGATAGTCGACGTCCATCTTGGCGCGCGCGGGTTCGATCGACGGCGCGTCGGCGATGTCGATTGCGCGTTTGAGCTGCTGGGCGAGGGCGGCGATGCGTCCGCGCAGCCGTTCGAGCGCCAGGGATTCGGTCTCGACGAACGCCACGCGGCGCGCCAGCGGGGCGGAGAACACGCTGCCGAGCTGGCCGGCGAATTCGCGCATCTCGGCGGCAAGCCTTGCCACCGTCGCGATCTTGAGGAGGGCCGGGTCGGCGTTGCCGACGGCCGCCTCGGCGTCGTCGACGATGGAGGCGAGATCGAGAGCGAGGGCCACCAGCCGGGCCACGATCGCGCGGATCGCCTCGGGCGCTCGTTCGGCATTGGGCAGGGCGGCCAGCGCATCGGCGTCGGCGCGGGCCTGGGCGAGGCGCTGGCGGAGGGCGCGCGACTGGGCAACCGAATCGCGCCGGACGGAGGTGCTGGTCGCGGCGAGGTCGGATTCCATCGTGTTGAAGGCGGCATCTGTGTCGGCGCGCGCGCGTGCCAGGCGTTCGGCCCATTCGGGGTCGGCGGCAAGGGTCGCCCCGAACGTGCCGTTGGTCGGGCCGCGCTCGACCGAGATCTTCTCCATCGCGCGCAGGACATTGCCGAAGGTCCGCGTGGCGTCGATGCCGGCCTCGCTGCGGCGGAAATCGCGCCACTGCGTCAGCACGACCGAGCCGGCGAGGACCGTGGTTGCCAGCATCGCGACGGCCAGTGCGGCCATGAACTGCCGTTCCAGACGCATTTCCCGCGCGTTTCCCTTGTCCCGCCTGTCCGCCCGGCATCGAGGATAGGCGATCCGGGCGGGCGGGCGCACGGCCTTTCGAGGGGTTGCCGGCCTAGCCGGCCCGGTGCAGGTCCTCGCAGGCAGCCACCAGCAGGCGCAGCGCGTGGCCGAAATCGGCGAGTTCCATCGCCTCGTCCGGATTGTGGCTGCCATGGGCGTTGCGCACGAAGATCATCGCGACGGGCACGCCCGAGGTCGCGAACACCGCGGCATCGTGCCCGGCGCCGCTGCGCAGCAGCATGTGGGGGATGCCGAGCGTCCCGGCACGTGCCAGCAGTTTCGCGCGCAGGCCCGCGTCGATCGGGCCGGGCAGGGCGTTGGTATAGGGGCCAAGCTCGATCGACACGCCGCGTGCAAGGCCGATCTCGGCGGCGATCTCGCGCAACCTTGCATCGGCCGCGAGCAGGATGGCGTTGTCGTCGCTGCGGATATCCATCGTGAACCAGACCTCGCCCGGGATCTTGGTCATCGTATGGACGCGCGTGTCGGTGTGGAACTGGCCGATCGTGCAGACGAGGTCGAGGCCGCGCTTTTCGTGTTCGAGCCACGTTTCCTCGAGCCGCGAGGCGAAGGCCACGGCCGCCAGCAGTGCGTCGCGTCGCGTCTCGCGCGGTTCGGCCCCTGCATGTCCGTAGCGGCCGGTCACGTGGCAGTGCTTGTAACGCAGGTTGCCGCGGATACCGGTGACGATGCCGACCGGCAGTTGCCGCTCGACGAGGATCGGGCCCTGCTCGATATGGAGTTCGAGGAACGCCGCGACGTGGTTGGGCTCGATCTGCCGTTCGCCGCGGCGGATCGCGTCGGGGTCGAAACCCGCATCGGCCATGTGGGCGGCGAGGGTACGGCCGGTATCCGGGCGCACGCACGTGTCGAGGGCGGCGGCCTCGAGCCGGCCGAGGGCGGCGCGGCTGCCGATATAGGGTGCGGGGAACCACGAAAGCTCCTCCGCGCGCACGCCCATTACCGTGATGTCGCGGTCGGGCTGGCGCCCGGCGCGCCGCCAGCGCGCCAGCATGGCAAGGCCTGCAACCACGCCGGCCGCCCCGTCGTAGTTGCCGCCTTCGGGGACGGAATCGAGGTGCGAGCCGGTCATCAGCACCGGCAGCGTGCGGTCGCGCCCCGGCAGCGTGACGTAGAGATTGCCTGCCGCGTCGATCCGTTTTTCGAGATCGAGCCGGGCTGCTTCGCCCGCGATCAGGTCGTGCGCCATCTGTTCGCCCTCGCCGTAGGAGGCGCGGGTGACGCCCAGGCGCGTGCGCGAACCGGCGCGCAGGCGGTCGAACAGGCTCCCGGCGAGCGCGATCTCGGTCGCGATGTCGCCGCTCAGCGATGTCTGGTCTGCCGGTCCGGGGTTCTCGTTCATCAGACTCTCTGCTTTTGGTCCTGAGAATGCGTTGCGAATACCGCGCCACTCACAAGAGCTGTGGATATCAGCGGTACGACAGGGGGTTGTTTGCAGATCGCAAATGCACCGCCTCGGCACCTTCGACAATATTTGTGCGTCTCGATACGCGAGGCGAAGTCGAAATTACACCGCAAATTTTCCGGAGGTTCAAATGCTGTCGATCAATGACGTGCTGCAATGCCGACAATTCGTGGCGGGGCAGATCCAGTACCTGGCGAATATCGGCCTCAGATTGACCGTCAACGCGCATATGGGCGAGTGGACGGCCTTCCTGAAGACGGCACCCGAGAATATCGGCGTCAATCCGGCCTACGACCCCGAATTCTGCGACCTGCATCCGGGCAACAGCTTCTGGCTCTCGCTCAACGACACGAACGGCGAGATCGTCGCGACGATCGCGCACAAGTATCTCGTGTCGGAGAACTACCTCGCCGCCTTCGTCGGGAACCGGATGTGGTGGGGCCGCCATCCGAAGGTCGAAAGCACGACCGAATGGTCGCCCGAACTGCTCGGCTCGAACCTGCTGATCGCCGGGCGGATCGGGCATCACGGCGGGCTGTGGATCCATCCCGCCTGGCGCAAGCACGGGCTTGCCGGGCGGATCATGCGGGTCTGCCGTGCCGTGGCGATGCCGCATTTCGAGCTCGACTGGATGGTCGGGACGGTCTTCCAGAATCTCTACGAGAAGCAGTACCCCACGCGCATCTACGGCTACGAAGGGACGCTGAAGGTCGTCAGCGGCTATTTCGAGGAAACCCGCACCGTCGAGACGGTCTATCTCGAATACATCTCGCGTTCCGAGATGCTCCGGCAGTTCGTCACGCCTTGACGTAGGCGAGGCTCTCGTACTGCGAAGGCCGCTTGTAGACGATCGCCGAAATCAGGTGATCGATGCTCCCGCTGTCCAGCGACAGCGGGAGCAGCAGGCGGTACATGTCCCGCTTCTCGCCGCCGATCTGCCACGCCACTTCCTGGAAGCTCGGCACGCCGGTGACCTTGCAGGTCAGGTACTCGGCCTGCACCCACTTCGACAGGACCTTGGGGAGGTCGCGGACCAGCACGCCGTTCTTGTAGTGCTCGCCCGAGATGAGATGGCTGCCCCAGACCTTCGAGCGGAATTCGCCCGGATCATCGGCCGTGACATCGACCAGCGTGGTGAAGCCGGCATTGCCCGTCCGGCTGAGCGCGTCGAAGAGCGCCTCGCGGCCGAGATGGGGCCGGTTCAATCCGCCGTGCCACGCGTCGAACAGCGCGCTCAGGCGCTTGGCCAGCGGAAACGCATCGGGTCGCTTGTGCGACCAGCGATGGATATGGTCCGCCTTGCAGATGAACGAAACGTCGTCGTCTTCGAGGAGCTCAATCATATCGGCCCTTCCGTCGCCCGCCCGCGACATCGCACCGGCTGATCACCATCCTACTCAAAAACCGCGCGCCGTGACAAATGTAAGCCGTTAATTAGCCACCGAAAAAATTAGTGGTGTACATCAGTTTAGCGGATGCTGCGGTTGCCCGCATCATGGAGCCGGACGGGGGCAGGGACCGGCCCGATCGATCCGGTTGTGGTTTCGGTCAATTCCGGCAACCAGCCATTGCGTTCGACCTCGCAGCCGAGGGCGGACCGGATTTCACCGGGCGTCATGCCAAGGCGGCGCCATGTCCGCCGCCTGGTCTCAAGCAGGCCCAGCCGGATCGACCAGACGGACCCGAAAATCCGCCCGAGATAGGCCGCAAGCACGCCGGCAAGGCCGGGGGCCAGCCCGTCGGTCGAGACCGTCAGGGTGAGCGCTCCGCGCCGGACGACGGCCGGCGTGTGGAAGTCGCACAGCGCGCGTACGTCCTCGACATTGACGAGTTTGCCCGCGTGCCGTGCACGCGCGGCCAGCGCTTCGCCCGTCGCGGGATCGAGATCGGCCGCATAGACAAGGTCGAAATCCGTCAGCTCGACGCTCTCCGGCGCCGCGATCCGAAGGGCATCGCCGGCCGCTGCCTTGAGCTCGGCGCTCGGCCGCGTGGCGAACACGTCGACACGTGCGGCCCCGCCCTCGCGCAGCAGGGCAAGGCGGCGCACGGCGCGCGTTTCGTTGCCGAACAGCGCGATGCGCAGGCGGGAACCGTCGAGAAGCAGCGGAATCATGGGGAGAATATCGACCCTGCCGTTGCCCGCGAGAACTGAGGAAAATTTGGGGTCTACGCAAGAACTTCTGAATCGGCAGGGACGGGCGGGGGGTCTAAGGGTAAAGGGACTTCAAAAGAGGCCCGCCGCCATGCAGTCCCTCGCCGAACGCCAACGCAGCCTGAATCTCGTGCGCGACACCTTCGCGGCCGACGAAATCGGCTGGGTCGGGGCGGATGCCGACGTGAAGGCGGTCCTCCTCGGCACGTCGGCCGGCCCGCTGGCGGAAGCACACGCCCGGATCGATTCCCTCGCCCTCGTTGCGTCGCATCCCCGCCTCGTCCGGGCAGCACAAGCCCAGCTCGGGGCCGGTGCGCGCATCGCGGCGTCCGCCTATTGGCGCAGCTGGGACGGCAATGCCCCGCTGCTGCCGGAAGGTGCGGGCGTGGTGGCGCTCGTGTTCCTCGGCTGGCGCGGCAAGGTTGCCGATCCGGCCTCGAACGAAACCGCCGCCGCCGAACTCGGCGCCGTGCTGCTCGTCGATGCCGCGCGTGCCGCACGCCTCGCCGCCGCGGGCGGCAATCCGGTCGGGCCGTTTCTTGCCGTGCGCTACGACGTGGCCGGTGCGGAAATCCCGGCCCTGTCCGACAGCTGCCTGTGGCCGTCGGCTTGGTGCGTATAGGCTATTATTCTTGACAATCGGAAGTCGCTTTCATAGAGTCCGGACAGCTTCGGCGCGCTCTTTGAAAAGTGAATATGTTTTGTCGGTTGCACGGAATTCCGCGGAGGTTACATCGCCGCGAAATCAAGGCGCTAAATAGGTTACCGTAACCTGCCGTAACCCAATTGCCCGATCAGCCCGCCAGCTTTCTCGATGTGCGCTGCCAGCTGTGCGGGCCGTCGCTTTCGCGGATGTCGGCGGAGGCCGGTTGATAGTGGTGATGCACGCCGACGATGCTGCCGCCCTTCAGCGCCGCGACGGTTCCGGCATGGGAAATCGACAGCGCGTCGAAGCCCGCGCGCAGCATGAACAGCACCTGGTCGCGCAGCACGTCGCCGGCCGCGCGCAGTTCGCCGCGGAAGCCGGAATTGTCGCGCAGGATGCGGGCGGTCGAGTAGTTCCGCCCGTCGGCATAGCGCCCGAAGCGCAGCACGATCAGCGCGAAGCGCGCGATGTCGTCCTCGATGTTGGACAGCGTCTCGCCCGATTCCAGCACGAGCCCGATCGGGCCGTTGCGCTCGGTAAGCGCCGCGCGCTCGGCAAGGAAGCGGGCCTTGGACAAGGCGACCTTGCCGGCGGCCGGGATCGCTTCGCCGGCAGCGGGGAAGACCCAGTCGTCGGCCTCGAAGGCGCCGTTCCGGTAAAGCTCAGGCGTCGGCATAGAGTGCTTCCTGGAACGGCTTGATGCCCACCCGGCGATAGGTGGCAAGGAACGGTTCGCGCGCGTCGCGACGCAGGTCGAGATACGCGTCGACCACCTGTTCGACCGCGTCGACGATGCGCTCGGCCGGGAAGCCGGGACCGACGATCTCGCCGATGGTGCAGGTCTCGTCGCCCGAGCCGCCGAGCGTGATCTGGTAGAACTCCTCGCCCTTCCGGTCGACCCCGAGGATGCCGATATGGCCGACATGGTGGTGGCCGCAGGCATTGATGCAGCCGGAGATCTTGATCTTGAGGTCGCCGATGTCGTGCTGGCGGTCGAGGTCGGCGAAGCGCTCGGAAATGCGCTGGGCGACCGGGATCGAGCGGGCGTTGGCGAGCGAGCAGTAGTCGAGCCCCGGGCACGCGATGATGTCGGTGACGAGTCCGGCGTTCGGCGTGGCGAGCCCGGTGTCGGCCAGCAGGGCATGCACCGCCGGCAGGTCGTCGAGGCGCACGTGCGGCAGGACGAGGTTCTGCTCGTGGCTCACGCGGATCTCGTCGTGCGCGAAGCGCTCGGCGATGGCGGCGATCGCGTCCATCTGGGCCGAGGACGCATCGCCCGGCGGGTCGCCCACCGGCTTCAGCGACACGGTCACCACGGCGTAGCCCGGCTGCTTGTGGGCCGACACGTTGCGCGCGACGAACCGGGCGAGGGCCGGATCTGCCGCCTTCGCGGCTTCGAGCGTCGCGGACCGGGCGGGCAGCGCGTCGAAGGCGGGCGGGGCGAAATAGGCGGCGATACGCGCGATCTCGGCGGCCGGCAGGTCCAGTGCCTTGCCGCGGATCGCGGCGAACGCGGTCTCGATCGCGTCGGCGATCTCGTCCGTGCCCTTCTCGTGGACGAGGATCTTGATGCGCGCCTTGTACTTGTTGTCGCGCCGTCCCTCGAGATTGTAGACGCGCAGGATCGCCTCGCAGTAGGCGAGCAGGTCCGCCTCGGGCAGGAAGTCGCGCAGTTTCTTGGCGATCATCGGCGTGCGGCCCTGGCCGCCGCCGACCCACACCGCGAAGCCGATTTTGCCGGCCGCGTCGCGCTTGGCCTCCAGTCCGATGTCGTGGACCTGGATCGCCGCGCGGTCGCTGGGCGCGCCCGTCACGGCCAGCTTGAACTTGCGCGGCAGGAACGTGAATTCGGGATGCAGCGACGACCATTGCCGCAGGATCTCGGCATAGGGGCGTGGATCGACGGTCTCGTCGGCGGCGGCACCCGCGAAATGATCGGCCGTGACGTTGCGGATGCAGTTGCCCGAGGTCTGGATCGCGTGCATCTCGACTTCCGCCAGCTCCTCGAGGATTGCCGGCATGTCGGCAAGCTTGATCCAGTTGAACTGCAGGTTCTGGCGCGTGGTGAAGTGGCCGTAGTCGCGGTCGTAGGTGCGCGCGATGTGGGCAAGCTTGCGCATCTGCTTGCCCGACAGCACGCCGTAGGGGATGGCGATGCGCAGCATGTAGGCGTGGAGCTGGAGGTAAACACCGTTCATCAGACGGAGCGGCTTGAACTGGTCCTCGGTCATCTCGCCCGACAGGCGGCGCGCGACCTGGTCGCTGAACTCGGCCACGCGCTCGCGCACGAAGGCGAGGTCGAACTCGTCGTAACGGTACATGCTGTTCTCAGTTCTTGCTGTAGGGGACGGTCGGCCCGCCGGCCCGGATCCGTTCGCGGAAGCGCGTCGGGACGGGGCGGTTCCCGGTCATCGTGATCTCGATCAGGACCGGCTCGACGACGATGCAGGAATCGTGGTCGGCCTTGGCGCCGGCAAGCAGGGCGTCGGCGGCTTCCTGCGTCAAGGCGATGTCGGCGCAGAAAACGTCCTCGCTCCAGCGCCCGTCGGCACGCCGGAAGACGACTTCGCCGGTCCTGAGGTCGTTCGCCGTGACGGCCAATGCGCCTGTCGCTTGCTGCTTTGCCATTTTCGCACCCTGCAAGGTGCGCGACCGGCCCTCAACCGAGAAAATCTTGGACGGGTGTTTAGTTTTGTTGCGCCCGAATAAGCGCGGCGATACAAGCGGATAATGGCTGCAAGCGACGTCCTGGTGATCGGCGGCGGCAACGCCGCACTCTGTGCCGCGATCACCGCGCGGCTGGCCGGGCGCACGGTGCGCGTCGTCGAGGCGGCCCCGCGATTCTACCGCGGCGGCAACACCCGCCACACGCGCAACATGCGCATCGCCCACGACGCGCCCAACGCTGTGATGACGGGTCCCTATCCCGAGACCGAGTTCTGGGACGATCTGGTGCGCGTCACGGGCGGCGACACCGACGAGGGGCTGGCGCGCCTCACGCTCTCGCGCTCGAAGGAGCTGTGGGACTGGATGAACGCGCAGGGCGTGCGCTTCCAGCCGCCGCTCGGCGGCACGCTCGGCCTCGGCCGCACCAACGCGTTCTTCCTGGGCGGCGGGCGCGCCATGCTGAATGCCCTTTATCGCCGGGCCGAGGATCTGGGCGTCGAGATCGCCTACGACACCGAGGTGACCGGCCTCGAGATCGCCGACGGGTTCTTCCTGCGCGCGCGCGCACGCACGCCGGCAGGTGAAATCGAGCTGCCCGCGCGCAGCCTCGTCGTCGCCAGCGGCGGCTTCGAGAGCAATCTCGAATGGCTGGAGGAATCGTGGGGACCGGCGGCGCGCAACTTCCTGATCCGCGGGACGAAGTACAACCGCGGCAGCCTGCTGCGCATCCTGCGCGATTGCGGCGTGGCGCTGACGGGCGATCCCACGCAGTGCCATGCCGTCGCCATCGACGCACGCTCGCCGCAGTTCGACGGCGGCATCGTCACGCGGCTCGACTGCGTCGTCTTCGGCATCGTCGTCAACCGCAGGGCCGAGCGCTTCTACGACGAGGGCGAGGATATCTGGCCCAAGCGCTATGCGATCTGGGGCCGCCTGATCGCCGCCCAGCCCGACCAGATCGGCTACATCCTGTTCGACGCGAAGGCGCGCGGGCTGTTCATGCCGTCGGCCTTCCCGCCGATCGAAGGGGCGACGCTCGACGAACTCGCCGGCAGGCTCGATCTCGATGCCGCGGCGCTGCGCAACACGGTCGCCTCGTTCAACGACGCGGTGCGCCCGGGCGCGTTCGATCCCGACAGGCTCGACGATTGCCGCACCGAAGGCCTTGTGCCGCCCAAATCGCACTGGGCGCGGCCGCTCGATACGGCACCCTATTTCGCCTATCCGGTGCGGCCGGGCATCACCTTCACCTATCTCGCGACGAAGGTGGACGTGAACGCGCGGC
This sequence comes from uncultured Azospirillum sp., assembly GCA_964416335.1. GTDB lineage: Bacteria > Pseudomonadota > Alphaproteobacteria > CACIAM-22H2 > CACIAM-22H2 > Tagaea. The sequence continues at coordinate 21,470 of CAYQDN010000025.1, forward strand.
TGGTGATGCAAGACGGCACGCCGGCGGCCAACATGTTCGCCGCCGGCGAGATCATGGCGGGCAACGTGCTGGGCAAGGGCTATCTTGCCGGGATCGGCATGACGATCGGCAGCGTGTTCGGGCGCATCGCGGGCGAGGGGGCCGCACGCCATGCCGCCAACTGACACGCAAGCCGAGGCCGACCGGCAACTCACCGTCTGCAACGCCTGCCGCTATTGCGAGGGGCTTTGCGCGGTCTTCCCGGCGCTGGAGATGCGGCGGAGCTTCGCCGCCGGCGACGTCGCCTATCTTGCCAATCTCTGCCACGGCTGCGGGGCCTGCTACTACGACTGCCAGTTCGCCAGCCCGCACGAATTCGCCGTCGACATCCCGAAAATCCTCGCCAGGGCGCGCGAAGAATCCTACGCCGCCTATGCCTGGCCGCAGGCACTTGCGCCATTGTTCGCGCGCAACGGCCTGGCGATCGCCGTCGCCTGCGCGCTTGCGGTCTTCGCCTTTGTCGCGGGCTTCGTGGCGTTCGCCGATCCGGCGGCGCTGTTCGCGGCCGATGCCGGGCCCGGTGCGTTCTATCGCGTCATGCCGCACGGGGCGATGGCGCTGCTGTTCGGGGGCGCGTTCGCCTATGCGCTGCTGGCGATGGCAATGGGCGTGCGCGCCTTCCTTGCCGACATCGGCCCGGGCGACGCGCTGCCGGCCGCGAAGGATGCAGCGACACTGCGCTATCTCGACGGCGGCGGGCCCGGTTGCCACAACGACGGCGAGCGGCCGGACGACAACCGGCGTTTCTATCATCACCTGACATTCTACGGCTTCCTGCTGTGCCTTGCGTCCACCACCATCGCAACGGCCTATCACTACGCTTTGGGCCGGATGGCACCCTATGCGTGGCACGACCTGCCCGTGCTGCTCGGCACGCTTGGCGGGATCGGGCTTGTCGCCGGGCCGTGGGGCCTGCTGCGCGCGAAGCTGCGGCGTGATGCAGGCCTCGGCGACGGCGACCGGACAGGCATGGGAACGGCGTTTCTTGCGATGCTGCTGGCGACGAGCGCGTCCGGGCTGGCCCTGCTGGCGCTGCGCGACACGGCCGCGATGGGGCTGCTGCTCGCGCTTCATCTTGGCATCGTCTTCGCGCTGTTCGTGACGATGCCCTACGGCAAGTTCGTGCACGGCCTCTATCGCTTCGCCGCCCTCGCGCGTTATGCGCGCGAAAGCGGGAAGCATGCCTAGGCCGTCCGACCGCTTGCCATAAGCGCCACGTCGCCGCCCACGGCGGCGGTGTTGATCGACACGGTCTTCTCGGTCGCGAAGCGCGGCAGATAGAACGGCCCGCCGGCCTTCGGACCGGTTCCCGACAGCCCTTGCCCGCCGAAGGGCTGCACGCCGACGACGGCCCCGATGGTCGACCGGTTCACATAGACGTTGCCCACCGGCAGGGCCGCCGCGATGCGGCGCTGGAACCCGTCGATCCGGCTGTGGATGCCGAGCGTGAGGCCATAGCCGGTGGCCGCGATCTTCGCGAGGACGGCGTCGAGTTCGTCCGCCTTCCAGCGCACCACGTGCAGGACCGGCCCGAAGATCTCGCGTGTCGGCGCATCGGCAAGCCGGACCTCCAGCGCCACGGGGGCGACGAAATGGCCGGCAAGACCGCGCGGCAATGCGGCGCGCGCCACGACATGCGCCTGATGCTCGTCGATATATGCCTCGAGCATGCGGCGCGCCGATGCGTCGATCACGGGGCCGATGTCGGTCGCCGGATCGGCGGGATCGCCGACCGCGAGTTCGGCCATGGCACCGCGCAGCATCTCGATCGTGCGGTCGGCCGCATCCGCCTGCACGAACAGGACGCGCAGGGCCGAGCAGCGCTGGCCGGCACTCTGGAACGCCGAGATCAGCGTGTCGTTGACGAGCTGCTCGGTCAGCGCCGAGCTGTCGGCGACCATCGCATTCACCCCGCCGGTCTCCGCGATCAGCGGCACGATGGGGCCGTCCTTGGCGGCAAGGGTGCGGTGGATGGATTTGGCCGTCGCGGTCGAGCCGGTGAAGGCCACGCCCGCGATGCGCGGATCGGCGATGATCGCTGCACCGGTCTCGCGTCCGCCCGCCAGCAGGCGCAGGGCGGCAGCCGGCACGCCGGCGGCGTGGAGCAGGGCCACCGCGCGCGCGGCCGTCAGCGGCGTCTGTTCGGCGGGCTTGGCGATCACGGCGTTGCCGGCGGCGAGTGCGGCGGCGATCTGCCCGACGAAGATCGCGAGCGGGAAGTTCCACGGGCTCACGCACGCGAAGACGCCGCGCCCTTCGAGGGCGAGCGTGTTGCGCTCGCCCGTCGGGCCGGGCAGCTGGGCCGGCGCGCAGTCCCTGCGCGCGCGGACCGCGTAATAGCGCAGGAAGTCGACCGCCTCGCGCAGTTCGGAAAGCGCATCCGGGATCGTGCGTCCGCCTTCGCGGATGACGAGCGACATGAGTTCGAGATCGTGCGCCTCGAACAGGCCTGCCGCACGCTCGAGCACGGCCGCGCGCTCGACGACCGGAACGCGGCTCCAGCCGGCGAAGCCGCCGGCGGCAACGCCGATCTCGGCCGCAACGTCCGCCGGCGTGGGAACACGCATCTCGCCGACGGCGTGCGCCGGATTTGCCGGCTCGACGACGTTGCCGCCGGTGACCGCCTTCCGGTCGGCGGCCACGCGGGCCACGATCTTCGCGCGGATCGCGTCGTCGGCAAGGTCGATGCCGCGCGCGTTCGCGCGGTCGGCGAACAGGGCGCCGGGCAGTTGCACCGACGGTGTGGTCGCGGCGAGGGCCGCGGCCGGATCGGCGACGATGCGGGCCAGCGGAATTTCGGCATCGGCGACCTGGTGGATGAACGAGGTATTGGCCCCGTTTTCCAGCAGGCGGCGCACCAGATAGGGCAGGAGGTCGCGATGCGCGCCGACGGGCGCATAGACGCGCGTGGCGAACCGCTCGCCCAGCCGCTTCTCCAGCAGGTCATAGAGACCGTCGCCCATGCCGTGCAGCTTCTGGAACTCGAAGTCGGTCCGGTTGCCGGCGAGCGACAGCACCTCGAGTGCGGTGCGCGGGTTGTGCGTGGCGAACTGGCCGAAGATCGAGCCTTCCGCGGCGAGCATGCGCGCGGCACAGGCGCGATAGGAAAGGTCGGTCGCCGCCTTGCGCACGAACACCGGATAGTCGGCGAGGCCCTTTTCCTGCGCCCACTTGATCTCGCTGTCCCAGTACGCACCCTTGACCAGACGCACCATGAAGCGGCGGCGCGTCGCCTTGGCGAGATCGGCGACCCAGCCGACCGTGCCGAGCGCGCGTTTCTGATAGGCCTGCACCGCAAGGCCGAGACCGTCCCAGCCGGCAAGGCGGCCGTCGCTGGCGAGGCTCGCGAGAATCTCGAGCGAGATCACGAGGCGGTCGGCTTCCTCGGCGTCGATCGTGAAATTGATGCCGGCTTCGGCGGCCTGCAGCGCCAGTGCGGCGACCTGCGGGACGAGTTCGGCGGCGACGCGCGTGCGCTTGGCCGGTTCGTAGCGCGGATGGAGGGCGGAGAGCTTGACCGAAATGCCGGGATTGGCGCGCGGGTCCTTGCCCTTGCAGGCGGCCGAGATCGCCGCGATGGCCGCACTGTAACTCTGGAAATAGCGCTCGGCGTCGTCCTTCGTGCGCGCGGCCTCGCCCAGCATGTCGAAGGAGTGGCGATAGCCGGGGCCGGCTTCGCCGGCGCGCGCGAGGGCGGCCTCGATCGTCTGGCCCATGACGAACTGCTGGCCCATGATGCGCATCGCCGCTTCGATCGCCCGGCGCAGGACCGGGGCCCCGAGCCGGCCCAGCGTGCGGCGCATGAGATCGCCGGCACCGCCGCTTTCGCGGCCCGTCCATTCGACGAAGCGGCCGGTCAGCGCCAGTCCCCATGCCGACGCGTTGACCAGCACCGAGTCCGCGTGGCCGAGATGCTTGTCCCAGTCGGCCGTGCCGAGCTTGTCGCCGATCAGCGCGTCGATCGTGCCGGCATCCGGGATGCGCAGCAGCGCTTCGGCCAGGCACATCAGCGCCACGCCCTCGTTCGTCGACAGGTCGAACTCGGCAAGGAAGCTCTCGACGCCGACCTGGCGCGGCGTGCGCGCGCGCAGCTCGGCGGCAAGTGCCTGCGCCTCCTCGTCGACATTCGCCGTCGCAGGCAGGACGGCTGCCCGCAGCCTTTCGAGGACTTCCGCTTCGCCGGCGAGCTTCGGGCCAAGAGAGGCCGGAATGTCCTGAATGGGCATAACTGTATCTCTGCTAATGTTATGGAATTCAGGCTAACAGCCTTGAAATAGCGGTCAAGACGCTTGTCGGAAACCCGCGAGACGCGCACCTATGTGGTGATGGAGCGGGTCAAGGCGGACGGCCGCATCCCGATTCCCAAATGCGGCTAGACCGGCGGTGCTTCGCCGAACACCACGCCCTTGCGGAACAGGAAGCAGCCATAGCCGCGCGGGTCGCCGGCCTGGACGATCGCGAAGCTCGCCTTCGCCGCCTCATAGAACGCGAAGCGCTCGATCCCGACCATCGCGAGCGGCCGGCCGGCAGCGCGGTCGATCTCGGCCTGGACCGATTTCTGGATGTCCGGGATCGCGGTCGGATCGTTGACGACCTGCATCCGGCGGACCGGATCCTTCGTAAAGTCGTCGATCGGCAGGACCGAAAGGATCGCACGCGCGGCACGCGCGATGTTGACGCCCGGCAGTTCGATAAGCCGGCCGCTGGAGGTCGATTTGGCGATGCGCGCGGCCGGATGGTTCGCGTCGACCAGCGCGATGTCGTCGCCGTGCCCGGCCGCGGCGAGGCACCAGAGCAGGTCGGGCGACAGGATCGGATCGATACCTTTGAGCATGGCTATTTGCGTCCCCGCTTGGCGAGATAGATGCGCCCGGCGTTGCCGCCGAAGATCGCGGTCCTGCCGGCATCGGAAAGTCCGCCGGTCGCCGATCCGGCGAGCTCGATCCAGCGGTCGTATCCGCCGGCGAGATCGACCACCGGCCAGTCGCTGCCCCACAGCAGGCGGTCGGCGCCGAATGTCGCGACGAGATGCCCGATATAGGGGGCAAGGTCGGGCGGCGTCCATTGCGGACCCATCTCGGTCACCAGGCCCGACAACTTGCAGACGATGTCGGGGCGCGCGGCAAGTGCCGCCATGTCCGCACGCCACGGATCGAGCCGGCGTTCGCGGATGAACGGCTTGGCGCCGTGGTCGATGACGATCTGCAGGTCGGGATGGCGTTCGGCGAACACGAGGACGCGCGGCAGGTGTCGCGGCCGGGCCAGCGCGTCGAACACGAGGCTGTTCGCCGCCATGGCGCGCACGGCAGGTACGATGTCCGCCCGCAGCAGCCAGTCGTCGTCCGCGATGTCCTGCAGCATGGGGCGCAGGCCGACGAGCAGCGGATCGCGCGCGAGTGCGTCGATCTGTGCGGCAGCGTCGGCAGCCGTGAAATCGACCCAGCCGACGACGCCGGCGATCGTGGGATCGCCCGCCGCGATCTCGAGCATGAAGCGGGTTTCGGCGATTGTCGGTGCCGCCTGGACGAGGATCGTGCGGTCGATCCGGTGGTGCAGCCGGAAAGGGGCGAGATCGGCCGGGCCGAAGTCGCGGTAGATCGGCCCCTTGTCCGGCGTCAGCCAGCCATAGTCGCCGCGCGCGATCTTCCAGAAATGCTGGTGGGCGTCGATGCGCATGGCCTATACCGGTGTCGGTACGTCGGCGGCCAGCAGGCCGGCAGCCTTGAGAGACTGCCACAACTCGGGCGGCAGCGGGCGGGCGAGGGCGGCATGTTGCGACTCGACCTCGCCGGGCTTGACGGCTCCGAGCACGACCGAGCTGACGGCCGGATGGGCGAGCGCGAACTGGAGTGCCGCTTCGTAGAGCCGCACGCCGTGGCGCTTGCAGACCGTCTCGATCGCCGCGACCTTCGCGAGGATGTCGGCGGGTGCGGGCTTGTAATTGTACTTGGCCCCCGCGACGGGACCCGTCGCGAGAATGCCGGAATTGAAAACGCCGCCGAGCATCACGCCGATACGCTTTTCCAGGGCCACGGGCAGGAACGCCTCGGCTGCGGGCTGTTCGAGCAGCGAATAGCGCCCGGCCAGCAGGACCGCGTCGATATCGCCCGCACGTGCGAAACGCAGGCACATGTCGGCCTCGTTCACGCCCACGCCGATCGCGCGGACGACACCTTCGCTCCGCAGCCGGTCGAGGGCGCGGTAGGCGCCGTCCATCGCCTCGCGGAACCGCGCGTCGATCACGTCGGCACCGTGCGTCCAGACATCGACATCGTGGATCAGGGCGATGTCGATCCTGTCGGCGCCGAGGCGGAGCATCGACTGCTCGAGCGAGCGCATCGCACCGTCGTAGGAATAGTCGAACCGGGCCGCATGCCGGAGACCGCCGACATAGCCCGATCCGTCGCCGGGCGGACCTAAAGGATCCATGACGCGTCCGACCTTGGTCGAGATCGCGATTCCGGCCGCACCCGCGCGCCGCAGGGCCGCCCCGACCCGGAGTTCGGACATCCCGTGACCGTAGAGCGGGGAGGTGTCGATCAGCGTGACGCCCTTGCCGATGGCGGCTTCGATCGCCGACACGGCGGTGGCTTCGTCGAGCCGCGCATAGAGGTCGCCCAGCGGTGCCGCCCCGAATCCGAGGACCGACACGTCGAGTGCAACGCGCCCGAGGGGGCGTCGTGCGAGCGTCATCCGGCGTCTCCCCCGATAATTTTGAAACACACTAACATGTCAGTATTGACTCATCGGTTTCGGGCGGTCAACTTACGCCCACAATAGTGTCCAAGGGGGAAACCGCAATGTCGACCAAGGCCGATCGCATCGGACTGAGCTGCGCGCTATCGACACCGTTCACGGCGGACGGGCATGTCGATCTGCCGCGAATCGTCGCGCACGGGCGCTGGGTGCTCGAGAACGGCGGCGACGGGCTGGCCGTGTTCGGCACGACGGGCGAAGGTGCTTCGATCGGCATGCGCGAACGCCACTACGTGCTGGGTGCGTTCGCGGCCGCCGGTTTCGACATGAAGAAGAAAATCATTGCCGGCGTGACGGCCTCGACGATCGAGGACGCCGTCGAGCAGGCGCGCGCGGGCTATGCCGCGGGTTGCCGCGGGCTGCTGATGACCCCGTCCTTCTATTTCCCGAACACGTCGGAAGAGGGCGTGTTCCGCTGGTTCGCGTCCGTGTTCGAAGCTCTGGGCAGCGAGCTTCGCGACGTGCTGCTCTATCATATTCCCAGCATGACCCGTTCGGTCATGACACCGGACCTGATGGGCCGCCTGCGCGACAAGTTCCCGGGTGCCGTGATCGGCATCAAGGACAGCACCGGCGATTGGAATTCCAGCAAGGGCTTCCTCGACCGGCATCGCGATCTCCAGATCCTCGTGGGCGACGAGCGCCAGCTCGCGCGCGCCGTGCAGAACGGCGGCAGCGGCACGATCTGCGGCCTCGCGAACCTGCGGCCCGACGTGCTGCGGCCGGCCGCGTGGGACGGCAAGGACGATCCGAAGATCGCGGCACTCGTCTCGGCGATCATCGCCGATCCGTTCATGTCGGCCGTCAAGGCGCTGATCGCGCACCGGACCAGCGATGCCGCCTGGCGGCGCATGCGTCCGCCGCTCGAAGCGCTCGACGATGCCAAGGCGAAGGCCCTGGTCGATCGCTTTGAAGCAGCCGGCACGGCCAAGGCCGCCTGAGGCCGATGGCCGAATCTGGCGCCGAGGTCCCCAAGCTGCGCGAGCGCGCCTACGACGCGTTCACGCAGAGCCTGCTGTCGCGCGAGATCGTGCCGGGACAGTTCGTCTCGCAGCGCGAACTCGTCGACATCACCGGGCTGCCGCTGGGTGCCATCCGCGAGCTGGTGCCGCGCCTGGAAGCCGAAGGGCTGATCGTCACGGTTCCGCAGCGCGGCATGCAGGTGGCGCATGTCGATCTCAGCCTCATCCGCAACGCGTTCCAGTTCCGCCTGATGCTCGAGCGCGAGGCGGTCGCCACGTTCGTGCGCGAAGCGCCGGATGCGGCGATCAGACGGTTGCGCGAGGCGCACGAACGGGTGCTCAAGGATGCGGCACGGCGGATGACGCCGGACGTGATCCGCCGGGCGCAGCTCACGGACTGGGACCTGCACGACACGATCGTCGATTCGCTCGGCAACGAGATCGTGTCGAGCGCCTACCGCGTCAACTCGATCAAGATCCGCCTGATACGCCAGGCGGAAGTCCGCCTCGATCCGACGCGGGTCGAGGCCGTGATGCGCGAACATCTGGGCATCGTCGAACGCATGGAGCGGCGCGATGTTGCAGGCGCTCAGTCGGCCCTGGCGGCCCACATTCTCGACGCGCGAAATCGCGCGATGGGGGTATAGTCGCAACCACGGACTGGCCGGACGCAACGTGCGCGGACAACGGTCCGCGAAGTCAAAAAAAGTTCAACAATGGGAGAGGACGCAATGAAGCCCACTTCGATTTCCCGTCGCGGATTCGTCAAGACGGCGGCAATCGGGACGATCGCCGCCCCGATGCTCAACACCAAGACGTTCGCGCAGACCGGCGCGTTCAACTGGAAGAAATACGCGGGCCAGAGCATCGAGGTCTCGCTCACGCTCAGCCCGCGCGGCGAGCTGCTGCGCAAGCACGAGAAGGAATTCACCGATCTGACCGGCATCAAGGTCGGCTCCGAGGTGGTGCCCGAGCAGCAGCACCGCCAGCAGGTCGTGATCCAGTTCAACTCCGGCAATCCGCAGTTCGACGTGCTCACGGTCGCCTGGCACGTCCAGAAGCGCCTGATCGGGAAGTCCAAGTGGCTCATGGACATGAAGCCGTTGCTGGCGGACTCCTCGCTCACCGCACCCGACTATGATTTCTCGGACTTCACGGCCGGCGGCCTGCGCTGGGCTCTGCAGGGCGACGGTCGCATGGACACGCTGCCGCTCAACATCGATCCCTGGATGATCTACTGGAACAAGGAGCTGTTCGCGGCCAAGGGCCTTGCCTTCCCGAAGAACTTCGAGGAAATCCTGATGGCGGCCGAGAAGCTGACCGACAAGGCGTCGGGCCAGTACGGCTGGGTGTCGCGCGGCCTGAAGAACGCCAATGTCCCGGTGTGGACGAGCTTCATGCTCGGCCACGACATGGATCCGGTGAATCCCAAGACGATCCAGCTGCAGACGGCGACGCCAGAGGCGATCGCCGGAGCGGAATACTACAAGAAGCTGAACAGGGACTTCGCCCCGCCGGGAACGGTCGGCTTCAACTGGAACGAATCGCAGACGTCGTTCAGCCAGGGCAAGATCGGCATGTGGCTCGACGGGATCGGCTTCGCGCCGCCGCTCGAGGATCCGACCAAGTCGCGCGTCGTCGGCAAGGTCGGCTACGCCATCATGCCTGCCGGCCCGAAAGCCCGCCACTCGGCGACTTTCGGCGACGGCATCGGCATCCCGGCCGCGAGCAAGAAGAAGGAAGCCGCGTATCTCTACTGCCAGTGGGCGACGAGCAAGCTGATGTGCGCACGCCTTCTGCAGTCGGGTGGCGGTTCGCCGTGCCGCGGCTCGTCCTATACGGACAAGGACGTCATCGCCGGTCTCAAGTTGCCGCGCGAATGGCTGACCTGCCTGCAGGGGTCGACGGAAATCGGCCGTCCGGGCCTGCCGGAGATCGCGCCCGTGACCGAATTCCGCGACGTGTTCGGCGTGGGCCTCACCAACACGATCGGCGGTGCGGATGCCCGGACCGAACTCGTGAAGGCGACGGAAACCTTCACGCCGGTCCTGCAGAAGTCCGAGGCATGATGGACGTCATGCCTGTCGCAGGCATGGCTCGCGTTCCCTTCCCCGCGATGCGGGGAAGGGGGCCGGGACATCGAGACGCCATCGAACCGTCATGAGTGAAGCAGCTTCCGAAAGCGCCATGCCCGGCGAGCCCGGCGCATCGCGCCGCCGCGGGTTCGGCCACCGCTATCTTCCGTTCGCCTATCCGGCGATCGTGATCACGGGGGCGGTCATCGTCTTTCCGTGGGTCTTCACGATCTACATGAGCCTGTTCGACTGGAAGATCGGCCAGGTGCAGGAATTCATCGGCCTTGCCAATTTCGTCAAGCTTGCGAGCGACGCGCGCTTCATCGAAGGCATCGGCCACACGCTCTATTTCACCGTGCTTGCCGTGGTGCTGCCGCTGATCTTCGGCACAGCGGCCGCCCTGATCTTCCACGAGCGCTTTCCGCTGCGGGGGCTCTTCCGCGCGATCTTCATCCTGCCGATGATGGCCACACCGGTGGCCGTGGCGCTCGTCTGGACGATGATGTTCCATCCCCAGCTCGGCGTGCTCAACTACCTGCTCAGCCTCGTCGGCCTGCCGCCCCAGCTCTGGGTGTACGCGCCCGAAACGGTGATCCCGAGCCTCGTCATGGTCGAGGTCTGGCACTGGACGCCGCTCGTGATGCTGATCGTGCTGGGCGGCCTCGCCGCCTCGCCGACCGAACCCTACGATTCCGCGAAGATCGACGGCGCCAACGGCTGGCAGATGTTCCGCCACATCACGCTGCCGCTGATCATGCCCTTCATCCTGGTCGCCGCCGTCATCCGGACCATCGACGCGCTCAAGGCGTTCGACACGATCTACGTGATCTCGCAGGGCGGTCCCGGAACCGCCTCCGAGACGATCAACATCTTCCTCTATCTGCAGGCCTTCTCGTTCTACAACATCGGCTACGCGTCGGCGGTCACGATCGTCTTCTTCGTGCTGATCGTCGGACTTGCGATGGTCCTGCTGTGGCTCCGGCAGAGGTCGAAGTGGTCATGAGCACAATCACCCTCCGCCGCCTCGGCAGGAAGTTCGCGTTCGCGTTCGCCGTGTTCGTGATCGTGTCGCCGGCCATCCTGGTCATGCTGTGGATGCTGTCGCTCGCCCTCAAGAACGAGGTCGACAACATGGCGTTCCCGCCGGTCTTCGTGCCGAGCCCGCCGACGCTGAACAACTTCCTCGACGTCATCGAGAAGAACCATCTCGATACCTATTTCGTGAACAGCATCATCGTGTCGGGCATCGCCACGGTCGTCGCGATCCTCGTCGGGGTGCCGGCCGCGTACGGCATCGCGAAGGCGCAGGCCCACAAGCTCGCGATGCTGACGCTGATCGCGCGCATCACGCCCGCACTTTCCTACCTGATCCCGCTTTTCATCCTGTTCCAGTGGCTCGGCCTCACGGGCACGATCTGGCCCCTGGTGATCACGCATCTCGTGATCACCATCCCGATCTTCATCTACGTGATGATCGGCTTCTTCGAGAGCCTGCCCAACGAACTCGAGGAAGCGGCCCTGATCGACGGCTGCACGCTGTGGCAGGCGTTCCGCTACGTCGCGCTGCCGCTCTCGCGGCCGGGCATCGTCGTCGGCGCGATCCTGTCGATCATCTTCTCGTGGAACAACTTCATCTTCGGCGCCGTGCTCGGCGGGCGGCAGACGCGCACGCTGCCGGTCGCGGTCTTCAACATGCTGACCTTCGAGCAGGTCGCCTGGGGGCCGCTCGCCGCGGCCGCCCTGCTGGTGACGCTGCCCGTGCTGGTTCTGACGCTGCTGATCCAGAAGGAAATCGTCGGCGGGCTGACCGCCGGCGGCGTCAAGGGCGGCTGAGGGACCGGCCGCGCGGACGTCGCGGCCAAGATCCAAGAATCCAACAAAAGGGGGAAACGATGACGAAGATTTCACGACGCATGGTGCTGGCCGGCACGACGGCGGCTGCCGCGATCGCAGGTGCGCCGACGATCCTTCGCGCGCAGGCCACGGCCGTGCGCTGGGGCGAAGCGCTTCCCGCGGCCCATCCGCAGGTCATCATGGCCGAGCGCATCGGCGCCGAGGTCAAGCAGAAGACCGGCGGGCGCATCGACATCCAGGTCTTCCCGAACAGCCAGCTCGGCACCGGCCCCGACATGATCGAGGCCGTCTCGTCGGGCGCCATCCAGATGACGACCGACGGTGCGGGCGCCATCGGCAGCTTCCTGCCCGCGCTGTCGGTCATCGAAGCGCCCTATCTGTGGCGCGACGCGGCACACATGGCGAAGATGCCCACGGCTCCGCAGTTCAAGGGGTTCAACGAGGGCCTCATCCAGCGCCGGCGCATGCGCATCCTCGGCGTCTCGTACTACGGCAAGCGGCACCTGACGACCGGCAGCAAGTCGGTGAAGACTCCTGCCGACATGGTCGGCTTCAAGCTGCGCGTGCCGCCCGTCGACACGTTCCGCGCGATGGCCGAGGCCTGGGGTGCCCGCGCCACGCCGATCGCGTATGCCGAGCTCTATCTGGCATTGAGCCAGGGTGCCGTCGACGGCCAGGAGAATCCGCTGCCCACGATCCAGAGCGGCAAGTTCTTCGAGGTGCAGAAGTTCCTCGTGCTGACCGAGCACATCATCACGCCGCGCATGCCGCTGGTGAACGAGCCGTTCTGGCGCGGCCTGCAGCAGGCCGACCGCGACGCGATCGAGGCGGCGGTGGCGGCCGGCATCAAGTGGCAGGACGCCGAACTGCTGTCGCAGGAAGCGACGGCCGTCGCCGACCTGCGCCAGAAGGGGATGACCGTGATCGAGCCCGACGTGCCGGCCTTCCGCAAGGCGGTGCTCGACACCGTCCCGCAGAAGTTCGAGGAGAAGTGGGGCAAGGGCACCTGGGAAGCGTTCCTGAAACTGTGACCCAGGCAACCGGAACGGCGGCGGCGCGCCTCGTGCGCGCCGTCGATTCGGGCGTGCGCGGCATCGCGGCGATCTCGGCGGCAGCCCTGACGATCGTCGTCGTGGTCGGCGTCGTCTCGCGCGCCGCGGGCGATCCCTATGCGTGGACCGACGAGCTTTCGCGCCTGCTGATGGTCTGGGTGGCGATGTTCGGCTGGATCCTCGCCTCGCGCCGGCACGCGCATATCCGCATCCGCTTCTTCCACGACCTGCTGCCGCCGCTCGCGTGGTCGATGGCGGAAATCGCGATGCAGTTCTCGGTCGTCGCGTTCGGCCTGCTCGTCGCGTTCTACGGCATCGAGCTGGTCGAACGGAACCACGACATCGAGGCGATCAGCATGCCGGTCGCGATGATGTGGTTCTACGTCCCGCTGGTCGCGGCGGGCGCCGTCGCGGCCGCACAGGCCGTCGCCGACATTTCGGTCGCGTGGGCGACCCGCGAGGCTCCGGGGAAATGACCGACCTCGTCGTCCAGATCGGGATCGTCTGGCTGGTCTCGATCCTCGTCGGCTTTCCGCTCTACGCCTCGATGGGTCTTGCCGCCTTCGCGTTCGCCTTCTTCGGCAACTTCACCCCGTCGATCGTGCCGCAGAAGCTGCTGCACGGCGTCAATTCGTTCCCGCTGGTGGCGGCCCCCATCTTCATCCTGATGGGCAACATCCTGACCGCGGCGCGCATCAACGACAAGATCGTGGCCTTCGCGACGGCACTGGTCGGCTGGGTGCGCGGCGGCTATGCGCATGCCAGCATCATCGCCAGCATGATCTTCGCGGGCATGGTGGGTTCGGCCGTCGCCGACGCCGCGGGCGTGGGCGCCATCGAGATCAAGTCGATGAAGCGGGTCGGCTACCGGCCGGAAACGGCCGCCGCGATCACGGCGGCCGCGGCCACCATCGGGCCGATCATCCCGCCGAGCCTGCCTTTCGTGATCTACGGCGTGGCCGCCGACGTGTCGATCGGGCGCCTGTTCCTCGGCGGTTTCATCCCCGGCATCCTGATGGGCGTCTCGCTGATGGTCATGGTGGCGTTCGTCGCACGCCGTCAGGGCTTCGGGCGCCTGCCCTTCCTCGGCATGGGCGAGATATGGCGCACCTTCGTCGACGGCATCTGGGCGCTGTTCGCGCCCGTGCTGCTGCTCGCCGGCATGTTCTCCGGCGCCTTCACGCCGACCGAGGCGGCCGCGGTCGCCGCCTTCTACGCGCTGTTCCTCGGCTTCGTCGTCTATCGCACGCTCGAATGGAAGATGATCCCGGGCATCCTCGTCGAGACGGTGGAGACCTGCGGCCTCGTGCTCGCCCTCGTCATGGCGGCGGGCGCCATGGGCTGGTGCATGTCGATCAGCCGCGTGCCGCAGACGCTGACGCCGATCATCGTCCATGCGATCGAAAACCCGCTCGTCTTCCTGTTCGCGGCGAACGTCGTGCTGCTCGTCGTCGGCTGCTTCATGGAACTGCTGGCCGCGATGCTGATCCTGATCCCGATCATGGTGCCGATGGCGATCAGCTTCGGCATCGATCCGGTGCATTTCGGCGTGATGATGACGATCAACCTGATCCTCGGGACGATCCATCCGCCGATCGGCGTGGTGCTTTTCGTCACCTCGCGCATCGCCGAGATCAGCTTCGAGAAGATGTCGCGCGCGATCCTGCCGTGGCTGGTCCCGCTGCTGTGCGTCCTTGCGGCCGTCACGGTCTGGCCGCCGCTGACGCTCTGGCTGCCGAACCTGGTCATGGGGAAGTAGGCGGGCCGAATCGGTGCTATTGTCGACGGGTCGCGAATCATGACCACCGAAGACACCGACCCGAAATTCGACGATCTCGACGCCTGGCCGACGCTCGACGCGCTGGCGGCGATGCTCGACGGCCAGGCGAGCGCCATCGACGCCGTGCGCCCCGCCTTGCCGGCGATCGCGCGGGCGGCGGATGCCGCGGCGGCGCGGCTCGCGACGCGCGGACGGCTCGTCTATGCCGGGGCGGGCACGTCGGCCCGCATCGCCGTGCAGGACGGCGTCGAACTGCCGCCGACATTCGGCTGGCCGGCCGAGCGGCTCGCCTATGCGATCGCCGGCGGTCCCGGTGCGCTCGTCACCAGCGCCGAAGGGGCCGAGGACGACCCCGAGGCCGGCGGGCGCGAAATCGTCTCGCTTGCGGTCGGCCCGGACGATGTCGTCATAGGCGTGGCGGCCAGCGGCCGCACGCCCTTCACGATCGCGGCCCTGCGCGTCGCCGCGGCGCGGGGTTCGTTGACCGTCGCGATCGCGAACAATGCGGCGACCGACCTGCTCGCCGCTTCCGCCCACCCGATCCTCGTCGCGACGGGCGGGGAGGTCATCGCCGGATCGACGCGCATGAAGGCGGGTACGGCGCAGAAGATCGTGCTCAACCTGCTGTCGAGCGCGATCATGATCCGGCTCGGGCGTGTCTATCGCGGGATGATGGTCAGCATGATGCCGACCAACGCCAAGCTCCACCGCCGGGCGACGGCGATCGTCGCCCGGATCGCGCGATGCAGCCCCGAGGCGGCCGGCGAGGCGCTGGCGGCCGCCGGCAACGACATCAAGGTCGCGGTCCTGATCCGCAGCGGGCTTGCCGCGGATGCCGCCCGCGCGTGCCTGCAGCACCACCGGGGCAACCTGCGCGAAGCGCTGGCAGGACTGGGGAAGGGCGGATGAGCGCTCCGGTCCTGCCCGCGATCGGCGTCATCAGCGGCACGTCGATGGACGGCATCGATGTCGCGTATGTTCGGACCGACGGCGGGCGCGTCGAGCGCACCGGGCTGGCGCGCAGCTATCCCTATCCGCCGGATTTGTGTGCCGCACTGCTCGACCTGCTGCGCGATCCGGCGATCGCCGAACGCGATCCGCTGTCCGCACTCGAGGCCCAGGTCACCGACGCGCATGCCGACGCCGTCGTCCGGATGATGGCGGAATGCGGCATTTCGCGTAAGGACGTCGCGGTCGTCGGGCTGCACGGGCAGACGGTCTACCACCGCCCGGAAAAACGCTTCACCCGGCAGCTTGTCGACGGCCCGCGCGCGGCCGCACGCCTCGGTCTCGATGTCGTGACGAAGTTCCGCGATGCGGATGTCGCGGCGGGCGGGCAGGGCGCGCCGTTCGCACCGCTCTATCATCGCGCACTCGCCGCGGATCTCGACCTGCCGGTGATGGTGCTCAATCTCGGCGGCGTGGGAAACGTCACGTATCTGGGCGCCGAAACGACCGTCGCGTTCGATACCGGTCCGGCCTCGGCCCTGCTCGACGATTTCGTCCGCCGCAGGTGCGGCCTGCCGTTCGACGAAGGCGGCCGGCTTGCCGCCTCGGGCCGCGCGGATGCGGGCATCCTCGCGCAGTTGATGGACAATCCGTTCTTCGACCAGCCGCCGCCCAAATCGCTCGACCGTAACGAGTTCCATGCGCGGGCGCGGATCGTCGATGCGCTGGGCGACGCGGACGGGGCGGCCACGCTTGCCGCCTTCACGATCGAGGCGACGCGCGCGGCCCTGCGTCACGTCCCGCAGCCGCCCAGGCGTTGGCTCGTGACCGGCGGCGGTCGCCTCAACGCCGCGTTCATGGCCGGCTTCGCGCGCGTCTTCGGCGTTCCGGTCGAACCGGTCGAGGCGGTCGGTTGGGACGGCGACGCGCTCGAGGCGGAACTGTTCGGCTTCCTTGCCGTCCGCTCGCTGTACGGCCTGCCGCTCAGCCTGCCGACGACGACCGGCGTACCGGCACCGATGCAGGGTGGCCGGCTGTCGCGCGCACCGTCAGGCCGCTGAACCGGTCCGGCGTTCCGGGACGACGTTCCAGCTCTTGAGGATGCCGATCAGCGTGGTGCGGTCGGCCGGATCGAGCGTCGGCAGGCCGGGCAGGCGGACCGGCCCGACCTGGAACCCGATCTCGCCCATCGCTTCCTTGACGACCGTCACGTTGGCGCCGTTGCCGTAGCGCGTGCGCAGCTGCTCGAACACCGCGATCGTGTCGACGAGCTCGCGGACCTTCTTGAAGTCGCCGCTTTCCAGTGCGGCGTGGATCGCAAGCGAACGGCCGGGATCGACATTCACCAGCCCCGACGTGAAACCGCGCGCACCCACGGCATAGAAGGCGCCGGCCCAGCCTTCGGCAAGGCCGCAGACCCAGAGTGCGGTCTTGGCGTCGCTGGCGCGCACGCATTCGGACAGCAGCATCAGGTTCGTCGTGGCGAATTTCACGCCCGCGACGTTGGGATGGTTGGCGATGCCCATCAGGTCCTTGATGTTCATCGCGTCGGAGCGGACATAGGCGACGAGCGGCAGGTCGACCTTGTCGGCGATCTCGCGGAAATAGGCGGCCTGCGCCTGCGGGGCCGCGAACGGGTCGAGCGGCTGGTGCGCCATGACGGCGTCCGCCCCGCCGGCCTTGGCGCGCTTGCCGAGCGCGATCGCCTCGACGAGCGAGCGGCCGATGGCCGCCGTCACCTTGCTGCGGCCGGCATTGGCGGCGATGGCGCGGTCGTGCACGAAGCGAACCTCGTCGGGCGAAAGCGCGTAGAACTCGCCCGTGTTGCCGGCCGAGACGATGTTGTGGATGCCCGCGGCCGCGATTCGGTCGATGACGCGGTCGAGCGTGGCACCGTCGGGCGCGCCGTCCTTGCCGTAGGGCACGATATGGACGCCGGAAATTCCCGTCAGGGCCTTGCGCATCTTTTCGATCGACATTGGGTCCTCCAATTTTTCCGCCATTCGCGCTATACCCGGCGCGCGGCTCCGTGTTTCGACAAGGATAGCTTCATGCGCATCGATACGCCAAAGGTTGAGTCACTGATCGACATCCCGCTCGGCACCGGCGAGGGGCCGTGCTGGGACGCCGCTTCGGGCATGCTCTACTTCGTCGATATTCCCGCACCCGCCCTCTACCGTCTCGATCCGCGTACGCGCCGGCTCGACCGGTTCGCGATGCCCGGCGCCATCGGCAGCTTCGGGCTCACGGCCGACGGCCGCGCGATCGTGGCGCTGCGCCAGGGCGTGCATCTGTTCGATTTCCGGACCGGCAAGCTCGACTTCCTCGTCCATCCGGAACCGGAGCCCGCCACCAACCGTCTCAACGACGGCAAGGTCGGCCCGGACGGCCGGTTCTGGGTCGGCTCGATGGACGACCGCCCCGAGAAGGCGCCGGTCGCGGCACTCTACCGCGTCGACTGGGACGGGAAGGCGACGCGCATGGCGGAAAACCTGATCGTGTCGAACGGCCTTGCGTGGAGCCCCGACGGAAAGACGCTTTACCATTCCGACAGCCGGCAGCGCTTCCTGCAGGCATTCGACTACGACCTCGCGAGCGGCAGCATCTCGAACCGCCGGCAGGTCCGCACGTTCGAGGACGCCGAAGGGCGCCCGGACGGTGCCGCCATGGACAGCGAAGGCTTTTACTGGAGTGCTGGCGTTTCGGCGGGCTGCCTCAACCGCGTGGCGCCGGACGGCACGATCGAGCGCAAGGTGAAGCTGCCGCTCGCGGCACCCACGATGCCGTGCTTCGGCGGCGACGATCTCAAGACGCTTTACGTGACGTCGCTGACCAGCGACCGTCTCGGCGAGAAACAGGCCGGCACGCTCGTGACGTTCCGCGTGGACGTAGCGGGCGCACCCGTCGGCCGGTTCGGCGCGAAGCTCTAGAAGCGCGGACGGTCGGATTTCCATTCGGGCCTGTATTTTCGCATTTCCTTGGCGTCGTCGCGCTTGCGGATCCCGCAGTCGAGATATTGCTTGTGGAGCATCGCGAGTGCCGCGCGGTCGAGGCGCACGCCCAGCCCCGGTCCCGGCGGCGCGGCGAGTGCGCCGTCCTTGAAGACGAAGTTTCCGCGGCCGCCCTCAACCACTTCCTCGACCTGCCACGGATAGTGCGTGTCGCACGCATAGGCGAGGTTGGGGATCGTCAGGCCGACATGCGTCATCGCGGCAAGGCTGATGCCGAGATGCGAGTTGGAATGCATCGAGATGCCGATGCCGAACGTGCGGCCGATATGCGCCAGCGCCTGCGTGGCGCGCAGGCCGCCCCAATAATGGTGGTCGCTGAGGATCACCTGCACGGCACCCAGCCGCACCGTCTTGGGGATGTGGCCGAACGCGACCGTCACCATGTTGGTGGCGAGCGGCAGCGTCGAGAACCTGGCGACCTCACCCATCTCATCGAGGCTGTTGACCGGATCCTCGAGATATTCGAGCAGCCCGTCGAACTGCGGCATCAGGCGGCGCGTCGTGGCGACCGACCAGCCGCCGTTGGGATCGATGCGCAGCGGATGCTTCGGGAACGCCTCGCGCAGGTGGCGCAGCGTCTCGATCTCGAATTCCGGTTCGAACACGCCGGCCTTCAGCTTGATCGAGCCGAAGCCGTATTCCTCGACCATGCGGCGCGTCTGGTCGACGACCTGCGCGTGGGTGATCGCCTCGCCCCAGTCGTCGGGCGGGTAACCCGGGTCGTCCTTGTGCTGCTTGAACTTGTAGAAGAGATAGGCGCTGTAGCCCACGCGCTCGCGCACGGCCCCGCCGAGGATCTCGTAGAGCGGCCGGTCGGCGATCTGGCCCTGCAGGTCGAGGAACGCGACCTCGAACGCGGCCAGCGCGCTGGCCAGCGCCTTGTCGCCGGCGATCGGGAAATCCTGGCCGGCAAACGGCGTGCCCGTCACGGCCTGATACACGCGCGCCGTCAGTCCGTTGAGGTCGTGCGGATCGAGCCCGGCGAGGGTCGGTGCGGCCTTGCCGAGATTGCCGAGCGTCTCGAGGTCGCCGTAGCTTTCGCCGAGGCCGATGCGGCCGTCGTCGGTTTCCACTTCGATGATCGAGCGAAGGGCCCACGGCTCGTGGACGCCGACCACGTTCAGCAGCGGCGGATCGCGGAACGCGATCGGCGTGACGCGGACATCGGCGACACGGGGCCGGCGACGTGTCGTCGCTGGCGCGCCGGAGATCTGGCTCGGCATGGCGGTTCCCCCTCGAACTGCCGGAACAATAGCGGCCCGGCCCCGTTCCGGAAAGTACTAATATATTAGCGCGTGACAAATCCGGAAATTCGGCTACCGTGCGCGCATGACAAAACAGACCGCGTTAGCGGCAGCAGGGGGGGGCGCCATCGGCAGGAAGGCGGCGAAATCGCGCCGGCCGACCGGGCGTGCGCTGGAGCGCGGGCGCCTTGCCGCCATCCAGGTCTTCGACCAGTTGCGCGACATGATCCTGTCGCTGGTTCTCGCCCCGGGTGCGGTCCTGTCGCGCGCCACGCTCGCGCGCCAGTTCGGCGTGAGCCAGACGCCGGTGCGCGACGCCCTGATGCGCCTTTCGGCCGAGGGTCTGGTCGAGGTGTTTCCGCAGCATGCGACGGTCGTCAGCATGATCGACCTGACGGCCGCGAGCCAGGCCCATTTCCTGCGCCGGTCGCTCGAACTCGAGGTCGTCCGGGGCCTTGCAATCGACCCCAAACCCGATGTCGTCGCGAAACTGCGCGACTGCATCGACAGCCAGCGCGCGCACGGCCTGAGCGGGGATCTCAAGGCGTTTTCGGATGCCGACCGGGCCTTCCACAGGATCATGTACGTGGCCGCCGGCGTGCCGGACATCTGGCATCTCATGCACCAGCAATGCGGCCAGCTCGACCGGCTGCGGCGGCTCAACCTGCCGGATCTCTGCAAGATCGACACGATTCTCGCCGACCACCAGGCGATCGTGGACGCGATCGCCGATCGCCAGCCCGAGCTCGCCCAGGCGTTCCTGCGCAAACACCTCTCCGGAACGCTCGCGAACATCGAGGCGCTGTGCGCGCGATTCCCCAAATACATGCGCGGCCACGTGCCGGTCCGCGGAAAGGCCAATTGACACCCTGATATATTAGTGTGTAAATCCAGCCAACTTGGCCGTATCCGGACAAACCGGAGCGGCCGGATCGAAAATGCCGCTAGGCGGCTAAAAAGGGGGGAAGAATGGACGACAGCAAGAACCCGAAATCCGCGCGCTCCGACGCACTCGCGCGCCGCACCGTCCTGCAGGGCTTCGCAGGTGCCGCGGCCCTTGCGACCGCACCGTCGATCGCCTTCGCGCAGGGCGCGCCCAAGGAAGCGCCGGAACTGGCCAAACTCGTCGCCGAAGGCAAGCTGCCGGCACTCGCCCAGCGCCTGCCGGCCGCGCCGATGGTCGTCCAGTCGCAGAGCCTGGGCCGCTACGGCGGCGCGCTGCGCCGCGGCCTGCGCGGTTCGGCCGACCACAACGGCATCCTGCGCATCGTCGGCAACCAGGGCCTCGTGCGCTGGAACCTCTCCTTCACCGAAGTCCTGCCCTGCGTCGCCGAGCGCTGGGACGTCAACGCCAACGCGACCGAATTCACGTTCCACCTGCGCGCCGGCATGAAGTGGTCGGACGGCAAGCCGTTCACCGCCGACGACGTCGTCTTCGCGATCGAGGACTGCGCGAAGAACACCGATCTCTACCGTTCGCCGCCCTCGCAGATGGTGATCGGCGGCAAGGCCGCCACGGTCACGAAGGTCAGCGACACGGCCGTCAAGTTCGCGTTCGTCGCACCCTACGCGATGTTCCTCGAGAACCTCGCCACGCCGCTGGGCCAGCATCCGACGCTGTTCCCCAAGCACTACTGCAGCCAGTTCCATCCGAAGTACAACACCGGCGTCGACGCGGCGGTCAAGGCGGCCAACATGTCCGACTGGCCGACGCTGTTCCGCGCGAAGTGCGGCGACATCGAGATCCCGTCGCGCTGGGGCAATGCCGACAAGCCCACGCTCGACCCGTGGGTGATCGCGGAACCCTACACGGGCGGTGCGACGCGCGTCGTGATGAAGCGCAACCCGTATTTCTGGCAGGTCGACAGCCAGGGCGCGCAGCTTCCCTACATCGACCAGCTGACGATGAACATCTCGCAGGACGTCGAATCGCTGATGCTCGACGCGATCTCCGGCCGCATCGACATGCAGGATCGCCACATCGACGCGCTGCAGAACAAGCCGACGCTCTCGCAGAACATGCAGCGCGGCGGCTACACGCTGGTCGAACTGGTCGCCTCGGGCGCCCAGCAGTGCATGATCTACCTGAACATGACGCACAAAGACCCGAAGATGCGCGAGATGTTCGCGAACAAGCAGTTCCGTCAGGCGCTGTCGCTCGGCATCGACCGCAAGGAGATCATCGATCTCGTCTATCTCGGCCAGTCGGAGCCCTACCAGACGGGCCCGCGTCCGGGCCATCCCTGGTACCACGAGAAGCTCGCGCGCCAGTTCGCGGCGCACGACCAGAAGGAAGCCAACGCGATCCTCGACCGGCTCGGCTACAACCGCCGCGGGACGGACAATTTCCGCCTGCGTCCGGACGGCCAGAAGGTGTTCTTCTCGATCGACGTCATCCCGACGCTCTATCCCGACGCGGTCGACACGCTCGAACTCGTCAAGCGCCACTGGGCGGCGATCGGCGTCGACATGAAGGTCAACACGATCGAACGCGCGCTCTACTACACGCGCGGCGACAGCAACGACCACGATGCCGCGACGTGGCCGGGCCCGGGCGGTCTCGACCCGATGCTCGATCCGCGCGACTTCTTCGCCCAGCATCCGCAGGGTTCGCGCTACGCGATCCCGTGGACGCAGTGGTACGTGTCGGGCGGCAAGGAAGGCATCGAGCCGCCGGAAGACCAGAAGAAGCGCATGAAGCTGTTCGACGACGCGCGCGCGACGCCGGATCTCGCCAAGCGCGGTGCGATCATGAAGGAACTCTTCGACCTGACGGCCGAAGCCTTCGAGACGATCGGCGTGTGCCTTGCGGTCAACACGTTCGGCATCTGCAAGAGCAACCTCAAGAACGTGCCTGCGAAGATGCCCAACGCCTGGAGCTGGCCCAACCCGGCGCCGGCGCTGCCGCAGCAGTTCTACTTCTCGTCCTGACCGGACGGCGGCGGCCTTCGTGCCCGCGGGCGCGAAGGCCGCCGCATCCGCTCCGCTCCATCACAGCACCGGCGGTTCCCTCGACATGTTGCGCTTCATCGTCTCACGCCTGCTGTGGATGATCCCGTCCCTGATTGCCGTAAGCTTCCTTGCGTTCGTCCTGATCCAGCTGCCGCCCGGCGACTACGTCACGACCTACATCGCCACGCTTGCGGCTTCCAACGAAGTGGTCGACCAGAACACCGCCGCCGACCTGCGCGCGCGCTTCGGTCTCGACCAGCCGATGATCATCCAATACTACAAGTGGATCTCGGGCATCGTCCTCGAGGGGAATTTCGGACTGAGCTTCGAGTGGCAGCAGCCGGTCTCGGAACTCATCTGGGAGCGCATGGCGCTCACGCTCGTGCTGACCGTCTCGACGCTGTTCGTGACCTGGGGGATCGCGCTTCCGATCGGCGTGTTCTCGGCCGTCAAGAAATATTCGATCGGCGACTACTTCGCGACCTTCTTCAGCTTCCTCGGCCTCGCGGTCCCGAGCTTCCTGCTCGCCCTCGTGCTGATGTACGTCGCCGCGGTCAAGCTCGGCCAGGAAGTCGGCGGCCTGTTCTCCGAGAAGTTCATCAACGTGCCGTGGAGCTTCGACAAGGTGCTCGACCTGATCGGGCATCTGTGGGTCCCGGTCATCATCCTTGCGGTTTCCGGCACGGCGAGCCTCATCCGCGTGATGCGCGCCAACATGCTCGACGAGCTCAACAAGCCCTACGTGACGACCGCGCGCGCCAAGGGGCTTTCGGAATTCGCGCTGCTCATGAAGTATCCGCTGCGCGTCGCGCTCAACCCCTTCATCTCGACGATCGCCTGGCTGCTGCCGAACCTCGTGTCGGGCTCGATCATCGTGGCGATCGTGCTGAGCCTGCCGACGGCCGGCCCCATGCTTCTCCAATCCCTGATGAGCCAGGACATGTATCTTGCCGGTGCCTTCGTGCTGCTGATCTGCGCGCTGACGCTGGTCGGCTCGCTGGTCAGCGACATCCTGCTGGCGCTCATCGACCCGCGCATCCGGCTGGAGTAGGACGATGAGCGAAATCCAGGCACTGGCCGTGGACAACAAGCGGCTCGCGGTCGCTTCGCAGTGGCAGCTCGTGTGGTGGGCCTTCAAGCGCCACCAGCTCGCGATGATCGGCCTCGTCGTCGTCGTCGTCTTCTACGTCATCGCCGCCGTGCCCGGCTTCTTCGCGGCGAACGATCCGGCCCTGCAGAACGCGCGCGCGGCCTACTATCCGCCGCAGGCGCTGCATTTCATCGATACCGACGCCGACGGCGGCTCGTCGTTCCGGCCCTATATCCATCCCTACCAGCTGCGCCGCGATCCGACGACGCTGGCCGCGGTCTACGTCGTCGACGAGGCGCGCAAGGTGCCGGTCAGCATGTTCGGCCGGGGGTACAAATACTCCGTGCTCGGCCTGTTCGAGACGGACATCCACCTGTTCGCGTCGAGCGACCCGCGCCAGCCGCTCTTCCTGTTCGGCGCCGACCGGCTCGGGCGCTGCGTCTACAGCCGCATCATGCAGGGCGCGCAGATCTCGCTCTCGGTCGGTCTGGTCGGCGTGTTCCTGTCGCTGACCATCGGCGTCGTGCTCGGCGGCATCTCGGGCTATTACGGCGGGAAATCGGATTTCGCGATCCAGCGCGTGATCGAGTTCATCCTGTCGCTGCCCACGATCCCGATCTGGCTCGCCCTTGCCGCGGCCCTGCCGCAGGACTGGCCGGCGACCACGCAGTACTTCATGATCACGCTGATCCTGTCGCTGACCGGCTGGGCGCAGCTCGCGCGCGTCGTGCGCGGCCGCTTCCTCAGCCTGCGCACCGAGGAATTCGTCGTGGCCGCACGCCTCGACGGCGCGTCGGAAGGCCGCATCATCTTCCGGCACATGCTGCCCAGCTTCATGAGCCACATCATCGCCAGCATCACGCTGGCGATCCCGGCGATGATCCTGGCCGAGACGTCGCTGTCCTTCCTCGGTCTCGGCCTGCAGCCGCCGACGATCTCGTGGGGCGTGCTGCTGCGCGAGGCGCAGAACATCCGCTCGATCGCGACGGCCCCCTGGCTGTTCGCGCCGGGCGTTGCGGTCGTCATCGCGGTGATGGCGCTCAACTTCCTTGGCGATGGCATGCGCGACGCGGCGGATCCGTACAACAAATGACAGCAGCACCTAAAGACGGGGATGTCGTCCTCGACGTCCGCGATCTCGTCACGCACTTCGCCACCCGCACGGGCACGGTCAAGGCCGTGGACGGCGTGTCGTTCAAGGTCGCGCGCGGCAAGACGCTGTGCGTCGTCGGCGAGAGCGGCAGCGGCAAGAGCGTCACCGCGCGCTCGATCCTGCAGATCGTCGACGCGCCCGGCCGCATCGTCTCGGGCTCGATGGTCCTGCACCGGCCGGACGGATCCTCGGTCGATCTCGCCGGGCTCCACCCGCGCAGCCGGGAAATCCGGGCCGTGCGCGGTGCCGAGATTGCGATGATCTTCCAGGAACCGATGTCGTCGCTGTCGCCCGTGCATACAGTCGGCGACCAGATCATGGAAGTCCTGCGCCTGCATCTGGGCATGGACAAGGCGGCCGCGCGCGCACGCACGATCGAGCTCCTGGGCCAGGTCGAGATCCCGAAGCCCGAGCGCGCGATCGACCGTTTCACGTTCGAATTCTCCGGCGGCATGCGCCAGCGCGTGATGATCGCGATGGCGCTCGCCTGCAATCCCTCGATGCTGATCGCCGACGAGCCGACCACGGCACTCGACGTGACGACGCAGGCCGAGATCCTCGACCTCATCAAGCGGCTGCAGACGAAGTTCGGCATGGCGGTGCTGTTCATCACCCACGACATGGGCGTGGTCGCCGAGATCGCCGACAAAGTGCTCGTCATGTATCACGGCAAGGTCATGGAGAGCGGTCCGGTCGACCAGATCTTCCATGCGCCGAAGGACGACTACACGCGCATGCTGATCGGTTCGGTCCTGCGCCTCGAGCAGAAGGCCGAGATCCGCCTGAAGCGTGCGCCGATCCGCGCGGAAGCCCCGCCGGTGATCGAGGTGCGCGGCCTTCGCATGCATTTCGGCGAGGGGGCGGCGATCACCAAGGCGGTCGACGACGTCTCGCTCGTCGTGCGGCCGGGCGAGACGCTGGGCATCGTGGGCGAGTCCGGTTCGGGCAAGACGACGATGGGGCGCTGCCTGCTGCGCGTCTACGAGCCCAACGGCGGTGCCATCGACTATCGCCGGGCCGACGGCAGCGTGGTCGATCTCGTGTCGGCCGACAAGGACACGCTCAAGCAGATGCGTCGCGAGATCCGGATGATCTTCCAGGATCCGGTCGGCTCGCTCAATCCGCGCATGACGGTCGCCCAGATCATCGGCGAGCCGCTCTACGTCAACGGTCTTGCGAAGGGAACCGAACTCGACGACCGGGTCGCGGGCCTGATGAAGCAGGTCGGGCTCGAACCCGCGTGGCGCGAGCGCTACCCGCACGCCTTCTCGGGCGGCCAGCGCCAGCGCATCGGCATCGCGCGCGCGATAGCGCTCAAGCCGCGCGTCATCGTCGCCGACGAGGCGACGTCCGCACTCGACGTGTCGATCCGTTCGCAGATGCTCGACCTGATGATGAACCTGCAGGACGAGCTCGGCCTTTCCTACGTGTTCATCAGCCACGACATCGGCGTCATCCGCTACATGTGCGACCGCGTGTCGGTCATGTATCGCGGCCGCGTCGTCGAGACGGGGATGACCGACCAGGTCTGCGACGCGCCCAACCACGACTATACCAAGGCGCTGCTGTCTGCCATTCCGCGCCCGGACCCCCGCCACCGTCGGATCCACGCGCGCTTCCGCTACGCCGGCTAGGAGTTCCCATGCGCATCGTCGATATCGAGACCTTCCTGATGCAGGTCGATGCCCCGAATCTGAAGGGCTGGGCATCGGACGGTTCGTTCGGCCACAAGCCGACGACCAAGGGGCTGACGGGGACGCGCAACTGGCTGTTCGTCAAGGTCCATACCGACGAGGGCATCGTCGGCATCGGCGAGTGCAGCGGCTGGCCGCGCGTCATCGAGACGGCGGTGCAGGATCTGAAGTCGATCCTGATCGGCGAAGACCCGATGCATATCGAGCGCCTGTGGCAGAAGATGATGTCGGCCATCATGGGCCACGGCATGGTCGGCACGGTCGGCGGCGGTGCGATGACCGGCATCGACATGGCGCTGTGGGACATCAAGGGCAAGGCGCTCGGCACGCCGGTGTGGAACCTGCTGGGCGGCAAGATCCGCGACCGCATCCGCATCTACGCGCACGCCAACACGGCGGAAGTCGCGGTCAGCCTCAAGAACCAGGGCATCACCGCGATCAAGTGCGGCGGCGTCTCCGACCCGGTGCGCAAGGTCGCGATGCTGCGCGAGGCCATCGGCGACGAGATGGACCTGATGATCGACCTGCACGGCCCGCCGTGGTTGACGCCGGCCGACGCCGCCCAGGTCGCGCGCGCGCTCGAGCAATACCGCCTGATGTTCGTCGAGGATCCGATAGCACCGGAAAACCTCGACGGCTTCCGCCGCATCCGCGACGCCGCGAACGTCACGCTCGCGGCGGGCGAGCGCATGGCCACGATCTACGGCCTGCGCGACCTGATCGAGAAGGATCTGGTCGACATCGTCCAGCCCGACACGGGCCGGGCCGGCGGCATCACGCAGATGAAGAAGATTGCCGCGATGGCCGAAGCACACCACATCATGATGGCGCCGCATTCGGGCTCGCTCGGGCCGGTCGCCGAATACGCGGCCCTGCACGTGCTCGCCTCCATTCCCAACGGGCTGATCCTCGAGCGCATCGAGAACGACTGGGCGGGGCGCGCGCAGACCGTGATCCCGCATCCCGTGCAGCAGGACGGGTTCCTGAAGGTTCCCGACAAGCCGGGCCTGGGCGTGGACATCGACGAGGATTTCGTCGCACGCTTCCCCAGCGAGTGCAACGTGTCGAACCCCGGGACCGCCACCAGCGGCGCCTATGCCGCCGGCACGTTCGACGAACACGTCTATGTCCAGACGCGCCTCCGGCGCGGAGTCTATTTCCCGAAGGATTGAGCCCATGTCGAAGAAGCTGTCCGATGCCACCCGCGAGCTGTACCGCCATGTCAGCACCGCGACTCTGTGCACGGCCCTGTTCAAGCGCGGCCTGCGCAACCAGTTCATCCAGGACGTGCGGCCGCTCAACGGCAAGCTGCCGAACATGGTCGGCGAGGCCTATACGCTGCGCTATATCCCGGCGCGCGAGGATCTCAACCCCATCACCGTCTTCCAGGACCGCGCGCACCCGCAGCGCAAGGCCGTCGAGGAATGCCCGCCCGGTTGCGTGCTGGTGATGGACAGCCGCAAGGAGCCGCGCGCGGCGTCGGCCGGCGGCATCCTCGTCACGCGCCTGATGAAGCGCGGTGCTGCCGGCGTGGTCACCGACGGCGGCTTCCGCGATTCGCCCGAGATCGCCGAGCTGCCGTTCCCGGCCTACCACAACCGTCCGTCCGCCCCGACCAACCTCACGCTCCACCAGGCCGTCGAGATCAACGGGCCCATCGGCTGCGGCGACGTGGCCGTGTGGCCGGGCGACGTCGTTGTCGGCGACCGCGAAGGCGTGATCGTCATCCCCGCGCACCTTGCCGACGAGATCGCGGCCGAGGCGACCGAGATGACCGCGTTCGAGGATTTCGTCATCGAGAAGGTGCAGGAAGGCCGCTCGATCCTCGGCCTCTATCCGCCGACCGACGAGAAGTCGAAGACCGACTTCGCCGCCTGGCGCAAAGCCAAGAGCCGGTGAGCACAGCTCCCGTCGTCTGGGGCGTCCTCGGCGTCGCGCGGATCGCGACGCAGAAGGTCGTGCCCGGCATGAAGGCCAGCCCGCATCTCGACATGCGGGCGATCGCCTCGCGCGACATCGCCAGGGCGCGCGAGGCCGCTTCCGCCCTCGGCTTCGCGAAAGCCTATGGCAGCTACGAGGCGATGCTGGCCGATCCCGAGATCGAGGCCGTCTACAACCCGCTGCCCAACCACCTGCATGTGCCCTGGACGATCAAGGCCATGGAAGCGGGCAAGCACGTGCTGTGCGAGAAGCCGGTGGCGCTGACGGCGGACGAAGCGCGCCAGCTGCTCGCCGCCCGCGCGCGGACCGGCAAGCTGGTCGCCGAGGCCTTCATGGTGCGCCAGCATCCGCAGTGGCTACGCGCGCGCGAGATCGTGCGCAGCGGCGAGATCGGCGAGATCCGCAGCATCCACACGCAGTTCTGCTACAACAACCCCGATCCCGCGAACATCCGCAACAAGGCGGATATCGGCGGCGGCGGCCTCTACGACATCGGCTGCTATGCCGTGCTGACCGCGCGTTTCATTTTCGGCGCGGAACCGGCGCGCGCCGTGTGCCTCATCGACCGCGACCCCGCGATGAAGGTCGACCGGATCGCCAGCGGCATCGTCGATTTCGGCGCCAGCCGCCAGCTCGTGTTCGGCGTTTCCACGCAGACCGCACCTTTCCAGCGCGTCGTCCTCCTGGGCACCAGGGGCCGGATCGAGCTGCCCGTACCCTTCAATCCCGTACCCGGAACCTCGACGACGCTGGTCGTCGACGACGCGCGCGACCTGTTCGGCGGCGGCAGGCGCGTCGAGACGATCGCACCGTGCGACCAGTACATGCTTCAGGGCGAGGCGTTCGCGCGCGCGGTGCGAGGGCTGGAGCCGCTCGCCTGGCCGATCGAGGATGCGGTCGCGAACATGCGCGTGCTCGATGCCCTCTACCGCTCGGGCGACAGCGGGGCGTGGGAAACCGTCTAGGCAAAAATTCATTGAATATGGCTGACGATTCCGCTACAGTCGGAGATTGTCCGTCGTGCTCTTTGACACGTGAATATTTATGGCGAACGGGCCGCAGCGGAAGACGACAGATCCGCTCCGGCCCGATCGGTTTTTATTGTGCAAAATCGGGGGCCGGGTAACGCAAACCCGCGTTGCAGTAACTTCGCTGCAACTTCAAGGCGTTAAATGCGTGACGGTAACATCGGGGTCCGGAATTCCCCAACGATTCCGGGCGGCGGGTGCAAGCGGTTGCACCCGCCATAGCATCCGGCGTTCACGTCATACGTAAGCGGTCGATCCGTCCGGCTTCTTGGTGACCTTGCGCTCCCAGTGGATGTAGCCGTCCTTCTTGAGGACCTCTTCATCGATCTCCACGCCCCAGCCCGGCCGGTCCGGCCGCAGCTCGAGATAGCCGTCCTTCGGCAGGTAGGGATCGCGCACATAGGGCGCACCTTCCGACTTGGCCTTCTGGTCGTCGTAGTTGACGCCGTGCGGCAGCCGGTATTCGAGGATCCGGAAGTTGGTCTGGGCTGCACTGAAATGCACGTTCACGGCCGTGGCGAGCGGGCCCATCGGGTTGTGCGGGGCCACCGTCACGTAGTGCGCCTCGGCGATCGCGGCGATCTTGCGCATCTCCAGCAGCCCGCCGACCACGCAGATGTCGGGCTGGATGATGTCGGCACCGCCGACGGTCAGCAGGCGCAGGAACTCGAACTTGCTGTAGAGCGATTCGCCCGTCGCCAGCGTGCATTTGAGCTGGCGGCGCACCTCGCCCCACACCTCGACATTCTCCGGGCGCAGCGGCTCCTCGAAGAACAGCGGGTCGTAGGGGGCGAGCGCGTTGCCGAGCTGGATCGCCTGCTTGGGCTCGAAGATCTTGGCGTGCGCGTCGAACGCGATCTCGTAATCCGACCGCACCGTCTCGCGCACCTTGCGGAAATACTCGGCACTCGTGCGGACCACTTCGCCCCAGCGCTGGGTGTGGATGTCGCCGCGGAAGGGGCTGAGCTTGAAGGCCGTGATGCCCCAGCCCTTGTTGAGCGCGTCGAGCTGCTCGCGCGCGATCTCCGGATCGGGGGCCGTGTAGACGCCGGCATAGACGCGGATCTTGTCGCGCGCGTTGCCGCCCAGCAGCATGTAGACCGGCACGCCCAGCGCCTTGGCCGAGATGTCCCACAGGCAATGGTCGATCGCCGAGATCGCGGCGAGATGCAGCGCACCCGGCGGGAAGCGGGTCTGCTGGAAAAGATAGAGCATCAGGTATTCGATCCGGCGCGGATCGTGTCCGCCGAGGAACGTGGCCAGGTATTCGAGCAGCGGCAGAAGCGCGCGGTCGGGACCGTGGTTGTAGCATTCGCCCCAGCCGGTGATGCCTTCGTCGGTGTCGATGGCGACGATGACGCGCGGACGGTCCTTGTCGCGTGTCATGAACGCGCGCAGTTTCGTGATCTTCATGTTTCCTCCCGACGGAATTGGGGCGTCGGCTATTTCTCGTGGAATGCCGAATCCAGGGCCTTGTAGACCGGGTTCAGAAGATAGCGCAGCACCGTGCGTTCGTCCGTCTTGATGTCGGCCAGGACCGTCATGCCAGGCAGGACGAGATTGCGCTTCGGGTCGTCGCCGACATGGTCCTTTTCCAGCGCCACGATCGCCTTGTAGTAGGGCCGGCCCTGCGGGTCGATCAGCGTCGAGGCCGACAGGTGCGTGAGCTTGCCCGGCACGCTGCCGAAGCGGGCATAGTCGTAGGTCGATACCTTCACGGCAACGTTCTGGCCGATGCGGACCTGCCCGATGTCGGAGGGCTGCAGGCGCGCCTCGACCTGCAGCTCGCGGCCGATCGGCACGATGTCGAGCAGAACCCCGCCGGGCGGGATGACGCCGCCTTCGGTGCGCACGCGCAGTTCCTTGACCACGCCGCGGACCGGGGCGGTCACCTGCGTGCGCGCCACGCGGTCGTCGAGGCGCACGCGCGCCTCCTCGACCTGGCGCAGTTCCGAGGTGACGGCGCCCAGTTCGCGCATCGCGTCGGCCGACAGGCGGGTGTCGAGCTCGACCAGCCGCTGTTCGGCTTCGCCGATCGCCTCGCGCGCGCGTCCGATATTGACGATGACCGTCGACAGTTCGCCCTGTACACGATTCATCTCGCGCTGCACGTCGAGCAGCGTGATGCGCGAATTGAGCCCCTGGTCGGTCAGCTTCTGGCGCATGTCGAGCGCCTCGCCGGTGATCCGGATCTGGCGCTGCAGCGTCTGCTGCTGGCCCAGCAGCGCCTCGAGGTCGGCGCGCCGGCCGGCGACCTGGCGGTCGAGCACGGCGCGCTGGCTGGTGCGCGCGCGCTCCTGCGTGCGCAGGATCGCGGCCTGGTCGGCCGACAGGCCGACTTCGCCGCTCTCGGCAAGGATCGCGATCCGGCCGTCGGCGAAGGCGCGCAGGCGTTCGGCCTGCAGGCGCAGGCTCGCCTCGCGCGAGGCGATCTGGTCGCGTTCGGCCAGCGCCGATGTCGGATCGATGTCGATGAGCGCCTGCCTGGCCTCGACGACGTCGCCCTCGCGCACGTGGATGCGCGCGACGATGCCGCCTTCGAGATGCTGGATGCTCTGCACGTTGCCCGCCGGCACGATCTCGCCGGGGCCTTGCGCCACCTGCGGCACGGTCGTCGCCGCCGCCCAGGCGAGGGCGAGGGCGATCGTCGTCGCCGCGAGCCACACGGCCGCGCGCATCAGCCAGGGTGCTCCGCCTTCCTCGAGATGGATCGCAAGGGTGAGGTAGCGGATGCGGGACGGATCGGCGGGCAGCGCCGGGGTCTTCGCGTTCATCGTTTCGCTCCAAGGAAGGAAGTCGCCGCACCGTCGCCGGCCGCGCGCATCTGGACGATCCGCCCGCCGTCGAACGTCGCCACGCGGTCGCAGATCGCAAGGTGGCTCGGCCGGTGGGTGACCAGCACGATCGTCTGCTTGCCCTTGCGCCGGCGCAGCGTCTCGATCAGCGCGGCATCGCCGCGCTCGTCGAGCCACTGGCCCGGCTCGTCGAGCAGCAGGACGGACGAGGGCCGCAGATAGACCCGCGCGAGCGCCAGCCGCTGCAGCAGTCCCGCCGGGAAGCCGCGCGCCGCCTGGTCGCCGAGCTGGGTTTCAAGCCCGTGCTTGAGCGCCATCACGTCGTCGAGGACGCCCGCGTCCGCGAGGGCCGAATGCAGGTCCGGCGTGCTCGCGGTCGCCGCGGCAAGCCGCAGGTTCTGCGCGATGGTGCCGTAGAAGAGGTGCCGGTTCTGCGGCGCATAGGTCGCCGCGAGGCGCAGTTCGGCCGGCGTCATCTGGCGGATGTCGAGCCCGTCGAGCATGACCGTGCCCGCCTGCGGCTGGTAGAGCCCGGCCATGACCTTGAGTGCGGTCGACTTGCCCGCACCCGAGTGTCCGGCAAGCCCGACCATCTCGCCTTCCTTGACCGCGAGATCGACGCCGAGCAGGGCCGGTTCGGCTTCCGCCTTGTATCGCAGCGACACGCGGTTGAGCGTGATCTGCCCGCGGAAGACGCGCTGGACGACGGCCGGTGCGGCACGGTCGGTCAGCTCGGGGCGCAAGCGCAGCAGCTGGTCGATCTGCGCAAGCCCCTGCCGGATCTGGGTCAGGCGCGACAGCGTGGCGATGCCCAGCTGCAGCGGTGCGAGCACGCGCCAGGTCAGCGCCATGACGCCGACGAGTGCGCCGACCGTCATCTCGGCATCGATGATGCGGGCGGCACCCCAGACGAGGACTAGGGCGCCCGCCAGCATGGTCAGGCCCTGCGCGATCGTCTGGAGGACGGCACCGATCTCCTGCGCCTTGCGCCCTTCGCCGACGCTTGCCGCCGAGGCCGCCCGGAAGCGTTCGAGCCACGTCTGCGTCCCGCCGATCTGCTTGATCGCGCGCAGGTTCGAGACGATCTCGACCGCCAGCGCGTGGCGCTGGGCGCGCGCCCGGCTGGCGCGCTGCGTGCCGGCCTGCTGGAGATGCGAGCCGACATAGCCGAGCAGCAGGAGTATCCCGCCCAGCACGAAGGGCACCGCGACGAGCGGGCCGCCGAGCCAGGCGATGACGATCAGGAACACGAACAGGAACGGCAGGTCGAGGGCGACGCCGGCAAGCGGGCCGGTGAAGAACTCGCGCACCGTCTCGAATTCCTTGAGGCGGGCGAGCTGCGTTCCGACCGGTGCCGATTCCAGGAACCCGACGGGCAGGCGCAGCAGATGGCGCAGCACCGCGACGGCGACGAGGCGCTCGACGCGCGCACCGACATAGGCGAGCAGCCGGCCGCGCACGCCGCGCATCAGGAAGTCGAAGAAGAAGACGACGCCCACGCCGAGGACGAGGTTGCGCAGCAGGTCGGGCGACTGGTTGCCGATGACCTTGTCGAACACCGTCATCGAGAAGAGCGGGAAGGCGAGGGCCAGCACGTCGTTGAACAGCGTGATGATCGCAAGCTGCCCGGCGATCGGCCGGAAGCGCTGGACGAGGCGCCCGACGAACGAGGACTGTGCTGTGGTCTCGTCGCGGGCCGCTTCGATCGCCTCGACGAGATAGACCTTCCCGGTCACCGTCACGTCGATCGCGTCGCGCTCGGCATTCGCGGCACCGTCGAAGACCCGGAGCTTGGCGCCTTCGCGCGACAGCACGACGCTCGGCTGCCCGTTCCCGTCGACGACGAGGCAGGGCAGCAGCCGTTCGTCGATGTCGGCCGGGCGCCTGTCGTAGGGCTTCGTCGCGTAGGAAAGCTCGGCGAGCACGTTGCGCAGCCCGTCGAGATCGAGATGCGAGGTGAAATGCGGAAGCGCCTCGACGAGGACGCGCGGATCGCCGCGCCAGCCGAGCGCGGTCAGCAGCGGCATCAGGCATGCCGCGAAGGGCGAGGCCGCCTGGAACGCCTCGAGATGGCCCTGGCGCAGTTCGTCGGCAAGCGCGACCGTGCGCACGACTTCGATGCGGATGCGGCCGGAAGCGGGGCCGGGCAGGGCGGGGCGCGGATCGGTCATCGGCTGCCCGCCGGGCGTTCGTGGAACCGGCCCTCGCGCAATTCGTAGACGCGGTCGGCAAGCCGCAGCACCGACGGCTGGTAGCTCACGAGCACGATGGTGCTGCGGCCCTTCATCTCCTTGAGAAGATCGAGGAGCCGGTCGTTCGAATCGTGGTCGAGCCCGTTGTTCCCTTCGTCGAACAGCACGATGCGCGGATCGTCGACGAGTGCGCGCACGATCGCGATGCGCTGGCGCACGCCGCCGGGCAGCGTCTCGCTTTCGCCGACCTCGGTCTCGTAGCCCTGCGGCTGCGCGGCGACGTAGCGGTCGAGCCCGAGCCGCGCCGACAGGTCGAGGGCCGCATCGACGACCGGGCCGCGCCGGAACATCGTCAGATTGTCGATCAGCGTGCCGTGGAACACGGTGCCCTGGCGCGGCAGCAGGCCGATCTCGGCGGGCGAGGGCCGCGGATGGTTGGGGCCGAGCGCCACGCCGTCATAGAGGAGGCTGCCGCGCTTGGGCCGGACGAGGCCGGCGAGCATCGAGAGCACGGTCGAGCGGCCGCTGCCGTTGTCCGCGACGATCGCGACCGTCTCGCCCGCGGCGATCTTGAGGTTGGCGCCGCGCAGGATGTCGGTGTCGGACGCGTAGCCGAAATCGACGTCGCGCAGTTCGATGCTGCCGCGGTCGACGCGCGGGCCGCCGCTCTCGCCCAGCCCCGGCTCGAACGGCAGGTCGGCGAGCGCCTGGAGCCGTTCGCGGGCCACGCGGATCCCCTGGAAGTTCGTCCAGATGCCCATCGCGCGCATCAGCGGCTGCAGCGTGCGGCCGGCGAGCAGCGAGCAGCAGGCAAGCTGGCCGACGGTCATGTCGCCGGCGAGTACGAGCGTGGCGCCGTAGCCGAGCACGGCGACGACGGCGAGATTCGAGAACAGCCCGCCCAGCGTCTGCGACAGGCTCGACAGGCCCGTCACCCGATGCGCGTTGGCGGCGGCCGAGTCCATCAGGCGCTCGTAGCGCCGCATCATCTGGCGCTCCATCGTCAGCGCCTTGACGGTCGTGATGCCGGTCAGGACCTCGATCATGAAACTGGTGCGCCGGTCGTCCGACTGCGCGCGGGCACCGATGGCGCCGCGCAAGGCGCCGCCCACGGCGATCGCCGCGACCGAGAAGGCGGCGAAGACGCCGACCGTCACCCAGACGAGCGGCCCGCCGACGATCCAGATCAGTCCCGCATAGACGAGCGCGAAGGGCAGGTCGACGAAGATGGTCGCACCCTGGTTGGCGTAGAATTCGCGCAGGCGGTCGACCGCGCTGAGCCGCTCGAGATGCGTGCCGGGGGAGTCGCGCTGGACGGCCGTGAAATCCCCGTCGAGCAGCCGGCGGATCGCCGCACAGCCCGCCGCGTGCTCGTAGCGCGCCCCGGCCCACCCGGCGAGCGCGTTGCGGGTCGCGCGCATGATGCCTTCGCCGACCATCACGGTCGCCAGCAGGACGACGAGCAGCATCAGGGTATCGGTCGCCGCGTTGGGGATGACGCGGTCGTAGACCTGGAGCGTGAAGATCGGCAGTGCTGTCCCCAGGATATTGAGCGCCAGCGATGCCATCAGCAGCGTTGGGTCGAGTGCGAGCCGCAGCCCCGCCCCGACGGGTATCCGATCGAATTTGGCCATCGCAGGAATGCTATCTCGCTTGTCGTCCAATACCGTTGGCCAAATGTGAGATCCGGTGCTTCTATACAGCCTGTCGCGGCCGTTCGAAGATAAGAATTCACGATGGAGAGTATAGCTCGAAAGATTCACTGTGGACTCAAATCTAAAAAAAATGCATAATTTTATCTATCTTAGTAAGTATCTGAAATAAAAGCCATTTGCAGAATGCGAAGAGTGTCATGGCGGACGGCACGCGTGAAGTTCAAGCCGACGAACTGACCTCGCTTCCCAAGGATGCGAAGCCGGCTCCGCCTGCCGGCGAAGTCGGCCTCAGCCAGTCCCCGTCCCAGCCGCCGAGCGGCGCGCAGGAAGCCGCGAATGCCATGGGTGCCGTCCACTACGGCACGCTGCGCGGCGACGAGCGCAGCTTCCAGCCCCAGACCCCCGCCGCCGACCAGGCGATCGAGGTCGCGGCCGGCCCGAAGATCGAGACCGGGAAGGCGCACGAGGGTGTCGCGGAAGCGGCCGACGCGCAGGCGGCCGCAGCCGGACAGAACGCCGCGGGCGGCAATCTCGCCGGCGACCATGCCGGCGATGGCGGCCAGACGGCGACGACCAATTTCAATTCGCGCAATGTCGAGAGCGGTCCGCAGGCGGGCGCACGTGCGGATGCGCCGGCAGGTGGCGCTCCCGTCGCCGGCGAAGCGACCGTTGTCCAACCCGCTGCGGCAACCGGTACTGCCGAGACCGGCGTCAGCCCGGGTATCGGCGGCGATGTCGGCCACAGCCTGGCAAATCCGGGCGTGGCGACCGGTGTGGGCGCGCATGTCGCCGTGCCAAACATCGAGGCGCATGCGGCGCCGCCCGTCGCACCTCTGGCGACGCTCGCGACGAATGCCACAAACGCGGCGCCGGTTGCGGCGCCCGCCGTCATCGCACGTGCCGAGTCGCCGCCGGCGGCCCCGCCGGTCGTCGCGGAAGCTCCCGTTGTCGCGCCCGTGACGGTCGAGGCGCTGCAGAACACGACCGCCCCCGTCGTGGCACCGCCGCCCCCGACGGACCAGGGCAACACGCCGGCACCGACGCCGACACCCGATCCGCCGCCACCGACGGATCAGGGCGGCGATCCGGCACCGACACCCACACCCGATCCGCCACCGCCGACGGATCAGGGCGGCGATCCGGCACCGACGCCGACACCAGATCCGCCACCACCGACGGATCAGGGCGGCGATCCGGCACCGACACCCACACCCGATCCGCCACCGCCGACGGATCAGGGTG
>CAYQDN010000025.1:59032-61901 GCA_964416335.1 uncultured Azospirillum sp.
GCCACCGCCGACGGACCAAGGCGGCGATCCGGCACCGACACCGACACCCGATCCGCCGCCGCCGACGGACCAAGGCGGCGATCCGGCACCGACACCGACACCCGATCCGCCACCGCCGACGGACCAAGGCGGCGATCCGGCACCGACACCGACACCCGATCCGCCACCGCCGACGGACCAAGGCGGCGATCCGGCACCGACACCGACACCCGATCCGGTTCCCGATCCCGTCCCGGCGCCCGATCTTGCCGCGGCCGATCCTACGCTTGCCGTCGCCGACGCGACCGGGTCCGAAGATTCGGCCGTTCCGCTCGACATCCAGGCGGTGCTCGGCGACACGGATGGTTCGGAAACGCTGTCGATCGTCGTCTCCGGCGTTCCGATCGGCGGCCAGCTCACGGCCGGCATCGACAACGGCGACGGGTCGTGGACGCTTGCACCCGGCGACCTGCCGGGCCTGGCTTACGTGCCCGCCGGCGACGCATCGGGCCGGATCACACTCGGCGTCGAAGCGATCGCGACCGAGACGGCCAATGGCGCGCAGTCGGTCCGCACGGCGAATATCGCGGTCGACATCGCGGCCGCGGCCGACGCGCCGACGGCCCTTTCGGTCGACGTGCGCAGCACGCTCGGCAACGATTCGACTTTCGTCAACGGCGAGACCGGCCAGGTCGCGATCCACGCGCAGTTCCGCGACAACGACGGTTCGGAAACCCACACCGCCACGCTCGCGATTCCGGACGGCATCGTCGTCGCGGACGCCGCCGGTGGCGCATGGACGCCGGGTGCGGACGGTACGGGCGGCCAGATCGTGTTCACCAATGCCGTCGGTGCCGACGGCAAACTCGACGTCACGATCGGCGTGCAGGCGGCCGAGACGATCAGTCTCGACGCGAGCGGCCATTTCGAACTGACGGCGACCGCGACGGAGATCGGCGGGCCGACCGCCTCGACCGGCGCTTCGGTGGACGCGATCCTTTCGACGCAGGCGATCGATGTCGCGGGCACGTCGGGCAACGATTCGTTCGCGGCATCCGGACGCCATGAATCCTTCCACGGCGGCGCAGGCGCCGACACGGTCGAATATTCGGCCGACACGGTCGGCGTGAATGTCGATCTTGCCGCGGGTACCGCGTCCGGCGGCCTTGCGGCGGGCGATATCCTTTCGGGAATCGAGAACCTGAAGGGCGGCAGCGGTGCCGACACGCTGACCGGCGATGCGGGCGCCAACGCGCTCGATGGCGGTGCCGGCGACGATACGCTGACGGGCGGTGCAGGCGGCGATACGCTGACCGGCGGCGCGGGCACCGACACCGCGAGCTATTCGACGTCGGCGGCCGGCGTGAACGTGAACCTGTCGACCGGGACGGGCACGGGCGGCGACGCGCAGGGCGACGTTCTTTCGGGCATCGAGAATCTGGTCGGCAGCGCCAGCGGCGACACGCTGACGGGCTCGAATGCGGCCAACCTGCTCGACGGCGGTGCGGGCGACGACACGCTTGCGGGCGGTGCGGGTGCCGACACGCTGATAGGCGGTACCGGTTCGGATACGGCAAGCTATTCGACATCGGCGGCCGGGGTGAATGTCGATCTGGGCGCGGGTACCGCTGCGGGCGGCGATGCGGCGGGCGACGTTCTTTCGGATATCGAAAATCTGCTCGGCAGTGCGAATGCCGACACGTTGACGGGCGATGCGGGCGCTAACCGGATCGACGGCGGTGCCGGCGATGACACGCTGGCCGGTGGTGCTGGTGCCGATACGCTGGTCGGCGGATCGGGTTCGGATACGGCGAGCTATGCGGCATCGGCTGCCGCGGTGAATGTCGATCTTGGTGCGGGTACCGCGTCGGGCGGCGATGCGGCCGGCGACGTGCTGAGCGGGATCGAGAATCTGCTGGGCGGCAGTGCGGCCGACACGCTGACGGGCGATGCCGGTGCCAACCGGATCGACGGCGGTGCGGGCGACGATGCGCTTCAGGGCGGTGCCGGTGCCGACACGCTGGTCGGCGGTACCGGTTCGGATACGGCAAGCTATTCGACGTCGGCGGCCGGGGTGAATGTCGATCTGGGTACAGGTACCGCTGCGGGCGGCGATGCGGCGGGCGACGTTCTGTCGGGGATCGAGAATCTCGTCGGCAGTGCCAATGCCGACACGCTTGCCGGCGACGCCGGTGCCAACCGGCTCGACGGCGGTGCGGGCAGCGACACGCTTGCGGGCGGTGCGGGTGCAGACACACTGGTCGGCGGAGCAGGTACGGATACGGCGAGCTATTCGGGTTCGGCCGACGGCGTTTCGGTCAATCTCGCGACGGGTGCGGGCAGCGGCGGCGATGCCGAGGGCGACGTGCTTTCGGGCATCGAGAACCTGACAGGTTCGGCGAATGCCGACGCGCTGACGGGCGACGCGGGCGCCAACGTGCTCGACGGCGGTGCGGGCGACGACACGCTTCAGGGCGGTGTCGGTGCCGATACGCTGATGGGCGGTGTGGGCAGCGACACGGCGAGCTATGCGGACTCCGCGGCTGCGGTGACGGTCAATCTCGCGACGGGTACGGGCAGCGGCGGCGACGCGCAGGGCGACGTTCTTTCGGGGATCGAGAACCTCACCGGTTCGGCGAACGCCGACACGCTGACGGGCGATGCCGGTGCGAACCGGATCGACGGCGGTGCCGGCGACGACACGCTGGCCGGCGGTGCCGGTGCCGACACGCTGATCGGCGGTGCCGGGAGCGATACGGCGAACTATTCGGCGTCGGCAGCGGCCGTGACGGTCGATCTGGCGGCGGGTACGGGGGCCGGCGGCGACGCGGCCGGCGACGTGCTGTCCGGCATCGAGAATGTTCTTGGGTCCGCGAATGCCGACACGCTG
>CAYQDN010000026.1:0-60195 GCA_964416335.1 uncultured Azospirillum sp.
GCAACGACACGCTTCAGGGCGGGGCCGGCGCCGACACCCTCATCGGCGGGGCGGGGCTCGACACGGCGACCTATGCGAATTCGACCGATGCGATCTCCGTCAATCTCGCGACCGGCCTTGGCACCGGCGGCGACGCGCAGGGCGACGTGCTGTCGGGCATCGAAAGCCTGATCGGTGGAGCGGGCGACGACATCTTCGTCGGCGACGCCAACGCCAACCGGCTCGACGGCGGTGCCGGCAACGACATGCTGACCGGCGGTGCCGGTGCGGACGCGCTGATCGGCGGAACCGGCATCGACACGGCACTCTATACGGACTCCTTGGCAGGCGTGACCGTGAGCCTCGCGGCCGGAACGGGCGTGGGCGGCGACGCGCAGGGCGACACGCTGTCGGGCATCGAGAACGTGACGGGCTCCGGCTTTGCCGACACGCTGACGGGCGATGCGAACGCCAACGTGCTCGACGGCGGGCTCGGCAACGACACGCTGATCGGCGGTGCCGGTGCCGACACGCTGATCGGCGGCGGCGGCATCGACACCGCGAGCTATTCGACCTCGACGGCATCCATCGCCGTCGATCTGTCGCTGGGCACCGGCACGCTCGGCGACGCCGCGGGCGACGTGCTTTCGGGCATCGAGAATCTCGTCGGCGGCACGAAGGCGGACTCGCTGACGGGCGACGGCTTCGCCAATTTCATCGATGGCGGTGCGGGCGCCGACACGCTGATCGGCGGTGCGGGCGACGATACGCTGCTGGGCGGTGCGGGTGCCGACAGCCTCGTCGGCGGAACCGGAATCGATACGGCGAGCTATTCGACCTCGGGCGCGGCAGTCACCGTCAACCTGACGACCGGTACGGGCAGCGGCGGCGATGCGGCAAGCGACACGCTGTCGGGTATCGAGAACATCATCGGCAGCACCAACAACGATTCGCTGACGGGCGACGCGGGCGCGAACCTGCTCGACGGCGGCGCCGGCAACGACACGCTGACGGGCGGTGCTGGCGACGATACGCTGCTGGGCGGGGCCGGGTCGGACTCGCTCGTCGGCGGAACCGGATCGGACACCGCCGACTACAGCACCTCTTCGGCCGGCGTGACGGTCAATCTGGCGACCGGTGCCGCCAGCGGCGGCGACGCGGCGGGCGACACGTTCTCCTCGGTCGAGAACGTCACGGGCTCCGCCAACGCCGACACGCTGACGGGCGATGCGAACGCGAACACGCTCATGGGCGGTGCGGGCGACGACACCTTGTCCGGCGGCGGCGGCAACGATCTGATCGTCGGCGGCGACGGCTCGGACACGGCGTATTTCGGCGTGGGCATGGGCAACGACACGTACCAGGGTGGCGACGGCGGCGGCTGGACCGATACCGTCGTGA
The DNA here is from genome assembly GCA_964416335.1 of uncultured Azospirillum sp. Lineage (GTDB taxonomy): Bacteria > Pseudomonadota > Alphaproteobacteria > CACIAM-22H2 > CACIAM-22H2 > Tagaea. The sequence goes on from CAYQDN010000026.1 coordinate 1,381, forward strand.
TCAACGGCGTGACCGGCGGGCCGGGGGCCGGCGGCTGGACGCTGACGCTCAACGACGGCACCGTCGTGGCCGATGCTTCGGCGCACGGCACGATCACGCTCGCCCCTGACTCGGGCGGCAAGGTCGTGATGTCGGACGGCAGCGAGATGACCTTCGAGGGCGTCGAAAAGTTCCAGTGGTAGTGCGGGCCGCCGGGTGCGGCTATTCTCCGCCCAACGGAGTCGCCGGATAAACGGGACGGGGAGCGGACGCACGATGAATATCTGCATGGTCGGGTACGGCATGATGGGCGTTTGGCATTCCGAGGCGCTGATCGCCGCGGGCGCCACGCTGCACACGGTCGTGGGGCGCCGGATCGACGCGGCGCTGGAATTCGCGCAGCGCTTCGGCTATCGCAAGGCGACTCTCTCGCTCGACGAGGCGCTGGCCGATCCGGCGATCGACATCGTCATCATCGGCAGCCCGAGCGAGCAGCACGAGGCGCAGGCGATCAAGTCGCTGGATGCCGGCAAGCACACGCTGGTCGAGATCCCGATCTCGCTGAGCCTGGCCGGATCCGAGCGCGTCGTCGCGGCGGCCAAGCGCAGCGGCAAGGTCTTCGGCGTGTGCCATCCAATGCGCTTCCGCAAGGAGCGCGAGGATCTGCGCGCGCGCATCGCGAAGGGCGACGAGAAGATCCGCCACATCGCCGGCCGCTTCTTCATCAAGCGCCTCGTGAACGTGGGCGCCACCGGCTACAAGCGCAGCTGGATCGACAACATCCTGTGGCACCATTTCTGCCACTTCATCGATCTCGGCATGTACATGTTCGACGGAGCACCCATCCGCCGCATCCAGAGCCACATGGGGGCGCTGCATCCGGCGACCGGCATCCCGATGGAATGCACGGTGATGGTGGAGACCGAAGCCGACCAGACGCTGCTCGTCCACGGCTCGTACCACGCCACGTACCGCTTCTACGACAAGCTGTTCGTGACCGACAAGGAGACCTATTTCTACGACATCCTCGCGGGCACGCTGCGCACCGAGGCGGGCTCGGCCGCGATCGAGGCCGAGCAGAAGAACTGTGCGCGCGTCATCGTCGATTTCCTCGCCGCCGTGCGCGAAGGCCGGCAGCCGCGGGCCTCGGGCCCGTCGGTGCTGCCGGCGATGCGCATCCTGCAGAACGTGCAGGACGAGTGGGACGCACGCTATGGCGCGCAGTCGATCCCGGGGCGTCCGCTCGGCTAGGCCTTGAAGCCGAACATGCTCGTGCGCGGATCGACGGGGACGAGCAGGCGGAAATGCTTGCCGTCGTTCGATCCGTCGGCGTTCTTCTCGGGCAGCATGAGGCCGTTGCCGGCAGTACCGCCGCGGAAGTACGAGGCGACCTGGTCGGGCGAGGCGCCGAGGCCCGCGACGTAGCTTTCCGCCGTGACGGAGATCGACGTCTTCTGGTAGCTCATCGAGAAGCTGCCGTCCGCACCGGCGGTGAAGCTCATCTTCTCGATCTCGAGCGAGAAGGTGTATTTCTGCCCGGCGACGAAGCTCTGCGGCACGCGGATCGCGTCGGGGCCTTGCGTGGCCACGTCGGTGATGATGCGGTTCTTGAGATCCTTGGCCATGCGCGCGAGATGCTTGGGATCGGCGCCGAAATCGGCGAGCATCTTGATCGTGCGGGCCGCGGCCTCGTTCGCGGCCTGGCGCAGCTGCCGGCCGTAGATCTGCGCCTTGAACTGCCCCTGCTCCATCGTCTCGATGGCGCTGCGCAGCTTGTCGAGTGCGGGATCGCTGGCGGTTTTCGCGGCGACCTGGACATTGGCGGTCTGGCCGGACGAGCCGGAAATAGAGCTAACCATCGCGGTTCTCCGCAGCTGGATGACGTGGCGTTTCTGGCCACACAGGATTTAGCTAAAATACAATCTATCACGGACCGACGGTAAACACAAGCTCGCTAGCCCCACAGGGCAGCGGACCCCGGTGCGACATTGCTGCCGTCATAGGCAAGGCCCGGCACGCGGTCGCGCTCGAGCAGCAGCGGCCCGTCGATGTCGGCCCACGCGGCCCCTTGCGCCAGCAGGTGGGCCGGCGCCATCGACAGCGACGTGCCGACCATGCAGCCGACCATGATCTTGAAGCCGGCGACCATCGAGGCGTTGCGCAAGGCGAGCGCTTCGGTCAATCCGCCGGTCTTGTCGAGCTTGATGTTGACCGCCTCGTAGCGGCCCGCGAGATGGGCGAGCGACGCGCGGTCGTGGCAGGATTCGTCCGCGCACAGCGCCACCGGATGCGAAAGCCCGATGAGGGCGGCGTCGCGCGAGGCGTGCAGCGGCTGCTCGATCAGGTCGACGCCGAGCTTGCCGAGGGCCGGCGCATAGCGCGCGAAGGCGCCGATGTCCCACGCCTCGTTCGCGTCGACGATGAGGTGCGAATTGGGAGCGGCCTTGCGCACGGCGGCGACGCGCTCGAGATCGCCCTCGCCGGTGAGCTTCACCTTCAGGAGCGGGCGTGCGCGCGCGGCTTCGGCCGCCAGCGCCATGTTGGCGGGCGTGTCGACCGACAGCGTGAAGGCCGTGACGACGGACCTGGGCTCGGGCAGGCCCGCGAGCTGCCAGACGCGCTTGCCCGCACGCTTGGCCTCGAGGTCCCACAGCGCGCAGTCGAGCGCGTTGCGCGCCGCCCCGCCGGGCAACGCGGCCCCCAGCTCGGCGCGCGTGCCGCCGCGCTCGACGAGGGCGCGCACGCCTTCGATCTGGGCGGTCACGCTCTCGATGCTCTCGCCGTAGCGCGCGTAGGGCACGCACTCGCCGTGGCCCTTGGCGCCGTCCTGCTCGATGCGCGCGACGAGCACCTCCGCCTCGGTGCGCGAGCCGCGCGAGATGCGGAACGTGCCGCGGATCGGCCAGACCTCGCGCGCAAGGGTGAGGGTGCGGGTCACTTGATCTTCGCCAGTTTCTTGACGAGTGCCGCCACGCCCGTGCGGCTCGGGTCGCATACCGGCATGCCGAGCCGGTCGGCGAGCGACTTGAGCGCCCGCTCGGCGGCCTTGGCCGCCATCTTCGAGGTGTTGAGACTGACGCCCACGCACTTGACCTTCGGGTTGGTCAGGCGCGCGTTCTGGAGATTGAGGGCGATGCAATCCTCGATTTTCGGCAGCTTGTAGCCCGGCAGGCCGCGCATGTGCGCGCGGCCCATCTCGTGGCACATCACGAGTGCATCGGGCTGGGCGCCGTGGATGAGGGCGAGCGTCACGCCGGCATAGCTTGCGTGGAACAGCGAGCCCTGGCCCTCGATCACGTCCCAGTGGTCGGCGGGGCCGGCGGGCGACAGCGTTTCGACGGCACCGGCGACGAAGTCCGACACGATCGCGTCGATCGACCAGCCGGAACCGGCGATCAGGATGCCGGTCTGGCCGGTGGCGCGGAACGTCGCCTTCAGGCCCTGCGCGTGCATTTCCTTTTCGAGGGCGAGCGAGGTGTACATCTTGCCGATCGAGCAGTCGGTGCCCACGGTCAGCACGCGCTTGCCGCTGCGCTTCACCCCCGTGGCGATCGGGAATTCGCGGTCGGGGTGGCGCACGTCGAACAGCGTGCGGCCGTGCTTGGCCGCCGCCGCGGCGATCTCGGGCACGTCGGCAAGCTTGTTGTGAAGGCCGCTGGCGAGATCCATGCCGGCGGCAAGGGCGCCGACCAGCACGTCGCTCCACGCCTTCGAGATGACGCCGCCGCGATTGACCACGCCGACGATCATGGTCTTCGCACCCGCACGCGCGGCCGCCGCGACATCCATCTCGGGGAAACCGGCGTCGGTCCTGCAGCCGGGCAGGCGCAGCTGGCCCACGCATTTCTCGGGGCGCCATTGGCCCACGCCGATCGAGGTCTTGGCCGCGAGCGCGTCGGCGGCCTCGCCGAGGAAAAGCAGGTAGGGGGCCTTTATCTGCACGTGTCGGTCTCCCGAGTTGTTGCGCGGCAGGACGCGACGCATGCTAGGGTTTCCGTCGATACGAGGGAAGCCCGATGCGTTGCGATTTCATCCTCTCCGGCGGCCTTGTCGTCGACGGTACCGGTTCGGCCGCGGTGCGCGGCGACGTCGGCGTTTCCGGCGCAAAGATTGTCGGAGTCGGCGACCTCGCGCGGGCCGAAGGAAAGCGCATCGACTGCACGGGACGTATTGTCGCACCCGGCTTCATCGACGCGCACACGCACGACGACGCGGCCCTGCTCGAATTCCCCGACATGCCGATGAAGACCAGCCAGGGTGTCACCACCGTCGTGGCCGGCAATTGCGGCGTGTCGGTCGCACCGGTCGAGCTGCCGGGCGATCCGCCGCCGCCGCTCGACCTGCTCGGCAGCCGTGCCACCTATCGTTTTCCGCGCTTCGCCGACTGGCGCAAGGCGCTGGCCGACGATCCGGCCGCGGTCAATTCCATCGGCATGGCCGGCCATTCGGCGCTGCGCGTGCAGACGATGACCGGTCTCGACCGGCCGGCCGACGCGAAGGAAGAAGCCGCGATGGCCCGCCTCGTCGAGGGCGCCATGGCGGACGGGGCGCTGGGCATTTCGACCGGGCTCTACTACGCGCCCGCACGTCTGGCACCCACGCGCGAGCTCACGGCATTGGCGAAGATCGCGGGTGCCGCCGGCGGGATCTACGCCACGCACCTGCGCAACGAGGGCGAGTTCCTCGAGGAATCGGTCGAGGAGGCGCTGACGATCGGGCGCGAGGCGCACCTGCCGGTAGTGCTGTCGCACCACAAGGCGGCGGGCGTGCCCAACCACGGCAAGACCGCGCGCACGCTGCCCCGGATCGACGCCGCGCGCCGCGACCAGCCGCTTGCCCTCGACGTCTATCCTTACGTCGCGTCGTCGACGGTGCTGAACGCCGAGCGTCTCGCCGCCGCGACGAAAGTGCTGATTACCTGGTCGAAGGCCATGCCCGCGGCGACCGGGCGCGACCTTGCCGAGCTTGCGGCCGAACACGGGCTCGACATCCGCGCGATGGCCGCCAGGTTGCAGCCCGCCGGTGCGATCTATTTCGCCATGTCGGAGGACGACGTGCGCCGCGTGCTGGCGTGGCCCGAGGCGATGATCGGTTCGGACGGGCTGCCGCACGACGCGCACCCGCATCCGCGCCTGTGGGGCACCTTCCCGCGCGTGCTGGGCCACTATGCGCGCGACCTCAAGCTGTTCACGCTGGAAGAGGCCGTGCGCAAGATGACCTCGCTGCCGGCAAAGCGCTTCGGCCTGCGCGGGCGAGGGGCTCTGCGCGCCGGCGCCTTCGCCGACATCGCGGTGTTCGATGCCGGTACGGTCATCGACCGGGCGGATTTCGCGGCACCCACGCGGGCGGCCGTCGGCATCGATCGGGTCTTCGTCAACGGGGCCTGCGTATGGGAAGATGGCCGGCCGACCGGACGGCGTCCGGGCCAGTGCCTGGCGCTCGACCGCGCGGCGCTCGACTATGCGGCCTGACGGGAGGATTAGCGCGACGCCATGACCGACCTGCCGCCCCATCCCGCCATCGCGCGCGTGCGCTCGTTCCTCGACGCGATCGAGGCGACCGACATCGACAAGGCGCGCACGCATGTGGCGCGCGACGCGCGCTTCGTCTTCCCCGGCGGGACGACGACCTCGTCGCTGGACGACATCGTGCGCTTCCTCGGCCAGCGCTATCGCACCGTGACCAAGCGCTACGAGCGTTTCGACCGGATCGAGATGGACGGCGACGACATCGTCTTCTGCACCGGCACTTTGTCGGGTGCGTGGGAGGACGGCGTGCCGTTCGACGGCGTGCGCTTCGTCGACCGTTTCGTGCTGCGCGCCGACCGCATCGTCCTGCACGAGGTGTGGAACGACGCGGGCGAGGCGCGTGCGCGAAGGCCCACGGCGCCTGCAAGCGGCGGCGACCGCGCCACGCTGGCGATGGCCTCGGAAATCGAGCGGCTGCGCGACCGGCTCGGCAATCTCGAGCGGCTGCTGTCGGCCAAGGGCATCTTGAGCCAGGTCGAGATCGAGGCGCACGGGATCGACGACGACGACCGCATCCCCGACGTCGACCCGCTGGGCCAGATGGGCGACTTCCTGGGGGCCGACGAGGAAGATGGTCCGTCGCGTCCGTCGCGCTGATCCCGACAGGTCAAGCTGCAACGCCGTAACAGGAGGATGCAACCGTAACATATTTAAGTGTCTGTAGTTATTGAGTTGTTACTGCAACGACGGTTCATGTGACGCATTCCTTCCTGCCGCAAGAGATCCGGAACAACACAATCCGGAATTGCGTCAGGCTAGCACATATAGGCTTATTTTCAAGTCAAATCAGACCGAGCAGGATCCACGCCGCGAAGCCCGCCAGCAGCAAGGCCGCCCCGCGGTTGATCAGCACCATCGCCGCGGCATCGAGCTTCTCGCGCACCGCGACGACGGCGATCGACAGCACGATCCACCACAGCAGCGAGCCTGCGAACACGCCGGCGACGAGGGCGATCCCGGCATCGGCCGAACCGCCCGTGTCGCCGAGCCCCATGGCGAGGAACAGGGCTGCGAAGGTCGCGATGGTCGTAGGATTGGCGAGCGTGAGGGCGAAGGTCGCGACGAACGTGCCGGCGAGCGTGCGCGCGTCGACCTTGGCCTCCTGGCGGGCGGGCCCGGCATGCCAGGTCGACCAGGCGAGCCACACGAGGAACGCGGCACCGGCGATGCGGAACCACGCATTGCCCGCGATCAGGTCGCCCAGCAACGCGGCGAAGCCGAACGCGGCAAGCGAGGCATAGACCGCATCGGCGAGTGCGGTCCCGAGCCCGCCCGCGAAACCGGCGAAGAAGCCGTAGGCGATGGTGCGCCGGATGCACAGCACGCCGATGGGGCCGACGGGCGCGGCGATGGAAAGGCCGAGCAGCACGCCCTTGGCGGCGAAGTCGAGTTCGATTGTCATGGGAGGCATGCCACGCAGTGCGTGTCCTTTGCGGACGAGAGGACGATGACGGTTTCCGTTCGTACCACGCCGGGGATCGACTTGATCCGGTCGACGATGACGCGTTCGAGGGCGGCGTTGGTCGCCACGCGCAGTTTGAGCACGTAGGACCACTGGCCGGTGACGTGATGGCATTCGAGCACGTCGGGCAGGGCGGCGACCGCGCGCACGAAGGCCTTGTCGTGCGACGGGCCGCCCAGCGCCACCGACACGAAGGCAAGCGTGGGTCTGCCGACCTGCTCGGGATCGACGGCGATGGTCCAGGCGGCGATGGCGCCGGATGCCTCCAGCTTCTTCAGCCGTTCGTTGACCGCCGACACCGAAAGCCCGGCCGCCGCCCCGATTTCGGCGTACGAATCCCGGCCATTCTTCTGGAGATACGCAAGTATTTTGCGGTCAATTACATCCATGACAGCAAAATACATGTGCAAAACCATGATTCAAAGCAAAAATATTGCGACCTCGACGCCGGAAGCGGCCGGCGCTAGGCTTTGCGGACCATGGATGTGATCGAGTGGGCATTCGTCGAGATCTGGCCGCTGGGCGTCACCGGCGTCGTCGTCATCTACCTGATTTCGATGGTGCGGATGGCGAATGTCGAACCGCGCGATGCACCTGAAAAGCCGCCGTCGCTGGCCGGTTTCGATGTCGAATGGTGCGCCACCTGCTCGATCTGGGTGCCCGCCAAGACGCCCTGGTGCGGGGTGAAAGGCTGTGCGCGTCCGCACCGCCTGCTCTAGGCGTTTTCCGCGTTGCCGCTGGGGGGTGTGGCGGTTATGTTGCGCCGCCACAAACAACCCCGGAACGAGTCGGCGCGCGCATGGCGGTTCTCAGCTTCCAGGACCTGATTCTGAAACTGCATGAGTACTGGTCGAGCAAGGGCTGCCTGATCCTGCAGCCCTACGACATGGAGATGGGGGCGGGCACCTTCCATCCGGCGACGACCTTGCGCGCGCTGGGCCCCAAGCCGTGGAAGGCCGCCTATGTGCAGCCCTCGCGCCGCCCGTCGGACGGCCGCTACGGCGAGAACCCGAACCGCCTGCAGCACTATTACCAGTATCAGGTGATCCTGAAGCCGTCGCCCGCCGACAGCCAGGAGCTCTATCTCGGCAGCCTCAAGGCCATCGGCCTCGACGCCGGCAAGCACGACATCCGCTTCGTCGAGGACGACTGGGAAAGCCCGACGCTGGGGGCGTGGGGGCTGGGCTGGGAAGTGTGGTGCGACGGGATGGAAGTCACGCAGTACACCTATTTCCAGCAGGTCGGCGGCATCGAGTGCGACCCGGTGGCGGTCGAGTTCACCTACGGGCTCGAGCGCCTCGCGATGTACATCCAGGGCGTCGAGAACGTCTACGACCTCGCCTTCAACGACGAGGGCGTGAAATACGGCGACGTGTTCCTGCGCGCCGAGAAGGAATATTCGGCGCATAATTTCGAGCACGCGGACACGGCCCTGCTGTTCAGGCATTTCGAGGAGGCGGAGAAGGAGTGCGCGGCACTGCTCGCCGCGAAGCTCGCACTCCCGGCCTATGACCAGTGCATCAAGGCCTCGCACCGCTTCAACCTGCTCGACGCGCGCGGCGTGATCTCGGTGACCGAGCGCCAGGCCTATATCGGCCGCGTGCGCAACCTCGCGAAAGCCTGCTGCGAAGCGTGGCTGGCGGGCGAGGCGGCGGCGTGAGCGCGGTTTCGCACTTCTTTTTCCGTCATGCCCGGCCTTGTGCCGGGCATCCACGACTTCGGTGCTCCACGCGCAATTCGTGGATGCCCGGGACGAGCCCGGGCATGACGGTGTTGTCCGGTGGTTCCAATGTCTGAACTCCTTCTCGAAATCCTCTCCGAGGAAATCCCGGCACGCATGCAGGCGCGCGCGGCCGACGACCTCAAGCGCCTGGTGACCGAGCGCCTGACGGCGGCCGGTCTCGCCTTCACGGCCGCACGCGCGTTCGTCACGCCGCGCCGTCTTGCCCTCGTCGTCGACGGGCTGCCGGACAAGCAGCCGGACCTTAGGGAAGAGAAGAAGGGCCCGCGCGTCGGCTCGCCCGATCCGGCCATCCAGGGCTTCCTCAAGGGTGCCGGTCTTTCCAGCCTCGACGCGTGCGAGAAGCGCGTCGTCGGCAAGGCGGAGTTCTGGTTCGCCGTGGTCGAGCGCAAGGGTGCTGCGACCGCCGAAGTCCTGCCGAACCTGATCGTCGAGGCGATGAAGGCGTTGCCGTGGCCCAAATCGATGCGCTGGGGCGAACTGAGTATGCATTGGCAAAATGCTAGTGGTGCTGCCATCAAGTGGACGAACACCAAGGAAGAACCAATTAAATGGACGAACCCATTTAGTTGGGTTCGCCCGCTTCATTCAATTCTTTGTGTTTTTGATGGCGCTGTTGTTTCTGGATCGCTTCCGCTGACTAACAAGCCGATGGAATTCGGCGACACGACCGTCGGCCACCGTTTCATGGCGCCGGCACGCTTCGCCGTGACGGGTTTTGCCGACTATGCCGTGAAGCTCAAGGCCGCCAAGGTCGTTCTCGATCCGGCCGAGCGGCGCGCGAAAATCCTCGCCGACGCCACGGCTGCAGCGGCAAAGCTGGGCGTAAGCTTGCGCGACGATCCGGGCCTGCTCGACGAGGTGACCGGCCTCGTCGAATGGCCGGTCGTGCTGACGGGTGCGATCGACCAGAAATTCATGGACGTGCCCGCCGAAGTGCTCGTCACCTCGATGCGCGCCCACCAGAAATACTTCGCGACGCTCAATGCCGACGGCTCGCTTGCCCGCCATTTCGTCGTCGTCGCGAACATGGAAGCCGAAGACGGCGGCAAGCTCGTTGTCGCGGGCAACGAGCGCGTGCTGCGCGCACGCCTGTCGGACGCCAAGTTCTTCTGGGACCAGGACCGGAAAACCCCGCTGCAGGCGCGGCTGCCTGCCCTCGAGCAGCGCGTGTTCCACGCCAAGCTCGGCACGATGGCGGAGAAGTTCGCGCGCCTCGAAGCGCTTGCGGAGATCATCGCGCCCGCGGTCGGTGCCTCGACGGTCGATGCCGTGCGTGCGGCGAAGCTTGCCAAGGCCGATCTCTCGTCCGGCATGGTCGGCGAGTTTCCCGAGCTGCAGGGCGTCATGGGCCGCTACTACGCGCGCCACGACGGCGAGAGCGAGGTCGTGGCGAACGCGATCCGCGCGCACTACCAGCCGCTCGGCCCCAACGACGAATGCCCGTCGGCACCCGTCTCGGTCGCCGTGGCGCTGGCCGAGAAGATCGACACGCTCACCGGTTTCTGGAAGATCGACGAGAAGCCGACCGGCTCCAAGGATCCGTTCGCGCTCCGCCGGGCCGCCCTCGGCACCATCCGTCTGGTGGTCGAGAACGGATTGCGCCTGAAGCTGCTGCCGGTCTTCGCCAAGGCGCTGGCGTTCCATGGTTCGGACAAGGAAGCGGCACTTGCCGGCGACCTGCTCGCCTTCTTCGCCGACCGTCTCAAGGTCACGCTCAAGGAAAAGGGCGTGCGTCACGACCTGATCGACGCGGTGTTCGCGCTGGGCGGCGAGGACGATCTGGTGCGTCTGCTCGCGCGCGTCGAGGCACTCGCCGCGTTCCTGAAGACCGACGACGGGGCCAATCTGCTCGTCGCGGCACGCCGTGCGTCCAACATCCTCGCCATCGAGACCAAGAAGGACGGGCACGCCTACGACGAAGCGCCGGATGCCGGCCGGCTCGTCGAGGCGGAAGAAAAGGCGCTGGCCGAGCGTTTGTCCGCCGTAGAAGCGGCGGCAGGGGCCGCACTGGCCAAGGAAGATTTCGCCGCGGCGATGGCGGCCCTCGCGAGCCTGCGCGCCCCCGTCGACGCCTTCTTCGACAAGGTGACGGTGAACGCCGAGGACCGCGATCTGCGCGCCAACCGCCTGAAGCTGCTTTCGCAGATCCGCCGCACGCTGTCGCGCGTCGCGGATTTCGCGCGTATCGAAGGGTAAGGGAACCGGACCATGGCCAAGTGGGTTTATACGTTCGGCAACGGCAAGGCCGAGGGCAAGGCGGAGATGCGCAATCTCCTCGGCGGCAAGGGGGCGAACCTCGCCGAGATGAGCAATCTCGGCCTGCCCGTTCCCCCCGGCTTCACGGTGACGACCGAATTGTGCACCCACTATTACGCCAACGCGCGCAGCTACCCCGCCGATTTGAAGCCGCAGGTCGCGGCGGCGTTGGGCCAGATCGAGAAGATCGTCGGCCGCCGCTTCGGCGATCCGGCAAAGCCGCTGCTCGTGTCGGTGCGCTCGGGTGCGCGCGCCTCGATGCCGGGGATGATGGACACGGTCCTCAATCTCGGCCTCAACGACGCGACGGTCGAGGGGCTGGCGAAGGAAAGCGGCGACGCGCGGTTCGCCTACGATTCCTACCGCCGCTTCATCCAGATGTACGGCGACGTGGTGCTCGAGGTCGACCACCACCATTTCGAGGAGATCCTCGAGGCCGCCAAGTCCGACCGCGGCTTCACGCTCGACACCGAGATGTCGGCCGCCGACTGGAAGGATCTCGTCGGTCAGTACAAGGCGATGGTCCAGCGCGAGATCGGCAAACCCTTCCCGCAGGACCCGCACGAGCAGCTGTGGGGGGCCGTGGGTGCCGTGTTCGCGAGCTGGATGAACCAGCGCGCCATCACCTATCGCCGCCTCCACCAGATCCCCGAGGAATGGGGGACGGCCGTCAACATCCAGGCGATGGTCTTCGGCAACATGGGCGAGGACTGCGCCACGGGTGTCGCCTTCACGCGCGACCCGTCGACGGGCGAGAACGCGTTCTACGGCGAGTTCCTGATCAACGCGCAGGGCGAGGACGTCGTCGCGGGCATCCGCACGCCGCAGCAGCTGACGGTCGCCGGGCGCCTGAAGCAGGGTGCGAAGCTTCCCTCGATGGAAGAGGCGATGCCGGAGACCTACGGCCAGCTCTGCCTGATCCGCGACCGGCTGGAGCGCCACTACCGCGAGATCCAGGACATCGAGTTCACGGTCGAGAAGGGCAAGCTGTGGATGCTGCAGACGCGCAACGGCAAGCGCACCGCCGCCGCCGCCCTGCGCATCGCCGTCGAGATGGCCGAAGAGGGCCTGATCGACCGCAAGACGGCCGTGGCACGCATCGATCCCGCCTCGCTCGACCAGCTTCTCCACCCCACGCTCGATCCCAAGGCGCCGCGCACGCGGCTGACGCGCGCGTTGCCGGCTTCGCCCGGGGCGGCGTCCGGCATCGTGTCGTTCTCGGCCGACGAGGCCGAGCAGCTCGCCGCCGCCGGCAAGGCCGTCATCCTCGTGCGCATCGAGACGAGCCCGGAAGACATCCACGGCATGCATGCCGCGCGCGGTATCTTGACCACCCGCGGCGGCATGACGAGCCACGCCGCCGTCGTGGCGCGCGGCATGGGCCGGGCGTGCGTGGCTGGTGCCGGCGAGATCCGCGTGGACTACGCGCAGCGCACGATGACCGTGAAGGGCCAGACCATCAAGGCGGGCGAGGCGCTGACCATCGACGGCGGAACGGGCGAAGTTTTCCTTGGCGAAGTGCCGACCGTGCAGCCCGAGCTTTCGGGCCATTTCGCGCGCATCATGGAATGGGCCGACGGCTTCCGGCGCATGAAGGTGCGCACCAACGCCGAAACCCCGCTCGACGCGCGCACCGCGCGCCGCTTCGGGGCGGAAGGGATCGGCCTGTGCCGGACCGAGCACATGTTCTTCGAGCCTTCGCGCATCCTTGCGGTGCGCGAGATGATCGTCGCCGACGACGCGACCGCGCGTGCGGCAGCCCTCGCCAAGATCATGCCGTTCCAGCGCGCGGATTTCGTCGAGCTGTTCGCCATCATGGCGGGGCTGCCCGTCACGATCCGCCTGCTCGACCCGCCGCTGCACGAGTTCCTGCCGCACGCCGACGCCGATTTCGCCGAGCTTGCGCGCACGACGGGCAAGACCGTGGCCGAAGTGCGCGCGCGCGCCGAGAAGCTGACGGAGAGCAACCCGATGCTCGGCCATCGCGGCTGCCGCCTGGCGGTGACGTATCCCGAGATCTACCAGATGCAGGCCCGCGCGATCTTCGAGGCGGCCGTGATCGTCGCCAAGGAGAAGGGCGGCACGGTCGAGCCCGAGATCATGATCCCGCTTGTCGCCACCAAGCGCGAGCTCGACGTGATGCGCGACCATATCGCCAAGGTCCATGGCGAGGTCGAGATCGCGACGGGTGCCAAGATCGGGTATTCGCTGGGCACGATGATCGAGCTGCCGCGCGCGGCCCTGCGCGCGGGCGACATCGCCGAGACGGCCGAGTTCTTCTCGTTCGGCACCAACGACCTCACGCAGACCACTTTCGGCCTGTCGCGCGACGATGCGGCGAGCTTCCTGGGTGCGTACGAATCCCAGAAGATCCTCGTGCGCGACCCGTTCGTCACGCTCGACCAGGAGGGTGTGGGCGAACTCGTCAAGATCGCGTGCGAGCGCGGGCGCGCCACGCGGCCCGACATCAAGCTCGGCATCTGCGGCGAGCATGGCGGCGATCCCGCCTCGATCCATTTCTGCGAGGGGGCGGGGCTCGACTACGTCTCGTGCTCGCCCTATCGCGTGCCCATCGCGCGCCTTGCGGCCGCACAGGCGGCCCTTGCCGCCGACGCGGCCCCGGCGAAGGCCATGAAGCACGTCAACAAGTCGGGGGTCACCGACCGCCACGCGCGCGTGCGGCTGGGCTCGGGGCGGCGGGCGGCCTCCGCGCGCGTCTCGGTCGGGCGCAGTTTCTCGGCGCCGACGGGGCGCATGGGCGTCAAGAAGGCGGCCAAGCCCGTCGCCGTGAAGAAGCCGGCGGCGAAGAAGGCCAAGCAAGTCGCGAAGAAGAAAAAGCCGGTCGCCGTGAAGAAGCCCGTGCGCAAGGCGGCACCGAAGAAGAAGGGCGGCAAGAAGGGCAAGCGCAGTTGAGCGCCGATCCTTCCTGCGTCTTCTGCCGGATCGTCGCGGGCACGATCCCGAGCCACCGGCTGTGCGAGGATGCGCGCAGCTTCGCCTTCCTCGACATCAATCCCGCCAACCGCGGGCATGCGCTGGTGATCCCGAAGGCGCATGCGCCCAACCTCGTCGCCAGCGACGACGCCGACCTTGCCGCCGTGATGGCGACGGTGCGCCGCGTGGCGGCCGCGATCGAGACGGTCGTGAAGCCGGACGGCTTCAACCTGCTGCAGGCCAACGGGCCGGGGGCCGCGCAATCCGTGCTGCATTTCCACATGCACGTCGTGCCACGGAAGATGGACGACGGCCTGATGATGAACTGGCCGCTGAAACCCGGCGACCCCAAGGATCTCGCGGCCCTGGCCGCCGAGATCCGCGCCATCCTCTAGAAATTCGCCCAGCCGGGCTTGTGCGCGACGAGCCTCGCCCCGCCCGCGACGAGGGCGGGGCCGCCCTTGGCCGCCGCCTCGACCGCCTCGATGCGCAACATCGCAAGGCCGAGCGCACCGGCGGTCGAGCGCATCTCGCCGACTTCCGCATCACCCGCCATCACGCGCGTGCCGGCCGGCGGAACCGGGCCGTCGATGCGCACCGGCATCAGGCGCTTGCGCACCAGGGCGCGGTATTTCATGCGCGCGGTGACTTCCTGGCCGACATAGCAGCCCTTCTTCCAGTCCACGCCGCCCAGCTCGTCGAAGCCGTTTTCCAGCAGCAGCGCATCCTCGATCGGCAGATCGCGGCTGCCGTCGGGCACGCCGTGGGCGATGCGCATCGCGTCGTAGGCTTCGGGCGTCGCCGCGGCAAAGCCGTGTGCTTGGGCGAGGGCGGCAAGCTCGCCTTCGGGCACGAGGGCACGCACGCCGAGGGCCGGCAGGCGCGGATCGGCATAGACGGTGCCGCCGCCGGCCGGCTTCGCGGCCCCGACCTCGTCCGGCAGGCCGAAGGCAGCCGCCGCATTTTCGCCCCAGAAGGCGGCGACAACGAAGCCCGTGGAGGGCGCAAGCGTGACCTTGGCGCGCAGCTTGTACATCTTGAGGCGACGCGTCAGGTCGTCGAGGCGGGCCGCCTCGGCGTCGAGATGGACCGTGTCGCCGACCGCGACCATGAAGAACTCGTGCAGGAACCGCCCCTGTGCGGTCAGGAAGGCCGCATGGCGCGCGTGCATGCCGTCGACCTTGGCGGCGTCGGCCGACACGAGGCCTTGCAGGAAGCTCTGGCGGTCCTCGCCCGCGACGGCGAGGGCGGCACGGGCGGGAAGCGGGGCATGGAACAGCACGGGCATGGTCCGGTCCGGGGGAAAAATCGGCGTCAATACAGCAGTTAAGCACCCCGCCCGCGCTTGGCAAGGGCCGGGGCGGGGCCTATAAGGCGAAGATGACCATGCGCATCTGCTTCCTCGAAGATTCGATCGAATTCGACGGCTACAGCCCGACGAGCCGCCCGCTGGACGGGCCGCAGAAGGCCCTGGCCTATCTTTCGGGCACGCTCGCCCAGCGCGGGCACCAGGTCACGGTCGTCAACCGGGCCCGCCTGCCGATGACCTGCGACGGCGTGTCGTGGCCGGGCTGGTCGGGCGAGCGGCCGGCCGAGACCGACCTGCTCGTCGCGGTGGGCGACGCCACGCTGTTCGATCTCGTGCCCGCGGCCAAGCGCCGCGTGCTGTGGGTGCCGGGCGACGTCGCCGAGGTGACGGCGGGGGCGCGCGCATCCGCCCTTTCGCGCCTGCGCCCCGACATCGTCTTCCACACCTATGCCCAGCGCGACGCCTGGGTCGGGACCGACGGGCTTTCCGCACAGGTGATCGCCCCGGCCATCGCCCCCTCCTATTTCGAGGATTTGACGGCCGTCCCGTCGATCCCGCCGCGCGCCATCGCGGTGTGCCATCCGCTGAACGGACTCGAGAAGCTCGTGCGGCTGTGGACCGACCGCGTGCGCGTGCTCGCCCCGACGGCCGAGCTGCATGTCTATTCCGCCCGCCTCGACCGCGCGATCCTCGGCGGCGAAGTACCTGCCGATCTCAAGGCGATCCACGATCTCGTGCGCGCTTCCGCCGGGTCGGGCATCGTCGTGCAGCGCCCGCAGCCCGATCCGCAGATGGCCGATGCCTACCGGGCCGCGCGCATCTTCGTGCATCCGGGGCTGGCCAACGAGACGATGGCGCTCCACCTGATGGAGGCGCAGGCCGCCGGCCTGCCGGCCGTCGCCTTCGCCACCGGGCCCATCGTGCGCGAGCGCATCCTCGAAGGGCAGACGGGCCGCATCTGCTACGGCGACGAGGCGTTCGCCCAATCCTGCATCGACCTGATGCTGCAGGACGACACGTGGCGCGCGATGGCCGACAAGGCGCGCGAGCTGCAGCGCGGCCGCAGCTGGCCGATCGCCGCGGCGGAATGGGAAGAGAAATTCGCGTGAAGGTGCTGTTCGTCACCTCGAACCGGATCGGCGACGCCATGCTGACGACAGGCGTCCTCGCCCGGCTCGTCGAGACGATGCCCGACGCGCGCTTCACGGTCGCCTGCGGCCCGCTCGCCGCCCCGCTGTTCGCGGCCCTGCCGCGGCGCGAGGCGACGATCGAACTGCGCAAGGGCCCGGCAAAGCTGCACTGGTTCGCGCTGTGGGCGCGCACGGTGACGAGCCTGTGGGATCTCGTCGTCGACATGCGCGGCTCCGGTCTCGCCTGGTTCCTGCCGACGCGCCGGCGCGCGATCCTCGCCGCGCGCGATCCCTCGCTCCATCGCGTCGAGGCGGCGGCGAAGGTGCTGGGCCTGACGCCCGTCCCGTCGCCGCATCTGTGGCTCGATGCCGCCGCGCGCGACGAGGCCCGGAAGATTCTCGGCGAGGGGCCCGTGCTGGTCCTCGGCGCCACGGCGAACTGGACCGGCAAGGTCTGGCCGGCCGAACGCTTCGCTGCACTTGCCGAAACGCTGACGGCACAGGGTGCTGCCCTTGCCGGCGCGCGCGTGGCAATCGTCGGCGGGCCCGGCGAACGCGAGATCGCAGCACCGTTGCTGGCACGCCTCGGGGCGAACGCCATCGATCTCGTGGGCACGCAACCGCTTGCCACCGTCGCGGCTTCGATCGCGCGGGCAAGCCTCTATGTCGGCAACGATTCCGGATTGATGCATGTGGCCGCGGCGTCGGGCGTGCCCACGCTCGGCCTGTTCGGGCCGTCGGACGACCGGCATTTCCGCCCGTGGGGGCCGAATGCCGCGTTCCTGCGCACGGCCGAAGGCAAGGACGAGCTTTTCGCGCGCATCGACTACCAGCCGCGCGGCGCCCGTTCGCTGATGGATTCGATTTCGGTCGATGCGGCCGTCGCGGCGGCCGGCGACGTCTACGCGCGCCGCGCGAAGGCGGCGGCATGAGCGGCAGGCGGATCAGCGCGCTGGTCGTCGCCCGCAACGAGGAAGCGCGCCTGCCGCGTTGCCTTGCGGCCCTCGCCTTCGCCGACGAGATCGTCGTCGTGCTCGACCGCACGACCGACGCGAGCCGTGCGGTCGCCGAAAAGGCGGGTGCGCGCGTGCTCGAAGGCGGGTGGGAGCGCGAAGGCGACCGGCGCAATGCGGGCATCGAGTTCTGCACCGGCGACTGGATCCTCGAGGTCGATGCCGACGAGTTCGTCGGGCCCGAGCTTGCCGCCGAGATCCGGAAGACCGTCGCGACGAGTCCGGCCGCGCGCCACTCGATCCCGGTCGACAACCATATCGGCACGCATCTGGTGCGCTACGGCTGGGGTGCATCGTTCGGCAAGTCGGCCTATTGGGGCCTGTTCCGCAAGGGCACGAAAACCTGGGGCCGCGAGCGCGTTCATCCGCGCCTGACGCTGACCGGCGAGGCGGGTCCCGTTCTTTCCGCGCGCCTGCATCACGAGGTCGACCGGAACCTCTCCGAGACGATCCGGCGGCTCGACCGCTACAGCTCGGCCCGTGCGGCCGACCTGCGCGAGCACGGCGATCCCGATCCCACGTCGCGCTACGTGCGCCGCTTCTTCTCGCGTTTCTGGAAATGCTACGTGGCGCGCAAGGGCTATCGCGAGGGCGGCTACGGTCTCGCGATCGCGGCCCTCGCCGGTCTCTTCCCGCTCGTGTCGCACCTCAAGGCGCGGCACGAGACCGACGAAGCCGGGAAGGGCTAGCGCGCATGGCCCGCATCGTCCTCGCCGACGACGGCCTTGCCTTCGACGGCAAGTCGGCCGAAGCGGGTACGGCGGGCGGGGCCGAGACCGCGTTCGTGCGCCTCGCCGAAGCGCTGGCGAAAAAGCATTCGGTGCAGGCCTTCACGCGCGGCGGCGGCACGCTCGAACATCGCGGCGTGGCCTGGGCCGACCTTGCGGCGGGCCTGCCGGAGAAGGCCGACCTCTACGTCGCCAACCGCGGGCACCGGCTGCTCGACCTCGTGCCCAAGGCGCGGCGCACGCTGTTCTGGCTGCACAACGACGCGCGCTACCTGCTCAAATACCGGTACCTCTCGCGCCTGTGGCGCCGGCGGCCGACGCTGGTGTTCGTCAGCCGCAGCCATGCGGCCTCGGCACCGCGCTGGGTCCCCGACGGCGGACGGCAGGTGATCCCGCTGGGTCTCGACGACATGTTCCGGGGCGAGGCCGAACGGGCCCCGCCGTCGCGCGTGGCGCTGTTCGCGGCCAACCCGCTGCGCGGCCTCGACGAGCTGGTGCAGCTGTGGAGCCGGCATATCGCGCAGGCCGTGCCCGACGCGCGGCTGGAGGTGCATAGCGGAACCGGTCTCTACGGCGGATCGGGCAAGGCGCGCACCAACATGAAAATGGAAACGGTACTCGACGTCGCGCGCGCGGCGGCGGGCCCGCAGCTCGCACTCGGCGAATTCCTGCCGCGCAACGACCTGCCGGCTTTGCTGCGCCGGACGCGCGTGTTCCTCTATCCCGGCGATCCGACCGAGACGTTCTGCCTGTCGGTCGCCGAGGCGCAGGCGATGGGCGTGCCCTGCGTGGTGCGCGCGCGCGGCGCGCTTGGCGAGCGCGTGATCGACGGCAGGACCGGGTTCGTCGCGCGCAACGAGGCGGAGTTCGGCGCCTCGACCATCCGCCTGCTCGTCGACGACGCGCTGTGGCTGTCGCAGCACCGCACCTGCCTTGCCAGCCAGCGCGCACGCGGCTGGGCCGACATGGCCGCCGATTTCGAGGCGCTGATCCCGTGACGCGCGTGCTGCACGCGATGGCGGGTGCTGCGCAGGGCGGGGCGGAAGCGTTCTTCGAGCGTCTGGTCGTGGCACTCGGCAAGGCCGGGCTCGACCAGCGCGTGGCGATCCGGTGCAGCGGCGCACGGGCCCAGCGCCTGCGCGCCGGGGGTATCGAGCCCGTCGAGCTTTCCTTCGGCGGACCGTTCGATCTGGCGACACCGATTGCCCTTGCGCGCACGATGCGCGATTTCGATCCCGATATCGTGCTCGCCTTCATGAGCCGGGCGGCGGCGAAGCTGCCGCCGCGCTGGGCGACGGGAACGCGCGCGGTGCGCGTGGGCCGGCTCGGCGGCTACTACGATCTCAAATACTACCGGCGCTGCGACCGGCTGGTCGCCAACACGCGCGACATCTGCGACTGGATCGTGCGGCAGGGCTGGCCGGCCGCGAAGGTCGACTATCTGCCGAACTTCGTCGATGCCACACGGGCTGCACCTGCCGCGCGCGCCGATTTCGCCACGCCGCCGGACGCCCGGCTGCTTCTCGCCCTCGGCCGGCTGCACGCCAACAAGGCGTTCGACGTGCTGCTCGAAGCGCTCGCCCGCCTGCCGGGCGCCCATCTGTGGATCGCCGGTGCGGGCGATCTCGATGCGGAGCTCAAGGCGCAGGCCGCAAGGCTCGGGCTGGGGTCGCGCGTGCGGTTCCTCGGCTGGCGGCAGGACGTCGCCGCCCTGATCGCCGCGTGCGACGTGCTGGTCTGTCCGTCGCGGCACGAGCCGCTGGGCAACGTCGTGATCGAAGGCTGGGCGCATGGGCGCCCGGTGGTCGCGGCGGCAAGTGCAGGGCCCGCCTCGCTGATCCGGCACGGCGAGACCGGGCTGCTCGTGCCCGTGGACGATGCCGGGGCGCTCGCCAAGGCGGTCGGCGACGTGCTTGCCGACGCGGGCCTGGCGCACCGTCTTGCGCAGGCGGGTGAAGCCGCGTACCAAGCCGACTTCACCCGCGCGGCCGTCGTGCGCCGCTATCTCGACTTCTTCCAGTCCGTGAGGCGCTGAGATGTGCGGCATCGCGGGCATGATGGCGACAGTCGCGGGCGGGCCGCCCGCCACGATCATCGAGCGGATGGCCGCGGCGATCGCCCATCGCGGGCCCGACGGCAGCGGCACCTACCGCGAGGCCGACGTCGCCTTCGTGCACAACCGGCTCGCGATCATCGATCTCGTCACCGGCGACCAGCCGCTGCGCGAGGGCGGCGGGGCGGCCCTCGTGGCGAACGGCGAGATCTACAACCACGTCGAACTGCGCGCTTCCCTCGCCGACTGGCCGTTCCGCACGCAGTCGGACTGCGAGCCGCCGCTTGCCCTCTACCGGCGCGAGGGGCTCGCCTTCGCCGAGAAGCTGCGCGGCATGTACGCGATCGCGATCCACGATCCGCGCGCCAGGCGGCTCGTCCTCGCGCGCGATCCGTTCGGCATCAAGCCGCTCTATTATTCGCAAGGGCCGGAGGGTTTCGCCTTCGCGTCGGAAGCGCAGGCGCTGCGCGCGGCCGGCTTCGGCACCGGCCGGCTGCGCACCGACAAGCGGGCCGAGCTGCTGGAACTCCAGTTCCAGACCGGCGATGCGACGATCTTCGAGGGAATTTCGCGCCTGCTGCCCGGCGACACGATCGTCGCGGCGGGCGGCAAGGTGATCGAGCGGCGCCATCAGGCGGCCCTGCCCGCCGGCGGCCCGGTCCCGCGCGACCACGAAGCGGCCCTGCTCGAATTCGACCGCGTGTTCCAGGACAGCGTGCTGATCCACCAGCGCTCGGACGTGCCCTACGGCATGTTCCTGTCGGGCGGCGTGGATTCTTCCGCCGTGCTGGCGATGATGGCGCGGCTCAACGAGCGGCCGGTGCGCGCCTTCACGGCGTTCTTCCCCGAGACGGGTGCGGCCGACGAGCGTGCGGCGGCACGCACCGTGGCGCAGGCCTGCCGCGCCGATCTTTCCGAAATCCCCGTGTCGGCCGCGGATTTCTGGGCGCATCTGCCGGAAATCGCCGCCGCGATGGACGATCCGGCCGCCGACTATGCCTGCGTGCCGACCTGGATGCTGGCGCGCGCGGCACGCGAAGACGGGCTCAAGGTCGTGCTGTCGGGCGAGGGCGGGGACGAGCTTTTCGCCGGCTACGGGCGCTATCGCAGCACGCTGAAGCCGTGGTGGCTGGGGGGCCGAGCGATGCGCCGGCGCGGCACGTTCGAGAATCTCGGCATCCTGCGCGCCGACACGCGCGGCTGGCGCGACGGCATCGGGGCGGCCGAGACGATGGCGCGCGATGCCGGGCGCACGCGCCTGCAGGCGGCCCAGGCGACCGACATCGCCGACTGGCTGCCCAACGACCTGCTCGCCAAGCTCGACCGCTGCCTGATGGCGCATGCGGTCGAGGGGCGCACGCCGTTCCTCGATCCGAAGGTCGCCGAATTCGCCTTCCGCCTGCCCGACGCGATGAAGGTGCACAAGCGCTGGGGCAAGTGGCTGCTGCGCGGCTGGCTCGACCGCTCGCTGCCGGCCGCGCGCGCCTTTGCACCCAAGCAGGGTTTCACCGTACCCGTGCAAAGCTGGATCGCGGGGCAGGGCGCACAGCTGGGGCCGCTGGTCGCCGCCTCGGCGGCGGTCGCCGAGATCGCCGACCGGAACGCGGTCGTGCGCCTCTTCGCCAAGGCGGACGGGAAGCGGGCGGGGTTCGCCGCCTGGACGCTGCTTTTCTATGCACTCTGGCACCGCCGGCACGTGCAGGGGCTGGCCCCCGACGGCGACGTGTTCCACGCCCTCGACACGGCCCGCGCGGCGTGATTTAAGGCGCGGCCTTTCCTTTCCCCCGACGGATTCCCGCCGATGCCCGGACTTGAGATCGACGGCCTGCTTGCGGCCGAACTTGTCGCGTTCTGCATCGCGACCGGCGCCATCGCCGGTCTGCTCGCCGGCATGCTCGGTGTGGGCGGGGGCATCGTCGTCGTCCCGTCGCTCTATTTCGTGCTCGGACATGTGGGTGTGGACATCGACGTGCGCATGCAGGTTGCCGTCGCCACGTCGCTCGCCACGATCATCCCGACCTCGATCCTGTCGGCGCGCGCGCATCGCCAGCGCGGTTCGGTCGATACGGCCCTGCTGCGCGCGTGGGTACCGCCGGCACTGGTCGGGGCCATCGTGGGCACGGTCTTTGCGGCGAGCGTGAAGGGTGCGGTCCTTGCCGGCATATTCGGCGTCGTCGCCCTGGTCGTCGCGTTCCAGATGGTCGCGTTCCCGGGCGGCCTTGCCCTGCGCGAGCGCCTGCCGGGCCGTATCGGCAGCAGTGTCATGGCGACGCTGATCGGCGGCTTCTCCGCGATCATGGGGATCGGCGGCGGCACGCTGGCCGTCCCCGTGCTGTCGCTGTTCAGCTTCCCGATCCGGCTTGCGGTCGGGACGGCCGCCTCGCTGGGCCTCTATATCGCGATTCCGGCCACGCTCGGGCTGGTGGCGAGCGGCTGGTCGGCGGCGGGCCTGCCGCCGCTGTCGCTGGGCTACGTCAATCTCGTCGCCTTCGCCGCGCTGTTGCCCGCGATGCTGCTGTGCGTCAAGCTCGGCGCCAGGATCGCGCATGCGATCTCGCAGCCGGCCCTGCGCCGGGTCTTCGGCCTGGTGCTTGCGGGCGTGGGCCTGCGCATGCTGTCGTCGCTGATCTGAAGGGAAGCAACGCCTTGACCGACCGCCTCGTCATCCGCCGGCCCGACGACTGGCACGTGCACTTGCGCGACGGTGCGATGCTGGAAGCGGTCGCCCCGCACACCGCGCGCCAGTTCGCGCGCGCGATCGTGATGCCCAACCTCGTGCCGCCGGCCTCCAGCGTGGCGTCCGTGCGCGACTATGCCGCGCGCATCCGCAAGGCGGCCGGCCCCGGTTTCGAACCGCTGATGACCTGCTACCTGACCGACGGGATCGCGCCCGACGAGATCGAGCGCGGCTATTCCGAGGGCGTGTGGGTCGCGGCCAAGCTCTATCCCGCGCACGCGACGACCAATTCCGCGCACGGCGTGACCGACATCGCGAAGATTGCACCCGCCCTCGAACGCATGCAGCGCATCGGCATGAAGCTGCTGGTGCATGGCGAGGTGACGGACAAGGCCGTCGACATCTTCGACCGCGAGGCGGTGTTCATCGAGCGCACGATGAAGCGGCTGGTGAAGGACTTCCCGTCGCTGAAGATCGTGTTCGAGCACATCACGACCCGGGAAGCCGCCGATTTCGTGACCGCCGGCCCGGCCACGCTCGCCGCGACGATCACGCCGCACCACCTGATGATCGACCGCAACGCGATCTTCGAGGGTGGTATTCGCCCGCACCTCTACTGCCTGCCGATCGCCAAGCGCGCGGTCCACCGCACGGCGCTGCGCAAGGCCGCGGTGTCGGGCTCGCCCAAATTCTTCCTCGGCACCGACACGGCCCCGCATGCCGTGCACACGAAAGAAGCCGCGTGCGGCTGTGCGGGCATCTTCAATGCGCCCGTCGCACTCGAAGCCTATGTGCGCGTGTTCGACGAGGAAGGGGCCCTCGACAGGTTCGAGGGCTTCGCCAGCGAGCATGGCCCGGCATTCTACGGCCTGCCGAAGAACGAGGGGCGCATCGCGCTCACGCGCGCCAGCGTCAGGGCGCCCGAGCGCGTGCCGGCCGGCCCCGGCGACGTCGTCTGCTATCTCGGCGGCCAGGATCTTGGCTGGCGCTACGACGGGATCGTCGGCTAACCCTTCGCGCGGTTCGCGGCGATATAGTCGAAATCGATGTCCTGGCCGAGGCCGGGCACGTCGCGCGGATGGACATAGCCGTCGGCATCCATCTCGTCGTCGATGCGCTTGAGGTACGCGGGCGGCTTGTCGTAGTCGATGAACGGGTGCAGGAGCCCGCGCTCGTAATAGGTCGTGTTCTGGATCGCCACCGCGACGGCAAGGTTGCCGGCACCTGTGCCATGCACCTCGCACGCCATGCCGAAGCTCTCGGCAAGGCGCGCCACCTTCATCGACGGCCCGATGCCGCCCACGTCCCACACGCCCGTGCGCACCAGATCGCACGCACCCTTGGCGATCCATTCGGCGCGGATCCAGTGCTTGCCCAGCAGCGTCTCGGGCCCGCAGATATTGAGCTTCTGCAGGTTCGCGGAAAGCCACTGGTAGGAGGAGATCGAGGCTTCCTCCATCGGCTCTTCCATCCACAGGAAGCCGAGTTCTTCCAGCCGCTGGCCGAGCCACAGCGCGTCCGTGCGCGAATACCAGTGGTTGGGATCGAGCATCAGCGGGATGTCGGGCCCGACCGCCTCGCGCACCGCCGCACAGGCCTTGTAGTCCGCCTGCACGCTGGGCGCACCGGGGATCGGCGGCATCCAGGTGTGGAGCTTCACGGCCTTGTAGCCGCGCTTCTTTACCAGCCACTCGGCGAAGCGCGCATAGTCGGCCGGCGTGGCGAGGCCGTTGTCGAGATCGTCGCCGCACATGGTCGAGCCGTAGGCGAGGATCCTGTCGCGATAGCCGCCGAGCAGCTTCCACACCGGCTGGCGCGCGATCGTGCCCACGAGATCCCACAAGGCGAGATCGACCGAGCACAGCGTGCGGTCGTCGAGCCGGAAGCCGCTGCCGCGCTGCCACTTGTAGAGCGCGTGCCAGATCTTCTCGGTGCGCATCGGATCGGCGCCGACGAGCACGGGCCGGACATAGTCGCGCAGCAGGTCCTCGCGCGCGTCGTGCGGATTGACGATCGCGTGGCCCTTCGTGCCGTCGTCGCAGGTGAGGGTGAGCAGCGCCTGCTTGGCCTCGCGCGGCGGGCCGGGATGGGAATGCCCGTCCGAATCCTTGGTCTGGTGCGTCGTGTAGACGAAAACGGTGGCCGAAACGTCGACGATTTTCACGTGATGCGACCTCAGGAGAAAAAGAACTGCTGCGGCAGGGCGCTGCCCGGATTGCCGAAGCTCCACGAATTCGGGATCGAGTCAGGCACGTTCTGCAGCCGGTTGGAAGCCGTTCCCGATGCGTTGACGGCAAGGCAGATCCCGATCGTCTCGAACGCGTCGGCCGAGAGCGCCAGAAGCTCCTTCATCAGGGTGCCGCGGCGGGCCGGGTCGTTGGCGCCGCGCGCGTCGTCGAAGAGCTTCATGCGGCGCTTCTGGCTTTCGGGCGGTTCCTGCCCGTCCTTGCCGGCCGACACGTACCAGTTCGCCCAGGGCAGGCCGTAGCGCGAGCCCTGCGGATGGATGGCCACGTAGTCGCGCGCGTCGAGGATCACGTCGAGCCCGCCCGGCCCGATCCATACGGCCATGTCGTGGTCGTTGTTGTCGCCGCGCGTGTAATAGAGCGCGCGTTCGATCGTGTTGACCTTGGCGTCGATGCCGATCGCTGTCCAGTGCCGGCGCACGAGTTCGAGCGCGTCGACATGGTCCGAACCCGCCGGGATCACGTCGATCGCGAAGAAGACCTTGCGGCCGTCGGGGCGCAGGCGGAAGCCCTGCGCGTCCCGTTTGGCGTAGCCAATCCGGTCGAGGATGCGGTTGGCTTCGGCCGGATCGTGCTTGGTGAACTGGCGGCCGAGGCGCGGATCGTACCACGGATGCTCGGGCCGGGGGCCGAGCTGCCAGGGCTCCGACTGGCCGAGATAGACGAGATCGACGATCTCCGTCCGGTCGATGCCCAGCGACAGCGCCTGGCGGAAATCCTTGTTGCCCAGCATCGCGCGCATCGCCGGGTCCTTGTGGCACAAATTGGGATGGATCTGGACCTGCTGGCTGTTGGTGTTGGCGAGGTTGAAGAGCCGGTAGTTGCCGCGCTGCGCGTTCTGGGCAAGCGTGGGCCGGTTCTGCATGTTGTCGATGTGCCGGTCCTGCAGGTCGAGCTTTCCGGTGACGACATCGAGCATCAGCGATTCGAGATCCTGGAAGATGCGGAAGGCGATCTCGTCGATGTAGGGAAGCTGCTTTCCGTCGGTATCGACCTGCCAGAAATAGGGATTGCGCTTCATCGTCACGCGCATCGCCCCGCCGACATAGGGCTCGGCGATCGTCCAGGCGTCGAGCGTGGGCTTCTCCGGGTTCGACCAGCGCGACGGGATCTCGATGTCGCCGCAGCGTGCGCGGAACAGGGCCGTCCAGTCGCCGAGGTTGGCGGCCTTGGCCAGTTCAGCCGCGCGCGGGTTGAATCTGGAATGGAACTGGCCGGCATAGTGCTTGGGGTACAGCGTGGGATACTGGCCGAGCGGTGTCGCGAGCTGCTCGAGGAACGTGCCGTAGGGCGCTTCGAAGCGGAAGCGCACGTGCGTGTCGTCGATCCTGCTTGCCGTACCTGCCTTGCCGTCGACGACGAGCGTGGACGGGGGCGAGCGGAACAGCTCGGTGTTCTTCGCGCAGTCCTCGATCGAGAACACGACGTCGTCGGCGGTGAAGGGCTTGCCGTCCGACCATTTCATGCCCGCGCGCAGCTTGAATACGAACTCGGTCGCGTCGGCGTTCACGGTCCAGCTCTCCGCGACGTTGGGCAGGATGTCGGTGAATTCGAGATTCCAGCGCACGAGGCCCTGGTTGCCGATCATGCGCAGGATGCCGTTGTGGTCGGCCGAGCCGCGCAGGCCCCGGCGCAGCGTGCCGCCGTAGCCGCCGGTGGCCTTCAGCGGCCGGACGACGAGCGGGTTCGCGGGCAGGCGCGAAGCGAGCGGCGGCAGTTTTCCGTCGGCGACGAGCTTTGCAAGGTCCGGCGCTTCGCGCGCGGCGGCCTGTGCGTGCGCAGGCCGCACGCCGAATGCGAGCGCGGCCATACCGGCGGACCCTGCCAGCAGGTTGCGACGCCCCATGCCCTGCCGGTTCGACATGCGAAAACCTCCCCGTCGACGGGCGCATTCTGCGGACACAGGGGTGCCAGCGCGGCCTCGTCAGAATTTGTATGATAACCTGACGAACAGGCCGGCGCCAAGGCGCGCGAAGCCGGCGGGACGGTCAGTCGCCGGCGACCGACAGACGGGCGACCGCGGCCGTCGCGGTCATGCCGCGCAGGTCGAGTTTCAGGCGCGCGAGGGCGTCGAGCGTGCGGTCGATCTGGCTGCCGCAGCGCTGGGCGTTTTCGGGCGTCACGTGACGGTCGGCGACCGTATTCGCCACGATGTCGGCGACAAGGCCGAGCTCGCGCATGATCTCGGCGATGCGCTGGCAGGGATCGGCCGCCCGATGCGGGCGCACGCCGCCCTGTGCCGCCACGCGCGCGTCGAGCGCCTGCCGGTAGGCATCAAGCACCTGCGGACGCTCGCCCGCCGCGATGCAGGCCGCGTCGAGGGCAAGCGCGTCTTCCGCCTGCAGGCGGTGGCGCGGATTGTCCGGATCGGCGCATTTGCGGAACAGCGAGGCCGACTTGCCGGTCGCCTTGGCGACCAGTTCCTCGTCGAGGAGACCCAGTGCCCGATGGAGCCCGGCCCGGATCGAACAGATGTCGCGCGGTTTGGTCATGTGAATCGCCCCCTATGCTCATGAGGATACGTCACGCAGGCAGGGGTCGGATTTGACGCAGGTCAAAACGCGCCCGGCGCCGGCCGATTTCCCCCGGCCCGGCCCGACGCGATTTGCCGCAGGGCTTGGGGCTTGGTAACGTGAGGAAATTCGGCATTCACCTTCGCGAAACATTCGCAGCATCGGAGAATTCGGCATGAGTGGCTGCATCGTCGGCTGGTCGCACGGGAAGTTCGGGAAGCGCGAGGGACTCGACCTCGAAGCGCTGCTCGCGGAAGTGTGCGTGGGCGCACTCGCCGATGCCGGCCTTGCGCCTGAGGACGTCGACGAGATCTATGTCGGCCATTTCGGCGGCGGCTTCGTGAAGCAGGACTTCCCCGCCTCGCTGGTGCTGCAGACGGCCGAGGGCTTCCGCTTCAAGCCTTCGACGCGCGTCGAGAACGCCTGCGCCACCGGCTCGGCCGCCGTGCACATGGGCCTCAACGCCATCGCCGCGAAGAAGGCGCGCATCGTGCTGGTCGCGGGCGTGGAGAAGATGACCGAGACGCCGGGCGACGTCGTGGGCGGCATCCTGATGAAGGCTTCCTACGTCAAGGAAGAGGACCGGCCGGGCATGAGCTTCGCCGGCGTCTTCGGCCAGATCGCGCAGCTCTACGCCCAGCGCTTCGGCGATCCGTCCGACGCGATGGCGAAGATCGCGGCCAAGAACCACAAGAACGGCTGCGCCAATCCCTATGCGCAGCTGCGCAAGGATCTCGGCTACGATTTCTGCCGAACGGTTTCCGACAAGAACCCGCTGGTCGCCGGCCCGCTGCGACGCACCGACTGCAGCCTCGTCTCGGACGGGGCGGCGGCCCTGGTCCTCGCCGATTTCGGCACGGCGATGACGCTGAAGAAGGCGGTCGTGTTCCGTGCGGCCGCACAGGTCAACGACTACCTGCCGCTGAGCCGGCGCGACATCGTCGCCTTCGAGGGTTGCGCGCAGGCCTGGAAGAAGGCCTATGCCGAGGCGCGCGTCGGCGTGAACGACCTCAAGCTCGTCGAGACGCACGACTGCTTCACGATCGCCGAACTCGTCCAGTACGAGGCGATGGGGCTGGCGAAGCCCGGCGAAGGCGGGCGCGTGGCGATGGACGGTACCACCGAGAAGACCGGTCGCCTGCCGGTCAACGCGTCGGGCGGGCTCAAGTCCAAGGGCCATCCGATCGGGGCGACGGGCGTTTCCATGCACATCATGGCGGCGATGCAGGCGACGGGTGCCGCCGGCGACATGCAGGTGCCGAAGCCCGGCCTTGCCGGCGTGTTCAATATGGGCGGTGCCGCGGTGGCGAACTATGTCTCGATCCTGGAGCCTCTTCGCGCATGAACAAGGGAAAGGTCGTCGAGAATTTCGAGATCGAGTCCGACCAGCTCGCCTGGCTCAAGGACATGGTCGCCACATACGGCCTCAAGGACGCGAGCAAGGCGCTGCGCGTGGCGCTCGACCACGCGATGATGGATGCCGACGAGGAAAAGATCTTCATGTCGATCCGCTGCCGGCGCTGCGGCTGACGGACACGGAGCGCGCACGATGACCGTGACAATGCCGACATTCGAACAGTTCGAAGCCGCCGCCCGGGCGGACGGCTACGACGAATTCCTCGTGCGCGAATGGGGCCCCGGTGTCGAAACCGGCGAGCACACGCATCCTTTCGGGGCGAATCTGCGCGTCGTGCGCGGCGAGTTCGTCATGACGATCGGCGGCTCGGCCCGGCGGCTCGTGGCAGGCGATACCTGCACGGTCCCGCGCGGCGCGGCGCACGCCGAGGCCTATGGCCCGGAAGGTGCGATACTCTGGGTGGCGCGCGCGAACTGACGGGATCGAGGGGCGAGGGGGCTGGTGCTGCCTCGGAGGATTGAACTCCGGACCTCGTCCTTACCAAGGACGCGCTCTACCACTGAGCTAAGGCAGCGATCCGCCTGCAAATCGGCCCGCTTGATGCCACAGACGGCCCGAACGCGCAACTTGCTTGGTTCGGGGCCGTCTTTTCGGCAAAATGCCGGGTATGGCTGCACCCGCCCGAGCCCTGACGCCCGATCAGGCCGACCCCCTTGTCCGGGCGGCGGTCAAAGGGAAAGGCACGTTCTCGCTCGGCCAGATCGCCGACCAGATCGGCGCACCCACGATGCAGGTCTTCTCCATCCTCGAGAAGATGGTGACCGAGGGCAAGCTGAAGCGGCTGACCGACGCGAAGTCGGGCGCCATCGCCCAGCCTAGGGCCGCCGCGCGCGGTTGACCGCCGACGTCACGGCCTTGAGCGAGGCCGCGACGATGTTGGAGTCGATCCCCACCCCGAACAGCGTGCGCCCGTCGACCGTCGCCTCGACATAGGCGGCCGCCTGCGCCTTCGCCCCCTGGTTGCCCTTGATCGCGTGCTCGCGATAGTCGACGACATCGACCGTCACGCCCGCCTTCGAGAGCGCGTCGACATAGGCCGCGATCGGCCCGTTGCCTTCGCCTTCCAGCGTCGCCGGCTTGCCGTCGACCTTCATGCGCGCCTCGATGCGCCGCTCGGCCCCCGACTTGCCGGTCGGCAGCGTCGTGTGGTCGATGAAGGCGAAGGCGCCGTCGGCGAGATACTCGGCGACGAAGGCGCCGTGGATGTCCTTGGCCGACAGTTCCTTGCCCGTGGAATCGGCGACGCGCTGGACGACGGCGGCGAACTCGATCTGCAGGCGGCGCGGCAGTTCGAGGCCGTAGTCCGTTTCGAGCAGGTAGGCGATCCCGCCCTTGCCCGACTGCGAGTTGACGCGGATGACGGCCTCGTACGAGCGGCCGACATCCTGCGGGTCGATCGGCAGGTAGGGCACGTCCCAGATGCCGGTGTTCGACTTGCCCTGCGCGGTCAGGCCCTTCTTGATCGCGTCCTGGTGCGAGCCGGAGAACGCGGTGAAGACGAGCTCGCCGCCATAGGGATGGCGCGGGTGGACGGGCAGCTGGTTGCAGTATTCGACGGTGCGCACGATCTCGCGCACGTCCGACATGTCGAGCTCCGGGTTGACGCCCTGGCTGAACAGGTTGAGCGCCAGCGTGACGATATCGACATTGCCCGTGCGCTCGCCGTTGCCGAAGAGGGTACCTTCGACGCGCTGGGCGCCGGCCATCACGGCGAACTCGGCCGCCGCGACGCCCGTCCCGCGGTCGTTGTGCGGATGGACCGACAGGATCCAGCTGTCGCGGTTCTTCACGTTGCGCGAGAACCATTCGATCTGGTCGGCGTAGATGTTGGGCGTGGCCGCCTCGACCGTGGCGGGCAGGTTGAAGATCATCGGCCGGGCCTTGGTCGGGCCCCACTCGTCCATCACCGCCTCGCAGATCTGCTTGGCGAAATCGAGTTCGGTCTGCGTGAAGCTCTCGGGGCTGTACTGGAAGACCACGTCGGTCCCCGGCACGCTCGGGACGAGGCGCTTGACGGTCTTGGTCCCCTTGACCGCGATGTCGACGATGCCCGGACGGTCGAGGCCGAACACCACGCGGCGCTGCGTGGTCGAGGTCGAGTTGTAGAGATGGACGACCGCGCGCCTGGATCCGGCGATCGACTGGAAGGTGCGCTCGATCAACTCGTCGCGCGCCTGCGTCAGGACCTGGATGGTCACGTCGGGCGGGATCGCACCCTCGTCGATGATCGAGCGGACGAAATCGAAGTCGGTCTGCGAGGCGGCCGGGAAGCCGACCTCGATCTCCTTGAAGCCGAGACGGACCAGCAGGTCGAACATGCGCCGCTTGCGCTCGGGCCCCATCGGCTCGACGAGGGCCTGGTTGCCGTCGCGCAGATCGACCGAGCACCACATCGGCGCCTTGGTCGTCTGGCGCGAGGGCCACTTGCGGTCGGGCAGGTCGATGGGCGGGAAGGCCTTATATTTCTGGACGTTCATGGTGCGGATCTCCGCGGAAAAAGGACAGGCAGGCGACGGTCGCGCGCCGATTGGCGGCGCGCGGCCCTAAGTCGCGGGATGCAGAAGAACGGGTTCATTGGAAGGTTCCGGAAAGTGAGACCTGACGACACGACGACCTGACCGCTGGGGCGCCCTTCCGGGGAAGGGGGCCGCGGTTCAAATAAGTCGAAGGAGGGCGTCGATCCGGCGGAACATGGCACCGTTCTAATGGAGCCGAACCGCCCCGTCAACCGGGGTGGCGGTCGGGGCTGGCACGGATATTGAAACTTTCAGGCGGCTTTACGCCCCCTCAAGACAGGAGAAACCCTGCATGTCGAAGAACCTGACGGCCCTGGCGCTTGGCATGGCGCTCGCCGCCTACGCCGGCACCGCGACGGCCCAGACCCCCACGACGATCAAGTTCACGCTCGGCTGGAAGACGCAAGGCAGCGACGCGGCCTTCTTCGTCGCGCGCGACAAGGGCTATTTCCAGCGCGAGGGCCTCAACGTCGTCATCGACCAGGGCGAAGGCTCGGGCGCCACGATCACGCGCATCATGGGCGGGGCCTATGACGCCGGCTTCGGCGACATCAACGCGATCATCCAGAACGCCTCGTCGAACCCGGGCCAGCAGCCGATCATGGTCTACCAGATGTGGACCCAGCCGCCCTTCGCGATCGTCGCGCGCAATCCGGCCGGCATCAAGACGATCAAGGATTTCGAGGGCAAGACGCTGGGTGGTGCCCAAGGCACGCCGACCACGCGCCTGATGCCGGTCTTCGCCTCGGTCAACAAGCTGGACTTGTCGAAGATCAAGTTCACCAACATGGCGCCCAACCTGCAGGAGCCGCTGCTGATCCAGGGCCACATGGACGCCGCGATGGTGTTCAACATCACCAGCTACTTCAACCTGATCGGTCTCGGCCAGGATCCGGACAAGGACTACACGTGGTTCTCGTTCGCGGACTACGGCATGGACCTCTACTCGAACGGCATGATGGTCTCGCAGAAGATGCTCAAGGAGAGCCCGACGGCCGTGGCCGGTCTCGTGCGCGCGGTCAACCAGGCCACGCTCGACGTCGGCAAGGACATCCCCGGTGCCATGAATTCGGTGATGAAGTTCGACGCGCTCGTCGATCGCGGCGTCGAGCAGCGCCGGCTCAAATTCGCCTACGAGAAGCTGATGGTTTCGGCCGAGAGCAAGGAGATCGGGGCGGGCGACGTCAAGGACGACCGCCTGAAGCGCTCGATCGGCATGGTCGTTACGGGCTATGGTCTGGCCCGCACGCCCGAAACCAGCGAGATCTACTCGCGCCAGTTCCTGCCGCCGCGCGGCGAGCGCGAACTGGTCTATCTGGGAAACTGAATTGACCGAAAGGCCTGCGTCCGTCCTTCGCGGCGGACGGATACTCGATCCGGAAACGGATCGCGCGGAGCCGGCGGACATCCTCGTGTCCGCCGGCTTCATCGCGTCGGTGGGGCCGCCGGGCTCGATCACGCCTGCGGAAGCGACGATCGTCGACGCCTCCGACCGGCTGCTCGTCCCCGGTCTCGTCAACGCGCACACGCACGCCCATGGCGGGCTGGGGCGCGGGGCCGTCGGCGACCGGGCACCGCTCGAGCTGTTCCTCAACGCGGCCGGTGCGATCAACGGCCAGCGCACGCTCGACGACAAGTACCTGAGTGCGGCCCTGTCGGCGGCCGAGATGGTCCGCCGGGGGTGCACGGCCAGCTTCGACCTGTTCGTCGAATTCCCCGCCCCGTCGGGCGAGGCGATGCGCGCGGTCGGGCAGGCCTACATGGATGTCGGCATGCGCGCGGTCGTGGCCCCCATGCTGGCGGACCGCACGCTCTATCAGGCATTGCCGGGCCTGCTCGACGCGATCCCCGAGCCGACGCGCAGCTACGTCGCGAGCATCGCGATGGCGCCCTACGAGAAAAGCCTCGCCGCGATCCGCCCGACCTATGCCGACTGGCCGTTCGACCGCGATTTCGTCCGGCCGGGGATCGCACCCACGATCCCCTTGCACTGCTCGGACGATTTCATCGCCGCGAGCGCGCGCATGGCCAAGGAATTCGGTCTGCCGTTCCAGACGCATCTGGCCGAGACGAAGGTGCAGGCCGTGCTGGCGCAGACGAAGTACGGCAAGAGCATGACGGCGCATCTCGACGATCTCGGCGCGCTCGGCCCAAATTTCAGCGGGGCCCACGGCATCTGGATCGACCGCGCCGACATGGACTTGATCGCAAGGCGAGGCGGGCGCATCGCGCACAATCCGGGCAGCAACCTGCGTCTGGGATCGGGCGTGGCGTCCGTGCGCGAGATGCTGGATGCCGGCATCGAGGTGGGGATCGGGACGGACGGCTCGAACACCGGCGACGGGCAGAACATCTTCGAGGCGGCCCGGCTGGCGGCGTATCTCTCGCGCCTGCAGGGACCGGAATACGAGCGCTGGCTCACCGCCAAGGAAGCGTTCGCCGCGGCCACGCAGGGCAGTGCCCGCCTGCTCGGGTTCGGGAAGATGGGGCGCCTCGCGCCCGGCTTCGTCGCCGACATCGTGTTCCTGCGTCTCGACCAGCCGCATTACGTGCCGCTGCGCAGTCCCCTGATGCAGATGGTGTTCGCCGAATCGGGCTCGGCGATCGACAAGGTGATGATCGGCGGACGCGTCGTGTTCGAGGGCGGCCGACTGACGACGATCGACGAGGCGAAGCTGCGCGTGCAGGCGGAAGAAGCCGCCGCGCGGCTCGACGCGGCGAACGAACGCATCCGGCAGGTGGGCGCGTCGATCCAGGATTTCGTCGGCACGTTCTGCGTTGCGCACGGGCGCGCGGACTGCCACATAAGACGCCGGCTGGATTGCCTGCCGGCCTGATCGCAACGGGAGCTTTCGCATGCCGACGACCACGACGCTGATCGCCTTTGCCGCCGTGTGCGTGGGCATGGTGCTCACGCCCGGACCCAACATGATGTATCTGGTCTCGCGCTCGCTGAGCCAGGGCCCGGTGGCCGGCATGATCTCGCTGGGCGGCGTGCTGTTCGGCTTCGTCTTCTACGTGCTGTGCACGGCTTTGGGCTTCACCGCCCTCATCGTGACGGTGCCGCTGGCCTACGACGTGCTGCGTTTCGGCGGTGCGATCTATCTTGCGTGGCTCGCCTGGCAGTCGCTGAAGCCCGGCGGCCGCTCGCCCTTCGAGGTGCACGCACTTCCCTTCGATCCGCCGCGCAAGCTGTTCGCGATGGGGCTGCTGACGAACCTGCTGAACCCGAAAGTCGCGATGCTCTATCTGTCGCTGGTGCCGCAGTTCCTCGACACGACGCGCGACGACGTGCTGCTTCAGGCGCTCGTGCTCGGCGGCGTGCATATCTGCGTCAGCTTCGCCGGCAACACGATGTTCGCGGTCAGTGCGGGTGCCCTGTCGGCGTTCCTCGCCCGGCGGCCGACCTGGCTGCTCGTGCAGCGCTGGGTGATGGGCTGCGTGCTCGGCGGATTTGCCGTGCGGATGGCGCTGGAAAGCCGGCGCTAGGCGTCGCTCGCCCCGTAATAGAGCGTCACGGCGTGCTTGGCTTGCGCGAAGAACAGCCAGCGTTCGACCAGCGTGCCGCCGAGGCCGAATAGAGCCGCCAGTGCCGCCGCGACGATAGCCGGAATGCCGGCGAGCCCGATCGCCGCGACGGTGAGTGCGAGCGGCAGACGGAACGCCGTCCAGCGGACGATCGCGCGCAGCTTGTCGGCATGCTTGCGCGCGATCTTGAAGCCCATTTCCTGCTGGAGATAGTTCTCTTCCGTATGGGGCGCGTCGAGGAAGCGGACCTTGCCGCGCGACCCGAGGCCGGTGGCGCTCTCCGGCGTCGACGCGGATTTCGTCGTATCGATGAAATGCCAGTAGCGCTCTTTGACGAACGTCGCGAGTGCGAGTGCCACGAGTGCGGCGATCCCGACGATGGCCTGCGGCCGGCCCCACGCCTGTGCCGCCGCCTGCAGCAGGAGCGCACCGGTCGCCAGCGACAGCGCCATATAGTTCGGCACGGTCCAGCGATTGTGCCACTGGTGGATCGGCCTCAGCGAGCGGTAGATCATCGCCGTCGTGAAGACCGTTGCGGCGGCACCCAGTGCAGCCACAAAGCCGACGAGCGCGAAAATCCCGTCGCTGCGCCCAAAGAAGGCCCATGCGACGCCGAAGATGCCGAGCGGCACGAAGGTGAGGAGGGCGGCCACGCCCTCGCGGCTCAGCCACGAGCTGCGCACTTGGCTGAGCGCACGCCACGCGCGCTCGGGATGGCCGAGATGGAGGGTCGAGGCGAGCAGCCCCGCCACGATCAGGGCCGTCGCGGGCCCGAGCGTGGCGACCGCGAACCAGCCCGAGGCCGGCACGAAGCCGAAGGCGCTGGCGACCGCGACGAGGGCGAGCAGGCCGTAGCCGGCACCCGATGCGGTCGTGAAGAAGATGACGGAAAAGGCGGGATGCATCGTCTGGCTTTCAGCGCGAGAGGACCTTGTCCATCCAGCGCAGCAGCGGATGGACACCGGCGGTTTCGGCCGGCCGGTCGAGTTCGGCCTTGGCCCCCGTGCAGCCGACGGAAGTTTTCGCCGCGCGCGGCGGCAGGTAGCGGTTGACCGGGGCGTAGTCCATCTCCGGCATCAGCGCGTAGCCGCCGCGCTCGGCAACGAGCTGCGAGACGGCCGAATCCGGATCGCCGAGATCGCCGAAATGCCGCGCACTCGCCGGGCATGTCGATACGCAGGCCGGGACGCGCTCATCCTCGGCAAGGTTCTCGTTGTAGATGCGATCGATGCACAGCGTGCATTTCTTCATCACGCCTTCGTCGGCGTCGAATTCGCGTGCGCCATAGGGGCACGCCCACGAGCACAGCTTGCAGCCGATGCAGGTGTCGGCATTGACCAGCACGATGCCGTCCTCGGCGCGCTTGTAGCTGGCCCCGGTCGGGCAGACCTCGACGCAGGCCGGTTTCTCGCAGTGCAGGCACGATTTCGGGAAATGGACGGTGCGGCTCGAATCCCCTTCGCCCGCCTCGAACGTGTGGATGCGGTTGAACCACACGCCCGTCGCGTCGGCGCCATAGGGATCGAAATCCGGCAACGGCGCGGAATGCCCGCCGGTGTTCCATTCCTTGCAGTTGACCGCACAGGCATGGCACCCGACGCAGGTGTCGAGATCGATGACGAGGCCGAGCTTCCTGGCTCCCGGCTGCGGTGTCGGCAGGCTTGTCATGGCTTCTTCCACTGCGCGCCGTAGCGCAGGATCGACGGCGGTGCCGTCATCGACGACGGATGGTTGAGCGTTGGCAGCAGCGGCGACGTCACGCCCTGCTCGGCCTGATCGGCCTTCTCGACGCGGACGCGCAGGTCGTACCAGGCCGCCTGCCCGGTGACCGGGTCGGAGTTGGAATAGCGGTATCCGTTCTTGTCCGGCAGAAGTTCCGAGATCAGGTGGTTGAGCAGGAAGCCCTTGGTCGCCTCGGGTGCATCGGCGTCGAGGTTCCACGCACCGGCGCGCTTGCCGATCGCGTTCCACGTCCACACGGTGTTTGGGTTGACGCCTTCCATCGTGCGGATCTGCGCCTTGACGCGGCCGTGATGCGAGGTGATCCACGCCCAGTCGTCGTCGGCAAGGCCGAGCTTCGCCGCCGTGCGTACGTTCATGTAGAGCCGGTTGTGGCTCATGATCTGGCGCAGCCACGCGTTCTGCGAGCCCCACGAATGGTACATCGGCATCGGGCGCTGCGTGACCGCGTGCAGCGGAAACGCGTCGGTATCGACTTGCGTTCCTTCGAAGGTCGGATACCAGATCGGCAGCGGATCGAAGTTCGCCTCGATGCGTGCGCGATGCTCGGCCGGTGCCTGGATGGCACCGATGCCGCGCGCGGCGTTGCGGAACTTCTGCAGCGGCTCGGAATAGAGGTGCAGGACGATCTGCTCGGCCTTGTCGATCAGGCCGAGCTTCACGGCCGCCTCGAGATAGCCCTTGTTGGCATGCTTGAAATAGAGCTGGTCCGGTTCGAAATGATGGCGCCAGAAGGCACCGTTCTCGACATAGCGTTCGAGCTGCTTGGGGTTGGGCTCGCCCACGCCGGATTTCGTGCCGTCGATGCCGCGGAAGCCGGCAAGCGGACCCACGCCCGGCTTGCGCTCGTGATTGGTGATGTAATCCGGGTAGCCGCCCGGGAATTTCGCCGAACCGTCGGCGTTGGTGAAACCCGGCAGCTTCAGGCGCACGGCAAGATCGATCAGCACGTCCTGGAACGGCCGCACGTCGCGGTCGGGCGCCACGACCGGCTGGCGGATCGCGTCGCCCGGCCCCTCGGCCGAGCCGATCGGCCGGTCGAGCAGCGAGATGCAGTCCCAGCGCTCGAGATACGTCGTATCGGGCAGGATCAGGTCGGAATAGGCAACAGTCTCGGAATAGAACGCGTCGGAATAGATGATGTGCGGGATGCGATAGCTGCCGTCCGCCTTCTTGTCGGTCAGCATGCGCGCGGTCTCGGCCGAGTTCATCGACGAGTTCCACGCCATGTTCGCCATGTACATGAACAGCGTGTCGATGGGGTAGGGATCGCCCTTCCATGCGTTGGCGATGACCATGTGCATGAGGCCATGTGCGGCGACGGGCGCTTCCCACGAATAGGCCTTGTCGATGCGCATCGGCTTGCCGGCATCGTCGAGCAGCAGGTCCTCGGGGCCAAGCGTGAAGCCCAGCGGCATGCCACCCATCGGCCGGCCGGGATTGACCTGTGCGGGCTTGCCGGTGGGCTTGGGACCCGGCGGGCAGGGGCGCGGGAACGGCGCCTTGTAGCGCCAGGCACCCGGCGTGTCGATCGCACCCAGCAGCATCTGCAGCAGGTGGATGGCGCGGCAGGTATGGAAGCCGTTGGAGTGGGCGGAAATACCACGCATCGCGTGCATCGAGACCGGCCGGCCGATCATCTTCTCGTGCCGGCGTC
Organism: uncultured Azospirillum sp.; assembly: GCA_964416335.1. Lineage (GTDB taxonomy): Bacteria > Pseudomonadota > Alphaproteobacteria > CACIAM-22H2 > CACIAM-22H2 > Tagaea. The sequence continues at coordinate 39,811 of CAYQDN010000026.1, forward strand.
CGGCCCAGTCGGTCCAGGGCTGGTCGATGACGACCTGCTGCTCGAACGCGGCGTGCGCAAGCTCGGCGGCAATGCGCCGGATGGTGGCGGCGGGAATCCCGCAACGCTCGGCGACCGCGTCGGGCGCATATTCGGGCGAGAGATAGCGCAGCGCCATCAGTTCGAACACCGGTGTCGCCTTGCGTCCGTCGGCAAGCGTCACTTCGCCGACCATCTTGGGCGACACGTCGGCCGAAAGGGCGCTTGCGGCCGCGTCCGTCTTCGTATCCCAGCACAGCGGATTGCCCGCACCATCGCGCGCGAACAGCCCGTCGGCCTTCAGCACCAGCCAGGGCGCATTCGTGTAGCGCACGAGGAATTCGAGATCGATTCTGTCGGCCTTCAGCAGTTCGTGGATCAACGCCATCACGAACAGCCCGTCGGTGCCCGGTGCGATCCCCAGCCACTCGTCGGCGACCGCCTGATAACCGGTCTTGACGGGATTGACCGACACGTACTTGGCGCCGCTGGCCTTCAGCTTCGCAAGGCCAGCCTTGATCGGGTTGCTGTCGTGGTCTTCGGCAACGCCGAACAGCATGAAATAGCGCGTGTGCTCCCAGTCGGGTTCGCCGAACTCCCAGAACGAGCCGCCGATCGTGTAAAGCCCCGCGGCCGCCATGTTGACCGAGCAGAAACCGCCGTGCGCGGCGAAGTTCGGCGTGCCGAACTGGTTGGCCCACCAGCCGGTCAGCGACTGGCTCTGGTCGCGCCCGGTGAAGAAGGCGAGTTTCTTGGGATCGTCGACGCGGATGTCGCCCAGCCACTTGGCGGCAAGACCCAGCGCCTCGTCCCACTCGATTTCCTTGAAGTCGCCGGCCCCGCGCTCGCCGATGCGCAGCAGGGGCTTGGACAGCCGGGCCGGGCTGTAGTGATTCATGATCCCGGCCGACCCCTTGGCGCACAGCACGCCGCGGTTCACCGGGTGGTCCTTGTTGCCCTCGATGTAGCGGATGCGGCCGTCGCGCAGATGGACGCGGATGCCGCACCGGCAGGCGCACATGTAGCAGGTCGTGCACTTGACCTGATCCGAGACCTTCGGCGAGGTGTCGACCTTCTCGCCCGTACTCCCGTCCATCGGCATGAAGCGGCAATTCCCCCGGCAACCGGCGCGGTGATTCGTCGTTCACGCCATTCATTCTTGTAGGTTCGCGGGGCCCGATAGTCAAACGGGCCAAGGGGTTGCGTCCGGCCCCGGGCGGGTGCATCCTGACGCCTTCGCGAAGAGGGGTTGCGCACGCGTATGGCCGAACTGTCCAAGCAGGATATCGAGCGTTTGGCGGCCGATCCGTCGGCGGCCGGGCGCGTCGAGACGGCGGGCAAGCTGGCGACGACCTGGAAGGCCGGCGCACTGACCGAGTCGGCGCGCGCCGAGGCCGAGAAGCTGCTGCGCCTGCTCGCCAAGGACGCCATCGCGACGGTGCGCCAGGCGCTGGCCGACCACCTGAAGGACGCGAGCCTGTTGCCGCAGGGGCTCGCGATGACCCTCGCCAAGGACATCGACGCGGTCGCCCTGCCGCTGCTCATCGAAAGCCGCGCCTTCTCCGACGACGACCTGATCGAGATCGTGGCCTCGCAAGGCCCGGAGAAGCAGGTCGCGGTCGCCAAGCGTGCGGAAGTTTCCGACGCGGTGTCGCTCAAGCTCGTCGAGCATGGCGATGCGCGCGTCGCGGCCACGCTTGCGGGCAACGAGGGGGCCCGCATGTCCGACTCCACGGTCGAGCGGCTTGTCGATCGCCACGGCAAGTCGGGTGCGGTGCAGGAGAAGCTCGCCGTGCGCAAGCGGGTTCCGCTGCGCGTGCTCGAGAAGCTCTACAACCTCGCATCGGAGCGTATCCGCGAGCAGCTTCTTGCGCGCGACGACATGACGAACGAGATGGCGACCGAACTTGCCATGCACGCGCGCGAGATCGCGACCGTCGGCTCGTCGCTGACCTCGCAGGAAGACGATGTGGCGCGGCTTGCCTCGCACCTCCACACGACCGGGCGCCTCGATCCGGGGCTGGTCATCCGGGCGCTGTGCATGGGCGACATGTTCCTTTTCGAGCACGGTCTCGCCAAGCGCGCCAACGTGCCGGTCGAGCGCGCGCGCCAGTTGATCTACGATCCGGTCGGCGGCCTCAAATACGTCTACGAGCGGGCCTACATGCCGCTCGACCTGTATCCCGCCGTGCGTGCCGCCCTCGAGGTGGCGCAGGAAACCAGCTATGACGGCGGACCGGCCGACCGCGAACGGTATCGTCGGCGCATGATCGAGCGCGTCCTGACCAAGGTCGAGGACGCCGATCCGGACACGGCGGACTATCTGCTCGCCCGGCTCTCGACCCTCACGCAGACTCTCGCGCATCAGCCCGTCGCCTGAATTCTGACGCGCCGTGCCTCCGCAGCTCCCCGCCTCGACCGAAGCACGGGCCAAGCGCGCGATATCGCGGGCGATGACGGCGCTTGCCGCGAAGGACGAGCACGTCGCCGAATGGCTCGCCAGGATCGGGTTGCCGTCGCCGCGCATCCGCACGCGCGGCTTCGAGGGCTTCATGCGCGCGATCGTCGCCCAGCAGATCTCGGTCGCGGCGGCGAGCGGGATCTGGCGAAAGCTGGAAGACGGCCTGGGCGCCATCGAGCCCGATGCCGTGCTTGCCTGCGACGACGACAGGCTGCGGGCACTCGGCCTGTCGCGGCAGAAATCTTCATACGTGCGCGGCCTGGCCGAGGCGGTGACGACCGGCACGCTCGATTTCGACGCGCTCCACAAGGCGCCGGACGAGGAGGCGATCGGCACGATCACGCGACTGAAGGGTCTGGGCCGCTGGAGTGCCGAGATCTATCTGCTGTTCGCCATGCAACGCCCCGACGTGTGGCCGGCGAACGATCTGGCGCTGCAGGAAGCGATGCGCGTCCTCAAGAACCTGCGCTCGCGGCCCGACGAGAAGCGGTTGCGCAAGCTCGGCGAGGCTTGGCGCCCGCACCGCTCGACCGGTGCTCTTTTTCTCTGGCACGTCTATCACCACGTGAAGGGCCGATGAGGCCGGTCGTGCTGGCGCTGGCGCTGCTCGCGTCGCCGGTGCTCGCGCAAACACCCGAACCGCGCCCGCCGGTCGATGTGCGCATGGAGTTCGAGAAGCTCGTCTCGCAGATCGAACAGCTCCTCGACCGCTCGCTGGAACCGGAAATGCGCGACCAGTTGCGCGCGCGACTTGCCCCGCTGGTGAGCCGGCTCGAGGCGGGGAGCGACGATGACGCGGCGAGCGAGACGTTCCGTCTGGAACGCCGGCTCGCGCGCCTGCGCGAGAACCGGCGCGGCACGTTCGACAACATTCCGCCGGCACTGTTCGAAGCCTATCAGCGCGTGCTCGACGACGAGGAGCGCCGCCTCGTCGAGGCGTTGCGCGCGCGCGGCAAGGCCGTCGACTAGACCTTGTTGTAGGGAAGATACGAGAGCACGGCCGCCATCCCGCACCGGCCGGTGGCACCCGCGAACAAAAGGCCGCCGCCCACGGCAGCGGACAGCGCGTAGAAGCCCGGATGGACGACCGCGCCGAGTGCAGCTCCCGCAAGCACCAGGCTGCCGGCGATCATCTGGACCTGGCGCATGATCGGGATCGGCGCACGCGGGTCTTCGACGACCGCAAAGCCCGCGTCGCGCCATGCCGACAGTCCACCGGCCAGATTTGAAGCTTCGATGCCGGCGGCCGCGAACTTCCGGGCTGCCTGCGCCGAGCGCGCACCCGAGGCGCAATGCAGGACGATCGGCCGGGACGACTCGGCCGCGAGCTTCGCCGGGTCGAGCTGGCCGAGCGGCACCGGCTTCGATCCGGGAATCCGCTCGCGCGCATGCTCACCCGGTTCGCGGACGTCGACCAGCGTGCACGCCCCGCCATCGAGCCAGCTTTTGAGCGTTTTCGCGTCGATTTCCTTGATCGCCGTCGTCATGCTTGCCACCATGCTTGAACGATTTCGTCGGGCAGGACATATATTAGCTAGTACTTAACTATTCAAGGACGTTGTGGATGGGTGCACAGGAGCCGGAAATCACGGGGTTTTTCGACCCGGCAACGGGGACGGTGAGCTATCTCGTCGCCGACCCGGTCGGCCCGGCCGCCATGATCGTCGATCCGGTGCTCGACTATGACGGCAAAGCAGGCCGGACGGCAACGCGTTCCGCCACTGCCCTCGTCGAGGCGGCTTCGGGCAAGCGGATCGAGTGGATCGTCGAAACCCACCCGCATGCCGACCACCTGACCGGCGCCCAGTGGCTGCGCGCCGGGCTCGGTGCCAAGACCGCGATCGGCGCCGGGATCGTCGAGGTCCAGAAGACCTGGGCGCCGATCCTCGACCTCGACGCAGGCTTCGCGCGCGACGGCTCGCAGTTCGACCGGCTGCTGCGCGACGGCGAGACGTTTGCGCTCGGTTCGCTGCGTGTCACCGCGATCGACACGCCGGGACACACGCCGGCCTGCATCACGCTGATCGTCGAAGGAGCCAACGGCCGCAAGCACGCTTTCGTCGGCGACACGCTTTTCATGCCGGATTCGGGCACCGCGCGTACCGATTTTCCCGGTGGTTCGGCGCGCATCCTCTACCGCTCGATCCGACGCATCCTGTCGCTGCCGCCGGACACTCGGCTCTACACCGCACACGATTACCAGCCGGGTGGCCGGCCGCTTGCCTACGAGACGACGGTCGCCGACCAGCGCGCGCAGAACATCCACGTGCGCGACGGCATCGACGAGGACGCCTATGTCGAGATGCGCGAGGCGCGCGACCGCAAGCTCGAAGCGCCCAATCTGCTGCTGCCGTCGATCCAGGTGAACATCATGGCCGGCCACCTGCCGCCGGCTGCGGGCAACGGCACGCGCTACCTGAAGATCCCGCTGGACCGGATCTGATGACGCAGAACCAGAAGGGACCGCATGCGCTGGCGGCCGAGGCGCGCCGGCGGGAAGGCGAGGCGGCCGCCCTGCGCGAAAACCTGAAACGGCGCAAGCTGCAGGCGCGCGGCCGGCAGGCGAAGGAAGACGAGGCCGCGGTCCAGTCGGTGCTCGATTTCTGGTTCGCCCCCGAAGGCCATCCGGAATTCGGCACCTTCCGCGAGGCATGGTTCGAGAAGCGGCCCGAATTCGACACCGCCTGCCGCCATCATTTCGAGATGCTGCTGGGCCAAGCCGCGTCCGGCGCGCTCGACCGCTGGTCGGACACGGCCGAAGGCGCCATGGCGCTGGTCGTGCTGCTTGACCAGTTGTCGCGCAACATCCATCGCGGCACGCCGGGCGCGTTCGCGACCGATGGGCGCGCGCTCGCCCTTGCGCGACGGATGGTCGCGCGCGGGTTCGATCTTTCGCTCGATCCGGTGATGCGCGTCTTCGTCTATCTGCCGTTCGAACATGCCGAAGATCTAGCGGCACAGGACGAGTCGGTCCGGTTGATGGAGTCGCTGCCGCCGGCATCCTGGCGCGACCGGTGCGTCCGGGCCACCCACGCTCATCGTGACGTGATCGCTGCGTATGGCAGGTTTCCCCATCGCAACGCAATTCTCGGGAGGGCCAGCACGCCGGCCGAGCTTGAATACCTCGCCCGGCCGGGTGCTGGCTTCTAGCCCCGGATTTGCCATCGTCCCGTCTGGATTTTGCCCTCGTGGCGGAGTAAGGGAGGTCATGGACAAAATCCGAATCCGCGGCGGCCGACCACTCCGGGGCACCATCCCGGTCGGCGGCGCCAAGAACGCCGCCTTGCCGCTGATGGCCGCAAGCCTGCTCACCGACCAGACGCTCACGCTGGTCAATATCCCGCATCTGGCCGACATCACGACGCTGGCCAATCTTCTGGGCACGCTGGGCGTCGAAATCGCACTCGATGGTCACGCCCCCAACGGCGGGCACGCGGGGCGGGCACTCGCACTCACCGCGCGCAAGCTGACGAGCACGACGGCCGAATACGAGCTGGTGCGCAAGATGCGCGCCTCGATCCTCGTGCTCGGGCCCGTGCTGGCCCGCGAGGGGCGCGCGCGCGTCTCGCTGCCCGGCGGCTGCGCCATCGGCGCGCGTCCGGTCGATCTGCATCTCAAGGGGCTCGAACAGCTCGGCGCCACGATCGATCTCGCGGAAGGCTATGTCGATGCGCGGGCCCCCAACGGACTCAATGGTGCCCGCATCGTGTTCCCGTTCGTCTCGGTGGGTGCCACCGAGAACCTGATGATGGCCGCCACACTGGCCCGTGGGCAGACGACGCTCGTCAACGCCGCGCGCGAGCCCGAGGTGGGCGATCTTGCGCGCTGCCTCGTCGCGATGGGAGCGTCGATCTCCGGCATCGACAGCGACACGCTGACGATCGACGGCGGCAAGCCGCTGCATGGCGCGCGCCACACGATCCTGCCCGACCGGATCGAGATGGGCACCTACGCGATGGCCGCGGCCGCCACGGGCGGCGATGTCGAGCTGATCGGCGGACGCCTCGAACTCATCCAGGCCGCGGCCGACGTGCTGCGCGGTGCGGGCGTGACGTTCACGCCGACCGAACGCGGCGTGCGTGTGAGCCGCACGAATGCCGCCCTTACCGGCGTGGACGTGATGACCGAACCCTATCCCGGCTTCCCGACCGACCTGCAGGCCCAGATGATGGCGCTGCTGGCGACGGCCGAGGGCGCTTCGATGATCACCGAGACGATCTTCGAAAACCGTTTCATGCATGTGCCCGAGCTTTCGCGCATGGGCGCGAACATCAACCTGCATGGCGGTTCGGCGATGGTGCGCGGCGTGGCCAACCTGACAGGTGCGCCCGTGATGGCGACGGACCTGCGCGCGTCGGTGTCGCTGGTCATCGCGGGCCTCGTGGCGCGCGGCGAGACGACGGTCGCGCGCGTCTATCATCTCGACCGCGGTTACGAACGGCTGGAAGAGAAGCTGTCGGCCTGCGGCGCGGACATCGAGCGGCTCAAGGACGCCGCATGACCGCTACGGCATCCAGCCTCCGCCTGCGCGCGGCCGACGCGGACGATTTCCGTGTCCTGGCCGCATGCCTGCAGGACGCGCTGGTGCCGGTCGGCGAGATGACGTTCGACGGGGTGGGCCGCGAATTCGTCCTCGTCGCGAACCGCTATTGCTGGGAGGACGCGCCGCAGGATGCTGCCGGCGCGGCGGGAATGCGGGTCCACTGCGCGGTACATTTTACCGGCGTGGACACGGTCCGCCGGCGCGCGGTCGATACGGCCGCGCGCGGACGCATCCTCGACCTGCTGACGATCGACGTGCGCCCGGACGCCGTCGAACTGCTGTTCGCGGGCGACGCCGCAATCCGGCTGGAAGGCCCGGCAATCGGCTGCCGGATGTGCGATCTGGGCGAACCCTGGCCGGCCGCGGCACAGCCGCGACATCCAGGCGCCTGATCGGCCGGCCCTCACACGGGCCATAAATCTCTGGTATGAGAAGGACTGCACCCCTGACCGGGGTGCTTCCGCGTCGCAATATCCAAGGCCAAACCATTGCCTGCAAACGATAAAATCATTCTCGCCCTGCCCAACGGGCGGATCCTCAAGGAAGCGATGCCGCTGCTGCGCAAGGCCGGCATCGTGCCGGAGCCGGAATTCGACGATCCGGACACGCGGCTGCTGCGCTTCCGGACGGAGGACCCGGACCTCGACATCGTGCGCGGCCGCGCCTTCGACGTGGCCACGCTGGTGGCGTTCGGGGCAGCCCATCTGGGCGTGGTCGGCAACGACGTGATCGTCGAGTTCGACTACCCGGAGATCTATGCGCCGCTCGACCTGCGCATCGGCAAGTGCCGCCTGTCGGTCGCCGAGCCGGTCGAACTCGCCGGGCGCGACGATCCGCGCAAATGGAGCCATGTACGCGTGGCCACCAAGTATCCCAACGTCACGCGCAAGCACTTTGCCCAGCGCGGCGTGCAGGCCGAATGCATCAAGATGAACGGGGCCATCGAGCTCGCACCATCCCTCGGGCTCGCGCGGCGTATCGTCGATCTGGTGTCGAGCGGTGCCACGCTGAAGGCCAACGGACTTGTCGAGGTCGAGCACATCGCCGACGTGACGTCCAAGCTGATCGTCAACCGCGCGGCGCTGAAGACGCGCCACCGCGAGGTGCAGGGCCTCGTCGACCGCATCTCGGAGGCCGCCCGTGCCGCTTGAGCTTGACGCGCGCAAGCCCGGGTTTGCGGCAAAGTTCGCGCGGCTGACGCGCGCGCGCGCGGCCGAAGGCCATTCGGTCGACGGCGTGGTCGCGAAGATCATCGCCGACGTGCGCAAGCGCGGCGACGCGGCTCTCGTCGCCCATACCAACCGCTTCGACCGCGTGCGCCTGACGGCCGCAAAGCTGCGCGTGGGCCCGCGCGAGATCGCCGCGGCGCTGAAGGCCTGCGACCGGGAAACGGTGCGGGCCCTCGAGCTTGCGGCATCGCGCATCGCTTCGTTCCATGCCCGCCAATGGCCGAAGGACGAGATATGGAAGGACGAGGCCGGCCTGCTGCTCGGCTGGCGCTGGACGCCGCTCGACTCCGTCGGTCTCTATGTGCCCGGCGGACGGGCGGCCTATCCGTCGTCGGTGCTGATGAACGCTGTGCCTGCGAAGGTGGCCGGTGTGGGCCGGCTCGTGGTCGTGGTTCCGGCCCCCGACGGCAGGCTCAATCCGCTCGTCCTTGCCGCCTGCAAGATCGCGGGCGTGGACGAGATCTATCGCGTCGGCGGGGCGCAGGCCGTGGCGGCACTCGCCTATGGCACGAAGACGATCGCACCCGTGGACAAGATCACCGGTCCCGGCAACGCGTACGTGACGGCGGCCAAGCGCATGGTGTTCGGCACGGTCGGCATCGACCTGATCGCCGGCCCGTCGGAGGTCGTCGTGGTCGCCGATCGGGCCAACGATCCGCGCTGGATCGCCGTCGACCTGCTGGCGCAGGCCGAGCACGACGCGGACGCCCAGTCGATCCTGATCACCGACGACGCGCGTTTCGCGCAGGCCGTGCGCGCGGCGGTCGCCGCCGAGCTCAGATCCCATCCGCGCCGCGCCATCGCGGGCGCTTCGTGGCGTGACCATGGTGCGACCATCGTCGTGCGCAAGCTCGACGACTGCGTGGCGCTGGTCGATGCGTTGGCACCCGAGCACCTGCAACTTGCCGTGACCCGGCCCGAGTGGCTGGCCGCCTGCGTGCGACATGCCGGTGCGATCTTCCTCGGCCGCTATGCGCCCGAGGCGTTGGGCGACTATCTTGCGGGCCCCAACCACGTGCTGCCGACATCGCGCGCCGCGCGCTTCTCGTCGGGGCTCGGGCTCGACGCGTTCCTCAAGCGCACGACGCTGATCGGCGCGGATGCCGCAGGCCTCGCGCGCCTTGCACCGGCCGGCGAAGCACTGGCGCATGCCGAAGGTCTGGTCAGCCATGCACGGTCGATGGCGCTGCGCACGCAGCGCCGGAAGGGATAGCCAATGGACGGGTCGTCGGAACGGCGCAACCGGATCTGCAAGATCGATCTCGACGAACAGCTGCGCATCCGGCGCAACGCGGACATCGAGCACGAGCGGACGGTCGCGATCTTCGACCTGCTCGAGGAGAACAATTTCGAACTCGCCGGCGACGTGCAGGGGCCCTATCACCTGACGCTGTCGGTCGAGGACAGCCGGCTCGCCTTCGACGTGAAGTCGGAGGTCGGCGACCCGCTCGACCGCACCGTCCTGCCGCTCTCGCCGTTCCGCGGCGTCATCAAGGACTACTTCACGGTCTGCGAGAGCTACTACGACGCGATCAAGCGCCTGTCGCCCTCGCAGATCGAAGCCCTCGACATGGGACGGCGTGCCGTCCACAACGAGGGCTCGCAGCTCCTGCGCGAGCGGCTGGAAGGCAAGATCGCGATGGATCTCAACACGGCGCGTCGGCTGTTCACGCTGATCTGCGTCCTCCACATCCGCGCGTAGCCCGCGTCGGGAAGGCAGTCGCCCGCGCATGACCGGCAAGGTCGGCAGCATCCTGTTCTGTTGCACGCTGAACGCGGTCCGCTCGCCGATGGCAGAGGGGCTGGCCAAGCGCATGCTGGGTACGCGCGTCTATGTCGACTCGGCAGGCGTCAAGCGCGACGCGGTCGACCCGTTCGTCATCGCCGCCCTCGACGAGATCGGCGTCGACATCCACCGCCACAAGGCCAAGACGATCGAGGAACTGCACGACAGCTCCTTCGACGTGATCGTCACGCTGAGCCCGGAGGCGCATCACAAGGCGCTCGAGCTCACCCGGATCATGGCGTGCGACGTCGAATACTGGCCGACATTCGATCCGGCCCTCATCCAGGAGGGCAGCCGCGAGGCGCGTCTGGAGGGCTACCGGCAGCTGCGCGACCAGCTGAAAGCGCGGATTTTGAAGCGTTTCCCCGACGTCGCGGAAGACTTCCCGCTGCCAAAAGGCGCTTAAGTGCTTGACCCGGAGGCCGTTCAGGGCCAATTTCCCGCGACTTTTCCCGCTTACCGGGCCGCTTCGCGCGCTCGTCGGGCGGCGATCCCAAACGGAGGCCCATGGCTAAAGAAGGTCTGATCGAGTTCTCGGGCGTCGTGCAGGAACTGCTGCCCAACGCGATGTTCCGCGTGAAGCTCGACAACAATCACGAAGTGCTCGCCCACACGTCCGGCAAGATGCGCAAGAACCGTATCCGCGTCCTGGCCGGCGACCGCGTCAATGTCGAAATGACGCCATACGATCTGACCAAGGGTCGGATCACCTTCCGCTTCAAATAGGTCCGGCCGTGTCGGCGCCGCTCGTCCTGGCTTCGGCGAGCCCGCGTCGGCGCGAACTGCTGGCCCAGATCGGGATCGTGCCGGCGGCCATCGTGCCGGCCGAGCTCGACGAGACGCCCGAGCCCGGCGAGACCGGCCCCGAGCTTGCCCGCCGTCTGGCGCTTGCCAAGGCGAGGGCGGTCGCGCAAACCCACGGCGACAGGCGCGTGCTCGCCGCCGATACGGTCGTCGCCTGCGGACGGCGGATCCTGCCCAAGGCCGAGACGCTCGCCGAGGCGAAGGCCTGTCTCGACCTGCTTGGCGGACGGCGTCACCGCGTACTAGGCGGCATCTGCCTGATCGTGCCGGGCCGCAAGCCGATCGTCCGGCTGTCGGCCTCGGTCGTCGCGTTCAAGCGGCTCACGGCGGTCGAGACGAAGACCTATCTCGACAGCGGCGAATGGCAGGGCAAGGCCGGCGGCTACGCGATCCAGGGCCGGGCGGCCACATTCATCCGCTTCGTCTCGGGCAGTTATTCCAATATTGTCGGCCTCGACCTGTTCGCGGTCGCCCAGATGCTTGCCGGAACGGAACGCGGATGAAAGCGCCCATCGACGAAATCCTGATCGAAAGCGACGCGGCCGAGTATCGCGCGGTCGCGGTGGCCGACGGCCAACTCGTCGATCTCGCACGCGAGCCGGTCGACCGGCGCCTTGTCCCCGGCACGATCCATCTCGCGCGCGTGGCCCGCATCGTGCCGCAGGTCGGCGCGTTCCTCGATCTTGCCGACGGGCTCAAGGCGCTGCTCGACATTTCGGGTGCCCGCGTGCCCGCACAGGGCGACCTGCTGCGCGTCCAGATCATCGAAGCGCCTTCGGGCGAGAAGCTCGCCCGAGCCGCGACGCGCGTCACGCTTGCCGGCCGCCATGCCGTGCTGGTGCCCGGCGGCAAGGGGGCGAGCATTTCCAAGCGTACCGCCGCCCCCAAGCGCGAAGCGCTGCAGGATCTTGCCGGCGCGCTGCACCGCGAAGGCGAAGGCCTTGTCCTGCGCGCCGGTGCGGCCTATGCCGACAAGGATGCGGTCGTAGCCGAAGTCGAGCGGTTGCGCGGGGTGGCGGGCGAGCTTGCCGGCGGCGATGTACCGCGCCTGCTGCTGGCCGACGATGCGTTCGCCACGCTGCTGCGCACGCTTGCCCCGCAGGACACGCCCGATTTCTTCTGCGATCGCGCGGAGACGGCACTTGCCGCACGGCTCGGGCTCAAGACGCTCTTTCCCGACGTTGCCGGGCGCGTGGCGCATCTGCGCGATGGCGGAGCGATCTTCGAGCGCCACGACGTTGCCGACATCCTCGTCACGCTCGGCAGCGTGCGCGTCAATCTCGACAACGGGGCATGGCTGGCGGTCGAGCCGACGGCCGCCCTCGTCGCCATCGACGTCAATCTCGGGCGTGCCACGTCCGAGCCTGTCGCGGTCGACATCGCCGCGGCACGCGAGATCGCCCGGCAGATCCGGCTGCGCGATCTCGGCGGGCTGATCGTCGTCGACTTCCTGCGGCTGTCGAAGCCGGGCGAACGCGCCCGCCTGATCGAGACGCTGAAGCGGGCGACCGCAGGCGACCGCAAGCGGGTCGACGTGCTCGGCTATACCGCGGGCGGCACGATCGAGCTCACGCGCGCCCGCGCGCGCGGTGGCGCACTGGACTGAGGCGGGAGCTGGCGATGTCGCAGGTCGTCGAACTCAAGCGCAAGGCGCCCAAGCCCCACTGCCCGCTCTGCCGGCGGGTGACGGTGGCCGAATTCCGTCCCTTTTGCTCGAAGCGCTGCAAGGACGACGACATGCGGCGCTGGATCGAGGGCAGCTACCGTATCCCGACGGCCGAAACGTCCGGCGAGGACGAGGAGGGCGCTTGAGGGAGATCCCCGAGATCGTCCTGCATTGCATCGACCTGCTGCGCAATATCGGGCAGGTCACGCCGCGCCCGATGTTCAGCAGCTGGGGCCTCTTCTATCAGGGGCGCATGTTCGCACTGGTTTTCGACGAGACGCTCTATCTGAAGGTCGACGACGCCAACCGCCCGGCATTCCTTGCCGAAGGTCTCGAGCCGTTCGTCTACACCGCCAAGGGCGGGAAGACCGTCGAGCTGCCCTATCGGCAAGCGCCGCCGGACGCCATGGAAGATCCCGGGCAGATGCGGTCCTGGGCGCAAGGTGCCGTCGATGCGGCGTTCCGGGCCGCCGCACCGGCCGTCAAATCCCGCCGTCCGGGCGCTGCGAAACGCGTCTCCAAGGCATTGGAAACGAAGACGAAGAAGCCGAATTCGCGGGCCAAGCCGAAGCGTTGACACCCGCTGCCGGCGTCTCTATAAGCGCGGGTCGGTCGCATTACCCGGTGCCCAGGTAGCTCAGTTGGTAGAGCATGCGATTGAAAATTGCAGTGTCGCTGGTTCGATTCCGGCCCTGGGCACCACTTTCATCCTGACATAGGCGATGGCGCTCACGCTCGCGGCGGCACTCGAACATCACAGGTCGGGCCGGCTTGCAGAGGCCGACGCGATCTATCGCGCACTTCTCGCGAAAAATCCCAAGGATGTCGATGCGGTCAACCTGTCGGGCCAGGTGGCACTTTCGACCGGCCGCTTTGCCGACGCGCTCGCCGCGTTCGTGCGCGCGCGCAACCTTCAGCCCGCCTTCGCCGACGCGCATCACAACGAAGGCAACGCGCTGCGTGCATTGGGGCGCACGAAGGACGCGCTCGCCGCATTCGCGCGGGCGCTGAAATTCGCACCCGACAATCCGCTGTTCGTGTGCAACCGCGGGCTCGCCGAGCTCGACGTCGGCGACACGGCGGCGGCGATCGCCAGCCTCGAGCGCGCGGCGGCCCTTGGCCCAGGCATCCCGCAGATCCGCCACAATCTCGCGGTCGCCTACAAGGCGGCGGGGCGTTCGCTCGCGGCCCTCGCGGCATTCGAGGCAGCGGGGTCGCTCGGCGATGTCGCCGCCATCCGGCAGGACCTGTTCGATCACGACGGTGCGCGCGCCGGTTACATGCAGGCACTGGCGGCCGCTCCCGGCCGCGAGGACATCGAAGGCAACCGGCTGTTCGCCGCCAACTACGATCCGGACATCGACGCGGCATCGCTGAAATCGCTCTATGCCGCGTGGGGCGCCAAGCGCGCCTTCGCGCACCTGCCGCACGCGAACCTTCGCGAACCCGGACGCCGGCTGAAAATCGGCTTCGTATCGCCGGATTTCCGCGGCCACTCGATCCGGCCGTTCCTGTGGCCGCTGCTCGAGAATTTCCCGCGCGAACAGGCCGAACTGCATGCGTACGCCACGCTGCGTGGCGAGGGCGACGATTGGACGCAGCGCTATCGCCGGCTGTTCGACGGCTGGCATCCGGCCGGTACGCTCGACGATGCGGCACTTGCCGAGAAGATCCGTGCCGACGGCATCGACGTGCTCGTCGATCTGGCCGGCCACACGGTTGGCAACCGGCTGGGCACGTTCGCGCGCAAGCCCGCACCGGTGCAGGCGACATGGCTCGGCTATGGCGGCACCACCGGGCTTGCGGCGATCGACTGGTATATCGGCGATGCGCACATGGTCCCGACGGGCGGCGAAGCGGCGTTCGTCGAGCGCGTCTGGCGCCTGAAGCGCACCGCGTTCGTCTATGGCGCCTCCGACGAGATGCCGGAGCCCGGGCCGTTGCCCGCGAAGGCAACGGGGCATGTCACGTTCGGCTGCTTCAGCCGGACGGTCCGCTACAACGTTCCGACATTCCGGACCTGGGCTCGGCTGCTCGCGGCCGTGCCGGGGGCCAGGCTGATGCTCAATGCCGCCGTCTTCGTCGAACCGGAGACGCGTGAACTTTTCGCGCGGCGGTTTGCCGAATGCGGCGGGGACGCGACCCGGCTCGATCTCGTCCATACAGCGCCGCAGACGGTGACCTGGGCGACGTATGGCAAGGTGGACGTGGCACTCGATCCGTTCCCGCACAATGGCGGGGCCACGACATTCGAGGCCCTGTGGATGGGCGTGCCGGTCGTCTCGAAGCGCGATCGGGTGCCGCTCGGCCGGTTCGGCGATTCCATCCTTGGCGCCTGCGGCCTTTCCGACTGGGTCGTCGACGGCGAAGACGCCTATGTCGCCCGCGCTGCGGCGGCCGTCGCCGATCCCGATGCGCTTGCCGAACTGCGCGCCGGCCTGCGCGCGCGCATGCGGGCTTCGCCGCTGGGCGACGCAAAGGCGTTCGCGCGCGACTATGCGGATGCGTTGCGCGGCATGTGGCGTGCTTATTGCGCGGAACCGGTGCGCGGCTAGGCACCTGCTTCAGGAAGGTGCGGGCGGGTCGTCGGCCGGCGCTTCGGGTGCTTCGTCCGGCGGCTCGTCGGGCGTCTCGCCGTCGGGATTCTCCTGCTGCTCGAGCTGCCGGACGAGCGTGTCGTCGTCGGCCGGCGATTCCGGCCGCGGCGCGTCGTTCGCCGCCGGGACGGGTGTCCAGTGCACCACTCTTGGAACGGCGAATGTCAGGCCGAGCACCAGGATTTGTGCGGCAAGGAACCAGAGAAGCGCTTTCGCGAAGCGGCCGGTGTGCAGGCCGGCGGGTGCGAGCCCCCGTGCAAGCATCGTCGCATAGCCGAGCGGCGGCACGAGAAAGCTGCACTGGAGAGCCAGCAGCGTGAGGATCGCGACCCAGCTTGCGTCGGGTACGCGCACGAGGACCGGCGGTAGCAGGATCGGCACGATCACGAAAATGATCTCGAACGCGTCGAGCACCAGGCCGAACGCGCCGATGATCGCAAGGCCAGCGAAAACCGCACTCGTCTGGCCGTCGGCGACCTTTGCGAACAGTTCTTCGACCAAGGCCGGCGTGCCGAAGGCGCGGAAGACGAGCGTGAACGTCGTCGCAGCGACGAACAGCGCGAAAAGCGCACCGGTCGTTGCCATCGTCGCGCGCAGCATCTCGCCCAAAAGGCCAAGGCCGATCTGGCGGGCCAGAACGCCGCCGGCGAACAGGCCAAACGTGCCCAGTGCGGCCGCCTCGACCGCGTAAATATAGCCGGCAGCCGTGCCGACGAGCAGGCCGCCGACGAACAGCAGCGTGACCGCGGCGAGCGCCCGCTCGCCGCGGCTGGCCGGAATCGGCGATTGCCGCACGTCGCGCCGGCCCTGCCACCATGCGATGGCAAAGCAGAGCACGAGGAAGATGCCGGCGGGGATCAGCGCTCCGTGGAAGATATCCTGCGTATTGATGATCCTTGCGGTCCGGCCCGTGGCATTCGCCGCTTCGGTGTGGGCGCGCAGCATCGCATCGCCGAACAGGATCAGGACGAGCGACGGAGGTACGACGACGCCCAGCGTGCTCGCCACGCAGACGAGCGCGCAGCTTTCTTCCGTCCCGATGCCCCGTGCACGCAGCTTCGGCGCCACGACCCGCGACAGCGTCGTCACGCTGGCGCCGACCGACCCGTTCATCGGGGCCAGAAGCGTGCCCAGCGCGAGTGCCGCAAGCCGGGGGGCCGCCGTGGTCCGCGCGCCGATCGACTGGGCGCAGCGATAGAGGATGTCGGCGAGCGGCAGCCGGTCGAGCAGCACACCCATGAACACGAACAGGGGGATTGCCTGCAGCAGATCGTTCTCGAGCAGGCCGATGACGCGCGAGGGAAGGGCGGTCAGGAATGACGCCGAGATCGCGCCGAAGGCGACGCCGGCGGCTGCCGAGACCGTCGATACGAGAAGAAGGACGACGAATGCCGGTAGGCCCGTGACGATCAGCAGGACCGGAACTGCCAAGAGCATCCAGAGGCCGGCCTGCTCCATTCCGTCAGCTCCGCTTCCCGGTATCGCGCAGCTCTTCGAGAATCGCCTGCAGCAGCAGTGCTGCGGCAAGGAGCCAGGCCGCAAGCTTTACCAGGAAATAGCCGGGATTGTACGTGTCCGGGAAACCTTCGAGCTGCCGGATCGACTGGATGACCGATGGCGTTCCGGCGACGAGCACGAAGACGGACCAGGGAGCGACCGCAAGGAAATTGCCCGCGCGCCGGATCAGCCGCCGCGCGCCGGCGGAGTAGCGCTGGGCCAGCAGATCGACGGCCAGATGCGCGTGCGCGCGCGTCGCTGCCGTGATGGCCAAGCCGATATAAAGGGCGAATATCCACTGTGCCATGTCGTTCGCGTCGCGCGAGTAGGCGCGGACCAGGTCCCGAAGCGGCCATTGCGCGACAAGCAGCAGGGCGAGGGGAAGGGCTGCCCACGAAGTCAGGTCGAGGAAGCGGCCGAGATCCGCGTCGAGACGTTCGCAAAACCGTCGCAATCGCGTCTTCCTCCCGCCTCGTTCCGCCGACCATTTGGTCGCCCCGTAAGGTTAGGCTAGCTTCGCGGGCAATCGGTGTACAATAACCGTGTTGTAACGGGCCACCGCGGTGCGGACGCACGCGGTCTCCTCAAAATTGCCCGAATCGCGGGCGAGATTTCACGCCCCGCTTCCTCCGGAAAACGAGCTGAGCATGACTCCCGACGAGAAGAAGATGATCGGCGACCTGTTCGAGCGCATCGCGCGCAACCAGGAGCCGGCTGCACAGAAGGACCGCGAAGCCGACACCCTGATCCGCGATGCGATCGCCCGCGACCCCGGGGCTGCCTATACGCTGACGCAGATGGCGCTCGTCCAGGAGCATGCGCTGAAATTGGCCGACGAGCGGATCCGCGAGCTCGAAGCGAAGGTCGGCCCCGAAACCGCCGAACCTGCCCCCAAGCGGAGCTTCATGGACGGCTTGCTGCCGAATTCGCCGTGGGCGCGGCGCACTTCGGTCCCGGTGGCCGGTTCGGCACCGCTGGTGAAACCTGGCGTCTTTGGTTCGGGCGCGGCGGCGCCGGCGGCACCGGCCGGCGGTTCGTTCCTGCGGTCGGCATTCGCGACCGCGGCCGGTGTTGCCGGCGGTCTGATGCTGTTCGAGGCGGTCCGTGGCCTGATGGCCGGTTCGGCAGGCGGAGCGTTTGCGTCGTCCGCTGCCGCCGCGGCACCCGAGACGCCAGCCCTGCCGCCGCCGCCGGAGATGGCGCCGCGCGACACGAGCGACGATTTTGCGGCGTCGAGCGACAACGACGATACATTCGCTGATGGCGGCGGGTTCGACGATGGTGGCAACGAGGCCTGATACGGTCGATCCATCGAGAAATACAACATTGATCGGGCACGTCGGATTCTGCGGCGGGCGAATGAGTCGGCGTTATCCGATTGTATCCCGGGCGACGCTCCGGTTCCGCAATGTTTGCTGATTCGTGCCGGACATCAGCTGTTGTCATGGGCGTTGTTGCAAATTATATTGTTTACAATCTGAGATTTTTTCATCTCGATCAGTATGAGTTCCAGACATGACCGATGCACGCAATCTGATTGCCGACCTTCTCGGACAGGTCGAACGCCTGCTCCATAACCTTGCGTTCGCCAACGGTCTAAATCCGGCGCAATGGAGTGCGCTTCGCTATCTCGCGACGGCGGCGGACGATGCGCGCACGGTCACGGCGTTCGCGCGCCATCACCGGACCACCAAGCCGGCTGCCTCGAAGACGATCGACGCCCTGGTGCGTAAATCGATGGTGCGCAAGTTGTCGATTCCAGGCGACCGGCGCGCGCAGCGCCTCGACCTGACGGCCAAGGCTTTGCGCCGGCTCGGGCACGATCCGCGCAACCTGCTGCGCAGTGCCGTCGGCGGCCTCGACCGCAGCGACGCGTCGGTGCTCGTGCGGTCCCTTGCGGCCATCGCCGCCGGAATCGGCGCGCAGATCGACGGTGTTGGCACGCGCCTGCGGAAATCCGGGGTCAGGCCCCGCCGGGTGGCCAGCCGAAGCGCCTGAATCCGACCGGCGAGTGTGGAGCCGGCAGCGGGGAAAACCCCATCTACCGGCCTGTTCCGGCCCGACTTTTCGGCGCGCCGGCTGAAAAGTTTTCTGATATATTGATTCGCGCCGGTCCGAGGGTGCGCTCCTGCGTCGACGCGCCGGCTGTCCATTGGAACGGACCCCATGCGCGTACGCGACGACTACCGGACACTGACCGGTCAGGACAAGGCTTCCATCCTGCTGCTGTCGCTGGGTGAGGAGGTCGCGACCAAGCTCTTCGCGCTGATGAGCGACGACGAGATCAAGGAGATCTCGCAGTCGATGGCCGGTCTCGGCACGGTCAATTCGTCGATCATCGAGCGCCTTATCGTCGAATTCGCCGACCAGATCGCCGCGACCGGTTCGCTCGTCGGCTCGTTCGATTCGACCGAACGGCTGCTCGGCAAGGTCCTCGA
The DNA here is from genome assembly GCA_964416335.1 of uncultured Azospirillum sp. Classification (GTDB taxonomy): domain Bacteria; phylum Pseudomonadota; class Alphaproteobacteria; order CACIAM-22H2; family CACIAM-22H2; genus Tagaea. Next base: position 58,850 of record CAYQDN010000026.1, read on the forward strand.
CAAGAACCGCGTCGCCGGCATCATGGACGACATCCGTGGCCCCGCCGGCCGCACGATGTGGGACAAGCTCGGCAACGTCAACGAGGCCGTCCTCGCCAACTACCTCAAGAACGAATATCCGCAGACCGTCGCCGTCGTGCTCGCCAAGATCCGTTCGGATCATGCCGCGCGCGTGCTGGGCACGCTGCCCGAGGCCTTCGCGATGGAAGTCGTGATGCGCATGCTGCGCATGGAGACGGTGCAGAAAGAGGTTCTCGACGACCTCGAGCGCGTGCTGCGCAACGAGTTCATGTCGAACCTCGCCAAGACGAGCCGCAAGGACAACCACGAGCTGATGGCGGAAATCTTCAATTCGCTCGACCGCCAGACCGAGGGCCGCTTCACCACGGCCCTTGAAGAGCGCAACCGCGACAGTGCCGAGAAGATCAAGGCGCTGATGTTCAAGTTCGAGGATCTCGGCCGCCTCGACCCCGGCGGCGTGCAGACGCTGCTGCGCGCGGTCGACAAGGGCAAGTTGGCAATCGCCATGAAGGGTGCGAACGAACAGGTCCGCGACCTCTTCTTCTCGAACATGTCCGAGCGCGCGGGAAAGATGCTGCGCGAGGAGATCGAGGCGCTGGGGCCCGTGCGCGGCAAGGACGTCAACGAGGCGCAGACGGCGATGGTCAACGTCGCCAAGGAACTCGCCGCCAAGGACGAGATCGTGCTCTCGAAGGGCGGGGCCGGCGGCGAGGACGACCTGATCTACTAGCCGCCGCGCGAGCGATTCCGACGGTCGATTCAGATCCCGTACGGACCCGCTCCGACACCGGCATCGTGCGCTTGCTGACCTGTTGGAACGGAGAATGCGATGACGGGCCTCGGCCGAACCGCGAAGCTGCCCGACGGTACGCCGGTTCCGGTCTTCGGGCTGGGCACCTGGCGCATGGGCGAGCGCGGCCTACAGCGCGCTGCCGAAGTCGCGGCACTGAAGGCCGGCCTCGATCTCGGGGTCAAGCTCATCGATACCGCGGAGATGTACGGGGAAGGCGAGGCCGAGGCGATCGTGGGCGAAGCCGTCGCCGGGCGGCGCGAGCAGGTCTACATCGTCTCGAAGGTCTATCCGCACAACGCAAGCCGGGCCGGCGTCGTGGCGGCGTGCGAACGGTCGCTCAAGCGCCTGAAGACCGACTGCATCGATCTCTACCTGCTTCACTGGCGCGGGAGCCACGCATTGGCCGACACGGTGGCGGGATTCGAGGCGCTCAAGTCCGCCGGCAAGATCCGTGCGTGGGGCGTCAGCAACCTCGACGTCGAGGACATGGAGGAACTGCACGCCGTTGCCGGAGGCAAGGGCTGTGCGGCCA
>CAYQDN010000027.1:0-30860 GCA_964416335.1 uncultured Azospirillum sp.
TCTGGACCATCCCGCCATCCGCCGGGCTCGCCTGGACGCGCTACGACGCGCGGCCGGGCACGGCCTACCTGTTCCGCCCCGACCAGCATGTCTGCTGGCGCGCGCGCCGCTTCGATCCCGATGCGGTCGCCGGCGCCATGCGGCGCGCGACCGCCAGCGAGGAAAACCGATGACCAGACTGCGCACCGAGTCCGCCACACCCGATCCCGACGCGCTCTATGCCGCTCTCGTCGACGCGCATCGCGACCTCGACGAGGCCGCGTCGGCCAAGCTCAACGCCAAGCTCGTGCTGCTGCTCGCCAACCATGTCGGCGATCTCGGCGTGGTGCGCGAGGCCATCGCGGCGGCGAGCGTCGCATGACCGTCATGCCCGGGCTCGTCCCGGGCATCCACGGCGGCGCTGCGCGTGCCGACGAACCGGATAACCGGCATCCTCAACGGGACGCGCGCGGTCAGCGCCGACACGGCATTGCGGCTCGCGCGCTATTTCCGCATGTCCGCTGAATTCTGGCTGAACGCGCAGGCCGCTTTCGACCTGTCGCACGCCGAACGCACGACCGGGGCGGCGATCTCGCGCGACGTTCTCCCGCGCGCCGGCTAGAACGGCAGTTCGACCACCGCGGCGGCGACGACGGGGTGGTTGGCGATGTAGGCGTTCTGGAGGTCGAGCGCCTTGGCGACGGCACCGCGCAACGGCGAGAAGCCGTTCCTTACCGACATGATCTCGACCAGCCGCTTCAACTGGGCCGCCGCCTGCGCGTCCGGCGACAGATGCGAGAGGCCTTCCACGCTGAAATCGATCCGGCCGTCGTCCGAGACCTTGAACAGCGCGGGACCCGACAGCCCCTCCGTCAGCGCCACCGCGCCCGCTTTCACAGCCGCAAGCTGCGTGTTGAGCACGTCGTTTTTGTAGGCATTTTCGGCGCCGTTCTTCGCCATGCGGTTGCCCGCGTCGGCGAACTTGTTCCACGCCTCGACCCGCGCCGCCTTCAACGGCGAAAACCGCATGTCCCAGCCGGCGGCGGCCATGTCATCCATCGCCTGGGAGACGGCGAGGGCTTTCCGGGTACCCGTTCCGAAGTAATCGGCAGCCCAGGTCAGAAACTCTGCATCGTTGCGCTTCCTTTCCAGAGCGCCGAGATCTGCGAGATATTCCTTCGCCCGGTCACTCAGCTCGACCGTGTCGCTATCGCCGAGCAGGGCGGCCGGATCGGTCGCACCGTACTTCTCGGTGAATTTGGTCTTAAGGTTTTCGTAATCCACCCGATACTGCGCTGCAGTGGCATTGGATCTTTCGACATTTTTTTCGTATCTGGTTCGCGTCTCGATCATCGCTCGGACGTCGGAAGCGCGCCGCGCCATCTCGCCTGCCACATCCGGGGCGACCGAGCGCGCATCGTCCGCCCCTCTCGGGTAGTCGGTGGTGAAGGAATTGGGCCGATACTGGTAGGGCCGCGTATAGATCGGATCAAACATCGGGTTCTCCCGTTTTGACATATGCGCTTCCTGCGCGTACCAGAATAATAGCAACAATCAAAGGTTAGTCAATCCGAGTCTATGCCCGCAGCGTTCAGACATGCGTCGTCCTACAATTGCAAAAACCGATTTACAACCTTTGAGATTCTTAATACGGTGAGCGTACTTCTGATTGCTAAACCTGATCGACAGGAGGACGCCATGCCCGTCTATACCGGCACGAACAACGCCGACTTCATCAACGGCTCCCTGTTCGACGACACGATCAGCGGGCTGGGCGGGAACGACACGCTGTTTGGCAGCCTTGGCAACGACCAGATTTTCGGCGGAACCGGGCAGGACTATATCGATGGCGGCAACGACAACGATTACATCGACGGCGGCGAGGACAACGACACGATCTTCGGCGGCTTGGGCTATGACACAATCGATGGTGGCAACGGCAACGATTACATCGATGGCGGCCAACTCGGCAACAAACAGATTTACGGCGGCAACGGCAACGACACGATCTTCGGCGGCTCCTACGACGACCGCATCGATGGCGGGGCCGGCTTCAACGAGATCCATGGCGGTTCCGGCCACGACGTCATCACGGGCGGCGATGACGGCAACAGGATATTCGCCGACGAGAACGACGATCAGGTCCTTGGCGGCGCCGGCGCCGACACGATCGATCTCGGGTTCGGCAACGATTATGCCCAGGGCCTTGGCGGCAACGACTCGATCTTCGGCAACAACGGAGAGGACGTCATCTACGGCGACGGCGGCAACGATACGCTCGATGGCGGGCTTGGCGCCGACACGATCTATGGCGGCGACGGCGACGACACACTTCGCGGTGGCGGCGACCCCGGGCCGGGCGGCGTGGCGCTGAGCAACGATTACATCGATGGCGGGACCGGCAACGACACAATCGACGGCCAGAGCGGCGACGACGTGCTCCAGGGCGGTATCGGACTTGACCTTATCTATGGCGGCACCGGCAACGACCTGATCGCCGGCGGGGCCGACACCGACGAGATCCATGGCGACGCCGGCAACGACACGCTGGATGGCGGTGCCGGCATTGATCTCGCGTACGGCGGAACGGGCGACGACATCTTCTATGTCGACAATCCCGTCGACTTCGCGATCGAGTACGCTGGCGAAGGCAACGACACGGTCATCACGTCGGTCAGCTACACGCTCGACGCCAACATCGAGAATATCGAGATCGCCCCCGCGACCCTCGCGTTCGCACCGGGTCCCGCGGGCGTCATCACCGCGACCGGCAACAAGCTGGACAACCGGATCGTCGGCAACGCCGCCGCCAACGTGCTGGATGGCGGTGCGGGCAACGACACGCTCGTCGGCGGCGGCGGGCAGGACACGCTCTATGGCGGCACCGGCGACGACGTCTTCATCGTCGGCGATGCAAGCGCGCGCGTGGTCGAGACGGCCGGTGCCGGCACCGACCGGGTCGAGGCGTCGGTCGGCTACGCGCTGGGGGCCGAAGTCGAGGATCTGACCCTCACCGGCAATGCGGCGATCGACGGGACGGGCAACGATGCGGCGAACCGCGTGACCGGCAACGACGCGGCCAATTTCCTCGACGGGGGCCTGGGCAGCGACACGCTGACCGGCGGCGGCGGGGCGGACACGCTCGCCGGCGGGGCGGGGATCGACGCGATGGATGGCGGCCTTGGCGACGATTTCTACATCGTCGACGAGACGGGCGACCTCGCGTTCGAGGCGCTCGGCGGCGGCTACGACACCGTGCTGGCCTCGGCGAGCTACACGCTGGCCGACACGATCGAGCGGCTCGACCTTGCCGGCGATGCGGCACTCTCGGGTACCGGCAACCTGCTCGACAACGTGCTGCACGGCAACGCGGCGGCCAACGTGCTTTCGGGCCTCGACGGCAACGACACGCTGGACGGTGGCGGCGGGACGGACACGTTGTTCGGCGGCTATGGCGACGACGTCTATATCGTCGGCGAAGCGGATATCCGCGTGATCGAGGGCGTCGCCGCGGGCATCGACCGGGTCGAGGCTTCGGTCAGCTTCGTGCTGTCGGCGAATGTCGAGAATCTCGTCCTTACCGGCACCGACGGCATCGACGGGACGGGCAATGCGGGTGCGAACCACATCTCCGGCAACGATGCGGGCAACATCCTCGACGGCGGCGGCGGCAACGACACGCTGGCCGGCGGGGCGGGCAGCGACGTCTTCGTCTTCGCGGCCGGCGGCGGCCAGGACCAGATCCTCGACTTCGCGGCCGGCAGCGGCGGCGACGTCGCTTCCCTCGTCGGCACCGCGCTGCACGACTTCGCCGACGTGCAGGGTGCGATGACCCAGCAGGGCGCCGACGTGGTGCTGTCGCTGGGCGCGTTCGACCAGGTCGTGTTCTCGAACACGCTGCTTGCGCAGCTCGACCAGACGAACTTCACGTTCGGGTGAGCTGCATCAAGATACTTGATATTAATCCTAGTTTAGGATAGTATCTTCCGGTCGGAGGTGACCGGAAATGTTGCGTAACGCCCAAGGCCCGTTGCAGTTACATCTCAATAACTTCAAAGGCTTAAATAGGTTACGGTTGCACATTGGCGCAACCGCGTCGCGGCCGGATACCAGCCGGATCAAGGGGTCGGGCGGGGCGACGTCCGGCGCCGTCGCGGGCCGCTGCCTCTCACCTTCCGACCGTCAGCACGATCTTGCCGATATGCGTGTCGGCCTCCATCAGCGCATGCGCCTTGGACGCCTGCGCCAGCGGGAACGTCGCGTGGATCTGCGGGCGCACGCTGCCCGCCTCGAGCAGCGGCCACGCCTTGACGAGCAGCGAACGCGCGATCTCGCCCTTCTGCGCCACCGAGCGCGGGCGCAGCGTCGAGCCCGTGTAGGTCAGGCGCTTGCGCATGATCTGGTCGAGCGAGGCTTCCACCTTCGGGCTGCGCAGGAAGGCGATCTGCACGATGCGCCCTTCCACGGCCGCGGTCTCGACGTTGCGCATGAAATAGTCGCCGCCGACCATGTCGAGGATCAGGTCGGCGCCGTGGCCGCCGGTGAATTCCTTCACGGCGGCGACAAAATCCTCCTTCTTGTAGTCGATGGCGCGCTCGGCGCCGAGGCGCACGCAGGCGGCACATTTTTCCGCCGTCCCGGCCGTGGCGATGACGTGCGCGCCGAACGCGCGCGCCAGCTGGATCGCCGTGGTGCCGATGCCCGACGCCCCGCCATGCACGAGGAAATATTCGCCTTCCTTGAGGCCGCCGCGGTCGAACACGTTCGTCCACACGGTGAAGAACGTCTCGGGGATCGCGGCCGCCTCGACGTCGCTGAAGCCCTTGGGAATCGGCAGGCATTGCAATGCGGGGGCCGCGACATATTGCGCGTAGCCGCCGCCGGCGACCAGTGCGCACACGCGTTCGCCGGGCTTGGGCCACGAAACGTCGGGGGCCGACGCGACGACCGTGCCCGCCACCTCCAGCCCCAGCGTGTCGGGCGCACCGGGCGGCGGCGGATATTTGCCCAGCCGCTGCAGCACGTCGGGCCGGTTGACGCCCGCGGCCGCCACCTCGATCAGCACCTCGCCCTCCTTCAGGGCCGGCACGGGCCTTGTCCCCAGGACAAGGTTTTCGGCGGGGCCGGGAACGGGCAACTCGACGGCGGACATCGTTTGGGGGAGACTCACGCAGACCTCATCGGGGACGGAGACGGGACATGGAATTCGAAGACCTGGAACCGAAGAACAGGCTCGTCAAGCCCAAGGACCTGTCGGTCTGGGGCATCGCCGAGCTCGAAGCCTATATCGAGCGCCTGCAGGGCGAAATCGCGCGCGCCCAGGCCGCCATCGACGCCAAGGACAAGCATCGCTCGGCCGCATCCGCCTTCTTCAAGAGCTGACGCGCCGGGCACGGCGCGTCACGAACATCAGCCAGCCGAGCGGCCCCAGCAGGAGGACCAGCACCAGCCAGCCCACGCGATGGCCGATCGGGCAGCCGGAACCCGGCGGCGGGCGCCAGCCGCCCGCCCCGCGCGCGAACGTCACGTGCACGAGCGGCAGCAGCCAGCCGGCCAGGACCACGAGAAGGGCTTCGGTCTGCGTCATCGCGACGCTCATTCTGGCCTAGCGGGCGGACAAGCGCTACAAAGTCTCAACGGTTTCCAGCGGACGAGGCGTAAATGACACTCAAGGGCAAAGCGGCACTCGTGACGGGTTCCACCAGCGGCATCGGCCTCGGCATCGCGCGCGCCCTCGCCGCACAGGGTGCCGACGTCATGCTCAACGGTTTCGGCGAGGCCGCCGCGATCGACGCCCTGCGCAAGGAGATCGCCGCGGGCGGCGTCAAGGTCGCCTATTCCGCGGCCGACCTCACCAAGCCCGAGGCCGTCGCCGCCATGGTCGCCGCGTGCGAGGCCGAGCTGGGGAGCGTCGACATCCTCGTCAACAACGCCGGCATGCAGCACGTCGCCCCGGTCGAGCAGTTCCCGCTCGAGATGTGGGACAAGGTCATCCAGCTCAACCTCTCCTCCTGCTTCCAGGCGATCCGCGCTTCCCTGCCCGGCATGAAGAAGCGCAACTGGGGCCGCATCATCAACATCGCCTCCGCGCACGGCCTCGTCGCCTCGGTCGAGAAGGCGGCCTATGTCGCCTCCAAGCACGGGCTCATCGGCCTCACCAAGGTGGTGGCGCTGGAAACCGCGACGACGGGCGTGACCGCCAACTCGATCTGCCCGGGCTGGGTGCTCACGCCGCTGGTGCAAAAGCAGATCGACGCGCTCGCCGCGCGCAAGGGCATTTCGGGCGAGGCCGCGAAGATCGACCTGCTTTCCGAAAAGCAGCCCTCGAAGGAATTCGCCACGCCCGAGCAGATCGGCGGGCTTGCCGCCTTCCTGTGCTCGCCCGCGGCCGACCAGATCCGCGGCACGTCGTTCTCGATCGACGGCGGCTGGACCGCCCAGTAGAGGACGCGGCCGTGCGCCACATGCCCCTGAAGATCGTCGATGCGGTCAGGCATCCGCCGGAGAAGGCGGTCCGGGGTGCGGCGTGGGCCGTCCACGCGCTGACGGCGTCGGGCGCCGTGATCGGGCTGCTCGCCCTCTTCGCCGTCATCGAGGGCGACGCGCGCAAGGCGCTATTGTGGCTCGGCCTCGCCCTGATCGTGGATGGTATTGACGGTCCGGTCGCGCGCAAGCTCGACGTCGCCAACCGCCTGCCGCGCTTCGACGGCGCCCTGCTCGACCTCGTCGTCGACTATCTCACCTATGTCGTCGTGCCCGCCGTCCTGCTCTGGCAGTTCGCCTATCTGGGCGACGGCTGGCTGGCGGCGGCGGCGGCCGGCTGGATCCTGTTCAGCTCGCTCTACATCTTCGCCAATCTCGACCTCAAGACGCACGACAACTACTTCGTCGGCTTCCCGGCGATCTGGAACGTCGTGGCGCTCTACATGTTCGTGCTCGAGACCGATCCGCTCGTGAACCTCGTCGCGGTCGCGGTGCTGGGTGCGCTCAGCTTCACCAAGATCAAGGCGATCCATCCGCTGCGCGTGCGCGACTTCCGCGTCGTGACGCTCGCCAGTGCGGCCGTGTGGGGCCTCGCGTCGGGCGCCCTGGTCTGGATCTCGCCCGCACGGCCGGACTGGCTGATGGTCGCGTGGCTCGCCGCGACCGCGTGGCTCCTGGGCCTCGGCTTCTGGCGCAGCCTGCGCTGACCGGCGATGGAACGCGTGCTATTCGCCCTGCGGGCGCACGCCCATCCGGCGCCACAGCTCGTCGCTGAGATCGCCCTGGCGGATGACCGGGCCGGTCGGCCGCGGCGGGGCGGGCTCGGGCGGCGGGATGTCGACCAGCGGGTGCTCGGGCTCCTTGAAGAACATCACCCAGCTCGCCGTTCCCAGCGTGCCGAGCATCGCCACACCGAGGGCCGAGAAGACGATCAGGCGCAGGCGCGCCAGCCGCGCGGCGGCGGCAGCCTGTGCGGCGGCGGCCGCGGCTTCCTGCTGCTCGTCCGCCTCGGACTTGCCCTTGGCGCCGGGGCCGGATCTGCCCCTGCCCATGGCGGCCGACGGCTTGCCCGACCCGCCTCTGGGCGGCGGCATGGATTTCGCTGGTGCGGCCATGGACAAGAGTCTATCCGATTTGCCGATTCCCGTCATGGGATGAGAATTCGATCCGAGGGGACCTGAAGCACATGGAAATCGTCCAGCAACTCAAGGAACTGCTGTTCCTCTACGGGCCGCCTTTCGTGGCCGGGATCGCCATCCTCGTGATCGGTTCGTGGGCCGCGGGCTTCGTCCAGCACGCGGTGGCGACGACGCTGGAGAAGGTCGGCCGCGTCGAACTCACGCTCGCGCGCTTCCTTGCCTCGCTCGCCCGCTACATGGTGCTGACGGTCGTGGTGCTCGCCGCCCTCTCGCAGTTCGGCGTGCAGACCGCGAGCCTGATCGCGATCTTCGGTGCCGCGGGCCTGGCCGTCGGCCTCGCCCTGCAGGGCACCCTCTCCAACGTCGCGGCGGGCGTGATGCTGCTCGCCTTCCGCCCCTACCGCGTGGGCGACCGCATCGAGGCGGGCGGGACCGTCGGCAAGGTCGAGGCGATCGACCTCTTCGTCACCGACATCCGCACCGACGACAACATCCAGGTGCTCGTCCCCAACGGCAAGATCTGGGGCGACAAGGTGACCAACCATTCCAAGTACCAGATGAAGCGGCTCGACTTCGAGGTGGCGGTTCCCGACGCGGTCGATGTCGAGGCGGCGTGCGCGCGCGTCGTGTCGGCCGTCGCGGGCGATCCGCGGGCACTGAAGTCGCCCGCGGCCGAAGCGGTCGTGACCAAGTATTCGGCCGACAGCGTGACGCTGGGCGTGCGCGTGTGGGTCGCTCCCGCCGACGAGAGCGCCATGCGTTCGTCGGTGAATCTCGCGCTGCGCAACCTCACCAAGGCGAATTTCGCCTGAGAGCCCCCATGGCGATGCGCGAAGCGAAATTCCGGATCGGCGAAATCGTGCGGCACCGCATCTTCGAGTTCCGCGGCGTGGTCTACGACGTCGATCCGGTCTTCGCGAACACCGAGGAATGGTACCGCTCGATCCCGCCTTCGGTGCGCCCGCGCAAGGACCAGCCCTTCTACCATCTCTACGCGGTCAACGCCGAGCAGGGCCCCTACCAGGCCTATGTCAGCGAGCAGAACCTGCTGCCCGATTCCGAGAACGGCCCGGTCGACCACCCGGACGTCAGGCGCGCCTTCGGCGGATTGGTTGATGGTATTTATAAATCGAAGGGCGATGCGGGCCCAAGCGCGCTGAACTGACGCCTCAGGCGCGGTGCGCGCGCACGATCTCGAGGAAGGCGCTGCCGTAGCGTTCGAGCTTCGCCGCACCCACCCCGTGCACGAGGCGCATGTCGTCGAGATTCTTCGGGCCGATCTCGGCCATCTCGATCAGCGTGCGGTCGGCGAACACGACATAGGCGGGCTGGCGGATCTGCTTGGCGATGCGCGTGCGCAGCGCCTTGAGCGCGGACAGCAGATCGGCGTTCTCCGGTGCCGCCGCCACGCTCGCGCGCTTGCCGCGCGCGGATTTCTTCTCCGCCTTCTCGGCCCACAGCGCGTCCTTGCGCACGTCGAACTTCGCCTCGTCGCGCAGGACGGCACGGCCCGCATCGGTCACCGACCACGAACCGTGCCCGACGATGTCGAGCGCGATCAGCCCCGACGCGTACATCTGGCGGAAGATCGAGCGCCACTCGCCCGGCGTGCGGTCCTTGCCCACGCCGAAGGTCGGCAGCTTGTCGTGGCCGTACCGGCCCATCGCGTCGCCGGTCTGGCCCGTCAGGATCGCGACGAGATGCTCGGTGCCGAAACGCTCGCCCGTGCGCAGGATCGCCGACATCGCCTTGCGCGCGTCGGTCGTGCCGTCGACGGTCTCGACGCCGTCCTGGCACAGGTCGCAGTTGCCGCACGGCTCCGACGCCTCGCCGAAATAGGCAAGCAGCGTCTGCCGCCGGCAGCGCGGCGCTTCGCACAGCGCCACCAGCGCGTTGAAGCGCTGGCGCTCGATGCGCTTGCGCTCGTCCGACGCCTCGCCCTGCTCGATCTGCAGCCGGCGCAGGCGCATGTCGTCGAGACCGAACAGCGTCAGCGTGTCGGCCGGCAGGCCGTCGCGGCCCGCACGCCCGATCTCCTGGTAATAGCTCTCGACGTTCGAGGGCAGGTCGGCGTGCACGACGAAACGCACGTCGGGCTTGTCGATGCCCATGCCGAAGGCGACCGTCGCGCACATGACGATGCCGTCTTCCTGCAGGAACGCGTCCTGGTTGGCGCTGCGCACGGCACCATCAAGCCCGGCGTGATAGGGCAACGCGCGCACGCCCGCCTTGCCCAGCGCTTCCGCAAGCTCCTCGGTGCGCTTGCGCGAGCTGCAATAGACGATGCCGCTCTGGCCCTTGCGCGTCTCGAGGAAGCGTTCGACCTGCTTGCGCGCGTTGGCCTTGGGGCGCATCGCCAGGCGCAAATTCGGCCGGTCGAACGAGCGCACGAAGACGCGTGGGGGAACCGAGAAGAGCTTCTCCTCGATGTCCTTGCGCGTGGGCGCGTCGGCCGTGGCCGTCAGGGCGATCGTCTGCACGTCGCCCAGATCGCGCCTTATGCGGCCGAGTGCCAGATATTCCGGCCTGAAATCGTGGCCCCATTGCGAGACGCAGTGCGCCTCGTCGATGGCGAGCAGCGTGACGTGCGCTTCGCCCAGCAGGTCCAGCGTGTCCTCGCGCACGAGCCGTTCGGGTGCGACATAGAGAAGGCGCAGCTTCTCGTCGCGGATCGACCGGCGCACGGCGGCGTTGGCGGCGGCGTCGTTCGAGGAATTGAGGCTCGCCGCCTCGATCCCGTATTCGCGCAGCTGGCCGACCTGGTCGCGCATCAGGGCGATCAGCGGCGAGACCACGACCGTGAGGCCGCCGCGCAGCAATGCGGGCAGCTGGAAGCACAGCGACTTGCCCGAGCCCGTCGGCATCACCGCGAGCACGTTCTCGCCCGCGAGCACGGCACCCACGACCTCGCCCTGTCCCGGGCGGAATCCGTCGAACCCGAAAACGGCCTTCAGGCGGGAAAGTGCCGACTCGATGTCTGCGTACATGTTCCCGTTTTGCCATCGCCCGGCGCGCATGCCAAGCTGCGCAAATGCTGATCTCCGGCCTTTTCCACATCGCGATCAAGACCAACGATCTTGCCGCCACCGAGCGCTTCTATACCGAACTGCTCGGCCTGAAAAAGGTCGCGCGCCCCGATTTCGGCTATCCGGGCGCCTGGCTCGCCACGCCGGGTGCGGCGGGCTCGGCGATCATCCATATCTATGCCGGCGGGCCCGCCTTGGGGGCCGACGGCAGGGCGCCGTCGGGTACTTCCGCCATCGACCATGTCTCGATCGCCGCCCACGGCTATCATGAATTCCGCGCCGCCTTCGAACGGCGCGGCCTGCCCTGGCGCGAGTTCCTCGTCCCGGGCACGACGCTCTGGCAGCTCTTCGTCTACGACCCGTCGGGCGTGCAGCTCGAGCTCACCTTCGACGGCGCGCACGAGGCCGGCCCGCCGCCCGACATGCGCCCCGGCCGCTGCTATGTCGCGGGTACGGGCTTCTTCGATCCCGGTCCCTACGCGGCATTCGGAGGCACGCGATGAGCGCTCCACAGTACGCGGAACGGCGGCAGCGTTTCGCCGAACTGCACCGGCAGGGCTGCTTCGTCATCCCGAACCCGTGGGACATCGGCTCGGCGATGATGCTCGAGCATCTGGGTTATCCCGCGCTCGCCACGACGTCGTCGGGCTTCTCGTTCTCGCAAGGCAAGCCCGACATGGACTGGGCCGTACCTTGTGCAGCGGAACTTGCGCACATCGCCGAGATCGTCGCGGCGACGGCGCTGCCCGTGAATGCCGACTTCGAATCCGGCTATGCGCGCGACATCGACGGGCTGATGCACAATGTCCGGCGCTGCGCGGAAACGGGCGTGGCGGGCCTGTCGATCGAGGACGCGACCGGCGACAAGGCCGAGCCGCTGTTCCCCTTCGAAGTCGCAGTCGAGCGCGTGGCCGCCGCTGCCGCCGCCCTCAAAGGAACCGGCGTGCTGCTGACGGCGCGCTGCGAAGGGCTGCTTGTCGGCCACAAAGACGCGCGTGCCGAGATCGCGCGGCGCATGCCCGCCTTCGCCGCCGCCGGCGCCGACGTGCTCTATGTGCCGGGGCTCAAGACCAAAGCGGAGATCGCCGACCTGGTGGCGCTTGCCGGGCCCAAGCCCGTCAACCTGCTCGTCTCCTCGCCCATCGGCCTGACGGTCGACGAGATCGCGGCCCTGGGCGTGCGCCGGATCAGTGTCGGCTCGGCCTTCGCGCGCGCGGCGTGGGGCGGGTTCCTCAAGGCCGCGCGCGCGCTGCGCGAGACCGGCAGCTTCGAGCCGCTGCGCGAAGCCGAGCCCTTCGCCAGCCTCAACGATTTCTTCCGCAGCAAGGAACGCCGCCCATGAGTCCCACGTTTGGGCCGCCCGTCGCGACCCATGCCGCCCCGCAGCCCGTCCACTGCGTCATCGAAGGCCGGCACTGCCGCCTGCGCGCCCTCGATCCGGCACGCGATACCGACGGTCTCTACGCGCTGAGCCACGGGCCGGAGGCGGAATCGCAGTGGGCCTATCTCTTCACCGGTCCCTATCCGGTCAAGGCGGAGTTCGACGCGCACGTCGCCAAGATCGCGTCGGGCACGACCGATCCGGTCTATTGGGCGATCGCCGACCTCGACGACCGCGCGATCGGCTGGCTGTCGCTGATGCGCATCGACCGCACCCACCGCGTCATCGAGGTGGGCTCGATCCTGCACACGCCCGCCCTCCAGCGTACGCCCGCCTCGACCGAGGCGCAGTTCCTGATCATGCGCCACGTGTTCGACACGCTGGGCTACCGGCGCTACGAGTGGAAGTGCAACGACCTCAACGAGCCCTCCAAGCGCACGGCCCAGCGCCTCGGCTTCTCGTTCGAGGGGCTGTTCCGCCAGCACATGATCGTCAAGGGCCGCAACCGCGACACGGCCTGGTACTCGATGCTCGACCGGGAATGGCCCGCGCGCAAGGAAGCGTTCGAGACCTGGCTGTCGCCCGGCAATTTCGACGCCGCCGGAAAGCAGAAGCACGCACTGGGCGAACTGATCGCGCGCACGGCCGGGCGCTAGCCGGCGGCGGCGCGCGCACTCCCCTTGTCGTCGGCGACGGCGCGCACGATGCCGACGATCCGTTCCTGCAGGCCCTGGACCGTTCCGTCGAGATCGCCCGCGAGGCTTCCGACCGTCGACGACAGCGAACGCGATGCCTCCGCCTCGTTGGAAACGCCGGTGATCCGCTCGGTCACCTGCTGGGAAGTCTCGGAGGACTGGACCACGCTCTGCGAGATCTCCCGCGTCGCGGCGCTCTGCTGGCCGACCGAGTCCGCAATCACGTGCGTGATCTTCGTGATGTGATCGATGACCGAGCGGACGTCGCCGATCGACCGCACCGTCTCCTGCGTGGCGCCGAGTACGCTTTCCACCTGCGCGCGGATGTCGCCCGTCAGGCGCGCGGTCTGGCCGGCAAGGCTCTTCACCTCGCCGGCGACGATCGCGAAGCCGCGCCCGGCCTCGCCGGCGCGCGCCGCCTCGATCGCCGCGTTCAGCGCCAGAAGGCTGGTCTGTGCGGCAATGCCCGTGATGTCGTCGACGACGGAGCGGATGCGGTCCGTCGCCTTGCTCAGGCCGTCCATGGTCGTCACCGCCTTGCCGACCATGTTCTGGGCGTCCGACGCCACGCGGCGCTGGTCGTTGACCTGCCGTTCGATCTCCTGGATCGAATGGGACAGCTGGGACGAAGCCGCGGCGACGGTCTGGGCGACGCCGAGCGAAGTCTTGGCGGCACCGGCGGCGATTTCCGCGTCGCCGCTGACCCGCCGGAGCGCCCCCTGGAGCCCTTCGACCGCGCTGGCCATCTCGCGCGTCTTCTCCTCGACGCGGGCGACGACGACGCGGGCGTCCGTTTCCACGGCCAGCGCCATGTCGGCGATCGCCTTGCGCCGTGCCAGTTCGGCAAGGCGATCGCGTTCGGCCGCCTGCGAGAGGAGATTCGTGCGCTCCTCCGCCTGCCGGCGGAACGCCACGACGGCCTGCGCGATCTCCCCGATGTCGCCCGCGCGGTCGGCGTGCGGGATCGCGACGCCGACTTTGCCGTGCGCGACATCGCTCAACGCGCGCGTGACCTCGCGCAGCGGCCGGACGACCGTCCGCTGGATCGCGAAGGTGACCAGCGTCGTTCCCAATCCCATCAGCAGGACCGTGGCGCCGAGCGACAGCAGGATCGTCGCCCCGAGGCCGGCAACGTCGGTCAGGACGGCGGCGGCGGCGGAAGCGCTGCGTTCGCGGATCGCCTTGAGCCCGGCGCGGATCGCGTCGGCGGCCGGGTTGACGTCACGCTCGATGACTTCGACAGCCGTGATCTGCGAGAAGCTTTTCGCGGCATCGTTCACCACGCGGCTCGCCGTGCGCAGCTTTTCGAGCGAGGCGCGGACGCGCGCCACTTCCGCGCGTTCGACATCGCCCGACGCGATCCCGGAGAGCTGGTCGAGTTCGCCCTGAAAGATGCGATCGTCCTTCTCGAAATCGGTCCACAGCGTGCCGATCTTCGCAAGATCGAGTTCCGACGGCATTCGTCCGACGGCGGCGACCTGCCTTTCGAGAGCGGTTCGCGCTTCGGATGCCGCCCCCTCGCTGAGCATTGTCCGCTTGACCGCCACGGCGACCTGGTCGGCCAGCCGTACGACGTTGAGACCCGTCCCACCCGAGAGCAGAACGGCGATCAACGCAATCGCGAGCAATCCTGCCGAAACCTTGGTGCTGATGCGCGTCATGGTGCTTTGACCTCGGGTCGATCGGATCGGAGCAGGCCTATTTCAGTCCGCTGACCTGCTTTGCCGCATCCACGACCTTGCGAACGCCCGCCGGAGCGTCCTTGCGGATCGCGATATAGAGTTCCAGCGGCACTTTCGTATCGGTCGCGAGGACTTTGACTTTCTCCCGGTCGGGAACCTGGTGTGCGGTGCTCAGATAGCTCACGGCACCGGGAACCTGCGCGACGACCTGGGCGGTCTGCGACGCGTTCTGGACCGGCCGGGCCGTCGGCGACATGGTGAACTTGAACAGGTTCTGCAGCAGATGATGCGGGGCGCTTGTCGGCTCGGTGACGACAAGCACGGGCGCGTCGGCGCCGCCGACTTCCTTCCAGTTGGCGATCTTGCCGCCGAGGAGCCCTGCGACCTGCTGGTCGGTGAGCTTCGCGACCGCGTTGGCGGCGTTGACGATGATCTGGATCTCGGCGTTCGCGACATGAAATCCCTCGAGCTTGCTCGCATCCACCGAGCCGGGTGCGGCCTTCAGCGCGCTGGCGACGGCATCGTCCAGCGGCTCCGCGAGCATGGCGATGTCGGCATTTCCGGCGACGAGCGCCTGCAGCCCGCGCGAGGTGCTGCTCGGCAGGATCTTGAGCGACTGGCCGGAAATCTTCTCGATATCGGCCTTCTTGGGCAGCATGAGCCCGAACGAGACCGTCGTGGCGCCCTGAATGTTCACTTCCTGTGCGTGCGCACCGGTCGCGCCCGCCAGAAGCGATAATCCGGCGAAAAATGCCAGCATGCGAACGGAGATCTTCCGGGACTTGCATTGCATGCGACTCTCCTGAATTGGATCGGCCAAAATGAAGCCGCGACGAACCTAAAGCGGATGTGTTAAAACTTTAAGAGCAAAGATTGTATTTCGACTTCACTCGCTCAACCCAAGCGCTACATATTGTCGAGGCGATGCGAAGCACGGACGATGTGTCAGTGACCTAGCTCCGCATGCACTACAAATCTCTGCCGGGACTAACTAGTAGGGCCCGCCGAGCTGCCGCGCCGCATCGACGACGCGGCGCACGCCGGACGATGCGTCCTTGCGGATGGCAAGGCGGAAGCCCATCAGCACGCGCGTGTCAGTCGCGATGATCTTCACCCTGTCGCGGTCCGCGAGCGGGACTTCCGCGCTGAAATAGCTGATCGCGCCGGGAATCTGCGCCACGATCTGTGCCGTCTGCATCGCGTTCTGGACCGCTCGCGCGCGCGGCGACATCGCGAAACCGAAGCTCTTCTGCAGCAGTCCGTGCGGCGAGCAGGTCGGGTCGGTCACGACGAGGATCGGCACCGCCGGCCCGCCGAACGCGCGCCAGTCGGAAACGGCACCGCTGAAGATCGCGGCGACCTGCCGGTCGTCGAGCCGGGCCACCGGGTTCGCGGCATTGGCGATGATGTGGATCTCGCCGTTCGCGATGTGGAATTCCTCGAGCTTGCTTGCGTCGATCGAGCCCGGTGCCACCTTGAGGGCATCGCCGATCATGTCGAACAGCGGCTCGGCGAGGAGGGCTATGTCCGCACTTCCGACTACGAGGGCCGCAAGGCCGCGCGAGCTGCTGCTCGAGACGATCCGCAGCGACTGTCCGGACAGCCGTTCGATGTCGGCCTTGCGCGGCAGCATCAGGTTGAACGTGATCTCGGTCGAGCCTTGGGCGCTGACCTCCTGGGCGACGGCGCTTCCGCCCGACACCAGCATCAAGGTCGCGAGGGCTGCAGCACGGATCGCGGCGGCGGTGGCGCTCATGCTTCTCTCCTCGCTCGGCCGGGGGACTCGCCCGCGCCCGATTCCGGGAGACTAGCAACGCGCACCGCATGATTTAAGGACGCAAATCGTATGTCGGCGCATTGCGCCGTCGATACACAAAATACGGATCAGTCGACGCAGCGGATCGACAGTTCCGGTGCACGCCCGGCGGCAAGATCGACCAGCGCATAGGTCGCCCCGCGTCCGACATCGTCGGTCGGCGAGCCTGAATACGCCGCCACGGCCCGCGGCGTGACGAGCTCCATCGCGGCGTGATGATGGCCCAATGCGAGATAGTCGAAGCCGGCCGATTCGATCTCTTCCATGCGGATCTGAGAGGCGCGTTCGCTCGTCTCGCCGCGCGGCACGAACAGCCCGTGCGCGAGGCCGAGATGCCAGCGGCAGCTATCGGGCCGCGCCGGGCTTCCGGCGAGCGGCCGGAAATCCGGCGAATGCTCGACCATGCCCTTGCCCCAGACGCTGACGCCGAGTTCGGGCAGCGTCGCGCGGCTCCCCGCTTCGTCGGCCAGCAACGTGACGTTGGCGATCCGGCCGAAATCGTGGCGCCGGAAGACGGCACCGTCGGCCATGCAGTCGTGGTTGCCCGGGATCATCGCGACCGGGAACGCCAGTGCGCCCAGCGCCTCCATCGCCCGGACGACCGTCTCGTCGGCAACGCTGTTGGCGTCGAACAGGTCGCCGGCAAGCAGCAGCAGGTCCGGCCGCTGCCGGCCGATCGCGTCGAGCGCACGGGCAAATCGCGCCGCGACGGCGCCGTTGGCGCCGAGATGGATGTCCGAGCAGTGGGCGACGCGCAGGCGATCGGTCATCTAGCCGCCCAGATAGGTGCCGCCGTTGAGATGGATGACCTGCCCGGTCACGTAGCGCCCGCCGGGGCCCGCGAGCCAGCGCACGGCACCGCCGATCTCGTCCGGCCGGCCGCGCCTTCCCAGCAGCGTGCTGTGCGTGGCGTGATGCTTGGGCTGCTGGCGCCCGGCCGACGCACCGCGCACCGTATCCATCATGCCGGGTGCGACGTTGTTGACCGTGATGTTGAAGGCCGCAAGGTCGTGGGCAAGCGCCCGGGTAAACCCGACGAGCCCGGCCTTCGCGGTGACGACATGCACGCGTTCGGCGGCACCCGTGTGCGCCGTGAGCCCGCCGATATTGACGACCGCGCCGGCACCGCTCGCCTTCAGCGCCACAAGTGCGGCCTGCGTGCAGTTGAAAGCACCGTCGAGGCAGATCCCCAGCACGTTGCGCCAGGTCGCGTAGTCCAGCGTCTCGAACGGCTTCTCGCCGCGCACGGCGGCGTTGTTGACGAGGATGTCGAGCCGGCCGAAGCTCTTCAGCGTGGCCGCCACCATCGCGTCGACGGCCGAGCGGTCGGTCACGTCGGCCATCGCGACCATCGCATCGGGGCCGATCTCGGCGGCGACCGCCTCGGCCTCGGCCCGGTTGGTCCGCGCGTTGACGACGACCTTCGCACCGGCGGCGGCAAGTTCCAGGGCGATGGCACGGCCGATATTGCGCCCCGCCCCCGTGACGAGCGCCACGCGCCCCTTGAGTTCAGCCATGGTTCAGCCTCCGAATTCGGAAAGGGATACGGGTGCGTCGGACCCGAAGACGGTCTCGGCGAAGGCCAGCAGGCGGGCCGCGCGCGCATCCGCCCAGCCGCCGTGCCGGCAGTTGAGGCGGAATTTCTCGACGATCTCGGTTCCGGTCAGCGGCTCGCTCGACCCGCCGCGGAAATGCGGCTGGCGCTCCTCGACCACGCTGCCGTCGGCAAGCGCGATCTTGACGTGCCCGGTGAACTGCCTGGGATACGGATTGGCCGGATCGACGACATAGCCCACCTTGCGCGCGATCTCGCGCAGGAGCGGATCGGCGACCTGCGCCTCGGCAAAAGCGGCAAGCCCGCCCTGGTCGAGCACCAGCCCCGCCGCGATCCCGTAGGGGATGCTGAACTTCGCCGCGTAGCCGTTGGGCGGATTGCGCTTGGCTTCCAGCGGCTCCCACAGGCGATGCAGGATGCCCTCGGACGTCTCGCATTCGATCGACACGATCTTCGAGAGGTCCAATCCGCGTGCGGCCAGACGGCGCGCGCAGTCGATATAGGGATGGATCATCGTGCCGCAGGCATAGGGCTTGAACGCGATCGTCTCGCTCACCCACTGCTTGCCGAAGCCGTCGAGCAGCCCCGACCAGTCGGTCGGGATCTTGTGCGCGAAGCCGTGGAACAGGCCGTGCGTGCCCTCGAACAGCGTGCGCGGGCCCGAGAAGCCGCCGGCGGCAAGGCGGGCCGCGCGATAGCCGCTCTGTGCGGCCCAGCCCGGATGCAGGCGCTTGGTCCAGGTCCCTTCGGCAAGATATTCGATGATGCCCGAGGCCATGCTGCCGGCAATCCCGAGTGCGTCGACCATCTGCACCCTGGTGAGGCCGAGGACGGTACCTGCCGCGGCGGCCGCCCCGATGGCGCCGAAGATCGCGGTCGGATGGAAGCCGGCCTTGTGCGTGGCCTTGGGCACGACGACCGACAGGCGGCACGTGATCTCGGTGCCGATGACGACCGCGCGCATCGCCGTGCGGCCCGACACGCCGTGGCGTTCGGCCGTCGCCAGCACCGCCGGCAGGATCACCGCACCGGCATGCACCGGGCCACCTTCGAACGTGTCGTCGAAATCCTCGCCGTGGGCGGCGACCCCGTTGAGCATCGCGGCATCGGCGGCCGTGAAGCGGCCCGGCAGGCCGATGGTCGTGCAGGTCCCGCCCTCGTCCACCCCGGCGCGCGCGGCGGCCAGGAAATCGGTCTCGCGCGCGGCCACGCAGATGCCGGCGATGTCGGTCAGCAGCTTCTGCGCCATCGCCGCGACGGCCGGCGTGGGCTTCGCGGCAAGGCAGGATTCGACGAGGGATTCGGCGATCGTCATTTCTGTCTCAGCTCCCGGATCAGCGAATAGCCGGTCAGGAGGATCGCACCCGCAAGCAGGCCGACCGCGACCGGATCGTGCACGAAGATGCCGTGGTCCCCGCCCGACAGGACGAGACTGCGGCGATAGTTGGATTCGACGAGGAAGCCGAGCACCACGCCCAGCACCATCGGCAGGACCGGCACGCCGAACCGGCGCATCGCGTAGCCGACCACCCCCGCCCCCAGCACGAGGCCGAGATCGAAAAGGCTCTGGTCGATCGCGAACACGCCCGTGCACACGAGTGCCAGGATGAAAGCGATCAGATAGGGCTTGGGCCGGTTCACCAGCCAGATGCACGGCGAGAGGATCACGAGCCCGACAAGCACCATGAAGATGTTCGCCGCGAGCAACCCGCCATAGAGGCCGTAGACGATGTCGGGCACTTTCTCGAACAGCAGCGGTCCCGGCATCAGGCCGTGGATCATGAAGCCGCCGAGCAGGACGGCCGCCGAGTTCGAACCGGGAATGCCGAGGCTGAGCAGCGGGACGAGTGCGGTCGCCGTGACGACGTTGTTGGCGCATTCGGGGGCAGCCACACCCTCGACCGAGCCCTTGCCGAATTCCTCGGGATGGTCGGACCAGCGCTTCGCCTCGTTGTACGCCATGAAGGCGGCGATCGTGCCGCCGGCTCCGGGCGTCACGCCTTCGAGCGTGCCGATCGAGCAGCCGATGACCTGCGTCTTCCACAGCCGCTTCCACATCGCGAGGTCCGGCAGCTTGAGCCGCGTGTCGCGCGCGTCCGCCTTCGCCCAGGCCGGGGCCGAAATCTGCTCCAGCATCTCGCCCACCGCGAACAGCCCAACCATCACGAGGATCGGCCGGATGCCGCCCAGCAGGTCGGGACTGCCGAACGTGAAGCGCGACACGCCGGAAACCGGATCCGTACCCACGGTCGCGACCATCAGCCCGAAGAAGGCGGCGATCAGGCCTTTCAGCAGCGAACCGCTCGAAAGGCTGGCGATGACCGACAGGCCGAGGATGCCGAGCGCGCAATAGGCCGGTGGGGTGAAGGCGAGTGCGACCTTCGCCAGCGGTTCGGTGGCGACGACGAGGACCAGAAGCCCGAACAGCCCGCCGACCAGCCCGCACATCAGCGAGATGCCGAGCGCTTCGCCGGCCCGGCCCTGCTTGGCCATCTCGTAGCCGTCGAGCGTGGTCGCGGCGGCCGAGTTGGTACCCGGCGTGCGGATCAGGATCGCCGGGATCGATCCGCCATATTCCGCCCCGACATAGACCGAGGCGAGCAGCACGATCGCGGTGACCGGCTCCATCCCGTAGGTGAAGGGCAGCAGCAGCGCCATCGCGATGGACGGCGAAATGCCCGGCAAGGCACCGCCGAAGATGCCCCAGATCACGCCGCCAAGCGAGGCGACCAGCGTTCCGATGCCCATCAGAAAATCCCCGACGGCATCGGAATGCCGAGCAGCCACGTGAACATGAACCAGAAAAGTGCGGCACCGCCGACGGCGGCCGCGGCCATCGTGACGCCGGGCCTGGCGCCCGCGTACCACGAGACCGCCGCGATCAACGCGGCGATGCTGGCCGAGTAGCCGATCCACGGCACCGCGACGAGATAGACGATCAGGATCGCCAGCAGGCCGGCGGCCCGGCGATACGCGTCGGGCGGCCCGTCGTCGTCGGCCTCGACCGGCGGGCGCAGCAGGCTTCGTCCGGCGAGGATCAGGCCCGTCGCACCCATGCCGTAGGCGAGCATCCGCGGCACGCCGTCGGCACCGACCGCATCGGCGAGGAGACTCTGCTGGATCTGGGTCGATTCCGCGTAGTAGCCGCCGGCAACTGCGACGGCGAGGATTCCAAGCACCGTTTCGCTCGACAGCCTCATTTGATCACGCCGAGTTCGCGCAGCGTCGCCGTGACCTCTTCGGCGAATCTCGCCGTGAAGGCGCGCGCTTCGACGCGGCCCATCGGGATCGGCACGAGGCTTTCCTTCATGTATTCCTTCTTGAAGGCGTCCGACGCGAGGACCTGTCGCACGGCCTGTTCCCACTGGGCCGCGATCGCGTCGGGAATGCCCTTCGGGCCCGCGAGACCGCGGAACTTGGTCACGACGACGTCCGTGCCCTGCTCGCGCGCGGTGGCAAGGTCGGGGAAATCGGGCAGGCGCCTGTCGGTCATCACGCCGAGCAGGCGCACCTTGCCGGCGTCGAGCTGGGCGCGGATCTCCTGGATCTCGCCGATGCCGAAATCGAGCGTGCCGTTGAGCACGTTGATCATCAGGTCGCCGCCGCCCTCGTGGCTGACGACGGCAGCCTGGACGCCGACCGCCTTCTTGATCCGTTCGAGCGCGATGCGCTCCAGCGAGGCCGGATTGGCGGCCCCCCACTTGGCGCGGCCCGGGTTCGCCTTGGCGTAGGCGAGCGCGTCGGACAGCGAGCGGAACGGGCTTTCCGCGCGCGTATAGATCACCTCGGGATCGAGGAAGACGACGACGATCGGGTCGAGGCCGTCATAGCCGATCTCCGGCTTCGACAGCAGCGAGGTCTGGATATAGGTCGGCGTCGTCGCATAGAACGTGCCGCCGTTGGGTGCGGCTTTCGCGACCTTTGCGACCGCGGCGGCACCGCTGCCGCCGCGCACGTTGTCGATCGCGAAGTTCGTACCCATCACCGGCGTCAGGTGCTTGACGAGCTCGCGCAGGAACACGTCGCTGCCCCCGCCGGGGCTCGAATGCGTGACGAGGTTGACCGGCGAGACGGGATATTTCGTCTGCGCGTGCCCGGCACCCGAGCCAAGTACGAGTGCCAGCGCCATCGCGGCGATCCGGAATTCTGGAGACATGGTCTTTTCCTCCCTAGCGGTTCAGCCGGCACGCAGGCGGGGGCCCGCACCGACGCCCGAAACCCAGTTGGCGAACCCGACGACCGCGAACGTCACGAAGAGCATCGTGATGCCGATGACCGCGATGGCGCCGAGATTGCCGCTTTCATTGAGGTCGAAGATGACGACCGACAGGACCTTCGTGTTCGACGAGGACAGCATCACGGCGGCCGAAAGCTCGCGCACGACGCCGATGAAGATCAGGCACCAGCCGGCGATCACGCCGCTCTTCAGCAGCGGTGCCGTGATCCGGCGCAAGGTGGCGAGCCGGTCGGCACCCAGGATGCGCGAGGCTTCCTCCAGCTCGGGATGCAGCCCGCGGAACGAGGCGCGCATCTGCTGGAAGGCGGCCGGCATCTCGATCGTCAGGAACGCGAAGAACAGGATCCACAGCGTGCCGTAGAGCACGACGGGCCCGCGCGTATAGGCAAGGAACAGCCCCACGCCCAGCACGATGCCGGGGATCGCGATCGGGGCCGTCGCGAGGAACTCGAGCGCCCGCCCGCCGGGCCCCGCCTTGCGCGCGGCCAGATACGCGATGACCAGCGCCATCACGGTGCCCACGCTTGCCGTCGCGATCGCCAGCACGAACGTGTTGGAGAAGGCGCGCCGCGTCTGCGAGAACTCGAAGAAGACGAAGGTGAAATTCTCGACGGTCAGGTTGGCAAGCTCGAGCGGGCCCGACGGCAGCCGGCTGATCGCCGCCTTGAGGAGTGCGCCATAAGGCAGGAACAGCGGCAGGCAGAGCGCCGCGATCACGAGCGCAAACACCGGCCAGCGCCAGATGCCCAGCAGCGTCAGGCGCGGCTCGCCGCTCTTGCCGCCGACGACCGCGAAGCCGCGCCGGCCGAGCAGGCGCCCCTGCAGCCAGAGCAGCGCCACGGTGACCAGCATCAGCGGCAGGGCCGCGGCCGCCGCGATCTGCGGCTTGGGCGGGAACTGGAACAGCGAATAGATCTTCGTCGTGACGGTGTGGAAGCCGGCCGGGATCGCGAGGATCGCGGGCGAGCCGAACAGCGTCATGGCCTGCAGGAACGCCACGAGCGAACCCGCCAGCAGAGCCGGCAGGACCAGCGGAAGCGTCACGCCCGTGACGACCTTCCAGCGGCCCGCACCCAGGATGCCGGCGGCATCCTCGAGATCGGCCGGGATGCGGTCGAGCGCGTTGCTCAGCACCACGAACACATAAGGTGCCGTATAGCAGGACACGACGAAGACCAGCCCCGGGAAGCTGTAGATGTTGAACAGCGCGTCTTCGGAACCGGTCAGCTCGCGCCACAGCTTGTTGAGGATGCCGCTGTTGGGGGCCGCGAGGATTTCCCACGCGATGGCGCCCAGGAAGGGGGGTGTGACGAAGCTTGCCGTCATCAGCATGCGCACGACGCGCCGGCCGGGCAGGTCGGTGCGCGCCACGACCCAGGCGAGCGGTGCTGCCGCAAGGGCCGCGAAAAACGCGACGAAAATCGAGAGCCCGAACGTCGTCGCGAGCGGTTCGGACAGGGTCGGATCGTCGAAGAGGATGCGGAAATTGCCGAGCGTGAAGTCGCCGGCCCTGTCGCTGAAGGCATAGGCGGCCAGCCACGCGACCGGCAGGCCGATGAGCCCGACGAGAAAAAGCCCGGTCGCGACGAGGACGGGACCCGAAAGATCCATCCCCGCCGGCGACCGGCCGTCTGCCGTCCCGACCGCAAGCGCTGTCGGCACGGCCTTCGTCACGTCTTGAAGAAGCGCAGGTAGTTGCGCTTGATCTCTTCGACCTTCTGCTCGACCGAGGCCGGATCGTCCTTCATCGTCTTGATCTGCGACAGCGGCTTGCGGCCGGCCGGTTCCTTGACGTCGGGATGGAACGAGCGCAGTCCGCCCTCGTCGACCGCGAGCTGCTGGGCTTCCTTCGAGAACGACCAGGCGTGGAAGAGCCGGGCCGCGTTCGGGTTCTTGGCGTTCTTCATCACGCCGGACGGGCCGATGACCAGCGGCGTGCCCTCGCTCGCATAGACGAGCTCGATGGGTGCTCCCTTCTCGCGTTCGAGGAACACGTTGTACTCGTTCCCGTCCGCCATCACCGCGCGCTCGCCGGCGATCACCTTGCGCGGCGGCTCGGTCGAGGACTGCACCTGCATGACCTGCTGGGCGGCGAGTTTTTCCAGATAGTCCCAGCCGATGTCGCGCGCGATCTGGAAAGTCGATGTCAGGATCGTGCCGGAGTAGCCGGGATGCGCCTTGACGATCTTGCCCTTCCACTTTGGATCGAGCAGGTCCTTGAAGCTCGTCGGCGCGTCCGCGGCGGCGACGAGCTTGGTGTTGTAGGCGATGACGCTGAGGCTCGCGCGCATCGGCGCGAAATAGCCTTCGCTGTCGAACGAGCCGGCCGGATAGCGATCGACGACTTCCTGCGGCAGTGCGGGGGCAAGCCAGCCTTCGCGCTTCCAATAGATGAAGTTGGCGGCATCCGAGCTGTTGACGGTGTCGACGTTGTAGATCTTGCTCGAATACTCCTGGCCGATCTTCGAGAACTGGCGCTCGGCCCCGTTGCGCTCGACCTGCACCTTGATGCCGGGGTAGCGCTTCTCGAACGCCTTGGCCAGATCCTCGGCCACCTTCACGTCGATCGACGTGTAGTAGACGACATTGCCTTCCTTGCGGGCGGCAGCTTCCAGCTCGGGCGCGATCTTGTAGACCGGGCTTTGCGCCGCGGCCCCGGTCGCGAGCAGCACGCAGGCCGCGAGCGACGACAGCATTCCGTATTTCATTGGGGGGTTCCTCCGTTTTCGCCGTTCTTTTTTGAGCAACGTGCGTCAGATCAGGACCGGCCGACATCGTTCGGGCGGCAATGCCACCCAGACATTTGAGTCCGCCGGAATCGCGAGATCGGGGGGTGCCGACGCCCGCAATGTCGTGCCGTCGGCAAGTGCAAGCGACAGGTCGCGCGTCGAGCCGAGGAAGGTCTGGCGCAGCACGCGCGCAGGCAGCGCATCCGCCGAACGCGTGGCGCTGACGCCGATCTCGTGGAAGCGGATCGACATGGCGCCGGCCGCACCGGGCCGGAACGCGGCTTCGGCACAGCGCACCACGCCGGCGCCGATATCGAGCCGCATCGCGTCGACTGCCTTGCCCGAAAAGATGTTTGCCCCGCCGAGGAAGTTCGCGACGAACCCCGAACGCGGCCGCGAATAGATCTCTTCCGGCGAGCCGGCCTGCTCGATGCGCCCCTGGTTCATCACGACGATCAGGTCGGCGGCGGTCATCGCCTCGGCCTGGTCGTGCGTCACGTAGACGGTCGTGTAGCGGAACGCGTCGTGCAGGCGGCGGACCTCGAAGCGCATCTCCTCGCGCAGGGCCGCGTCGAGATTCGACAGCGGCTCGTCGAGCAGCAGGATCTCCGGCTCGACGACGAGGGCGCGCGCCAGCGCCACGCGCTGCTGCTGGCCGCCGGAAAGTTCGCCCGGATAGCGCTCGGCGAGTTGCCCGAGCTTCACGGCGTCGAGCATCTTGCCGACCTGTGCGGCGATCTTCGCCCTGTCGAACTTCCGGAGCGCAAGCCCGTAGGCCACGTTGTCGAAGATCGTCATGTGCGGCCAGAGCGCATAGGACTGGAAGATCATCGACATGCCGCGCCGTTCGGGCGGCAGGGCCGCACCGGGGCGCGAGAGCACGCGGTCGCCCACGCGCACGGTCCCGGCGGTCGGCTCCATGAAGCCCGCGACGAGGCGCAGCGTCGTCGTCTTGCCGCAGCCGGACGGCCCGAGCAGACAGACGAGCTGGCCGCGCGCGACCGAAAGATCGACCGAATCGAGAACGGTCTGGCTGCCGTATTTCTTGGTCAGTCCCTCGAGGGAAAGATGGGTCATGCGACCTCCGAGCCGGCATCGCCGGAAGGCCGCGCCCGGCGGCGGCGGTCGCCCTTGGCGACGTGCGCGCGCAGCGCCCGGTCCGCGGCGTCCGCATCGCGTGCGGCGAGTGCTTCGACGATGTTGCGATGCTCGATGTTCGACACCGCAAGGCCGCCGCCGCGCAGCAGGCCGTTGCGGCGCACGGTATGCAGCTCGTTCGTCAGCCGCTGGTACATGTCGAGAAGCCGGCCGTTGCCCGCCATCTCGAAGATGCGACGATGGAACTTGAGATTGAGCGGGAAGTAGCGATGGAACTCGTCCGGATCGAGATAGTGGTCGAGCTCGTCGACATAGGCGCGCAGTTCGGCGATCTCCGCTTCGGTGATGCGGGGTGCAAGCAGGGCGCCGGCAAGGCCTTCGAGCTGCTCGCGCACGACGTACATCTCGCGCGCCTCGGTCTCGCTGACCACGCGCACGAAGGCACCCCTGTTCTTCTCGATGCGCACGAGGCCCGCCGCCTCGAGGGCCCGCAGCGCCTCGCGCACCGACGAGCGGCCAACGCCCAGCCGTGCCGCGATCGCGACTTCCTTGATCTGCTGCCCTGAGTCGAGTTCGCCCGCCAGGATGAGGCGCATCACTTCGGCCTCGACGAGGCTCGACAGCGACATGTTCCGGACGAGGGCGATCGCGGCGGGGGCGTCCATGCTGGACCTCAGGTTCCGGTGAACTGCGGCTTGCGCTTCTCCATGAAGGCCTTGCGGCCTTCCTTGTAGTCGCTGCTGGCGAAGCAGGCGGCGACCATCGCGTCGCACTTGGCGATATCCTGCCTGTCGGGGTCCTTCAGCACCTCGATGGTGCTCTGCTTGATCGTCGCGATCGTCATCGGCGCGTTGTCGGCGATCGTGTTGGCGACTTCCATCACCGTCGTCTCGAGTGCCTCGTCCGCGATCACGCGATTGACGATGTTCCAGCGCAGCGCTTCGGCGCTGGAAAGCTGGCGCGCGGTATAGAAGATCTCCTTCGTCGCGACGGGGCCGATCGTCTCGATGTAGCGGCGCAGGCCCTTGTAGCCGTAGCCGAGCCCGAGCTTGGCTGCCGGCAGGGCGAACTTTGAGCCTTCGGTCGAGAAGCGCATGTCGCAGCAGATCGCGAGGTTGAGCCCGCCGCCGATGCAGTAGCCGCGGATCATCGCGATGGTCGGCTTGGGCATCTGGTAGATGCGCATATAGACCTTCTCGACCAGCGCGTTGTACTTCTGTGCCGCTTCTTCGGACGCGCGCTCGCTCTCGAACTTCGAGATGTCGGCACCCGACACGAACGCCTTGCCGCCCGCCCCCGTCAGCACGATCACGCGCACGTCCGGATCGGCAAGGAAACCGTCGAGGATCTTCTCGGCCGCCTCCCACATCTCGAACGACACGGCGTTGTGCTTCTCGGGATTGTTGAAGGTCATGATCCCGACGCGGCCTTCCTTGCGCGACAGCATTTTCTCGGACATTCGCGTCGTCTCCTTCAGATGGTTCCGGCGGCCCTCAGGACCGCGATCTCGTTTCCGGCAAGGCCGAACTCGGCCAGGATCTCGTCGTTCTGGGCGCCGCGCGCCGGCGGCGGCGTATCCAGATGGCTGGGCGTGCGGCTGAGCGCGAAGGGCTGGCCCATCAGCGTCATGTCGACGCCGTCGACCTTCTTGGCCACGCCGAGATACTGGACCTGCGGATCGCCGAACATCTGGCCGATGTCGTAGATCGGCCCGCACGGCACGCCGGCTTCGTTGAGCTTCTCGACCCAGTCGGCCGTGGTCGCCTTCGAGAAGATCGCCTGCAGCTCTTCGTTGAGCTTTTCGCGGTTCTGCGAGCGCAGCGACATCTTCGCGTATTCCGGCCGCGCGATCAGCGCATCGGCCCCCAGCGCCTTGGCGCAGCGCTCCCAGATCGCCTGGCCGGTCGTCGCGAGATTGAGATAGCCGTCCTTGGTCTTGAACACGCCGGTCGGAATGCTGGTCGGATGGTTGTTGCCTGCCTGCTTGGCGACCTCGCCCTTGACGAGGAAGCGTGCGGCCTGGAAATCGAGCATGAAGGCCTGCGCCTGCAGCAGCGACGTCTGCACCCACTGGCCTTCGCCCGACACGTCGCGTTCGAGCAGGGCCGTGAGGATGCCCATCGCGCAGAAGAGCCCCGCCGTCAGATCGGCAAGCGGGATGCCCGCGCGCACCGGGCCCTGGCCCGGCAGACCGGTCACCGACATCAGCCCGCCCATGCCCTGCGCGATCTGGTCGAAGCCCGGCCGCTTGGCATAGGGCCCGTCCTGGCCGAAGCCCGAGATGCTGCCAAGGACGATGCGCGGATTGATCTTCCTGAGATCGGCGTAAGCGATGCCGAGCCGGTCCTTCACGTCGGGCCGGAAATTCTCGACCACCACGTCAGCCTTGGCGACCAGCCGCTTGAACAGCGCGATGCCGTCCGGCGATTTCAGGTTCAGCGTCAGCGAGCGCTTGTTGCGATGGAGATTCATGAAATCCGCGCCGTCGCGCGGGCCGCCCATCGGATCGCCCTCTTCCAGATGCTCGGGCATCTCGACCTTGATGACGTTGGCCCCCCAGTCGGCGAGCTGGCGCACGCAAGTCGGGCCCGAACGCACGCGGGTCAGGTCGAGGACGGTGAAACGAGCTAGGGCCGTTGAGGCCTGCGGGGCGGGCATGTCGAGCGTCTCTCCCAGATTCGAGGCCTTGGTGGCCTGATACCTTGTGTCATTAGCCTGATGTCGATTGTCGACAAAGTCAACGGGGGATTGCCGATTATTCCGGCAGTTTTGCAACCGAGGCCGGAAAATCCCCGGCTACCGCGCTGATATGGCTAGAGAATGAGCATAACTCTTCCGGTTACCGGGGCCGACTCCCCTTTTCCAGCGCCGGGCGCTAGTGTTCCTGCCGCTGTTCCGTTTTGCCTGGGGAGGAGACGCGGATGACCGTCCTGACGATCAACGGCAAGAAATACGAAACCGCCGTCGACCCCGAGACGCCACTGCTGTGGGTCTTGCGCGATTCGCTCGGCATGACCGGCACCAAGTTCGGCTGCGGCATCGCCCAGTGCGGGGCCTGCACCGTGCATATCGACGGCGTGCCGACGCGCTCTTGCTCGCTGCCGCTCGACGCGGTGGGCGACGCCAAGATCACGACGATCGAGGGGCTCGCGGCCAACGGCATGCTGCACAAGGTGCAGAAGGCCTGGCTCGACAACGATGTGCCGCAGTGCGGCTACTGCCAGAGCGGCATGCTGATGGCCGCCGCCGCCCTCCTCGCGGAAAAGCCGAACCCGACCGACGACGACATCGACGCGGCGATGACGAACATCTGCCGCTGCGGGACCTACCAGCAAGTGCGCGCGGCGATCCACGCCGCGGCGAAGGCCTGAGGGAGGAACGCGCCATGACCGAACTCGCTTCGATGGACCGCCGCGCCTTCCTCGTCGGCACGACCGCCGGCGCCTTCACGCTCGGCTTCGGCATTCCCGCCGGCCCGGCGAACGCGCAGGCAAGCGGCGCCGTGCGCGAGGTCAATGCCTGGGTCGTCATTCACCCGGACGACCGCGTCGTCATCCGCATCGCGCGCTCGGAGATGGGCCAGGGCACGATGACGGGCCTCGCCCAGCTCCTCGCCGAGGAACTGGAATGCGACTGGTCGAAGGTCTCGACCGAGTTCCCCACGCCGGGCCAGAACGTCGCGCGCAACCGCGTGTGGCGCAACTTCTCGACCGGCGGCAGCCGCGGCATCCGCGAATCGCACGACTATGTGCGCGAAGGCGGTGCGGCCGCACGCGAGATGCTGGTCGCCGCAGCCGCCAAGCGCTGGAACGTGCCGGCCGGCGAATGCAAGGCTGCCGACAGCGTCATCCGCCACGCCGCGACGGGACGCAGCCTCACCTACGGCGCCGTCGCCGCCGAGGCGGCCCTGCTCGAACCGCCGAAGGAAGTGAAGCTCAAGGACGTCAAGGACTGGAAGGTCGCCGGCAAGGGCGTGAAGCGCCTCGACACGGCCGACAAGCTGACGGGCAAGCTCGTCTACGGCATGGACCTGAAGCTGCCGGGCATGCTGACCGCGACGATCCGCGACTGCCCGGTGCAGGGCGGCAAGCTCAAGAGCTTCGATGCGGCCAAGGTCGAGAAGATGCCCGGCGTGCGCAAGGTCGTCGCGGTCGACGGCACGGGTGTCGCCGTCATCGCCGACAGCTACTGGCAGGCGCACAAGGCGCTCGAAGCGCTGCCCGTCGAATGGGACATGGGGCCGGGTGCGAAGACCTCGTCCGCCACCATCGCCGCGATGCTGGCCGAAGGCCTCAACGCCGCCGACTCCTTCATCGGCACGAAGGTCGGCGATGCGAAAGCGGCCCTTGCGGGTGCCGCCAGGACCGTCGAAGCGGTCTATTCGTACCCCTACCAGAACCACGCGACGATGGAGCCGATGAACGCCACGGCGCTCTATACGGCGGATCGCTGCGAAGTCTGGGCGCCCACGCAGAACGGCGAAGCGGCACTTGCCGCCGCGGCGGAAGCAGCCGAACTGCCGGTCGCCAAGTGCGACGTGACCAAGATGATGCTCGGCGGCGGCTTCGGCCGGCGCGGCCGGTCGGACTATGTCCGCCAGGCCGTGCTGATCGCCAAGCAGATGCCCGGCACGCCGGTGAAGCTCATCTGGTCGCGCGAAGAAGACATGATGCATTGCGCCTACCATCCGGTGACGCAGTGCAAGCTGACCGGCGGGTTCGATGCGGCGGGCAATCTCACGGGCCTGCACATGCGCATCTCCGGCCAGTCGATCCTCGCGTCGCTCGCCCCGCAGAACATGCAGAACGGCATGGATCCGGTCGTGTTCCAGGGCCTCAACGCCGGCGGCAACGAAGGCCAGTTCGGCTACGACATCCCGAACCTGCTGGTCGACCATGCGATGCGCAACACGCATCTGCTGGCCGGCTTCTGGCGCGGCGTGAACCTCAACCACAACGCCATCTACGTCGAATGCTTCATGGACGAGCTGGCGCGCGCGGCCGGGCAGGACCCGCTCGAGTTCCGCCGCAAGTACCTGAA
>CAYQDN010000027.1:30960-55950 GCA_964416335.1 uncultured Azospirillum sp.
ACCTATCCCGTCCTGCGCATGGACGAGATGCCGAAGGTCGAGACGATCCTCGTGCCCTCCGGCGGCTTCTGGGGCGGGGTGGGCGAACCGACGATCGGCGTTGCGGCACCGGCGGTGCTCAACGCGATCTTCGCCGCGACGGGCAAGCGCGTCCGTTCGCTGCCGGTGTCCAAGCACGACCTGCGCAGCGTGTGAGGCGGCAGGGGGCGGCAGCAATCGGCCTGGCGATGGCGCTTGTCGTCCAGCCTGCGGCGGCGGCCGACGGCGATGCCGTGCGCGGCCGGGCCATCGTCGCCAACCGGACCGTCGGGCTCTGCCTGCTGTGCCATTCCGGCCCGTTCCCGGAAGAACGTTTCCAGGGCACGCTTGCCCCGCCGCTCGACGGTGCGGGTACGCGCCTGACGGTCGACGAACTTCGCCAGCGCATCGTCGATCCCGCCAAGACCGTGCCCGACACGATCATGCCGGCCTACGGGCGCACCGACGGGCTGGCGCGCGTCGCACCCGCCTTCGCGGGCAAGCCGATCCTGTCGGCCGCACAGATCGAGGATGTCGTGGC
Organism: uncultured Azospirillum sp.; assembly: GCA_964416335.1. GTDB lineage: Bacteria > Pseudomonadota > Alphaproteobacteria > CACIAM-22H2 > CACIAM-22H2 > Tagaea. Next base: position 31,520 of record CAYQDN010000027.1, read on the forward strand.
ATACTTGGCCACGTTGCGCGACGCGAGAGCCCCGAAATGAAGCTGCCGCCGGACGCCCCCGACCTGACGCGACGCGCCCTGATCGGCGGGGCGGCGGGGCTCGTCCTCGTGCGTTTCAGTCCCGCGAGCGCCACGCCCGAGACGATGCAGGCCGCGATCGACGCCGTGGTCGCCGGCCGCCCGGTGCGCGACGGCAGGATCACGCTCGACATCCAGCCGCTGATCGACAACGGCAACACCGTGCCGATGCGCGTCGGCGTGGAAAGCGCCATGGACGGTGCCGACCGCGTGCGCGCGATCCACGTCTTCAACGAACGCAATCCGCAGCCCCACGTCCTCAGCGTCCGCTTCGGCCCGCAGGCCGGCAAGGCGGAACTCGCCACCCGGATCAAGCTCGGCGACACGCAGAAGGTGATCGCCATCGCCGAGATGCAGGATGGCACGCTGTGGCGCGCCGGCATCGACGTGATCGTGACCATCGCGGCCTGCATCGAGGGGCTGGAATGACGACGATCCCCCTCGTCAGCGTTCCGGCCCGCGTGAAGCGCGGCGAGATATTCGAGGTGAAGACGCTCGTGGCGCACCCGATGGAGACCGGGTTCCGTCCCGGCATGAACGGCGCGCTGATCCCGCGCGACATCATCCAGCGTCTCGTCTGCCGGTACGACGGGGCGGAGGTCGTCGACCTGACGCTGTCGCCGGCGATCGCCGCGAACCCCTATGTCGTGATCTATGTGCGCGCGACGCGCAGCGCGCTGGTCGAGCTGGACTGGACCGGCGACAACGGCTTCGCGGCAAGCCACAGCGTCGCCGTCGCGGTCGAGTGATCCGCGCCGCCCCGTTCCTCGCCGGCGTTCTCGTCGCCGGGCTGGCTCTGCCGGCCGCCGGCCAGCAATCCGCCGACCGGCGCCATTCCGGCTTCGACGACATGGGCCCGGCCCTGCAGGCGATCCAGCGCGACGACGCGGCGAACCCCGCGATGCTGTGGCTCGAGCAGGGCAAGGCGCTCTGGAATGCGCCGGCCGGAACGGCTGCGAAGTCCTGCGCCGAATGCCACGGACCGGGCGAAGCGATGCGCGGCGTGGCCGCGCGCTATCCCGCCTTCGACGCGAAAATCGGTGCCGCCATCGACCTCGACCGGCGGATCGATTTCTGCCGCATGGAATACCAGCAGGCGCCTTCGCCGGCCCGCGAAAGCCAGCCGCGGCTCGCACTCGAACTGTTCGTCGCGTTCCAGTCGCGCGGCCTGCCGGTCGCTGCATCCGCCGACCCGCGACTGGATCCGGTCGCCGCCGAAGGCGAAGCGCTCTTCCGGCGTCGGCAGGGGCAGATCAATCTCTCCTGCGCGCAATGCCACGACGAAAGGGCCGGCGAAAAGCTGGCGGGCGTGACCATTCCGCAGGCCCATCCGACGGGCTATCCGATCTACCGGTCGGAGTGGCAGGGTATCGGCTCGTTGCAGCGGCGCCTGCGCAACTGCATGATCGGCACGCGCGCCGAGCCCTATGCCTACGGATCGGCCGAGTATCTGGCGCTCGAAACCTATCTGATGCGGCGGGCGAACGGCATGCGCTGGGAAACGCCGGCCGTCCGCCCCTAGCGTCGCGATCAGGCCGCGCGGACGGCGTCGAGGAACAGAGTCACGCGCTTGCTCAGCGCATCGGCCTGCCCCGCGACATCGCCCGATGCGCGCAGCACGCCGCCCGACGCCACGCCGGTCTCTTCGGCGGCCGAGCGCACGCCGGTGATCGCGCGGTTCGTTTCTTCCACGCCCTGGGCCGCCTGCTCGACATTGCGCCCGATCTCCTGCGTTGCCGCCGTCTGCTCCTCGACGGCCGAAGCGATCGTCGCGGTCATCTCGGAGATGCCGCGGATCGCCACGCCGATATCGGCCATCGCGGTCACCACCCCGCCGGTCTTCTCCTGGATGGCGGTCACCTGCGCGCCGATCTCTTCGGTCGCCTTGGCGGTCTGCGAGGCGAGCGTCTTGACCTCGTTCGCCACGACGGCGAAGCCCTTGCCGGCATCGCCGGCCCGGGCTGCCTCGATCGTCGCGTTGAGCGCCAGCAGGTTCGTCTGCGAGGCGATCGAGTTGATCAGCTTGACCACGTCGCCGATCCGCACGGCGACCTCGCTCAGCTCGCGCACGCGGGTCTCGCTCGAAGCGGCGAGAGTCGCCGTCCGGTTGGCGCTCTCGCTGGACGTCGCGATCTGGCGCGAGATCTCCTTGATCGACGCGGTCAGTTCCTCGGTCGCCGCGGCGACCGTCTGGACGTTCGACGACGCCTCGTTCGAGCCCGTCGCCGCGGCGACCGACAGCTCCTGCGCGTTGGACGAAATGCGGGTCAGGTCCTTCGCCGTCACTTCGAGGGCGGAGACCGACTTCGACGTCGTGTCGAGGACCTCGGCCACGCCGGTCTGGAACTCGTCGGTGATCGCGGCTACGCGCTGGGCCCTTTCGAGCTGGGCCTGCTGCTGGCGGGCGGCCTGCGCCTCGAGTTCGCGCTGGGCCACGAGATTGTCGCGGAACACGAGGAGGCTTCGCCCCATTTCGGCGACCTCGTCCTTGCCGACGACATCCGCGGCGATCTCGACGTCGCCGCCGCCAAGCCGCTCCATCTGCCGCGTGATCTGGGTGATCGGCGTGGCGATGAAACCGGCGATCAACAGGCTCAGTACGATCACGACGCCGGCGACGGCGGCCACCGCGGTCCAAAGGACCGTGCGCGCCAACGCAAGCTGGGTGGCGACGGCGTCGAGGGACTTGGCGATGTCGGCCCGTTCGTTCGCGAGCACCTTCTCGATCTCCGAGTCGACCGCCGTGTAGTCCTTGCTCAACTCGGCGGTCTTCGCATTCCGCTCGAAGGCCAGACGGACCAGATCGGCGAAGGATTTGGCGTACTGGTCGGTCTCGGCCTCGATCTTCTGCCGCTGCGTCGGGTCGAACGACGCGTTCGCGAGGAGCGCCTTCAGCTTGGCGGTGTTGGCCATATGGGCATCGACTTCGGCCTGCGTCTCCCGGAGCTGGAAGTCCTTCTCGTTCCGGCGGAGCTGCAGGACGAGGATCACGATCGGATCCTGGCCGAGCTTGTTGAGCGATTCCTCGGCGTCGCGGACCGCGGCCCGCATGACCGCCTGCTGGCCTTCGTTCTGGTTGAGGCCGAGTTCCTTCATCGTCGCGACGAGGGATTCGAACGTCTTGGCGTAGACGGAAACGCCTGCGGAAAGCCTGTCGTATCCGGCCATGTTGGCCGACGACGACATGCCCTTGAGTCGGGCCAGCGCCTTGCCGACCTCTGCGACGGCTTCGCCGTGGCTGGCCGCGTATTTCAGGTCCCGGCGCAACAGGAAGTCCTTTTCGTGTCGGCGCAGCTGGAGCATCAGGGAATCGAGCGCCAGCAGCCCCGTCGCGCGCGCCTCGCCGACCTCGCGCATCTCGGTGGCGCGTCCCGTGACGCTTTCCTGGTAGGCGACGATTCCGCCGATCAGCGCGAAGCCGGCGATCGAGATGCCGGCGAGAAGGAGCAGCTTCGACTTGATCCTGAAATTCGCAAGCAACGCACGCATGATCCCCTCCAAGGGTCTGACGGTTTGCTTCGGCGTATCGGTCAGGCGACGACGGGGCGGCTACCGGATGCTTTGCATTCCGCGGCAAGGAACGAAAAAGCCGCGGCAATCGACGGTGCGACGAATTGTAAAGGCCACTAACGGTCGCGTTTCGCGAACCTTACCAGATCGGAAACCATCCTGCAGCCTCGCTTATCGCCTGAGGCCGCCCGACCGCACGGGCGGGTGCCTGCCATCGGAAAATGGCGTGGCCCCGCGGCCTTCCGGTGACCATTCGTTAACGGCCCAAGCCGTATTCCACGTCCCCCGAAATCGCACAGGGATGCGTGGAAGTGAAAATCGAATACGACGACAGGACGACACGGCGCGAGCAGTGGTTCGACGACATTCTCGAAGGTCGCGGCGACCGGATCGACAAAGGCTTCCAGTCGGCCGGATCGACCGGCCCGAAGACGCTCTGGGCACCGCGCGCCGACGAGGCCCAGACCAGGCCCATCCGGCACCTGATCCGCTATTTCGACGAGAAGCGCGGCAACGGCGACGCCATCGCCGCGGCACGGCTCGATCCGGCGGATCTCCGCCCGGCGCTGGGCTATGTCAACGTCGTCGAGCCGATCGACGACGGTCGCGACTTCCGCTACCGCATCTTCGGCACGTTCATCGCCGCGGTGACCGAGCGCGACATGACGGGGGGCCTGCTGTCGGAGCTTCCGGCAAGCGAATGCGTTATCGATCACGCGATCGCGTCGTACCGCGCGGTCCATGCGCGGCGGCTGCCGCTGCTGTCGCAGCGCATCCCGATCGGTGCCAAGGAGACGAGCCGCTGGGAACGCCTCGTATTGCCGTTCATCGGGGCGGGAGCCGAGGTCACGCGCCTTCTGATCGGCATCGTGCCGATCGGGCTTGCCGGCCTGCCGATGCGGCCATCCCTGCTTTCGGGCGCCTGAGGGCGACCTACGAGCCGATGTCGAACGTCACGCCCTGGGCGAGCGGCAGCGTCGAGCCGTAGTTGATCGTGTTGGTCGCCCGGCGCATGTAGGCCTTCCAGGAGTCGGACCCCGCCTCGCGACCGCCGCCCGTCTCCTTCTCGCCGCCGAAAGCACCGCCGATTTCGGCACCTGACGGGCCGATATTGACGTTGGCGATCCCGCAGTCGGAGCCGATATCCGAGACGAAATATTCGACCTCGCGCATGTCCTGCGAGAAGATCGACGAGGACAGCCCCGCCCCCACGCCGTTCTGGATTGCGATCGCCTCGTCGATGTCGCGGTAGCGCACGACATAGAGGATCGGGGCGAAGGTCTCGACCAGCATCGGGCCGGCCTGCTTTGGCATTTCGACGATCGCGGGCTGGAAATAGCTTGCGTCGGCCGGCAGGTCGGGTCGCATCACGCGCGTCCCGCCATGCACCTTGCCGCCGAGGGCAGCCGCCTCGGCCAGCGCCTTGCACGCATTGTCGTACGCGGCCGCGTCGATCAACGGGCCGACGAGCGTTCCCGCCGCACGCGGATCGCCGATCGATACGCCGGCATAGGCGCGCACGAGCTTGGGAACGAGGCTGTCATAGACGCTTTCGTGCACGATGAGGCGGCGCAGCGACGTGCAGCGCTGCCCGGCTGTGCCCATCGCGGCGAAGGCGATGGCGCGAAGGGCAAGATCGAGATTGGCCGACGGGGCGACGATCGCGGCATTGTTGCCGCCGAGCTCTAGGATGGCGCGCGCGAACCGTGCTGCGAGCTTCGTGCCGACCTCGCGCCCCATGCGCGTCGAGCCGGTCGCCGAGAGGATCGCCACGCGATGGTTGGCGACGAGGGCTTCGCCCGCCGCGCGTGCACCGGTCAGGACCTGATGCAGGCCGGCCGGCACGCCACCGTGACGTTTGGCCGCCGCGGCGAAGATCGCGGCGACGGCAAGCGCCGTCAGCGGCGTCTTTTCCGACGGCTTCCAGACGATCGCGTTGCCGCAGACGAGTGCCAGTGCCGCGTTCCACGCCCACACCGCGACCGGGAAGTTGAACGCGGTGACGATCCCGCACACGCCCATCGGGTGCCAGGTTTCCATCATCCGGTGGTTGGGCCGTTCGGTCGCGATCGTCAGCCCGTGCAGCTGGCGCGACAGGCCGACGGCGAAATCGCAGATGTCGATCATTTCCTGGACCTCGCCCAGGCCTTCCGAGGCGATCTTGCCGGTCTCCAGCGTGACGAGGCGGCCGAGATCGGCCTTGGTCGCGCGCAGCGTCTCGCCCAGCAGGCGCACGAATTCGCCGCGCTGCGGGGCGGGCAGCTTGCGCCATTCGAGGAACGCGGCATGCGCCGAATCGATCGCCGTGTCGGATTCCGCCTTGCCGAACTCGCGCACCCGGCCGATCTCGGTGCCCGTGATCGGGCTGCGGACCGCAAGCGTGCCCGCGGCGTGGGACTGCGGATCGACACCCAGACGCGCGAGGATCTGCGCGACTTCGGTGCGGACATCGGGAAGGTTCATGGACGGATTGGACAAGCCGCTCTCCTGCTGGACGCGGCCGGTCGCCGCGCCGGGATATTGGAGAAGGCGGACGCGGCGGGCAAGCCCGCCGATGGCAGGTCAGGCCGGGGCCCAGCGCGGCAGGCCGGTCGCCTGCCGCCAGGCGTGCGCGATCTCGTCGCGCCGCATGAAGCGCACGCCGGGCCAGTTCGCGGCATGCGCCAGGAACCGCTCGAGCCCGCCGATCCGGCCCGGCCGGCCGATGATGCGCAGGTGCAGGCCGACCGACATCATGCGCGGGACCGCGGCACTTTCCGCATAGAGCCGGTCGAACGCGCCGATGCAGTAGTTCGCGAAATCGTCGGCCTGCACGAATCCGCCACCGTTGTAGAAGCGCATGTCGTTGGTATCGAACGCATAGGGCAGCACGACATGCGGGCGCCCGAGGACGGGGACCACATAGGGAAGATCGTCGTTGTACGCGTTCGAATCGTAGAGAAAGCCGCCATGTTCGACGAGCAGGCGGCGCGTATTCTCCGACGTGGCCGAACGCGTGTGCCAGCCCACCGGCGGCGACCCGGCCGCCCCGGCAAGGGCGGCGGCCGTCCCGGCGATCACCGCACGCTCGTGGCCCTCGTCCATCCCGGCATGCGATTCCCAGCGCCAGCCATGGGCGGCGATCTCGTGCCCGTCGGCGACGGCTTCCTTGGCCAGCCACGGCGACAGCGCGATCGCCCGCCCGTTGCAGCTGAGCGTGGCGCGCACGCCGTACTGGCGCAGCAGGGCGCGCAGGCGCGGCCAGCCCGCGCGCGTGCCGTATTCGAAATGCGATTCCATGCACAGGTCGCGCGCACCCTCGACGCGATGGACCGCCTCGTAGACATGTTCGTTGCGCTCGTCGCCCATGCCGACGGCGAGTTCCGCCCCCTCCTCGACATTGACGACGACGGAGAGTGCGAGCCGCGTCCCGTCGGGCCACGCCTCGACCGGCGAGCGGCCGGCATGGCCCCGGAAATCGCGGTCGTGCTCGGGAATGCGCATGCCCGTCCCTTCAGATCTCGGCGATCCGCCGGAGCCCGACCATCCGCTCGCAGACCAGCAGAAGCGCCAGGACCAGCACGATCAGCAGCGAGGAGATTGCCGCGATCGTCGGATCGGGCTGTTCCTCGACATAGTTCAGCATCTGGATCGGCAAGGTCTTCGTCCAGGCGTTGGTGAAGAAGATCGAGATCGCATAATTGTCCATCGACGCCAGGAACGCGAATATTCCCGACGTGAGGAACGCCGGCGCCAGGTTCGGCAGCAGCACGCGCAGGATCGCCTGCGGATACGAGCAGCCCAGCGTGCGCGCCGCGTCGATCAGCGAGAAGTCGAACAGCGTCAGCGCCGAATAGAGCGTGCGCACGACGTAGGGCATCGTGATGACGACGTGTGCCACGACCAGGCTCGTCCACACGTCGCGAAGGCCGACGAAGCGCAAGCCCTGCAGGAGTGCGATGCCCAGCACGAGCCCCGGCAGCATCAGCGGCGACGTCAGGAACGCCACGATCGCCTCGCGCCCCGGGAACCGGCCGCGCGCGAGTGCGATCGTCGCCATGCCGCCAAGCACCATCGAAACGAGTGTCGAGATCCCGGCGACCTGGGCCGACGCACCCAAGGCGGACGTCAGGCCGCGAAGGTTCAGCAGCCGCTCGTACCAGCGCAGCGACCAGCCCGGCGGCGGCAGCGTGAAGATGGCGCTGGAGCCGAACGACACGACGATCGTGACGACCAGCGGCGTGAGCAGGAACACCGCGACGGCGGCGGCCACCGCCCAGACGGCGGCCGACGCGGCCCGTTCGGCGAAGGTCATCGCGAATCTCCCTTGCGGCGCACGACCCAGGTGCTTCCCGCGACGACGGTCACGGCGAGTGCCAGCAGCACAACCGCGGTGATCGAGCCGAGCTGTTCGTTGCGCATCAGCAGGAACGCGCGCCCCGTGAGCGTGGCAAGCGTCTGGAACCGGTCGCCGATCAGCAGGCTCGGGATCACGTACATCGACATCGCCAGCGAGAAGACGATGGCGGCCCCGCTGATGATGCCGGGCATGGCGAGCGGCAGGGCGACCTTGAAGAAGCGGTAGACCGGTGACGCGCCCAGCGTGGCGGCCGCGTCCTGCAGGTTCGGATCGACGAGCTTGAGCACCGAATAGATGGGGAGGATCATGAACGGCACGAAGAGGTTGGCGGCCCCGATGATCAGGCCCGTCTCGGTGAAGAGCAGCAGCTGGGGCGTGTCCCAGATGCCCAGCGCCACGAAGATGTTCGCCACGATCCCGTCGCGCCGCAGGACGATCTGCCAGGCGAACGCCTTGACGACCACGCCCACCGACAGCGGCAGGATGATCGTGACGAGAAGGGCCGACTGCACGTGGCCGCGCGCGCGCGCCAGCGCCACGGCCGTGGGATAGCCGATGGCAAGGCACACCAGCGTCGTCAAGGTGGCCACGCGCAGCGTGTTGCCGATGACGCGCCAATTGAACCCGTCGGACAGGAAATCCACGTAGCCCGAAAGCGTGGGGCCGTTGCCGCCGTCGAAGCTGCGCACCATCAGCACCGCCACCGGCAACGCGAAGATGACGAGCATGTAGGCAACGGCCGGCACGGCCAGCAGCGCCACCCGATCGATGCCCTTGCGTTCGAAGAAGTTCATCAGGCCGGCTCGTCGGGGAAGACAAGCGTGTCGTCGATCGACCAGGACAGCCGCGCCTTGCCGCCGATGCCGAGATTCTCCGGCAGCTGGCCGGCCTCGACGAGGATCGGCTGCCCACCCGCCGCCGCGAAATGCAGATGGACCTTCGAGCCCTGGAAAACGATCTCGCCCAGCGTGGCGTCGAGCGCGTTCGTCCCCGCCCCCTCTGCTGCACCGATGCGGATCCGCTCCGGCCGCACGGCGAGCAGGATCGGCGCACCCGCCATGAAACTCGCGCGTGCGCGCAGCCTTCCCACGACGGTATCGACGACCATCAGGTCGCCGTCCGCCCCCGCCGCACTGCCGGAAAAGCGCGCCGAATGCCCGACAAAGCCGAGAGCAAACGGCGTGCGCGGGCGCAGATAGATCTCGTCGGGACGGGCGAACTGCTCGATCGCCCCCTTGTTCATGACCGCCACGCGGTCGGACATGACCAGCGCTTCCTCCTGGTCGTGCGTGACCAGCACGGTCGTGATGCCGACCTCGCGCAGCATGCGCTTGAGGTCGATCTGCATGCCCTCGCGCAGCTTGCGGTCGAGCGCCGAGAACGGCTCGTCCAGCAGCATGAGCTTGGGCGAGACGGCAAGTGCCCGGGCGACCGCCACGCGCTGCTGCTGGCCGCCGGAAAGTCCGCGCACCGGCCGGTCCGCCATCGCACCAAGATGCACGAGATCGAGGAAGCGCGCGACCGTGCCGGGAATTTCGGCGGCCGGCTTCCTGTGCGCGCGAAGGCCGAAGGCGACGTTGTCGGCGACCGACAGATGCGGGAACAGCGCGTAGTTCTGGAACACCACGCCCACGCCGCGCTTGTGGGTCGGCAGCCGGTCGATCTCGGTCCTGTCGAGACGGATCGACCCGCGGTCCGCCGACAGAAGCCCCGCGACGATGCGCAGCAGCGTCGTCTTGCCGCAGCCCGACGGCCCGAGCAGCGACACGAACTCGCCCCGCCGCACGGCGAAGTCGACGCCGCCGAGAACCTTGTTCCCGGCAAACGCCTTCTCCGCCTCGCGCACGTCGAGGAACGCGTCGCCCCCGGCCATCGCTCCACCCCCGCTCAGAGCGACATCTCGCGGTCCCAGCGCGCGACCCAGTCGGCGCGGAACTGCGAGACATTCGCCCAGTCGACGGGATGGATCGTCAGCTTGTCGAGACCGGCGGGCGCCGGCACCTTGCCGTTGGTCGGCAACGCGAAGGTCGCCGCGGCAAGCTTGGCCTGGATTTCCGGGCTCAGCATCAGGTCGATATAGGCGCGACCCATTTCCTGCATCGGGCCGTCCTTGACGAGTGCGATACCCGACGGCATCGAGAACGTGCCTTCCTTGGGTGCGGCGAGTTCGATGGGCGCACCCTTGGCCTTGCGCGAAAGGGCGAGCGTCGAAATCGAACCGACGATCATGTAGGCCTCGCCCTGTTCGAGCAGGTTGTAGGCCTGGCCTTCCTGCGTGTAGGCCATCAGGACGTTCGGCTTCATCTCCTTGATCTTGGTGAAGGCCGAATCCATGTCCTTCTGCGCTTCGGCCATCGGCTTGCCGGTCTTCAGGTACGAGGCGAGGAACAGGTTCATCACGCCTTCGGTGTTCTGCAGCGACGGCAGGATGACGCGGCCCTTGTACTTGGGATCGTAGGCTTCGGCCCAGCTCGTCGGGGCGACCGGCATCTTCTCCTTGTTGTAGGCGATGCCGACCCAGGGCTGGAGATAGTTGACCCACATCCCGTCCATGTGCGTGACACCCGGCTTCAGCGATGCCGAGCTCGGCACCTTCGCGGCCGTGATCGGATCGAGCAGGCCTTCCTTCACCGCAAGGATCATCACCGGGTCGTCCATCTGGACGACCGAGAGATACTGCGAGCCTTTGTTCTTCTGCATCTTCTCGAGATTCACGAGGCTGCGCGTGCCCTCGTAGACGACCTTGATCTTGTACTTCTCCTCGAAGGCCGGGATCATGATCTCGTCGGTCCAGCTCTTCTGGCTGGACGCACCGCCCACGACCAGCTCCTTGGCCTGCGCGCGCACGATCGAGGGGGCCGCGAGGGCCGCGGCGGAAAGGGCGGCACCGGCGAGCAATTGACGACGGTCGATGCGGTAGGGAACGGCTTTGGCCATGTCGATCTCCTGGTTCAGGGCGTTGGGGAAAAGGCTTCGGCGGAAACGGTCTTCTGGTGCGGGCCGGCGTAACGCGGCCGGTCGTAGCGGTCGTCCCAGAAGCTGTCGGGGGTCGCGAGAAGATGCGTAAGGCCGGTGCGTTCGAGCATGCGTTCGGCTTCGATGCGGGCGCGCGCGAGGATGGCGGCCTCGTCGACCTTCGCAAGACGGCGGTTTTCCAGGACGATCTCGCCGTCGACGAGAACCGTGTCGACATCCTGGCCGGTGGCGCCGTAGGCAAGCTGGTAGAGCGGCATCGTCGCGGGTGCCAGATGCGGCTTGTCGAGATCGACCAGCACGATGTCGGCCCGCTTGCCAGGCGCAAGCGTTCCGACCGCATCGCCGATCCCGAAGAAATCCGCCGGATCGCTCGTCGCCATGCGCAGCACGCGCCCCGGCGGAAGCAGATGCGGGTCGCGCGCCATCGCGCGGTGATAATGCGCGCAGGCGCGCATGACTCGGAACATGTCGGCACCGCAATCCGGTGCAAGCCCGTCGGAGCTGACGATGACGCGGGCGCCGGCATCGAGAAGTTCCGGCACCGGGCAGCGGCCCCATACGGCACTGCCCGACAGGGGGTTGTTGGCGACGGTGGCACCGGTGCGCGCGACGATGCGGATCTCGTCGGCCGTCAGGTCGAGTGCATGCGACAGGAGGGTACGCCGGTCGACGATGCCAAGCTCGCCGGCGGCGAACGCGACCGTACCACCGCGCTGGCCATCCATCATCAGGACCGCGTCGAACTCGCGTGCCAGCGCCTTCATCGACCGGGCCATCCCGCACAGCTCGGCGAAATGGGGACCGCGATGGATCTCCGGATTGACCGTCGGCGTCGTCAGCGCCACGCCGACGCGGCCCGACGGCAGTTCACGCAGGATCTGCCGGCAGGTCGCCAGCTGGTCGACGAACGTCACGTCGAGCGTGCTGCGCCGCGTGCCGTCGAAACGCGCATAGCGCTTGGGAAACGGCGGACGCGTCGGACCGACGCCCAGGATCAGGCGCCCGCCGGCAGTACCGTAGGCTTCGGCATAGGCGGTCGCGATCTCGCTACCGTCCGAGCGGTTGTTCTCGTCGCCGCCGCCCAGATAGGCGACCGCCGTCGTCACGCCCGCCTTCAGGCGCTCGATCGACGAAAGCTGCGCTTCGGCCTGCCAGAATTCCGTCGGCGCACCGCCCATGTAGATGTCACGGCAGGCCTGCCGCCAGGCCGGGAAGTCGTCGGCACCGAGATTGCGCACCAGCCCGTGGCCCGCATGCGAATGGCCGTCGACGAAGCCCGGCATCGCGACGCAATGCGGGCCGCCGAGGCGGCGGCGCACGTCGGGAAACTCCGCCTCGAGCTTCTCGCGCGGTCCCACCGCGACGATCCGCCCGCGATCGACCGCGATCGCGCCGTCGTCGAGCGTGCGGCACGCGGGCTCCATCGCAATCACCACGCGCGCGCTGATCAGGACGTCGATCAATTGGGCACTCCAGACCCGACAGGGCCAGGTGCTTCAACAGCAACGCATATGCCACAAGTCCAGAACGTTGATTCTGTTTCCATTTATCGGGCATCGGCCGGCGGTACCCGCGCGTGCCGATCCGGACCGCTGGTACAGATTGTGCACAATAGGACCGAATTTGTGCAGAACCGGAACGCACCCGGGATCGCGGAGGACGGACTTGGCCGAGATGGACGAAGCCGATGTCGAAGGCGTCATGCGGCGCGTGCTGATGTCCGGGCGCCTGCGGCCCGGCACGAAGCTCGTCGAGACGAAGCTCGCCTCGGTCTTCGGCGTGAGCCGCGAGCGCGTGCGCGGCGTGCTCAAGCGTCTCAGCCACGACCGCCTGGTGCTGATCGAGAAGCATCGCGGCGCGTTCGTCATGCCCGTCGATCTCAGCGACGCGCGCGCCACCTACGAAGCGCGGCGCATCCTCGAGAGCGGCATCATGATGCGGCTCGTCGAATGCGTGACGCCTGCCGACATCGCCCGGCTGCGCCGCCACCTGTCGCAGGAAATCGGGCTGCAGTCGCAGCACGACCGGACGGCGACCGTGCGCCTTGCCGGCGAATTCCACATGCTGATGGCGCAGATCGTCGGCAACGAGATGATCCTGCGCCAACTGCAGGAGCTGATCGGCCGGTCGACCGCTCTGGTGACCTTTTTCGAGCCGGAAAGTGCGGCAACCTGCACCTGCGAAGAGCACGGGCTGGTGCTGGAAGCCGTCGCAAAACGCGATTCGGCCCTTGCCGTGCGCGCCATGACCTCGCATCTGTCGCTTATCGAAACGCGACTCCGGCCCCGGATCTGCGAGGCGCTGGACACTTCGCTCGAATCGGCGATCGCCGAAGAAATGCGGCTTTTCCGCGCGGAAAGGGTTTTGGACCTGCAGGCTTCGTGACAATATTTGCCGGCTCGAGAAACCTGCAGCACGACCAACCGCACGGCCGATGAAGTTCCACAAATCCGCGACCGCAGACGCCCGAATCCAGCCCGCACCGACCGATTTCGATCCCGACCGGATCGTCTCGCCGATGCTGCAGCGCCTCCATGCGCAATGGCACGCCGCGGCGCGCGGCCGCACGATGCCCGCAGCCCGGGACCTCCCGCCGGCGGATCTCGCCTGGGCAAGCGACTTCCTCAGCATCCACGAGGTGCTGCCGGCCGGCGAATTCCATTTCCGCGTCGACGCACCGCACACCGCAAACATCTTCGGCAGCGACATGACGGGCAAGCCGCTTGCCGAATATCCGAACCCGAAGGTCCGGGACCTGATCCGCCGCACGCTGCTGCGCGTCGTCGATACGCGCGCACCCGTTCGCGAGATGCGCGACGTGACGGTCAGCCTGTGGCGCTGGGAGTACGAGATCCTGCTTGTTCCGCTGTCGGCCGACGGTGCGACGGTCGACACGATATATTCCCTGCCGCAGATCGGCTCCGAAATCCGCCGCTGAGCCGACGGCGGCGCCTTCCGGTATCTTTCCGATGCTTCACAATCTTTCCGTTACGCCGGAAATCCGCCCCCTGCCGGCCGAGATCGAAACCAGATGCTTGAGTTCCTGCGCACCCGCCTCCCGAACCCCAACGTCATCCTCTCCGGATGTCTTGGCGGCCTCGTCCTGCTACCGCTTGTTGCTGCGGCGACCTTCGGGGCAGGTGCGCGTGCCGAGCGCGAACGCTTCGAGATCTACGCCACGATGGCGGGCGTGCTGCAGGTGCTCCAGGACGCCGAGGTCGATTTCTCCCTCGCCCGGCGATCCGGGCAGGCGTTCCTGCGCGCAGGCGCGGCCGCCGACCGTGCTGCCGTCGGCGAGCTTTCGTCGGTCGCGCGCCTCAAGATCCAGTCGATCCCGGTGCCCGCCGGCGAAGCGGCCATCGCCGTCGATCTTGCCGCCCTCGACAAGCTGCTGGTCTCCTATGCCGAGCAGTCCGCGCAGGCTTTCGAACTGGTCGATCAGCGCCGCCAGCTCGCCGAGCGCGGCTTGCGCATGCTCGGCGACCAGATCGAAGCCGACCTGTCGGTCTATGCCGCGCGCTGGCAGCGCGTAGGGCTCGTCGACCTCGCCGGCGAACTTGCCCGCGCGCGCATCGCGATCGCCAATCCCGGCACGGAAGGCGCCTACGGCCCCGACGAACTGCAGCGCGCGATAGCGCAGCCGATCGGCCTCGCCGCGACCGCAGAAATTCCAGTACCCGAGGCCGCCGGCGTCGTCCGCCGGATCCAGGCACGGCTCGACGAACTGATCGGCCAGTGGCGCGCGCTCATCGTCCTGGACCAGCGGATCGCGGAGACGTTCAGCGGCCAGATCCTCGCACCCGGACGCGAAGTCACCGCGCGGCTGCAGGCGCTCACCGACCGGCTGCAGCTGCGACAGACGGCATCGCTCACCGACGGGAAGCGCGAGGCCGCGCGCAACGACGTGCTGATGTGGACGACTCTCGTGTTCCTGTTCGGCCTGTCGATCGCCGGTGCATTCGCGGCCTGGGCCGCCTTTGCCGCACAGCGCCAGCGTGCGCGCAGCGAAGCGGCGCGGCGCAACGCGCTGGAGACCGCGCTTGCCCAGCTCGACGCGGCGATCCGCGGTTCGCGCGCGTCGGGCGAAGGCGTCGTACTGCGGTTGCCGCCCATTGCGCCGGCACCGCCGCCCGCACCGGAGCCCGTCGCAATGCCGCGGGCAATGCCCGAACCAGCCCCCGAGTCGGCGGTACCGGCGGCGAAGGATCCGATGCCCGCAAAACCGCGGCGGACACCGCTGAAGCGGATCGCATCCGAGCCATCGGCCGAACCTGCGGCGGCGGCACCTGTCCAGGCCGCCGAGCCGAGCACGGACGCGCTGATCGCGATGCTGATGCAGTCCATCGCCGAACCGGAATCGGACAAGGGCAAGAAATGATCCGCACCGCCTCGAGGTGAACCTGCTTCACCCCGAAGTGCGATTTGATCGTTTGCCGCAAGGTGCATGCCGCACCGAGACTGCCCCGCATCGAAGCCAATGCGGGAGCGCCACATGCCGGATGAAATCCTCTGCCAGATCGCCGACGGCATCGCGACCGTCGTCCTGAACCGCCCCCACAAGCTCAACGCGATCAACTACGCGATGGTCGACGCGCTGATGGCCGCCCTCGACCGCCTCGAGGCAGACGACGGCGTGGGTGCGGTGATCGTCACCGGTGCGGGCGAGCGCGCGTTCTCGGCCGGCGGCGACATCGCCGAGTTCTCCGAAAGCGTGCGCCGCGGCCCGTCGGTGGCGGTGCGCGACTTCGTGCGGCGCGGCCAGGGAATGACGGCCCGCATGGAAGCCTTCCCCAAGCCGATCATCGCGGCCGTCAACGGGCTGGCTTACGGCGGGGGCTGCGAGGTGACCGAGGCCGTACATCTTGCGATCGCGAGCGAACGGGCCGTCTTTGCCAAACCCGAGATCAAGCTCGGCATGCCGCCGACTTTCGGCGGCACCCAGCGCCTTTCGCGCCTCGCCGGCCGCAAGCGTGCGCTCGAACTCCTGCTGACCGGCGACGCGTTCTCGCCGGCCCGCGCGCTCGAGATGGGATTGGTCAACCGGATCGTCGCGCACGACGACCTGCTGCCGGCGGCACGCGACCTCGCGCGACGAATCATGTGCCATTCGCCGCTTGCCGTCGCGAGCATCATCGCCGCCGTGTGCCGCGGCCTCAACATGACGATCGGCGAGGGCCTGCAGGTCGAAAGCGAGCAGTTCGCGCGCATGGTCCCGACGAGCGACATCCGCGAAGGGCTCGACGCGTGGATCGACGGACGCAAGCCGGCTTTCGCAGGCGCATGAACCCCGTCGCGTCAGGCTCGCGCGCTCTGGCCCCGGAATTCGCCGCGCACCCAGTTGCGGAATGCGACGACCTCCGGACGCGCCATCGACTCGCGCCCGGCGACGAACCAGTAGCCGGTGGCGCAGCGCCGCGGCCGGCCGAGGACCGCGACGAGCGTGCCGGCCGCAAGCTCGTCGGCGACGAGCGGAAGCCGTCCGACGGCGATACCCAGGCCGCGCGCGGCGGCCTGTGTCGCCATATGGATCGTGTCGAAGCGCAGGCCGCGCGTACCTTGCGTCGGCGGAACGCCGGCAAGTGCGAACCAGCTTTCCCAGTCGTCCGAGACGGTATCGACATGCAGCAGCGCCGCCTTGCCGAGATCCGCCGGCGTGCGGATCGTCGCGGCAAGGGACGGCGCGCAGACCGGGACCAGCTCTTCCTGTGCCAATCGGATGGAATAGAGCTCGGGCCAGTCCCCGCGCCCCATGCGGATGGCGACATCGACGCCCTCGTGCAGGAAGTCCACCTGCCGGTGCGTCGTATCGATGGAGACCTGGATCTCCGGATGTTTCGTGCCGAATTGCGGGAGATTGGGAACGAGCCAGCGCGCGCCGAAGGTCGGCGCCACGCTGACCGAGAGCCGCCCGGTCGGCCGGCGTCCCGGCAGGGCTTCGGTGGCCGTCGACAGGATCTCGAGTGCTTCGCGCACGCGCGGCAGGTACGCCATCCCGACGCGCGACAGCGACAGGCCGTTGCGCGCCCGCGCGAAGAGCCGCACGCCAAGCTGCCCTTCGAGCATCTGGATGCGGTGGCTGACCGCACTTGGCGTCACGTTCAGTTCGAGCGCGGCCTTCTTGAAGCTCAGATGCCGGCCGGCGGCCTCGAACACGAGCAGCGCGTTGAGCGGGGGGAATCGATAGGCCATCGCGGTGGGTACTCCCTGGAATCGCCCAGCTTCAGCCGACCGATGCGGGCCGCCAAATGAATTCTCCAAACCGACCCGATGAGAATTCCTCACGCCTGATTGGCGTGCCGTGGGTTGCCGCGGCGATCGCCGTCTTCGGCCGGCTGCGCGCGCGATGGCGTCTGGCCCGAATCGAACGGATCGAGCTCCTGCATCTCACCGACATGCAGTTGCGCGACATCGGCCTCAACAGGCTCGACGTGCGCCAGCTCGCCGACGCGACCTGGTGGCAGGATGCCGAAGGTCTTTCGGAACGAAAGAACCGGTGAGGCGTCAGGCGATCAGGCGCGCCGTCCCGTAGAGCCCTGCCGCGAAGACGGTATGGGCGGCGATGTTGAGCAGGCGGATCTGCTTCGCATTCGGCCGCTTCGACGCGGCCCAGCCGGCCCCCATTCCCGGCTGCAGCAGGAACCAGCCGGCCCCGACGGTGACCAGCCCGAGAATCCACGCGGGCAGGAATGTCGGCGCGGCCGCCCATTCAGGGCCCGCAAGGACGAGCAGGATGCCGGCATAGAGGATCCCGATCGCGTAGTGGGCGATCCAGCCGATGGCGAGTTCGTTGGGCCAGGGCGCGGCGACGGCGATGTCGTCGTGGAAGACCTTGCCGCCGGTCAGATGGCAGAACCAGCGACCGACGAGCCCCCAGTTCGGCAGCGGATTTCCGCACGCGAAATGGAGGAAGAGCGCCCAGACATCCATCAGCGCGGTAGCACCGGTACCGATCAGGATCGACCGCCACAGAAACTCGTTGGTCAGCATTGTTGACTTCCTCCCCGGCGGCAATGCCGCCGACCCATATTGCACATATCGGCCGCGATCTGGCCACCGGGGCCGGAAGGGCCTAATCTCGTCGCAAA
The DNA here is from genome assembly GCA_964416335.1 of uncultured Azospirillum sp. Classification (GTDB taxonomy): domain Bacteria; phylum Pseudomonadota; class Alphaproteobacteria; order CACIAM-22H2; family CACIAM-22H2; genus Tagaea. The sequence goes on from CAYQDN010000027.1 coordinate 49,508, forward strand.
GAACGATCGATCGGAGGACTCGCCATGCCGAACGCCGCCCGGAATCCGGAACCGCTGCCGTTCACCCTTGTCCCGCTCGAAGGCGGATTCGGTGCCCGGATCGACGGCCTTCCGATCCCGGCGATCGACGATGCGACCTTTCCGGCCGTCTACGCGGCGTTCCTCAAGCACCAATTCCTGCTGTTCCGCGACCAGGACCTGCCGCCGGGGGCGCAGGTCGCGTTCGCCCGCCACTTCGGCGAAGTGCAGATCCACGTGATGAACCAGTATCACGCCAACGCGCATCCCGAGCTCTACACGCTTTCCAATCTCGGGCCCGACGGCAAGCCGAGCGGCAGGCATCCCGACCGCGGCACGATGGCCTGGCACACCGACGGCTCGTGGCAGCGGCGCAGCACCAAGTGCACGATGCTGTTCGCCGAGATCATGCCGCGCACCGGCGGCAATACCGGCTTTGCCGACATGTATTCGGCCTTCGACGCGCTGTCGCCCGGCGAGCAGCGGCGGCTGGAAGCGATGCGCGTCCTCCACAATCTGGATTTCTCGCGCAACCGCCGGCACGCCGAGGACCCGATGACCGACGCCCAACGCAAGGCCGTACCCCCGGTCGAGCAGCCCCTCGTGCGCGTCCATCCGGAAACGGGGCGCAAGGCCATGTATCTGGGCGACCATGCCGAAAGCGTCGTCGGCATGGGCTACGACGAGGGCCGCATCTTCATCGACGGCCTCAACGAGCGGATCGTCGCGGACTGCCGGACCTATTTCCACGACTGGCGGCCGCACGATTTCATCGTCTGGGACAATCGCTGCCTGATGCACAAGGCCGGCAGCTACGACACGGCCAACGAGCCGCGCGTGATCCGCCGCTGCACCGTGCTGGGCGACGCGGCCTAGCCGCGCCGCCCGCCGGTGGTTCAGCGGACCGCGGCGTAGCGGCTGCCGAGATAGTAGGACTTCGGGTCGACCGATTCGGGCACGCGGCCGAACGTCTTGAACATGTCGTTCATGCCGGTGAGCCAGCTTGCGACCGTTCCGTTCTCGCTGAGCTGGGCGAGTTCCTGGCTCGTATAGTATTTCGCGAGGGCGGCCTCCGCCTCGAGATTTTCCTTCGGCGCCTTGAGCATCTCGGCCGTCCACTGGACGACCTGCGGGACGTTCTTCTGCCGGTAGTCGTTCGCTTCCTTGAGGACGCGCACGAAGGCGTCGACCAGCGGTGCATGGGCCGGCGCTTCGAGTTCGGGTCGCATGACGAAGGCGCTCGGGAAGCTGTTCGCCGGCAGCGCATCCTGGTTGGAGAACAGCTCGTTGAGGTTCGGGATCCGCGCCTTCAGCGTCGCGACGTGCGGATACCAGATCGCCGCACCGTCCACCTGCCCCGAGGCGAACGCCGTCACGACGGTGTTGGGATCCATCGTCAGGCGACGGACATCGTCGTTCTTCATGCCCGCCTTGGCGAGCGCCAGGCGCAGCAGCATGTCGCCCGACGTACCTTCGGGAACGGCGACTGCCTTGCCGCGGAGATCCTGGATCGTCTTGATCCCCGGCTGGCCGATGACGCGGTCGGAGAAGCCGACGACGTTGATCGCGATCAGCTTGGCCTTGCCGGTCATCGGCAGCCACAGGGCGCCCGGCCCGATATAGCCGAAATCGAGATCGCCGGTACCCAGCGCCTGGATCTGGATCGGGCCGTTCGTGAAGCCCTTGATGTCGGCGGCGAGATTGTACTTCTTCCAGAGATCGAGCTTGTTGGCGACGGCCGTCAGCGAAGCGCCGTGGAAGTCGCCGATATAGCCCACGCGGACCGGCAGCGCCTGCGCGTGCGAAGGCCGTGCGAGGGAAGCGGCACCCAGCGTCGCCGTCGCGGCGAGCGCGCCACGCAGGAATTTCCGGCGGGTCGCGGCCGGCCTGTTGATCTTCGTCATGGTGGTTTCCTCCTTTTATATTTCTGTTCTTCTTCTGCGGTTCGGTTCACGTCTGGTGGAACACCGAATTCCAGACCCGGTTGCGCAGGTCGCGGAATTCGGGCGAAAGCCGGAGCGCCTCGTTGCGGGGAAACGGGAGATCGACCGGGATCACCTCGTGGATCCGACCGGGCCGCGCCGCCATGACCACGACGCGGTGCGCGATATAGACCGCCTCGTCGACGTCGTGGGTGATGAACAGGATCGTCCGCCGGTCGCGCTGCCAGGTTTCCAGCAGCTGGTCCTGCATGGTGATGCGCGTCAGCGCGTCGAGCGCGCCGAACGGCTCGTCCATCAGCAGCACCGACGGGTTGACCGCATAGGCGCGCGCGATGGCGCAGCGCTGCTTCATGCCGCCCGACAGCGTCTTGGGCAGCGAGTCGGCAAAAGCGCCGAGCCCCACGAGATCGAGCGCGCGCGCCACCGTCGCCTCGCGCTCGGCGCGCGCAATGCCCGCGATCTCGAGGCCGAACGCGACGTTCTCGCGCACCGTGCGCCACGGGAACAGCGCGTATTGCTGGAAGATGACGCCCCGCCTGGGGCCGGGGCCGTCGACCGCGACCCCGTCCACGGCGACGCGCCCGCCGGTCGGCTCCTGCAGGCCCGCAGCCATGTTGAGGAGCGTCGATTTCCCGCAGCCCGACGGGCCGACGAGTGTGACGATCTCGCCGTCGGCGATGTCGAGCGAAAGATCGTGCACGGCCTTGAGTTCCTGCCCCTTCAGCAGGAACGAGCACGAGACGTTGTCGAAGGCGATCTTGGGCGCGCTCATCGCCGCTCCTGCCAGCCGGTCAGGCGTGCGTCGAACCACAGCAGGATCCGGTCCATCACCATGCCCATCAGGCCGATCGCGATGAGTGCGGCAAAGATGGTTTCCAGATCGTAGTAGACCTGCGCCTGCTGCATCCGGTGCCCGAGCCCCTCCTGTGCCGCGATGAGCTCGGCGGCCACGAGCGTGGACCACGCGGCACCCAGTCCGGTGCGCATGCCGACGAATATGAACGGCGTGGAAGCCGGGATGACGACCTTGCGGAAGACTTCGCCGTCGGAAGCGCCGAGCACCCGTGCCGCGTCGATCAGGATCCGGTCGACATTCACGACACCCTGGAAGGTCGCGATCACGCTGACGAGGAACGCGGCCAGCGTGATGACGAAGACCTTCGGGACCTCGCCGATCCCGAGGAAGACGATGGCAAGCGGGATCATCGCCAGCGGCGGGATCGTCCGGAAGAACTGGACGTAGGGCTCGATGGTTCCGCGTGCCCAGCTGTACCAGCCCATCAGAAAGCCGATCGGCACCGCCAGCGCCGTCCCGATCGCGAACCCGATCAGCACCCGGCGCGCCGATGCGGCCGCGTCGACGAGCAGCGTCCCGTCCTTCAGGAGATCCAGCCCCCGCGCGGCGACGGCGTAGGGGCCCGGAAGCCCGGCAAGCTTGAGGGCGCTCAGCAGCCACCAGATCGCAAGGCCGACCAGTGCGGACAGGAGATTGAGGCGCAGCATGCGTCGGCGGAACGCGCGTTCCTTCTCGCGCGCCTTGCGTTCGAGCGGGCTTTCGCCCTTTTCCGGCAGTACGGGAGCAGGTCCGCTCATGCGGCCCGGGCGGTCGGCTTGTAGGTGGCCGGCCGGCGCAGCAGCCGGTCGAAGGCGAGCATGGCGCCACCCTGGAAAGCGCCCGTCGGGCCGAGTGCGGTGCGCTGCAGCCGGATGTCGCTCACGAGTTCGGGCTCCGCATGCCGGTCGAGGCGCGTCCGGACGGAATCGAGAAACGCGTCGGATGCCTCGGCATAGATCCCCCCGATCACGATGACCGTCGGATTGAGAAGGTTTACCGCAACCCCGATGGCCGAGGACAGGTTGTCGGCCGTCTGCGCGCGCAGCCGCCCGGCGTCCCGGCCGGCCCCGGCCTCTTCCATGCGCCGGACGGGGGAGACGGCGGGATCGTCCAGCTGCAGCACGGCGCGCAGATAGCCCTCGCGAAGCACGCTGAGAAACTGCCGGCCGGTCGGGACACGGTCGGCGAAACGGTTTTCGCCGAGCGGGATCTGCCCCAGCTCGCTTACCCCGAGATGCGCGGTGGACCCTGGCGACGCGGTATCGACCAGGGCTGCACCAAGACCGTAGCGTGCCTGCACGAAAAGCATCGGCTCGCCGTCCTGGAGGCGCAGATGCCGGAACTCCGCGAGCGCCATGCACCGCGTGTTGTTGCACACGATCGCCGGCAGGCCGAAAGCAGCTTCGAGCGGTGTCGCGATGTCGAGCTGGCGCCAGCCGAGCAGGTGCGCATAGCGGCACACGCGAAGGCGCGTATCGGTCATGCAGGGCGCCACGACGGCGATCCCGTCCGGCCGGTGGCCGTGCGCCGCAAGCCGCGCGATTTCGGCCGCGGCATAGGCCCTGATCTTCGCGACGGCATCCTTGCCGGACCCGATGCCGTTCTCGTACCGGCGCGAGGCAGGATCATGCGGCGCCAGATCGAGACAGACGCGCGCACTGCTGATCGCGTTAGGCTCCACGACCAGCACAAGGACGCTGCAGGCGGAGCCCGCGAGAAGAAGCGTCGTGCGCGGCCGGCCGACCTCGCGCGACGGATGCCGGCCGCCTTCGGCGACCCAGCCCAGCGCCATCAGCTCGCCGATGACCTTGGTCATCGTCGTCGTCGACTGGCCGAGCTGCCGGCAGAGTTCGACGCGCGACAGCGGGCCCATGTCGCGCAGGCACACTAGCGCCTGCATCCGGTGCCGGACGCGCAGCATCTCGACAGGCGTCGCCTTGCCCGGCGCCGCATCGGCAGACCGGTATCGTGGCAACCTGTGGATTTTCGTGGCCTGTTGGCGGACCGGGTGTTTCATCGAATTCTTCCCTGGTAGGGATTAAATCGCTACTCTGGCGGCCCTGTCAATCGGCCGATTGCAGGAAGGACCGTCGAGGATCGCCGCCATGACCCGCCCCGCTTCGCCGAACATCATCTTCATCATGGCCGACGACCATGCGGCGAAGGCGATCGGCTGCTACGGCCACGGCATCAACCAGACCCCGAATCTCGACCGCCTGGCGCGCGACGGCATGCGCCTGCGCCATTGCTATGTCAGCAACTCGATCTGCACGCCGAGCCGGGCCGCGATCCTCACCGGCACCTACAACCACGTGAACGGCGTGATGACGCTCGCCGATTCGATCGACAACCGCCTGCCCAACGTCGCCAAGCATCTGCGCGCCGGCGGCTACCAGACCGCCATCTTCGGCAAATGGCATCTCGGCGAAGGCCGGCCGCACGAGCCCACGGGCTTCGACGCGTGGTCGGTCGTACCGGGCCAGGGCGACTATTTCGATCCCGTGTTCCACGAGCCCGAAGGTGCGGTCCATCGCCGCGGCTACGTGACCGACATCATCACCGACCGCAGCCTCGAATGGCTCGGCGCACGCGACCGCAGCCGGCCCTTCTTCCTCATGTGCCACCACAAGGCGCCGCACCGTTCGTGGGAGCCGCACCCGAAATACCGGCAGAGCTATCTGGAAGACGTCGCGTTGCCGGATTCCTTCGACGACGACTACAAGAACCGGGCGCGCGCGGCCAAGGCCGCGAAGATGCGCATCGCCGACGACATGACCTATCTCGATCTGGGTCTCGTGCAGCCCGAGGGCGGCGACGAGGTGGGCGCACCCGTGCTGCCGGGCATGCAGGTGCGCAAGCTGCCGCGCCTGGCCGACGTGCCCGGCCTGCGCCTCATCGACAAGGATACGGCCGAAACCTTCACCTTCGCGTCCGAGCGGGAATACGACCGCTTCAAGTACCAGCGCTACATCAAGCGCTACCTGCGCACGGTCGCCTCGATCGACGAGAGTGTGGGACGGATCCTCGACTTCCTCGACGAAGAGGGGCTCGCGGAGAACACGCTCGTCATCTACACCTCCGACCAGGGCTTCTTCCTCGGCGAGCATGGCTGGTACGACAAGCGCTTCATGTACGAGGAATCGTTCCAGATGCCGTTCCTCGCGCGCTTCCCGGCGGAGATCGCACCCGGCACGGTGTGCGACGACATCGCCTCGAACGTCGATTTCGCGCCGACCTTCCTCGACATCGCCGGCCTGACGATCCCGAACTACATGCAAGGGCGCAGCCTGCGGCCCATGCTCCGGGGACGCACGCCGGCCGACTGGCCGACGACCGCCTATCATCGCTACTGGATGCACCGCGACGAGTACCACAACGCCTATGCGCATTACGGCATCCGCGACCGGCGCTTCAAGCTGATCTACTGGTACAACCAGGGCCTCGGCCTTGCCGGCACGCAGCCCGGCGGCGAGCCGCCGGAATGGGAATTCTTCGACTGCGAGGCCGATCCGCTCGAGCTGTTCAACGCCCACGGCGAGAAGCGTTACGCGTCCGAAGTCGCGCGCATGACCAAGCTGCTCGAAGACAGGATGCAGGAGATCGGCGACGAGATGCGCCACCGGTAGGAAGTGGCGGAGGGGATGAGA
>CAYQDN010000028.1:0-55200 GCA_964416335.1 uncultured Azospirillum sp.
TCAGGTGGACGGTCGTGACTGTCATGATGGCCAGCGGGATAGCCGCTTTGGCCGCGTCCCGGCAAGCTGAATTTACCGCGCGGGTACGGCCGATCCTGAATTCGTCCGTTTTCGCCCAAGGCGGAGCGGCGTAGGATGATTGCGGGAATTGCATCACGAAACCCGATCCGGCCGGACGAAGCCGGGCAAGCCTGTTCCGGCAAACCGCGACGAGCGTGCCATGAACAAGAGGGTCGTCCTGCTCTTCACCCTGATGGTCGCCTTCGTCGCGATCGCGGGTCCCGTCCTGCTTGCGCTTGAGCTCTCGAAAAGAGAAGGGCTTCGCACCGAGGCCGAGCATGCGCTCCTCTATGCGCGCGACGGGCTGTCACGCTCCGAAAGCACGGCCGACCAGATCGTGGAAGGATTTGCCGAGCTCGCGTCGGTCGCGGCTGCGGATCCGTGTTCGGAAGCGGCACTCCAGGCGATGGTGCGGATCGACGTCGGGTCGAGCTACATCCAGGCTGTCGGCCACGTTTCGGGAAACGACATCGTCTGCTCGTCGGTCGGGCGCGAGGGCGAGCGCGTCCCGCTCGGCGAAGCTGACGTCGTCCAGCCCAACGGCGCGAAAATCCGCACTGCCGTCAGAATCCCGTTCATCCCCGGACGCACGTTCATGGTGGTCGAGCAGGGCGGGTTCGCCGCGATCATCCACAAGGACCTTCCCATCGACGTATCGACCGCCGAAGCCGACGTCTCGCTCGCGACGATTTCGACGAGCGCGCGCCGGATCCTCGCCTCGCGCGGCCGCATCGATCTGGCGTGGTTCGACCGGCTCGGCGAGGAAACAGAGGCCACGTTCATCGACGGCGACCGCGTCGTGGCGGTCGTCGCGTCGAAACGCTACCGGATCGGCGCCGTCGCCACCCTGCCGCGCGCGCGGCTGGACGAGCGCGTGCGCGCCGCAACAATGGTCCTGGTGCCCGCAAGCGTGGCGGCGGGGCTTCTGCTGGTGGCGGCCGTCATATACCTCGCGCGAATCCAGACGGCGATGCCGGCCGTCATCCGCTCGGCCCTGCGCAACGACGAGTTCTTCATCAACTACCAGCCGGTCGTCGATCTCGGCACCCGGCGATGGGTCGGTGCGGAAGCGCTGATCCGCTGGCGGCGACGCAGCGGCGAGATCGTCCGGCCCGACATCTTCATTCCGGTGGCCGAGCGCGCCGGGCTGATCCGACGCGTGACCGAGCGCGTCGTCGGCCTCGTCGGCACCGACATCGCCGGCCTGTTCGGCCGGCATCCGGACCTGCATATCGCCATCAACCTCTCTTCGGAGGACCTGCATTCGGAATTCACCGTCGCCCTGCTGGAGCGGCTGGTCGAGCGGACGGCGGCGGCACCGGGCAATCTCGTGGTCGAGGCGACCGAGCGCGGTTTCTCCGACCCGAAGCTGGCGGGTGCGATCATCAAGCGGCTGCGCGCGTCCGGGCTGCGGGTCGCCATCGACGATTTCGGCACCGGCTATTCGAGCCTGTCCTATCTCGAGAGTTTCGAGCTCGACTACCTGAAGATCGACAAGTCGTTCGTCGATACGATCGGCAAGGACGCGGCGACGAGCCAGGTCGTGCTCCACATCATCGAGATGGCGAAGTCGCTCAACCTGGAGATGATCGCCGAGGGCGTCGAGACCGAGGCGCAGGCGCGGTTCCTCCACGAACGCGGCGTCCAGTTCGCGCAAGGATGGCACTTCGGAAAGCCGATGCCGTTCGCCGAGTTCGCCGCACGGCTCGCGGCGGCGAAGACCTGAACCTACCGCGCGGGCGTGGCCGCCCCCATCGCGGCGGCGAGCCCCATGCCGTCGGCGAAAGCCTCCGAAAACAGCGACATCGCGTCGGGATAAGGGACGGCGAGCTTCGCCCACACCTGGCCGTCCTCGAAATCGAGCTGGCCGTGGAACTTGTCGGCCATGCGGCGCATGGGATGGTTGTCGAGCAGGCAGATCATGTGCAGCTTGCCGATCATCCGGTTGCGCGCCATCAGGATCGTGCGGCGAAGAAGCTCGCTGCCGATCCCCTTGTTGCGATAGTCGGGGGCCACCGTCACGGCGAATTCGCCGCCGCGCGCGGGCATGCCGAACTCGGCGTGCAGTTCGCCCACCGCGCACAGCTTGCGCCCGTCGAAGCAGCCCAGCAGGCAGGCCGTCGCCCAGTCGAGATCGCGCACATAGGCGGCGACGACCGAATCGGCCGCGTTGCCCGAAAAGCGGGCACGCCGGTCGGCGGCATCGAGGGTCATCAGGTGCGCTTCGAAATCCACGGCATCGAAGCGGTGAAGCTTGCGGTAATAAAGCACTTGGCACATCTCCTTACGTCCGGGGGGACGTCCTTGGCGATGCGCTTCTCTCCCCAACTTGAGCGTATTCTATCGCAAGAATCGCGCCGGATTGTGACGGTGGCGTGAGATCATTGCTGCCATGCGAACGCTGCGTTGCCGCCCGGCACGCTGGAAATCCTTCGGTATTCTGCCCAGATAGAAGGCATGCGACTGCCCCTCGAGGACCAATCCATGACCGACATCGCCCCCGACGCGCGCGAGCGCGGCGTCGCCCGCATCGTGCGCGGCCAGCCGACCAGCGACGGGGCCGGCGTGCGCCTCACGCGCGTCATCGGCACGCGCGAACTTCCCGATCTCGATCCCTTCCTGATGCTCGACGAGTTCGGCTCGGACGATCCCGACGCCTACATCGCGGGCTTCCCCGACCATCCGCATCGCGGCTTCGAGACCGTGACCTACATGCTCGACGGGCGCATGCGCCACGCCGACAACAAGGGCAATGTCGGCCTGCTCGGCCCCGGCTCGGTGCAGTGGATGACCGCCGGTCGCGGCATCGTGCATTCGGAAATGCCCGAACAGCAGGAAGGGCTGATGCGCGGCTTCCAGCTGTGGGTCAATCTGCCCGCGGCCGACAAGATGTGCGAACCCGCCTACCAGGATCTCGCCGCCGACCGGATGCCCGTCGTCGAGATCGGCGACGGCAGCCGCGTCAAGGTCATCGCCGGGCGCTATGCCGGGGCGAGCGGCCCCGTCGCGGCGCGCACGACCGAACCGCTCTATCTCGACGTCGGGCTGGCCCCGCAGGCGAGCCTCGCGATCCCGGTGGCGCAGGGCCACAACGCGTTCCTCTATGTCTACGAAGGTGTCGCCGTGGCGGGTACCACGCCGCTGGGCAAGGGCGAACTCGCCCTTCTTTCCGACGGCGACCGCGTGACGCTGCGCACCGGCGACGAACCCGCGCGCGCCATCCTCGTCGCCGGCAAGCCGATCGGCGAACCGGTCGCCAAGTACGGACCTTTCGTCATGAACACCGAAACGGAAATCCGCCAGGCGATGGCGGACTACCGGGCGGGGAAGTTCTAGCCGCCCTCGATCTCTTCGCGCAGCATTTCCAGTTCCAGCCACTCGTCTTCGGCCGACGCAAGATCGGCCTGCGCCTTCGTCAACGCGGCCGTGTGGCGCTCGAACGCGGCGCGGTCGCGCGCGTAGAGGCCGGCATCGGCAAGGGCGACGTTCGCCGCGGCGATCGCGGCGCGCATCTTTTCCATCCGCCCGGGCAGCGTTTCGAGCGCATGCTTCTGCTTGAAGCCGAGACGCTTGCGCGTATCGCCCGACGGGCGCGGCATTGCCGGTGCAGCCGCGCGCGTGGGCGGCAGGGTGGCATTGGGCGAGGTCTTCGCCTCGACCCCGCGGCCGCGCTGGGCGAGCATGTCGGTATAGCCGCCCGCATATTCGCGCCACAGCCCGCCGCCCTCGGCGACGATGGTCGAGGTCGCCACGCGGTCGAGGAAATCGCGGTCGTGGCTGACGACCAGCACGGTGCCGGTATATTCGGCGAGCAGTTCCTGCAGGAGGTCCAGCGTCTCGATGTCGAGATCGTTGGTCGGCTCGTCGAGCACCAGCAGGTTCGAGGGCTTGGCCAAGGCCCGCGCCAGCATCGCACGCCCGCGCTCGCCGCCCGACAGGGCCGCCATCTTCGTGCGCGCCTGCGGCGCCTGGAAGAGGAAGTCCTTCATGTAGGCGTGGACGTGGCGCGTCGCGCCGCCGACCGACACGGTCTCGCCGTGCCCGCCGGTCAGCGTGTCGGCGAGCGTGGCCTCGGGGTCGAGCGATTCGCGCCGCTGGTCGAGCGTGACCATCGCAAGCCCCGTGCCGAGCCGCACTTCGCCGGTGTCGGGCTGCAAGGCGCCCACCAGCATGTTGAGCAGCGTGGTCTTGCCCGCCCCGTTGGGGCCGACGATGCCGATGCGGTCGCCGCGCAGGATGCGGATCGAGAAATCGCGCACCACGGCGGCACCGCCATATTCCTTGGTGACGCCGTCGGCCGCGATGACGAGCGTGCCCGAGCCGTCGGCGGCGAAGGCCGCCATCTTCGCCGTACCTGCGGCACTCACGCGCTCGCGCCGCTGCTTGCGCAGGTTCTGCAGCTCGCCCAGCCGGCGCACGTTGCGCTTGCGCCTGGCGGTCACGCCGTAGCGCAGCCAGTCCTCCTCGCGCGCGATCTTGCGCGTGAGCTTGTGCGCTTCAGTCTCTTCCTGCGTCAGGATCTCGTCGCGCCATTCCTCGAACGCGGAAAAGCCGCGCTCGAGCCGGCGCGTGGTGCCGCGGTCGAGCCAGACCATCGCGCGCGACAGCGATTCGAGGAAGCGCCGGTCGTGGCTGATCGTCACGAGGGCACCGCGCTGGCCGGCAAGCTCGGCCTCCAGCCACGCGATGGCGGGCAGGTCGAGATGGTTGGTCGGCTCGTCCATCAGAAGTATGTCGGGCTGCGGGGCAAGGACGCGTGCCAGGGCCGCGCGCCGCGCCTCGCCGCCCGACAGGTGGGCGGGGTCTTCCGTGCCCGAGAGGCCCAGTTCGCCCAGCAGGTATTGCGCGCGGTAGGAATCGTGGTCGCCGACCAGCCCCGCCTCGACATAGGCCAGCGTCGTCGCGAAGCCGGTCAGGTCGGGTTCCTGCGGCAGGTAGCGCAGCGTCGTTCCGGGCTGGAGGAACCGCGTACCGCCATCGGGCACGATCATGCCGGCGGCGATCTTGAGCAGCGTGGACTTGCCCGAGCCGTTGCGCCCGATCAGCGCCAGCCGTTCGCCGGGCGCCACCGAGAGGGTGGCGCCGTCGAGCAGCGGGGGGTCGCCATAGGCAACGCGTATGTCCTGGAGTATCAGTACGGGCGGCATTAACAGTTCGGAAACCGGTTTCGCCGGACACTTGCCCTCGGATCCGGGGTCAATGCAAGAACTCGTTCGCAAATACATCGCCGGCACGTACGTCTTCCGCGAGGGGGAGGCGGCGGCCTATGCCTTCATCCTGTGCAACGGCAAGGTCCGGCAGTTCCGCGTGCAGGGCCCGCGCGAGATCGTGTTCGACGAGTTGATGGAAGGCCGCCTGTTCGGCGAGGCCGCCCTCGTCGAGCGGCGCCCGCGCCCCTTCAGCGCCATCACGCCGACCGGCTGCGAGTGCTACGCGATCGACCGGCGCGACTACAACCTGCGGCTTTCGCGCATCGACCCCCAGCAGGCGCGCGCGCTGCGCAACCTGCACATCTTCATCGACCGGGTGCCGCTATACGACGCGCAAGGCAAGCGCATCGTCGGCACCGTGTCGGAGGACGTCGAGCGCAAGATCGCCGCCCTGCTCGAGTCCGATCTCGGCGTCTCGCTGGTCAAGACCGGTGACGCGCTCATCGACATCGTCGCCGAACAAGTGCTGCACGAAGCCAAGCGCCGCCTGCCGCTGCCCGCCGAAGACGAAGAAACCACCCGCCAGCGCGACCGGCTGAAGCCGACGGCGAAGCCGGCGACAGTCCCCTCACCCTGACCCTCTCCCCAGAGGGGAGAGGGAATAGCGCCGGTCGAGTCCCCTCTCCCGCCTGCGGGAGAGGGCTAGGATGAGGGCTGCCGATCCTTAAGTCTGGCAAGTATCGCCTCGTACACCCCGTCCGGGTTTGAAAGGATTTCGCCGTTCCAGAAGCGCAACACCCGATAGCCGCGCGCGACAAGCTACGCCGTGCGCTCCATATCTTTGGTGGAATCGGCGTGCTGGCCACCGTCCGCCTCGATCACGAGGCGGACGTCCTTGCACAGGAAATCCAGGACGTAAGGCCCGGCCGGAACCTGCCGGCGGAACTTGAACCCGGCCAGCCGCCGGTCGCGCAGCATCTGCCAGAGCCGGCGTTCAGCAAGTGTAGGCTCCCGACGCATCCGGCGGGCGAATTCGCGAAGCATGATGCACAATTATAAGGCGGATTTAAAATTTTCAACAACCCTCACCCTAACCCTCTCCCCTTCGGGGAGAGGGTTAGGGTGAGGGCTTCCAGCCACCGCCATAGAGATCGCCGCGCCGGTCGGCGAGGTTGCGCACAGTGCCGCCGGCGCGCGCGGCGTCGAGGGCGGCGAGATCGAGATCGGTGAAGATGACGGTCTCCACACCGGCCGGTGCGATCTCGGCCAGGCCGTCGCGCGCGAAGGGCACGTCGCAGGGTGTGACGATGCAGCTCTCGGCGTACTGGATGTCCATGTTCTCGACGAAGGGCAGGTTCCCGACATTGCCGGCAAGGGCGAGATAGCACTGGTTCTCGACCGCGCGGGCCGCCGCACAGTGGCGCACGCGCATGTAGCCGCGCCGGTCGTCGGTGCAGAAGGGCACGAGGATCAGGCGTGCGCCCGCATCGACGAGATGGCGCTGCAGCTCGGGGAACTCGACGTCGTAGCAGACCGTCGTGGCGACCGGGCCGAAGGCGGTCATCACCGGGGCTGCCGCGTCGCCGCCGACGATGCCCCACGTCTCGCGCTCGCTCGGCGTGGCGTGGATCTTGGCCTGTTCGTGCAGCGTGCCGTCGGGCAGTGCCAGGAACGAGACGTTGCGGGGAATGCCCTTCTCGTCGCGCAGGAAATGCGAGCCGCCGCAGATGTGGATCTTGTGGCGCTTGGCAAGGCCGCCAAGGCTCCGCTTGAAGCGCGCGGTGTAGCCATCCAACGCGCCGACCGCCTGCGAAGCGGGAATCCCGCGATGCTTCACGGTCAGCAGCTGCAGCGTGAACATCTCGGGGAAGACGACGAAGTCGGCGCGGTAGCTGGCCGCGATGCCGACGAAGAAGGCGAGCCGTTCCTCGAACGCTTCGTAGCTTTCGATCGCGTGCTGGCCGTACTGCACGCAAGCCACGCGCACGCTGGAACGGAAATCGGCCATCGTCAGAACGCCACCTTGTCGCCGCCCTTGAGCGACAGGATCTCGCGCGCCTCGTCGGGCGTTGCGACCGAAAGCCCCAGCCCTTCGAGGATCGAGCGCACGCGCGTCACCTGCTCGGCGTTCGACTTGGCCAGCTGCCCCGGCCCGATCCACAGCGAATCCTCGAGCCCGACGCGTACGTTGCCGCCCATCGCGGCCGCCTGTGCGGCGATGGCGAGCTGGTGGCGCCCGGCCCCCAGGACGGACCAGCGGTAGGCGTCGCCGAACAGCCGGTCGGCCGTGCGCTTCATGTGCAGGACATCCTCGGGATGCGTGCCGATCCCGCCGAGGATGCCGAACACCGACTGGACGAAGAAGGGCGGCTTCACCAGGCCCTTCTCGACGAAATGGGCCAGCGTATAGAGGTGGCCGATGTCGTAGCACTCGATCTCGAAGCGCGTCCCGTTGTCGGCGCAGGTGCGCAGGATGAGCTCGATGTCGGCGAACGTGTTCTTGAAGAAGCCGGTGCGCGAGCCTTCCAGATAGGGCCGCTCCCAGTCGTGCTTCAGGTCCTTGAAGCGCTCGAGCATGGGAAACAGCGCGAAGTTCATCGTGCCCATGTTGAGCGAGGCGACTTCCGGCTTGAACGTCGCGGCGGGCCTCAGGCGCTCTTCCACCAGCATCGTCGGCGAGCCGCCGGTCGTGAGGTTCACCACGCAGTTGGACGCCTGCTTGATGACCTTGAGGAACGGGGCGAACGCCTCGGGCGACTGGTCGGGCTTGCCGGTCTTGGGGTCGCGCGCATGCAGGTGGACGATGGCTGCCCCCGCCTCGACCGCGCCCAGTGCGGCATCCGCGATCTCCTGCGGCGTCACCGGCAGATAGGGCGACATCGACGGCGTGTGGATTGCCCCCGTCACCGCACAGGTGATGATGACCTTGCGGCCCTTCTTCGCGTCGCCCGCCATCACGCACTCCCGATCAATGAAGCGACGGCCTTGCCGCAGGCTTCGGTTCCAAGCTTTCCGCCGAGGTCGCGCGTGCGCGTGGCGGGATCGGCGAGCGATTTCTCGACCGCCTTCTCGATGGAAGCGGCCGCTTCGCTCTCGCCCAGATGCTCGAGCATCATCGCCGCGGTCCAGATCTGGCCGACCGGATTGGCGATCCCCTTGCCCGCGATGTCGGGGGCGGAGCCGTGCACCGGCTCGAACAGCGAGGGGAACTTGCGTTCCGGATTGATGTTGGCCGAGGGTGCGATGCCGATCGTGCCCGTGCAGGCGGGGCCGAGGTCGGAGAGGATGTCGCCGAACAGGTTGGACGCCACGACCACGTCGAAACGGTCGGGGTTCAGCACGAAATGCGCCGTCAGGATGTCGATATGGTACTGGTCGACGGCGATCTCGGGATACGCCTTCGACATCTCCTTCACGCGGGCGTCCCAGTACGGCATCGAGATCGAGATGCCGTTCGACTTGGTGGCGGAGGTCAGCTTGCGGCGCTTGCGCTTCTTCGCCAGCTCGAAGGCGTAGCGCAGGATGCGGTCCACGCCGATGCGCGTGAACACCGTCTCCTGCACGACCATCTCGCGCTCGGTGCCCGGAAACATCGTGCCGCCCAGCGAGGTGTATTCGCCCTCGGTGTTCTCGCGCACCACGTACATGTCGATGTCGCCGGGCTTGCGGCCCGCCAGCGGGCACGGCACGCCGGGCATCAGGCGCACGGGCCGGAGATTGACGTACTGGTCGAACTCGCGGCGGAACTGCAGCAGCGAACCCCACAGCGACACGTGGTCGGGCACGATGGCGGGCCAGCCGACCGCACCGAAGAACAGCGCGTCGTGGCCGCCGATCTGCGCCTTCCAGTCGTCCGGCATCATCTTGCCGTGCCGGGCGTAATAGTCGCAGCTCGCGAAATCGAAATCGTCGAGCTTCAGGTCGAAACCGAACTTCGCCGACGCGGCGCGCAGCGCACGCACGCCCTCGGGCACGACTTCCTTGCCGATTCCGTCGCCGGGAATGACTGCGATGCGGTAGTTGCGGTTCTTCATTGCTCTTCCGGTTTTTCCAGGGGGATGTCGACGCGCACGTAGCAGGCGAAGATCATGTCGACGATACGGCCGTCGCGCGCGAGCGGCAAGGCGAGCCGCTGCATGCGGATGTACTGGCGGCCGGCCGTCCATATCTGGTTTTCCCAGTAGTGGGCCGCGCGCGCGCGCACGACCTGCGAGAACGCCTCGTTGAGCTGGGCGCGGCGGTCGGCCACGACGAACTCGTCGATGAAGCGGCCGGTCGGTGCGGTCCCCATGATCTCGACGAGGGTCTCGCCCGCCACGCGGATGCGGAAACGCAGGCCCTCGCCCCCGGGCACGGCGTCGTAGAGCACGATGCTGGGAATGAGCTGCGGGAGATCGACGAGCGGATCGACATGCTGGCGGCCCGGCAGGCAACCCGCCGGTGCGGCCGCGCGCCAATAGTCGTAGAAGCGGCGGAAGTCCGGATGCGAAGCGGCCGGCGGCAGGTCGGGAAGCGGGATCGTCTGATCTGTCAAATTGGTGCCCCAGGTCGGACTTGAACCAACATGCCCTTGCGGGCAACAGATTTTGAGTCTGCCGCGTCTACCGTTTCGCCACTGGGGCACCGGGCCGGACGGTCGGCGGATAATAGGGACGAATTCGCTGCGGTCAACTGCCGCAGGACTTGGGTTGCCGCACCCGGCATCCTATCTTGCCGCCATGATGCCTGCCGACCTCAAGCCCCGCCAGATCGCCTTCCTCGTCGCCCTCGGCGGTGCCGCCGTTCTGGGCGGCGCCCTTGCCTTCCAGCATCTGGGCGGGCTTGCCCCGTGCGTGCTCTGCTACTGGCAGCGCTATCCCTATTGGGTGGCGATCCCGCTGGCCGCCCTTGCCGGCATTTATGCCGGCGACCGAAGGCCGCTGGCCGCCGGCCTGCTGGCCCTTGCCGCCCTTGCCCTCGTCGGCGATGCCGCAATCGCGGCCTTCCATGTCGGTGTGGAACACAAATGGTGGGAGGGCACGGCCGAATGCGGCGGGACGCGGCCGATGTCGGGCAGCCTCGAGGAGCTGCGCGCGCGCCTGCTCGCCGCCCCGCTCGTGCGCTGCGACGAGCCGGCCTGGACGCTGTTCGGCATCTCGATGGCGGGCTACAATTTCCTCGCAGCGCTGGCGCTCGCGGCCCTTGCGGCCTTCGGCGTCCGGCGGCTGCGCGAAGGTGGACGCTGATGGACCGCGCCAAGACGATGGGGCTGCCGGGGGAACCCGCCGGCGACAGGCTGGTCGACCGCGTGCTGCGCGTCGACCATGCCGGCGAATACGGGGCCGTGCGCATCTATGAAGGCCAGCTCGCGGTCCTCGGCCGCGACAGCGAGGCCGGCGCCGTCGTCGCGCACATGGCCGGGCAGGAGCGCCGCCATCTCGACGCGTTCGACAAGCTGCTGCCCGAACGGCGCGCGCGCCCCACGCTGCTGCAGCCCTTCTGGCACGCGGCGGGTTTCGCCCTGGGGGCCGCGACCGCGATGCTGGGGCCCAAGGCCGCGATGGCCTGCACGGTCGCGGTCGAGGAAGTGATCGACGAACATTATCGCGCGCAGATCGAAGCCCTGCCCGACGACGAAGCGGCGCTGAAAGCCACGCTCGAGGAGTTCCGGCGCGAGGAGGTCGAGCATCGCGACGCGGCGCTGGCCCACCACGCGGCGGATGCGCCCGGCTACGAAGTTCTTACAAGCGTCATCAAGGCCGGGTCGCGGATGGCGATCTGGCTGTCGTCGCGCATCTGACGCAACGTATCGTGACAATATTTCTCGGAACCGCCCCGATTTCGCCACGCTTGGCGGCGATAACGCGGGCATGGCGAACCCGCACCGATCCCCGAAGCTGAGATTCGACGAGGAGCCGCGCCTGAGCGAGCTCATCGACGATCCCGTCACCAAGGCGGTGATGGCGCGCGACCGCATCACGCGCGAGGACCTGCTCGCCTGCATCCTCGCCGCACAGGCCCGCCTGGCGCCCGCCGAGGCGTAGACCGCGCCCGACCGAGGCGGTAACGTTGCCGCCATGGTCGCAAGACATCTCGCCGCACTGCTGCTCGCCGGCATCGCCCTTCCGGTTTTCGCCGAGAATGCCGGCGCCGAGATTCCCGGCGACGGCGCCTATGGCGGCACCATCGCGTGCGAGAAGATCGGCCTGTCGCCCGGCTTCTCGCAGTCGGTCGCGATCGTCGTGCGCGACGGTCGCTTCGAGCGGCTGCGCGGTACGCAAGGCGAGATCGGCTACGAGGAGCTGAAGGGCGAGATCGCGGCGGACGGGACGCTGCGCATCGCCGGCCGCTACATCGCCGAAGAGGAAAAGCCGATCCTGTTCGAAGGCCGCGTCGAGGGCACCGCGCTTCGCGCGAGCGGCATGCGCGGGCCGCGGCGCTGCGAGGTGAAGCTCGCCGGCCCCGCCCCTTCGGGCGCCGAGCCGCCGCCCTACAAGACCCTGCCCGATCCCGAGGCGCGGCGCGAAGCCGTCGGGCGCACGGTGCCCGGTGCTTTCAACTGCCCGGAACCGCCGCCGCCGCTGCGCGACGTGCTGGTCGATCCGTTCTACGAGCGCGGCGACGCCAGTTTCTCGACCGTGGACGCGCAAGCCTATGCCGCGCGCACGCGCGCCGTCGAACCGCTGACGGCCTATGCCGGCGGCATCGTGCGGCTGGGCGACCGCTACCTGCAGGCAAAGCCGCGCGCCCCGGCGGTCGCCGCATGCCTTGCGACGTGGCTCGAGCAATGGGCGAGTGCCGGTGCGATGCTCGGCCGCGTCACGATGCAGGGCCAGTACGAGCGCAAATGGACGCTCGCCACGCTCGCCCTCAACTACGCGCTGCTGGCCGATGCGCCCGAGACCGGCGAGCAGACGCGCGCCACGATCGAAGCGTGGCTGCGCGACCTCGCCTGGGCGACCGTGCCCGAATATGCGCGCAAGCCCTTCGCCGAGCAGAACAACCATCTCTATTGGGCCGCCCTCGCAGCACTGGCGACGGCCACCGTGACCGGCGACCGGCCGCTGTTCGACTGGGCGATCGCCGCCGCGCGTGGGGGTCTTGCGCAAATCGGTGCGGACGGCGCACTCGACCGCGAACTCGCGCGCAAGACCAAGGCGCTTCACTACCACCGCTTCTCGGTCGAGCCGCTGGTGCTGGTGGCCGAGATCGCGGCGGCCAACGGCATCGACCTTGCGGGCGAGAACGACGGCGCCCTGCAGCGGCTGGTGGGCTACACGCTCGCCGGCTTCGAGGATCCCGAGCGTGTGGCCAAGCGCGCCGGCGCCAGACAGGAATTCGTCGGCAGCGATCGTGTCACGCCGTCGATGTTCGCGTGGGGCGAGGTTTGGCTTGCGAGCCATCCCGACGACCAGCTTGCCGCCACGCTCGAAAAGCTGCGCGGGACGAACGGGCTTTCCTCGACATGGCTTGGCGGCAACACGACGCTGCGGTTTGCAGCGCCGCATCCCTGAACTAGATCGGATCCAGCTCGGTGTCCCAGTAGAGGAAGTCGCGCCAGCTCTGGTGCAGGTAGTTGGGCGGGAAGGCGCGGCCGTTTTCCTGCAGCTCGGTCGAGGTCGGCTGCACCGCCTTGTGGCGCGGGAACATCCGGGCTTCGTTGGGCAGCCGGCTGCCCTTGACGAGATTGCAGCACGAGCAGGCGGTGACGACGTTGGTCCATGTCGTGCGCCCGCCGCGCGAGCGCGGGATCACGTGGTCGAAGGTGAGTTCGGGGGCCGGGAACCCGTCGCCGCAATACTGGCATTCGAACCGGTCGCGCAGGAACACATTGAAGCGCGTGAAGGCCGGGCGGCGCGCGGCCGGCACGTATTCCTTCAGCGAGATGACCGACGGCAGCCGGAACGCCTGCGAAGGCGAGCGCACGATGCGGTCATATTCGGAGACGACGTTGACGCGGTCCTGGTAGACGGCCTTGATGGCGTCCTGCCACGACCAGATCGACAGCGGGAAATACGAGAGCGGCCGGAAATCGGCGTTGAGCACCAGTGCGGGGCAGGCCTCGGCGTTGACCGAATGGCTGTGGACCGGAACATAGGGAATGCTCGCCGGATCGATCGGCTCGCTCAGAACAGTGGACGCTTGCAGACTCACGCGCGACCCCTCCGCCTCCGTTTCCGGTGCGGCAGCCGCCCCAGTCGTTCAGGTCCGGGCAAGCCGCGGCACGAGATTCGACGTCAAACTATCAATCAATTGATAGGCGATCCGGCGATGGAACACAATATCCGCGATGTTGCGGCGCGATGACGGATCGGCGTCACGCGGCCAGCGTGGCCCCCAGCCGCTCGATCAGGAATTCCGCACCCGCCTGCAGCCCGGCCTCGTCGATCGAATGCGGCAGGTCGGGGCAGGTCAGCGTCTCGACCGCGACACCCGCGGCGTCGAGTGCCGCGGCCGCGACCGCCATCCGCTCGTACGGCACCACCGGATCGGCATCGCCATGCACGAGCAAGACGGGCGGGCGCGAGCGCAGTTCGGCGCCGAGGATATCCGCCCCGACGAGTGCGCCGGAGAATCCGACCACGCCGGCGATCGCGACCGGCCGGCGCGGGGCAACGAACAGCGACATCATCGTGCCCTGGCTGAAGCCGACCATCGCCAGCCGCTCGGGCGGCAGGTCGTGGCGCTGAAGCTCGGCGTCGAGGAACGAGTCGAGGATCGGGGCCGCCGCCTGCACGCCGGCCAGCACGCGCGCCGGGGTGCGGTCGAGCAGGCTGAACCATTGCCGGCCGTACGGCGCCATGTCGCACGGGAACGGGGCGTGCGGCGACACGAACGCCGTGTGCGGCAGCACGCGCGCCCACAACGGGGCGAGCGAGATGAGGTCGTTGCCGTCCGCACCCAGACCGTGCAGCAGCACGACCAGACTTTTCGCCTTGCCGCCGGCCTGCGGGGGCAGGCGCGGCCCGTCGAGCTCGAAGAAACCCATGCGGGATTTGGTAGCAGTGCCGCCATGCTACTGTCGAGACCGCAATGACCGTCACGCGCTTCGCCCCTTCGCCGACCGGCCGGCTGCATCGCGGCCACGCCTTCTCCGCCTTGTTCGCGCGGGCTGCCGGCCAGCGCTTCCTGCTGCGCATCGAGGACACCGACCGCACGCGCTGCCGGCCGGAATTCGAGGACGGTATTTACGAAGACCTCGCGTGGCTCGGCCTCGACTGGGAACGCCCGGTGCGCCGCCAGTCCGACCACATGGCCGACTATGCCGCCAGCCTCGGCCGGCTCGAGGGCATGGGGCTGCTCTACAGATGCTTCTGCACGCGCGCCCACATCATGCGCGAGATCGAGGCGGCGGGCGGTGCCCCACACGGCGACGCGGCGATCTATCCCGGCACGTGTCGCCACCGCACGCCGGACGATATCGCCGCGCGCGTCGCGTCGGGCGCGGCCTATGCACTGCGGCTCGACGTCGCGCGCGCCGCGGCGAGGGCGGGTCCGCTCGAATGGCGCGACCGGGAACTGGGCGTGCAGCGCGCCGAGCCCGAACGGCTCGGCGACGTGGTGCTCGCACGCAAGGAATTCCCGGCGAGCTATCACCTCGCGGTCGTCCATGACGATCACGTGCAGGGGGTGACGCTGGTCACGCGCGGCTCCGACCTGCTCGTCGCCACGCATGTCCACCGGCTGCTGCAGGCGCTGCTCGGGCTCGATGTGCCCGAGTACCACCATCACCGCCTGCTGCTCGACGACGAAGGGCGGCGGCTGGCCAAGCGGGCGGGGTCGGCGAGCCTCAAGGACCTGCGGGAAGCCGGAATGGACCCGAAAAAGATCGTTTCGGAACTGGGCTTTGGCTCATAAGTAGATTTTAATTAAAATTAATGGTAAATACCCGGCGCTATGGAAAATGTCCTTTACGCGCTCGGGAGCTATATCGGGCTGCCCTTCCTGCTGGCCCTGCTGGCGACCGGCCTCGGCTTCGTCGTCGATGTGCTGGCGTGGCTGATCCACGGGCCGCCGCCGCCCGAGGAGCCGCCGCCGGCCTGGGCGCCGACGCGCGAATTCGCGCCCATCCCGCTCGCCCGTTTGGGCTAGCCGCGCGCCGGTTCCGGCGTGCGCGGCGCCGGCCTGTAGAATTCCTGTCCTTCCAGCGTGCGCGGCCGGGCCGCAAGCACGGCGCCGTCGGGCAGCTTGTCGAGCTTCGTGTAGCCCGGATGCTGCCCTTCGCGATAAGGTGAGTTGCGCGCGGCGTTGTAGCAGCACAGCAGCACGTTGCGCGATTTCTCGGAAACGTTCTGCCCGGACGTGTGCAGCGTGTTGCAATGGAAGAACAGCGCGTCGCCCGGCGCCTGCTCCACGTACACGTGTTCGAGCACCTTCATCGCCTGCTCGACGCGTTCCATGTCGGCTCCGACCTGGCCGCCGACCACGCCATGCTCGAGCCGGCCGAGCAGGTGCGAGCCCTTGAGCACTTCAAGGCAGCCGTTCTCGCGCGTCGAGGGATCGACCGAAATGAAGACGCTCGCCATCAGCGGGAACAGGCAGCCGTTGCGGTACCAGTAGCCATAATCCTGATGCCAGTCCCACGCCCCGCCGACCTTCGGGCGCTTCATCGTCAGCTTGGAATGATAATGATAGACCTCGCCGCCGAGCAGCTTCTCCATCGAATCGACGATGCGCGCCGAGCGCGCGACGGCACCGAACACGTCGTCGCTGGGATGGTTCCACAGTGCCAGTTCGGTCGAGGCCCCCTTGCTGTCGGGCCGCACATAGGTGTTCTTCGCGATCGCCGGATCGTTGACGATCGCGTCGGACAGCAGCGCCACCTCGTCGGGGGCGAACAGGCCGCGGCGCAGCACGTAGCCGTCGCGCCCGAAGGCGGCGATCTCGGACTCGGTGAGGCTCATGTCCGTGCCTGGCATCGCGTTTCTCCCTTCCGCGGAAGGTATCAGCGGTGGAGACCCGCGACAATGTCGAGATAGTCCGCGCGCCCCGGATCGACGAGGCCGTGGCGGATGTAGAAATCGATCAGCACGAGATTGCAGTTGAACTTGAACTCGCGCGTTTCGGCGACGACCTCCGCCGTCTTCTGCCACGGCCACAGGAAGAACTCGTCGATCTCGCCGTCGGTGTTGCGGGGCACGAAATCGGCGGGCAGTTCCAGATCGAAGCAGAACTGCACGTCGGGCTTGAGACCGTCCTCGCCGTCCATGCGGTAGCTGATCGCACTTGTGCATACGGCCTTCCGTGCCAGCTCGGCCGGAATACCCGCCTCCTCTCCGCACTCCTTCACCATGTTCTCGTGGAGGCCGAGCCCAACCGGGTGGCCACCGGCGACCATGTTGTCGAGCATGCCGGGATAGGTGGGTTTGGTCTTCGCCCGGCGCGCGACCCAGATCCGCGGACCCTCGGCCGTGCGCACATAGCCGTTCATGTGCACGCCGTACGAACGGATGCCGAAATGCGGGGCCGCGGCACGTTCGATGCGGAAGAGCGGCGTATCGCCCCAGTTCGGCAGCACCGGAAAGGCCTCGTTGCGCCGGCCGCGCACGATGCCGTCGGCTTCGAGCACACGCACGACGCGCTCGACCGCCTGGCTGCGCTGGTCGGCATCCTTATAGGTATCCGACAAGTGCACCGCATCGGCCGAAACCGAAAACACCTTGGGAAAATCGCGCAGGCGCTCGGCCAGCCGGTGGCGGACCGCACCGATCGCATGGCCCGCACAGATCAGGGGGCGATAGGCGGCGGGGTCGTGGGCATTGCACTCGGCGATACGGTCGAGAAACGACATGGCGGGTCCGCTTGTGGCCGGAACGGGAAACGCTCTATAGCATGCGCGCATGGAACGCCGCATCGACGACGCCGTCGCCGCCGCACGCCGCTACGAGGCGGCGGCCCGCGTACGCTTTGCCGCCCTGCTGGTCCGCGACGGCCGCGTGGATGCCGCTTGCCTCGAAACGAACCAGAGTGCGGCCCACGGCTTCGCGTGGCTGGCGGCCAGCGTGGCCGCACTCGAAGCACTTGCGCGCTGGGCGGCCGAGCTTGCCCGGCAGGGAAGCGGCGATGCGCGCGTGAAGCTGATCGTACGGCTCGGCTTCGGCGAAACTCTCGCCCGCCTCGTCCACGGCCTGCCGCTGTCGCAAGGCGAAACGCTGCGCCCGGCCGAGATGGGGCTGGTGCACGAAGCCGCCGCACTCGCCGCCGATCCGGCCGTCGCCTCGTTCCTTGCGGGCGACGATCTTGGCGCCGCACGGCTGGATCTCGTGAATCTTCTCGGCGACACGCTCGCCCCCGATGCCGACGAGGCGGATGAAACGCTGGCCGAGATGCGCCGGCAGCTGCGCCGTTTTGCCGCCGCCGAGATCGATCCGCATGCGCAGCGCTGGCATCGCGACGACGCGCTCATCCCGCTGCCGGTCGTCGAAGGGCTCGCCGCACTTGGCGTGTTCGGCCTTTGCGTGCCGGCGGAATATGGCGGGCTGGGGCTGGGCAAGATCGCGATGTGCGTGACGAGCGAGGAACTTTCGCGCGCACATCTCGCCACCGGGTCGCTTGCCACACGCTCGGAGATCGCGGGCGAACTGGTGCGGCTGGCGGGGACCGAAGCGCAGCGCCGCCACTGGCTGCCGAAGATCGCCGAGGGTTCGTGCCTGCCGACCGCCGTGTTCACCGAGCCCGACACCGGTTCCGACCTGGGTGCGATCCGCACGCGCGCGGTGCGCGACGGCGATTTGTGGCGCATCACGGGTGCCAAGACCTGGATCACGCACGCCGCGCGCGCCGACATGATGACCGTGCTCGCGCGCACCGACGCGTCGTCCACCGACCATCGCGGCCTGTCGATGTTCCTTGCCCCCAAGCCGCGCGGGCGCGAGACCGACCCGTTTCCGGTCGCAGGCCTGACGGGCAGCGAGATCCGCACGCTCGGCTATCGCGGCATGAAGGAATACGAGCTGGCCTTCGACGGTTTCGCGGTTCCCGCCGACGGGCTGCTCGGCGCCAAGGAAGGCGACGGCTTCCGCCAGCTGATGGCGACGTTCGAATCCGCGCGCATCCAGACGGCCGCGCGCGCCGTCGGCGTGGCCGAGGCGGCAACGTTCGAGGCGTTGTCCTACGCACGCCAGCGAAAGCAGTTCGGCAAGCCGATCCTCGCCTTCCCGCGCGTCCACGCCAAGATCGCCGCGATGGCGGTCGAGACGACAATCGCGCGCGTGCTCACGCGGGCGGCCGCGCGCGCCAAGGACGAAGGCCGGCGTTGCGACGTGGAAGCCGGCATGGCCAAGCTCGTCGCCGCACGGGCCGCATGGGCGGCCGCCGACGACTGCGTGCAGATCCATGGCGGCAACGGCTATGCCGAGGAATATGCGGCCTCGCGCCTGCTCGCCGATGCGCGCATCCTCAACATCTTCGAAGGTGCCGCCGAAATACAGGCGCAGGTCATCGTGCGCGGCCTGCTGGAGAAACGGAATTGATGCGTCGTCTTTTCGCCCTTGTTTTCGCCGCGCTTGTCGCGTTCGCGGGCCCCGCCCTTGCGGGCGAAGCCGATTGGCGGCGCTTCGCGCGCGAGATGCGCCTTGCCGACATCGACGGCTTCGTCGACACGGTGCGCAGCATCCGCGAGACCGGCACGCTGCCGGCCGCACGCTATATCGACAAGAACGAGGCCGAGAAGCATGGCTGGCGGCCGGGCGGCGACCTGTGCCGCGCGTCGGGCGGGCGTGCGATCGGCGGCGACCGCTTCTCCAACCGCGAGGGGCGCCTGCCCGCTGCCCCCGGCCGGCGCTGGACCGAAGCCGATCTCGATTTCGACTGCGGCAAGCGCAACGCCCGGCGCATCGTCTTTTCCGGCGACCGGCTGGTCTACGTGACGGTCGACCACTACGAAACGTTCCGCGAGGTGCCGAAATGAAGACCGCCCGCCTCGATTCGAGCCACGACACGATGGCGAAGGTCTACGCCACGCTCGCCGCCGACCTCGCGTTTCCGGCGCATTTCTCGGCCAATCTCGATGCGCTGTGGGACGTGCTGCTGCGCGACGTGCCGGGCCCGTTCGAGATCGTCTGGCCGGGTGCCACGAAGGCGGGTGCGAAGATCGGTCCCAAATTCAAGGCGCTGCTGACCCTGCTGGGCGAGCTCGAAGAGGCGCGCGGCGACTTCCGTTTCAGGCGGCGGTAGACGGCGCACGCCAGCCACACCGTCATGCCCGGGCTTGTCCCGGGCATCCACGACTTCGGCGCGCGCAAAATCACAAAAGACGTGGATGCCCGGCATTCGCCGGGCATGACGGGAAAAGGGAAACGACGCTGGACGAGGCCCCGCCGCGGGACTAGGTATTTGGCCATGGAACTCGTCCTCAAGGTCTTTCCCTACCTGATCGGCCTGGCGGTGCTGGGCGTCGTCGCCTCGCTGTTCACGGGGCTGGGCGGCGTGGCGCAGGGCGGTGAGTTCAACCGCCGCCACGGCAACCACATGATGCGCTGGCGCGTGGGTCTGCAGGCGCTGGCCCTGACGCTCCTCGCCCTCTACGGATGGCTGCGGAACACATATGGTTAAGCTCACGCGCATCTACACCAAGGGCGGCGACCGGGGCGACACGTCGCTGGGCAACGGCGTGCGCGTGCCCAAGTACGATCCGCGCGTCGCGGCCTATGGTGCGGTCGACGAGGCGAATGCCTGCATCGGGCTCGTCCGCCTGCACACCAAGGGTGCGGTCGACGCGATGCTCGCCGCGATCCAGAACGACCTGTTCGACCTGGGCGCCGACCTGTGCACGCCCGAGGAGCCGGAGCCCAAGCACGCGGCCCTGCGCGTCAACGAAGCGCAGGTCGAGCGGCTGGAGCGCGAGATCGACGCGATGAATGCCGAGCTTGCGCCGCTCGACTCGTTCGTCCTGCCCGGCGGCACGCCGGCGGCCGCACACCTTCATCTGGCGCGCACGGTGGCACGCCGGGCCGAGCGCGAGATCGTCCGGCTTTCCGCCACCAAGACCGTCAATCCGGCTGCGATCCGCTACATCAACCGGCTGTCGGACCATCTTTTCGTCCTGTCGCGTCGGGTAAACGACAACGGCGCCAAGGACGTGCTCTGGGTGCCGGGAAAGAACCGTTCCTGAACGGTCCGCCACGTTGACGCAAAGCGGCCCAGCACCTATTGTCCGGCACCTTCTGACGTCATTCGAAAGGTGCGGAATTTACCTATGAAAGTGCTGGTCGCGGTCAAGCGGGTCGTTGATTACAACGTCAAGATCCGGGTGAAGGCCGACAAGTCGGGCGTCGAGCTCGCCAACGTCAAGATGTCGATGAACCCGTTCGACGAGATCGGGATCGAGGAAGCCGTCCGCCTCAAGGAAAAGGGCATCGCGACCGAAGTGATCGCCGTGTCGCTGGGCATCGCCCAGTGCCAGGAGACGCTGCGCACCGCCCTCGCCATGGGGGCCGACCGCGGCATCCTCGTGCAGACCGATACCGAACTCCAGCCGCTCGCCGTCGCCAAGTGCCTCAAGGCGCTGGTCGAGAAGGAGCAGCCCGGGCTCGTCATCCTCGGCAAGCAGGCGATCGACGACGACTGCAACCAGACGGGCCAGATGCTCGCCGCCCTGCTGGGCTGGCCGCAGGCGACCTTCGCCTCGAAGATCTCGCCCGCCGGCGACACGATGGAAGTGATCCGCGAAGTGGATGGCGGGCTCGAGACGATCTCGACCAAGCTGCCCGCGGTCGTCACCACCGACCTGCGCCTCAACGAGCCGCGCTATGCGAGCCTTCCCAACATCATGAAGGCGAAGAAGAAGCCGATCGAGATCGTGGCGCCCGACGCACTCGGCGTCGACGTCACGCCGCGGCTGGCCACGCTCAAGGTCGAGGAACCGCCCAAGCGGGCCGGCGGCATCAAGGTGCCGGACGTCGCCACGCTGGTGACGAAGCTCCAGACCGAAGCCAAGGTGATCTGACATGTCCGCTCTCGTGATCGCCGAACATGACGGTTCGGCCCTGCGCCCGTCCACGCTCAACGCCGTCTCGGCGGCCCTCAAGCTCGGCGTGCCGGTCGAAGTACTCGTCGCCGGTGCCGGCTGTGCCGCTGCCGCGGCCGAAGCCGCCAAGATCGCCGGTATTGCCAAGGTGCTGCATGCCGACGACGGGGCGCTGGCCAACGGCCTGCCGGAAAACCTCGCCCCGTTCCTCGTCAAGCTTGCCGCCGGGCGCAGCCATCTCTTGATGGCCGCGACCACGCAGGGCAAGAACCTGATGCCGCGCGTGGCGGCCCTGCTCGACGTCATGCAGGTTTCCGACATCATCGCGGTCGAGAGTGCGGATACCTTCGTGCGCCCGATCTATGCCGGCAACGCGCTGGCGACGGTGCAGTCCAAGGACAAGATCAAGGTCGTCACGGTGCGCGTGACCGCGTTCCCGGCCGCCCCGCTTGGCGGCTCGGCCCCGGTCGAGGCGGCATCGGGCGCTTCCGACGCAGGGCTCACCAAGTTCGTCCGGCAGGAGCTGTCGAAGTCCGAACGGCCGGAACTCACGGCCGCCAAGATCGTCGTCTCGGGCGGTCGTGGCATGGCGTCGGGCGAGAATTTCAAGACGTACCTGGAGCCGCTTGCCGACAAGCTGGGTGCCGCCGTCGGCGCCAGCCGGGCCGCGGTCGATGCCGGATTCGCCCCCAACGACTACCAGGTCGGCCAGACCGGCAAGGTTGTTGCACCGGATCTCTACGTGGCGATCGGCATTTCGGGCGCCATCCAGCACCTTGCCGGCATGTCGGGCTCGAAGGTCATCGTCGCGGTCAACAAGGACGACGAGGCGCCGATCTTCCAGATCGCCGACTACGGCATCGTGGGCGACCTCTTCAAGCTGGTGCCCGAACTCACCGCTGCCCTTCCGGCGCGCAAGTAAATCGAAATCGAGGAATTCAGATGATCCAGAAGATCGGCGTTATCGGTGCGGGCCAGATGGGCAACGGGATCGCCCATGTCTGTGCCGTGAACGGCTACGACGTGCGGCTGGTCGATGCCAATCCCGAATCGCTGCCCAAGGCGCTGGCGACGATCGGCGGCAACATGGACCGCATGATCAAGAAGAGTGCGCTCACCCAGGAAGCCAAGGACGCCGCACTGGCGCACATCGCGACGGGTACGGATTTCGCGGTGTTCTCGGACGCCGACCTCGTCATCGAGGCGGCGACGGAGAACGAGGCGGTCAAGCGCGAGATCTTCAAGAAGCTCTGCCCGCACCTCAAGAAGAGTGCCGTGATCGCGTCCAACACCTCGTCGATCTCGATCACGCGGCTGGGGGCTTCGACCGACCGCCCCGCGCAGTTCATGGGCATGCATTTCATGAACCCGGTCCCGGTGATGCAGCTCGTCGAGCTGATCCGCGGCATCGCCACGTCGAACGAGACCTACGAGCAGGTCAAGGAACTGACGGCCAAGCTCGGCAAGACGTCGGCCACGGCCGAGGATTTCCCGGCCTTCATCGTCAACCGCATCCTGCTGCCGATGATCAACGAGGCCGTCTACACGCTGTACGAGGGCGTCGGTTCGGTCGAATCGATCGACACGGCGATGAAGCTCGGCACCAACCATCCGATGGGCCCGCTGGAGCTGGCCGATTTCATCGGCCTCGATACCTGCCTTGCGGTCATGCACGTGCTCTATGACGGCCTGTCGGATTCGAAGTACCGCCCCTGCCCGCTGCTTGTGAAATACGTCGAGGCGGGCTGGCTCGGCCGCAAGACCAAGCGCGGCTTCTACGACTATTCGGGGCCCAAGCCCGTCCCGACCCGCTGAAAATGGTCACGCAAGACGACATCGAATTCGCCGGCCGGCTCGCCGACGCGGCGGGCAAGATCGCGCTCCAGTATTTCCGCACCGCCGTCGCGGTCGACGACAAGGCGGACGAATCGCCGGTGACGATCGCCGATCGCGGCGCCGAGCAGGCGATGCGCGAGATGCTCGCGCGCGAACGCCCCGACGACGGCATCATCGGCGAGGAGTTCGGCAAGGAGCGCGCGGGGGCGAGCCGCGTCTGGGTGCTCGATCCGATCGACGGCACCAAGTCGTTCATCTCCGGCCGGCCGATGTTCGGCACGCTGGTGGCGCTCGCCATCGACGGCGTGCCGGAGCTGGGCGTGATCGACTGCTCGGCCGTCGGCGAACGCTGGGTGGGTGTGAAAGGCCGGCGCACGACGCACCGCCTGCGCGACGGGACGGCCAAGGACGTGCGCACGCGCGCGTGCGCCGAGCTCAAGCTCGCCACGCTCTATTGCTCGTCGCCGCTGATGTTCAAGACGCACTTCCCGGCCTTCGAGCGCGTGCGCGAGAAGGTCAAGCTGCCGATGTATGGCGGCGACTGCTACGCCTACGGCCTCGTCGCGTCGGGCTTCGCCGATCTCGACATCGAGGCGGGCCTGCAAGTCTACGACTATGCGGCCGTGGCCCCGGTCGTCGAGGGTGCCGGCGGCATCATGACCGACTGGCGCGGCAAGCCGCTCGATCTTGCCAGCGACGGGCGCGTCATCGCGGCGGGCGACCGCACGGCGCATGCGGCGGCACTGGAACTGCTCGGCGGCTAGACCCAGCCGCCATCCACGATCAGCGTCTGGTTGGTGATCGCCCCCGCCTCGTCCGAGGCGAGGAACAGCACCGTGCGCGCGACGTCGTCGGGAACCAGCTTGCGCTTCAGGCACTGGCGCGCCTCGATCAGCTTCTCGCCTTCGGGGGTCAGCCACTTCTCGACCTGGCGCTGGGTCATGATCCAGCCGGGTACCACGCAGTTGACGCGGATGTTGTCGGGGCCGAACTCGCGCGCCAGCACGCGCGTCAGGCCGTGCGCGGCCGACTTCGCGGTCGCATAGGCCGACAGGTCGGCCGAGCCCGACATCCACGAGACCGACCCGAAATTGACGATCGCCCCGCCGCCCGCACCTTGCATGTCGGGGATCGCGGCCTGGGCGGCGAAATAGGCGTGCTTGAGATTCACGGCGATGCGGTCGTCCCAGTATTCGGGCGTCACGGTCAGGAAATCGTGGCGGTCGTCGTGGGCGGCGTTGTTGACGAGGACGGTCACCGGCCCGAACTTGGCGCGCACGGCGGCCACCGCCCGGCGCAGCGCTTCGATGTCGCGAAGGTCGCATTCCTCGAAATGCACGCTCTGCCCGCGCGCAGCGATTTCGGCGGCCAATGCGCGCGACGGCCCGGGCAAGATGTCGCAGAAGCCGACCTTGGCCCCCTGGGCGGCAAAGGCCGCGACGGTTGCGGCCCCGATGCCGCTGCCCCCGCCGGTGACGAAGACGGTCTTGCCGGCAAGGCTGGGATAGGTCGCTTGTGTCGTCTGGGTCATGGGCGAAACCTCGCATGGCGGCCGCCGGAAAGGCAACGGCCGCGGCCGAAAATTGCCTTTCCTTCCCGCCCGTTCGCGCCATGATGGCGGGGACGCGCCCCACGCGCGTCCGAGGGAGCTTCGTCTTGCCCGTCCGCCTGCCCCTGCTTGCCGCCCTCTTTGCCCTTTCGCTGGCCCTGCCGGCCGGCGCCCAGACGCTTTCGCCGGGAACCGGCCCCGCCCACGCCATCGCCATGCATGGCGACATCAAGTATCCCGCCGGGTTCCGCCATTTCGACCACGTCAATCCCGACGCACCCAAGGGCGGCGAGATCAAGCAGCACGCGCTCGGCACGTTCGACAGCTTCAACCCTTGGATCATCCGCGGCGTGGCGTCGGGCGTGGTCGGGCTGACGGTCGAGACGCTGATGGTGGGTTCGGACGACGAGCCCTTCACGATGTACTGCCTCGTCTGCGAGACGGTCGAGGCCCCCGCCGACCGTTCGTGGGTCGAATTCTCGCTGCGCCCCAACGCGCGCTTCCACGACGGCAGCGCCATGGAACCCGAGGACGTGATCTGGACCTTCGAGACGCTGAAGGCCAAGGGCAGGCCCATCTACCGCTCCTACTATGCCGACGTGGCGAAGATCGAGAAGACGGGACCCCGCAAGGTGCGCTTCGTCTTCGCCAATGCCGAGAACCGCGAGATGCCGCTGATCGTCGGCAGCCTTCCCGTGCTCTCGCGCAGATGGTGGGAGGGCAAGGAATTCGACCGGCCGCTCGCCGAACCCCCGCTCGGCTCGGGCCCCTACCGGATCGAGAGCTTCGAGCTTGGCCGCAACGCGGTGCTGCGCCGCGTGCCCGACCACTGGGCGCGCGATCTGGGGACCAACCGCGGGCGCTATAATTTCGATGTACTCCGCTACGAGTGGTACCGCGACCCGACGATCGCGCTCGAGGCGTTCCTTGCCGGCGCCTACGACCTGCGGCTGGAGAACACGGCGCGCTTCTGGGCGCAGAACTACGACACGCCCGCCTTCCGCGACGGCCAGTTCCGCAAGGTGGAATTCCCCGAGCGGCGCGTCGCCGGCATGCAGGCGCTGGTGATGAATTCGCGGCGCAAGCCCTTCGACGACCGGCGCGTGCGCCAGGCGCTCGGCTACGTCTTCGATTTCGAATGGTCGAACAAGAACCTGTTCTTCGACTCCTACACGCGCACGCGCAGCTATTTCGACAATTCCGAGCTTGCCGCGCGCGGCCTGCCGCAGGGCGAGGAGAAGGCGCTGCTCGAGCGCCACAAGGACAGGCTGCCGCCCGAACTGTTCACGACCGAATACCAGCCACCGAAGACCGACGGCACGGGCAACATCCGCGACGGCATCCGCGAGGCCACGCGCCTGCTGCGCGACGCGGGCTGGCGCATCGCCGACCAGAAGCTGGTCGATGCGTCGGGCAAGCAGATGGGCTTCGAGATCCTGCTGACCCAGAGCCAGGTCCAGTTCGAGCGCGTGCTCGGGCCGTTCGTCGCGAACCTCAAGCGCATCGGCATCGACGCGCGCATCCGCAACGTCGACACCGCCCAGTACCAGAACCGCAGCGACGACTACGACTACGACATGGTCGTCGGCGGCTGGGGCCAGTCGGAATCGCCGGGCAACGAGCAGCGCGAATACTGGACGTCGAGCCGCGTGGCCCAGAAGGGCGGGCGCAACACGGCCGGCATCAAGGACCCGGTCGTCGACGAGCTGGTCGAACTGCTGATCGCCGCACCGGACCGCGCCAGCCTCGTCCAGCGCACGCGGGCCCTCGACCGCGTCCTGCAATGGGGCCACTGGGTGATCCCGAACTGGTATCTCGCGGTCGACCGCGTCGTGGCGTGGGACCGGTTCGGCTGGCCCGCCACGACCAGCAAGAGCGGCTTCGACTGGTCGAGCTGGTGGATCGACCCGGCCAAGGACGCGGCGTTGCGCGCGCGCCGCGGCCGGTAGAACCAGACGGATGCTCGGCTATCTCTTCCGACGCCTGCTGCTGATCGTGCCCACGCTGCTGGGCATCATGATCGTCAATTTCACGATCATCCAGGCCGCCCCCGGCGGGCCGATCGACGTGGTGCTCGCCGAGCTGCGCGGCATCTCGACCGACCCGACGCTGCGCATCTCCGGCGGCGGCTCGGAAGTGCAGGCGCGCGAGACGCGCGCGGGCGAGCAGGGCTATCGCGGGGCACGCGGCATCGACCCGGCCTTCATCAAGGAGCTGGAGCGCGAGTTCGGCTTCGACAAGCCGCCGCTCGAACGCTTCGCGACGATGCTCGGCAAGTACGCGACGTTCGATTTCGGCCGCTCGTTCTTCAAGGACCGCCCGATCGTCGATCTCATACTCGAGAAGATGCCGGTGTCGATCTCGCTCGGCCTGTGGACGACGCTGATCGTCTATTTCGTGTCGATCCCGCTGGGCATCCGCAAGGCGGTGCGCGACGGCTCGCGCTTCGACGTGTGGACGTCGAGCGCCATCATCGTCGGTTACGCGATCCCGAGTTTCCTGTTCGCGGTCCTCCTCGTCGTGCTGTTCGCCGGCGGGCGCTTCCTCGACATCTTCCCCTTGCGCGGGCTGACCTCGGAAGGATTCGCGGGCATGCCGTGGTGGCGCCAGGCGCTCGACTATGCCTGGCACATGGTGCTGCCGGTGACGGCCATGACGATCGGCGGTTTCGCGAGCCTGACGATGCTCACCAAGAACTCGTTCCTCGACGAGATCGGCAAGCAGTACGTGATCACCGCGCGCGCCAAGGGGCTGGCCGAACGCCGCGTGCTCTACGGCCACGTCTTCCGCAACGCCATGCTGATCGTCATCGCGGGATTCCCCGCCGCCCTCGTGTCGATCTTCTTCACGGGCTCGCTGCTGATCGAGATCATCTTCTCCCTCGACGGGATCGGCCTGCTCGGCTTCGAGGCGGCGATCAACCGCGACTATCCGCTGATGTTCGCCACGCTCTATTTCTTCACGCTGCTCGGCCTCGTGATGAAGATCGTGTCGGACGTCGCCTATACGCTGATCGACCCGCGCATCGATTTCGAGGGGCGGTCGTGAAGCTCAGCGAGATCAACCGCCGCCGGCTCGCCAATTTCCGCGCCAACCGGCGCGGCTACTGGTCGTTCTGGATCTTCCTGGCGCTGTTCGCGCTTTCGCTGGGGGCCGAACTCATCGCCAACGACCGGCCGGCCCTCGTGCGCTATGACGGCGCCTTCTATTTCCCCTTCGCGCGCGCCTATCCGGAAACCGCCTTCGGCGGCGAGTTCGAGACCGAGGCCGACTATCGCGACCC
The DNA here is from genome assembly GCA_964416335.1 of uncultured Azospirillum sp. Taxonomy (GTDB): domain Bacteria; phylum Pseudomonadota; class Alphaproteobacteria; order CACIAM-22H2; family CACIAM-22H2; genus Tagaea. The sequence goes on from CAYQDN010000028.1 coordinate 27,825, forward strand.
GCATGTCGAGGAGCTGATCGCCGCGAAGGGCTGGATCGTCTGGCCGCCGGTCCGCTTTTCCTACCGCACCGTCAATCTCGACCTGCCGGTCCCCGCCCCCGCCCCGCCTTCGGCGGAGAACTGGCTGGGCACCGACGACCAGGGCCGCGACGTGGTGGCGCGTCTCGTCTACGGCTTCCGCATCTCGGTGCTGTTCGGCCTGACGCTGACGCTTCTTTCCTCGATCGTCGGCGTCGCCGCGGGTGCCGTGCAGGGCTATTACGGCGGCTGGGTCGACCTGCTGCTCCAGCGCTTCATCGAGATCTGGGACGGACTGCCGCAGCTCTACCTGCTGATCATCCTTGCCGCCTTCGTCGAGCCGACTTTCGGCTGGCTGCTCGGCCTGCTGCTGCTGTTCGGCTGGATGGGGCTGGTCGGCGTCGTGCGCGCCGAATTCCTGCGCGCGCGCAATTTCGACTATGTGCGCGCGGCACGCGCCCTGGGTGCCCCCGACGCGCTGATCATGTTCCGCCATGTACTCCCCAACGCCATGGTCGCCACGCTCACCTTCATGCCCTTCATCCTGTCGGGCTCGGTCGTGTCGCTCACCTCGCTCGACTTCCTCGGCTTCGGCCTGCCGGTGGGCTCCGCCTCGCTGGGCGAGCTGCTGGCACAGGGCAAGTCGAACCTCAACGCGCCGTGGCTGGGTCTCACCGCCTTCTTCACGCTCGCCATCATGCTCTCGCTGCTGGTATTCGTCGGCGAGGCGGTGCGCGACGCCTTCGACCCCCGCAAGACCTTCCGGATCGAGCTCGACGAATGACCGACCAGCCGCTCCTCAGCGTGCGCGATCTCAGCGTCCGGTTCGACGTCGCCGGCAAGGCGAAGTTCGCCGCCGTCGACCGCGTGTCGTTCGACCTGCATCGCGGCGAGACGCTCGCCCTCGTGGGCGAGTCGGGCTCGGGCAAGTCGGTCACCGCGCTTTCGATCCTGCAGCTGCTGCCCTATCCGCTGGCAAGCCACCCGGCCCCGTCCTCGATCCGCTTCAAGGGGCAGGAGCTGGTCGGGGCCGGCGAGACGGTGCTGCGCACCGTGCGCGGCAACCGCATCGCGATGATATTCCAGGAGCCGATGACCTCGCTCAATCCGCTCCACACGATCGAGAAGCAGATCGGCGAGGCGCTGACGATCCACAAGGGGCTGGACGGTGCGGCCGCGCGCGCGCGCATCGTCGAACTGCTGAAGCTCGTGGGGCTGGGCGACCAGGCCGAACGGCGGCTCGACGCCTATCCCCACCAGCTGTCGGGCGGCCAGCGCCAGCGCGTGATGATCGCCATGGCGCTTGCCAACGAGCCCGACATCCTGATCGCCGACGAGCCGACCACCGCCGTCGACGTGACGATCCAGGCCCAGTTGCTGAAGCTGCTGCGCGAGCTGCAGGAAAAGCTCGGCATGGCGATGCTGTTCATCACCCACGATCTCGGCATCGTGCGCAAGCTCGCCCACCGCGTCTGCGTGATGAACAAGGGCCATATCGTCGAGGCCGGCCCCGTCGGCGACATCTTCGCGGCACCCAAACACGAATATACGCGCCATCTTCTGGCGGCCGAGCCCACCGGCAAGCCCGCAAGGCGCGACGCGGGTGCCGCCACGATTCTCACCGGCACCGACATCAAGGTCTGGTTCCCGATCAAGAGCGGCCTGCTGCGCCGCACGACCGGATACGTGAAGGCGGTCGACGGCGTGTCGGTGACGCTGAAGGCCGGCCACACGCTGGGCGTGGTCGGCGAATCGGGATCGGGCAAGACGACGCTGGGCCTCGCCCTGCTGCGGCTGACGCGCGCGCAAGGCTCGATCGTGTTCGACGGGCGCGACATCGCGGGGCTGGGTGCCGCCGCCCTGCGCCCGCTGCGCCGCCAGATGCAGGTCGTCTTCCAGGACCCGTACGGCTCGCTGTCCCCGCGCATGTCGGTGACCGAGATCGTCGCCGAGGGCCTGAAGATCCACAAGATCGGTCGCGACGAGGCCGAACGCGACGCGATGGTGGCCAAGGCGCTGGAAGAAGTGCGCCTCGATCCCGCGACGCGCCACCGCTATCCGCACGAATTCTCCGGCGGCCAGCGCCAGCGCATCGCCATCGCGCGTGCCCTCGTGCTGAAGCCGAAATTCGTCGTGCTCGACGAGCCCACGTCGGCGCTCGACATGTCGGTGCAGGCGCAGATCGTCGACCTGCTGCGCGAACTGCAGGACCGCCACGGGCTTGCCTATCTGTTCATCAGCCACGACCTGCGCGTCGTGCGCGCCCTTGCCGACGACGTGCTCGTCATGAAGGACGGCAAGGTCGTCGAACAGGGCCCCGCGGGCCGCGTCTTCGAGGCACCGCAAGCCCCCTATACACGCGCCCTGATGGCCGCAGCCCTCGCCCACGACGTCGTCGAACGTTCAGGAACCCGCCAGTGAAACTCCTCTTCATCTCGTCCACCGACCGCGTCGAACCCTGGCGCGCCGCCTTCGCCGAGCTTGCCCCGGAGATCGAGTTCGTCCCGTTGGCCGACGTGACCGATCCCGCGGCATTCGAATACGCGGCCGTGTGGAAATATCCGCCCGGTGCGCTCAAGCCGTTCACGAACCTCAAGCTCGTCACGTCGCTGGGGGCGGGCATCGACCATCTGCTCGGCGATCCGGAATTCCCGGCCCACATCCCGTTCGTGCGGCTCGTCGATCCGACATTGACCGGCGGCATGGTCGAATACGCGCTGTGGGCCACGCTGCGCTATCACCGGCAGATGGTCGATTTCGAGGGATTCCAGCGGGCCCGCGAATGGCACCAGCTGGATGCCCCGCGGACGGCCACGCGGCGCGTGGGCATCGCCGGGATCGGCGAGATCGGCGGGGCGATCGCGCGGGCCCTTGCCGGTCTCGGCTTCGACGTCGCCGGCTGGTCGCGCAAGCCCCATGCCCTGCCGGGTATCGCCGCCTTCGCAGGTGCGGCCGGCTGGGAGCCGTTCCTGGCGCGCACCGACATCCTGATCTGCGTCCTGCCGCTGACCGATGCGACGCGCGGCATTCTCGATGCCAAGGCGTTCGCTTCCCTGCCCAAGGGAGCGTATGTCGTGAACATCGCGCGCGGCGGCCATGTGGTCGACCGCGACCTGATCGCTGCCCTCGACAGCGGCCATCTGGCGCACGCCACGCTTGACGTGACGACACCCGAACCGCTGCCCGCCGGACACCCTTTTTGGGTACACAAGCGTGTAACGGTGACCCCCCATATCGCAAGCCTGACCGATCCGCGGACGGCCGCCCCGCAGGTGATCGACAATATCCGCCGTTTCCGTGCCGGCCAGCCCCTGCTCAATCGCGTCGACCGCACCAACGGGTATTGAACCCGCGGCGCCGGGACGGCATTGTACCTGGGGTCAAACGGGGCTATATCCTCGCCGCAACGGAGAAATACCGCAAAGATCGATGTCAGAAGCTGACGCAAAAGCGGACGTTCCAAGCGAGCTTCCCCCGCCCAAGAAGGCCGACAAGTCGAAGACGTTTTCCTTCGACCACGCGGTCTTTCAGGTGAAGGGCGCCTATTTCGGATTCGGCAAGGACGGCGATTCGGTCTGCCTGCACGTGCCGCTGGGCGACATCATGGCGGCCCTGCCGATCGAGGCGGTCAAGGTCCAGTTCCAGATTCCCAAGGACAGCGAGGACGCCAAGCTTCTCGATACCGCCGAGAAAGCGATGAAATTCGTCAAGCGCATCCTGCCCGGCGACTGCATCCCGGCCGAGATCCTGGACGGGACGGCGTCCTGGCGCGTCGAGCCGCACCACATCGCGCGCGCCAACGCGCGCATCTCGATGCAGATCATCAGCTGGATGTCGGGCAAGCCGGTCGAGGTGTCGGAAACCTCCGAGCTCGAAGGGCTCGCCAACAACCCCGACACCAAGAAGAAGATCCAGGAAGCCTTCGAGCTGCTCGCCGAGAAGCTCGGCCTCGGGCGCGCGAACAAGCACCAGATCGTCGAGATGATCGAGCAGCTGGCGCGCGAGACGTCCTACATCGAAGCGCTGCGCGAACGTTTCCAGAAGATCCAGAAGATCTATGGCGGCTTCAACGTGCTGTTCGCGGCATACAAGCGTGAGCGCGGCGTGCAGGACGAGGTCGGCCGCATCCGCATCCTGATGAAAAAACCGGTCGAGGATATTTCCGGCATCTTCCTGCAGATCGACGCCAACACCGGCGAGGTCTTCAACGCCCTGAAGCGCCTGCGCGACACGATCGGCTATATCCGCTCGAAGCGCGACGAGCTGCACCAGCGCTTCATGCTGTGGGACGAGATCCTCGTCGCGTGGGAGGGCATCCCGCTCGAGCGCGACGGCCGCATGGACAAGCTCGTGCGCATCACCTACCGCTTCATCGCGCGCCACTTCCCGCAGGATTCCGAGTGGAGCCTGACGCGCTGAGGCGCTTCTTCGATATTGCTGATATTCCTATTTTAGGATATATAGCGTCTCATGAAAGAGACGCTCACCCCCTGCCGGATTGACATGCATGCGACGGGATTTTTCCCGTCACTTCGTCACATGGCTGTCAAAAAATATAGCCATATCAATGGCATAGAAATTTTGCGTCGCCTCCCGTCACCTTGCCGTCAACAACCCGTCAAGCAAGTTTTACGGCAGCCGCAAAATCACAGAAGACGTGGATGCCCGGCATTCGCCGGGCATGACGATTCTCGATTTTCCCGTCATGCCCGGGCCTGTCCCGGGCATCCGCGACTTCTTGCGCCGGGCCTACGCCGTCCCGTAACGCTGGCGCAGCGTGGCGAAGACCGTGCGGATCGACTGGACGAACGCGCTGCCGTCCGGGCGGCCGGGGCGGTTCCACGGGCTCCAGGCCAGCAGGTCGAGATGCGCCCATTTCACACCCGGCGGCACGAAGGCCTGCAGGAACAGGGCGGCGATCGCGGCCCCGGCGAAGGGCTCGCCCGACACATTGTTGAGGTCGGCGACCTTGCTGTCGATGCGCGCCCGGTAGGCCTGCCAGAGCGGCATCAGCCACATCGGATCGCTTTCCGAAAGCCCGATGGTCAGCAGCGCGCGCGCCAGGTCGTCGTCGTTGCAGAAGAGTGCGGGCAGGTCGGGGCCGAGGGCGACGCGCGCCGCGCCCGTCAGCGTGGCGAAATCGACCATCAGCTCGGGCTTCTCCTCGCCCGCGCGCGCGAAGGCGTCGGCAAGGATCAGGCGGCCTTCGGCATCGGTATGGCCGATCTCGACGGTGAGGCCCGCCTTGCTGCGGATGACGTCGAGCGGGCGCACCGAATTTCCGGAAACGCTGTTCTCGACCGCCGGGATCAGCACGTGCAGGCGCACCTTCAGCTTCGCCTCGACGATGAGGCGCGTGAGTGCGAGCGCATGCGCGGCCCCGCCCATGTCCTTCTTCATCAGCTTCATGCCGGTATCGGGCTTGAGGCCGAGCCCGCCGGTATCGAAGCACACGCCCTTGCCGACGATCGCGATGCGCGGGTGTGCGGGATTGCCCCAGGTGAGCTCGATCAGGCGCGGCTCGCGCGCGGCGGCCCGGCCGACCGCGTGGATGAGGTTGTAGTCCTGCTTGAGCAGGGCATCGCCGACGATGACCTTGGCCTGCAGCCCGCATTCGGCGGCAAGGTCCTTGGCGGCCTGCGCCAGTTCGCCCGGCCCCATGTCCTCGGCCGGCGTGTTGATCAGGTCGCGCGCGAGGCCGTCGGCGCGCACCATGCTCTCGGCCGCCTTGCGGTCGGCCTTCGCCGGCCAGACGAGTTCGGCGGGCAGACGGGCGGCCTTCTTGTAGCGGTCGAAAGCGTAGCAGCCGATTCCCCATGCGATCGCGATGCGGGTCGCGGCTTGCGCATCCTGCGGCTCGGGCTCGATCCGGTAGCTGCCGGCCGGCAGGCGCAGCGGCAGGCCCGCCCATGTCCAGAACAGGTTGCCGGCCCCGTCGCTCGCCTCGCGCTCGGGCACGCCGACGACGATCCGGTCGATGCCGCCGTCGCGCCCCGGCAGGGCGAGGAATTCGCCCGTCCCCGCCTTGAATCCGTTCTCGGCGACGAAGCGGCGATGCACGGCGGAAGCCGATTTCAGGAACTGCGGCCAGCCGGCCTTGGTCACGGGAACGAGCCGGATGGTCGCGGCGAGCTTCTTGGGGCGGAACGCAAGGCGTGCGGGCATGTCGGTCGATATCCTCTTCGGGCAATGGGCCGGATCGAGCTTGCCCCAATCGGGCAAGACTGGAAAGCTGCGCCTTCCTTTTCTTCGGCCGGAGGTTCGGGCGATGCCGGACATGGTGATCTATCTCGGAAACAAGTCGTATTCCTCGTGGTCGCTGCGCGGCTGGCTTGCGTGCAAGCTGACGGGCCTGCCCTTCCGCGAGGAGGTCCACGCGATGGACACGCCCGACTGGAAGCCGTGGATCCTGGCGCGCAGCCCGTCGGGCAAGGTGCCGTGCGTGAAGATCGGCGAAGCACTGGTCTGGGAGTCGCTTGCCATCGGCGAGCAGCTCGCCGAGCAGAACCCGGCGGCGTTCTGGCCGCAGGACGCGACGGCCCGCGCGCATGCGCGCGCGATCGTCTCGGAGATGCATGCGGGCTTCGGCGAGATGCGCAAGGCGATGTGGATGAACGTGCGTCGCCGCTTCCCCGGCAAGGGCCGCACGCCGGGTGCACTGGCCGACATCGCGCGCATCGAAGCCTTGTGGGCCGGAACGCGCCAGCGCTTCGGCGCCGGCGGGCCCTATCTGTTCGGCAGGCAGTTCGGCTTTGCCGACGCGATGTACGCACCCGTCGTCGCGCGCTTCTGGACCTGGCAGCCCGAGCTTTCGGCCGCGTCGAAGGCCTATGTCGAGGCCGTCTGGAACCATCCCTTCATGGTCGAATGGGTGGCGGCCGCACAGGCCGAAACCTGGACGCTGCCCAAGTACGAGAATCCGGACCCCTAGGCCGGCCCCGGGCGCCGTGCCAGACTGCGCGACGGGAGCAATACCGCCATGATGCCGTCCCCCGAAGCCGTCGCGATCAGCCGCGAGCGCCCGACGCTCGAATTCGACCTGCCGGAAGACGGCGTGCGGATCCGCGTGCGCGCCCCGCGGCGCACCGCGCGTCTGGCCGCGGGCCTGGGTGCGGTCGCCGCCCTCGCCGCCGCCGGTCTCCTGTCGGCCGGCAGCGTCGCGGTTCCGTCGGGCCTGCCGGCTTCCCTCGTCGCACTCGCCGGCGTTGCCCTGTTCTGGTGCTACGCCAGCGTGGCGCACGCCCATATCGCCTTCGACCGGCACGGCATCCACGACGCGGCCGCCGGCCTGAAGCCGCTGCCATGGACCGCCATCGAACGGCTGGAAATCCTCGCGGTCCCGGAGGGCATGCTCGTCGCCCATCCGGCCCCGGGCACGGGTGCAAGCCTCGTCCTGCCGGGCACGCGGGGCGCCGGCCTGCCGGTGCCGTTCGAGTATCTGGTCCTGCAGCTCTACCGGCGCGGGGCGCCGATCCGCGCCCCGATCCCCGGCTTCGATCCCTTCGCCTGCGACGCGCGCTGGCTGCCGGTCCGCCGCGCTGCCCTGCTGCTGAGCGACCGGCTGGGCGCACGCGCCCGGCCCTATGCGAACCAGAATCTGGATATCGCGCAGACGCGCGGCGACCGGGTGGCGATGCGCCACTGGCAGGCCGTGCTCGCGGCACTGCGCCGGCGCGCCGGACCGGGCGAGGCCGACGACTAACGGACCAGGCCGCTCTCGGTGTAATAGAGTGCGGCCCCGGGATGGAGCTGGAAGCCGAGCCCGTCGACCGCCGATTCCGGCCGCAGGAACCGCCCGAAACCGGCATTGGCGTCGAGACCGCGGCGGTTGTTCGGATGCCACAGCGCGCGCGTCAGGCCGTAGACGATCTGCTCGTCGGCCTGTTCGGACACGATCCACACGATGCCGATCGACAGCGACACGATCTCGGGCACGCCGCGATAGGTCGCGGCGGGGATCACGGTCTCGGTCAGGAAGGGCTGCGTGGCGCGCAGGCGCGCGGCATAGGCGCCGAGCGGCAGGATGACGACGTCCATCTGGCGGGCAAGGTCGGCGACGACCTGCGAGGGCACGCCGGCGGTCAGGAAGAACGCGTCGAGCTTGCCTTCGCCGAGCGCTTCGACCGCCTGGGCGGCCGTCACGTACTGGGGCTTCACGTCGCGCTCGCCGAGGCCCGCCGCCTGCAGCACGGCGCGCGCCGCGATCGCGGTGCCGGACTCGCGCTCGCCCAGCGCCACCGTCTTGGCGCGCAGGCCCTTGACGTCGGCAACCCCGGCGCCGCGCCGGACGACCAGATGCAGCGTTTCCGGGTAGAGATTGGCGACCGCGCGCAGGTTGCGCATCGCCTCGCGCTTGGCCCACGGGCCGGAGCCGTGGAAGGCCCAATAGGCGAGATCGGCCTGCGACAGCGCCGATTCGATCTTTCCGCCGGCGACGAGGTCGATATTGGCAAGCGACCCGGCGGTCGTCTGGTTGACCACGATCAGCCCCGGCACGCCGCACGAACCGCCCTTGGCGCAGTCGCGCGCACCGGGCGGCGAGCTGACGGCCTGGCCGATCAGCGTGGCGACCTGGAACATGCTGGATTCGGTCGGGCCCGAGGCGATGCGGAAGAACTGGGCATCCTGGGCGCGGGCCGGACGCAGGCCTCCCGTCAGTGCCGCAGCACAGCCCAGACCGGCCAGAAGCTGTCGTCGACCCAAGGGCGCCATTGCGCACGCCTAACAACGGAGTACGCATTGGTTCTAGCGCGGCTGCGGCGGGCCGTCATCCGCCGATTCGGCATGGCGGGTGCCCGCCTAGATCATTTTCTTGGGCAGCCAGAGCGCCAGGTCGGGCACGAAGTAGAGCAGGACCACCATCAGGCACATCAGGACGAAGAACGGGAAGGCGACCCACCCGATATAGGTGATCTGGTGGCCCGTCATGCCCTGCAGCACGAAAAGGTTAAAGCCGACCGGCGGCGTGATCTGGGCCATTTCGACGACGATGACGATGAAAATGCCGAACCAGACCAGATCGAAGCCCGCCCGCTCGATCGTCGGCATGACGACGGCCATCGTCAGCACGACCATCGAGATGCCGTCGAGGAAGCAGCCCAGGATCGCGTAGAACACCGTCAGGATCAGGATCAGCATCCCCGGCCCGAGATTGAGATGGTCGATCCATTCGGCAAGGGCGCGCGGCAGCCCCGTGAACCCCATCGCCAGCGTCAGGAACGACGCCCCGGCGAGGATCAGCGCGATCATGCAGGAAAGCCGCGTGGCGCCCATCAGGCTTTCGCGGAAGACGGTCCAGCTCATGTCGCCCTGGACGGTGGCGACGATCAGCGCCCCGGCCACGCCGACGGCGGCCGCTTCGGTCGCCGTCGCGAGGCCGGCATAGATCGACCCCAGCACCATCACGATCAGGCTGACCGACGGCAGCAGGAAGCGGGCGGAGTAGACCTTCTCGACGAACGTCATCGGCGCGTCGGCGGCGGGGATCTTCCCGGCGTTGAACAGCGACCAGCCGATGACCCACGCCATGAACATGCCGGCCAGTGCCAGACCGGGAATGACGCCCGCGATGAAGAGCTGCGCGATCGACGTGTTGGTCTGCACGCCGTAGACGATCATGATCAGCGACGGCGGGATCAGCAGGCCGAGCGTGCCCGAGCCCGCGAGCGAGCCCACGATCATGCTTTCCGGATAGCCGCGCTTGCGCAGCTCCGGGATCGACATCTTGCCGATCGTGGCACAGGTCGCCGCCGACGAGCCCGAGATCGCCGCGAAGATCGTGCAGCCGATCACGTTGGTGTGCAGCAGGCGCCCGGGCAGGCTCTGCATCCAGGGTGCAAGGCCGCGGAACATGTCCTGCGACAGGCGCGTGCGGAACAGGATCTCGCCCATCCAGATGAACATCGGCAGGGCGGTGAGCGTCCACGAGGACGAAGCGCCCCAGATCGTCGTCACCATCGCCGGCCCGACCGGGCGGCTGGTGAACATCTCCATCGCCAGATAGCCCGTGCCGAGCAGGGCAAGGCCGATCCACACGCCCGACCCGAGGATGACGAACATCAGGAAGATCAGCAGGCCGGCAATTTCAAGACTGAGCATCGCTTTTCCCGCGCCCTATTCGGTGTGCTGCATTTCGGCCGACAGGTCGCTCTGGGCCGGATCGCGGCCCTGCAGCACCTGCACGAGTTCGTCGACGAAGGCTACGAGCAGGACGCTGACGCCCAGCGCCATCGCGCATTGCGGGATCCACATCGGCGAAGCGTCCATCGCGTCCGAGCGCGAGTCGAATTCCCACGACCAGTAGACCATGTCCCACGCATACCAGGCGAAGAAGCCGGTCAGCAGGATCGCCACGCCGAGGCACCAGAATTCGAGCCAGCGGCGCGCGCGACCCTTGAAGCGCTGGATGATCAGCGTCACGCGGATATGCTCGCCGCGCTTGAGCGTGCTGGCGAGCGCGAAGAACGAGGCCGCCGCCATCGCGTAGCCCGCATAGGCGTCGGTGCCGCGCACATAGACGTCCGAGACGCCGCCGAGAATCTGCAGCAGCGTCACCACGAGGATCGCGAGCATGCCGGCACCGGCTGCCCACGCACTCGCTTCGTAAAGTCCGTCGAGAAACCGCCGCATCGCCATTCACCCGAAGAAAGAGGGCCGGCCCCGCCTTTTCAGGCGGAACCGGCCCCGGAGATCAAGCAAGGATCGAGCCGCGACTCAAGCGCTCGCCTTGTAGGCGTTGACCAGCGCCTGGCCGTCGGCGCCCGAGCGCGACAGCCAGTCCTTCGTCAGCTCCTCGCCCCAGCGCTGGAACCCGGCCTTGAGGGCGGGCGACGGCGCCTCGACGGTCATGCCGTTCTTCTTGAACTCCTCGAGATAGAAGTTCGACAGCCGCTCGGACTCGGCCCAGCCGCGCGCTTCGGCGACTTCGGCCGCCTTGGTGACGGCCGCACGCGTCGCGTCGTCGAGCGAGGCCCATGCGCGCAGGTTGACCATCGTCAGGTTCTTCGGGAGCCAGGCCTGCACGTCGTAGAAGAACTTGATGTGTTCCCAGATCTTCGAATCGTAGCCGGTCGCACCCGACGAGATCATCGAGTTGACGCGGCCCGCGGCCAGCGCCTGCACGAGTTCGGCGGCCTGGATCGTCGTCACGCGCATGCCGGCAAGCTCGGCGAACTTGCCCGCCGATGCGCCGTAGGAGCGGAACGACAGGCCCTTGAGATCGTCGGGAACGCTGAGCGCCTTGGGGCTGTAGAAGCCCTGCGGCGGCCACGGCACCGAGAAGAGCTGGCGCACGCCGCGGCTCTGCAGGCGCTTGTCGACATGCGGCCGCTGTGCGACCGCAAGGCGCTTGGCTTCGCGGAACGACGTCGCCAGGAACGGCACGTTGTCCGCACCGAACATCGCGTCCTCGTTCTCCAGCACGACCATCAGCAGCTCACCGAGCTGCGCCTGGTTGGTCTGCACCGCGCGCATGATCTCGGGCACCTTGAACAGCGACGCGCCGGGATGGACCGTGATCTCGAGCTTACCGCCCGAGGCGTCTTTCACGTCCTTGGCGAACTGGATCAGGTTCGCGGAGTGGAAGTTCGAGGCCGGATAGCCGGCCGGCAGGTCCCATTTCCATTTGGCGGCCTGGGCCGCGGCGGGGCGGACGACGGTCGCGGCGGCAAGGCCGGCGGCGACGCCGCCCGCGAACTGGCGGCGGGATATCTTCTTCATGATGCGGGTCCCCTGTCGGATTGTGGCTTCTGGTTCTCCCGGTTTTCCGGGCATGCGACGAGGTTAGGCCGACCCTCGCCGGACGGTCAAGAAATCGCCGAATCCGCCTTATTCGGCCGCCGGGACCGGGCGATTCTCGACCAGCGTGCCCTTGGAAAACAGCCGGTCGATGTCGGCCGAGGCATAGCCCAGCTCGGCGAGCAGCTCGCGCCCATGGGCACCCATCGCCGGCGGGTCGCGCCGGACCGGCAGGCGGTCGCCGTCGAAGCTCATCGGCAGGCCGGGGATGCGCAGGCGCTTGCCGTCGGGACCCGTGATGTCGACGAGGCCCCGGCTGGCGTTGAGATGCGGATCGTCGAGCAGCTCGATCGGCCGCACGATGGGCGCGAAGGGAATGCCGAGCTTCTCGCATCTGGCGGTCAGCTCGGCCTTCGTGAACTTGCCCAGCACGGCGGCGACCGCCGGCAGCATCGTGTCGCGCGCGGCATAGCGCAGCGCGTTGGTCGCGAACCGCGGGTCCGACTTGAACGACGGCAATCCGAACATGTCGCAGAACGGGCCCCATTGCGTGTCGCTGACGACGGCGACGAAGAGCTGCTCGCGGTCGGCCGTGTCGAAGATGTCGTAGATGGCCCACGCCCCGCGGCGTACCGGCATCGGCGGCGGCTCCTCGCCGGTGACGCCGTATTGCGCGATGTGCTGGGCCGACAGGAACGCGCAGTTCTCGTAGAGCGAGGATTTGACGTAGCGGCCCGTACCGGTGCGGTGGCGCTCCTCGAGGGCCGCCAGGATCGCGATCACCGCGAACATGCCGCCCATGATGTCGTTGACCGACGTGCCCGCGCGCAGCGGCCGGCCGGCGGGGCCCGTCATGTAGGCAAGGCCCGCCATCATCTGCACGACCTCGTCGAGCGCGGTCCGGTGTTCGTACGGCCCTTCGAGAAAGCCCTTCAGCGAGCAGTAGATGATCTTCGGATCGAGCCTGGCCACGTCGGCATAGCCGAGCCCGAGCTTGTCCATCGCACCGGGGCGGAAATTCTCGGTGACGATGTCGGCGGTGCCAAGCAGCTTGCGCGCGATCGCCAGCCCCTCGGGGTCCTTCATGTCGAGGGCGAGCGAGCGCTTGTTGCGGTTGAACGCGACGAAGAAGCCCGCCCCCGACGAGGTCAGCCGGCGCGTGTTGTCGCCGTCGGGGACCGGCTCGATCTTGATGACGTCGGCACCCAGGTCGGCAAGGATCAGCCCGCAGCTCGGCCCCATCACCATGTGGACGAATTCGACGACGCGCAGGCCCGCGAGCGGCAAGGCACCCATTACGCCGCCTCGGCGCGCACGAAGCCCTTGGGCACGCCGGCCTTGGCGAGATGGCCGTAGAACTCCGCCCCCGGCAGCGACGCTTCGAGGATCCGGCGCGCCTCGAGCAGCTTCGCGATGTCGATGCCGGTGCGCAGCCCCATCGATTCGAGCATGAAGACGAGATCCTCGGTGATGACGTTGCCCGACGCACCCGGCGCATAGGGGCAGCCGCCGAGCCCGGCCATCGAGCTGTCGAGCGAACGAATACCCGCCTCGATCGCCGCCACGCAGTTGGCAAGGCCGAGCCCGCGGGTGTTGTGGAAATGCGCAGCGTCGAGCCTTGTGCCGATCTCGGCGCGTGCGGCCGACAGCAGGCGGCGCACCTGCGCGGGGTTGGCGTAGCCGACCGTATCGGCGAGCGACACGGCGTCGGCATCTAGTTCCGCCGCGCGCGCGCAGATCTTCAGCACGTCGGCTTCCGGAACCTCGCCCTGCAGCGTGCAGCCGAAGGCGGTCGAGATCCCAGCGACGATCCGGAAGCGGCGTCCGGCGGGCAGCGAATCGCGCAGTGCAACGATGCGCGCGAGTTCGGCAAGCTGCTCGTCGACGGTCTTGCGCACGTTCGAGCGCGAATGCGCCTCGCTTGCCGAGATCGGCAGCGTGATGCGACGCAAGCCCGCCTCGACCGCACGCTCGGCGCCCTTGAAATTCGGCACGAGGGCGACGATCGCGACGTCGGGCAAGGTCAGCGCAAAGGTCGCGACCTCACTCGCATCGGCGAACTGCGCGATCAACTTGGGCGGCACGAACGAGCAGACCTCGATCTCCGGCAGGCCGGCCGCGGCAAGGGCCGCGATCCATGTCTTCTTCGCGTCGGTCGGCATGAAGGTCTTGGTGTTCTGCAGGCCGTCGCGCGGCCCCACTTCGCAGATATGGATGTCGGTAGCTTGCATGATCCGTCCCTCGAGGCTCGTCTGGCCGCACAATAGGCCCGGAGCGTGCCGCGGGAAAGCCGCTCAGAGCGTCCTGGTCCAGAAGACCATCGGCTTGGCCGTCGGGCCGGTCTCGCCCACGTCGCGCCAGCTGAACGAGGCGGTCAGGCCCGGAACCTTCGCATAGCCGCGCTTCGTCCAGAACGCGTCGAGCGGCACATAGTCGCGCGGCCGGGCGGGATGGTTGTCGGGCCGCACGACGGCACAGAACGTGCCCACCCGGTAGCCGAGTTCGCGTGCGCGCGCCTCGCGCGCCTCGAAGAACGCGACCCCGATGCCGCGCCGGCGCCAGGCCGCGAGCAGGACCGATTCGCCGTAATAGTAGAATTCGGCCGGGTCGTGGCCGGCAGCGATGAAGGGGGCCTGCAGTTCGGCCTCGGCACCCGCCAGCGGCAGCGCGGTCGACGCCCCCACGATCGCGTCGCCGGCGCGCGCGACGACGATCGTCGAGCGCTCGATGCCGGCATATTTGGCAAGATAGCGCCGCTCGTAGTCGAGACTGCCTTCATAGAGATAGGGCCATTCGCGGAAGACCGTGACGCGCAGCCTTGCGAGATCCTCGACGACCGAAGCGGCCTCGGGGCCCGCGAGCGTCTCGACCGTCGTCCCGCTCATCGCACCTGGGCCAGCCAGTCCGCGACGTTGTAGTGGTTGGCGATGCGCGAGATGCGCCCGCCCTGCAGGTCGAAGAACGCGCCCACGCGCAGCGCATAGGTCTGGCCGCGCGCCGGCGGGTGGGGCGCATCGGTCGCGATATAGGTGCCGTCGAGATCGAATTCCGCCGCCGCCCGCGTGCCCGACGGGGCTGCCATCACGACGAGGTTGCGCGTGTGCTCGCGATAGCAGCGGTCCATGTGGTCGAGGAACGCGCGGAACGCCGCGCGGCCGACCTGCCGCCCGCCCTGGCAGATGTCGTGGGCGACGTCCTCGGCCAGAAGTGCACACATGCCGTCCCAGTCGCGCGCGTCGAAGGCCGCGTAGTATTTCCGGATCGTCGCCTCGCTCATTTCCAGACCTTCCAGGGCGCCTTGCCGGAGGCCCACATCTCGTTCAGCAGCGTCATGTCGCGGAACGTGTCCATGCACTGCCAGAAGCCGCCATGGCGATGGACGGCGAGCTGCCCGTCATGCGCCAGCTGCGGCAGCACGTCGATCTCGAAGCTCTTGTGCGGATCGTCGAGCGGCACGCCGTCCAGGGCGCGCTTGTCGAGCACCATGTAGCCGCCGTTGATCCAGCCGTCGTCGACCTGCGGCTTCTCGCGGAAGGTCCGCACCTCGGTGCCGGCGATGTCGATCTCGCCGAAGCGCGACGGCGGGTGGACGGCCGTCACGGTGCCGAGCTTGCCCGACTTCACGTGGGTATCGAGCAGCGCCGCCACGTCGACATTGGCCACCCCGTCGCCGTAGGTCGCGAAGAAGGTCTGGCCGCGCACGTGCTTGAGGGCGCGCCGGATGCGGCTGCCGGTCTGCGAGTCCGCCCCGGTCTCGACCAGCGTCACGGTCCAGTCGAGCGGTGCCACGTCGCCCAGCACGCGCACCGCGTTGGTCGAGAGATCGACCTCGAGATCGGCGTTGTGCAGGCGGTAGTTGATGAAATAGTCGCGGATCACGTCGCCCTTGTAGCCGAGGCAGACGATGAACCGGCGCACGCCGTAATGCCGGTAGGTGCGCATGATGTGCACGAGGATCGGCACGCCGCCGATCTCGACCATCGGCTTGGGGCGCAGTTCGGTTTCCTCGCGCAGGCGCGTACCCATGCCCCCGGCGAGGATGACGGCTTCCATGTCGTTCGCGCGCATCGGATTTCCCTGAAATATGCCGGCTTCGATTCGCTGGACCTGTCGGATAGTATCGCGCGTCCCCGCCGCCCGCATCCGTTCCATGAAACGCACCCTCGCCCTGCATCTTTTCGCCGCCGCCGCCATACTCGGCTATGCGAACTCGTTCGAGATCTGGCGCTGGCTCGTGGCGTCGGCGGGGCCGGCTTCCGCCTATCTTCCGCCCGTCCTTGCCGCCGCCGCGGGGGCCGGCCTGCTCGGCGTGACGGCCGCCCACCGGCGCACCGGCGTTTCGACCGGATGGCGCTGGCTCGCACTTGCCCTTGCGTTTGCCGTCGCCGGGCTGTGGCTCGCCGATCCGCAGTTCCCGGCCAAGCGCATCCACGTCCCGCAGTATTTCCTGATCGGGCTGGTCATGCGGGCGGCCCTCGCCAAGGCGCCGGGCGGCTGGCTGCGGACGCTGGGGGCGATCCTCCTGGCAACACTATATGGCGTCCATGACGAGTTCGTTCAGGGCCTGCTCCCGGAACGGACCTACGGGCTGGCCGATATCGCCGTGGATGCGCTGGGGGCCGCGGCAGGCGCACTTGCCGGCCATGCGCTCGCACCGGACCGCGCGATCGCCACCCCGCGTCCGGCACCGGGCGATCTGGCCGTCCTCGTGCTGCAGGCGGCCATTCTCGGAACCGCACTGGCCTATCTGACGGCGTTGCGCGACACGATCCTCGATCCGCTCTGGGCGGTTCCGTTCCTGGTCGCCGGGATCGCCGCGTTCGCGGCGCGCAGCTGGCGGACGGTCCTCGCACCGGCGGGCTGGCTTTGCGCGGCACTTTCGGTGCATATCGGCATCGGTCATGTCTTCGCGCTGGCGTTCAACTAGCCTCGTTCTCGCCGCACTGGCGCTGCTGGCGGCGGTGTGGCTGCGGCTGTTCATCCTGACGCCCGATCCCGCGCGCAAGCTCAACGTCCTCGTCGTGACGATGGAAAGCGCGCGCTTCGCCATGCTCGGCCCCGCGACGATGCCGAAGACCTGGGCGTGGGCCGCCGGCGGCACGCGCTTCGACCAGCATCGCGCGATCTCGGGCTGGACGGGCACCAACGTCGTCTCGCTGCTGTCGGGCGAATCGCCCTACCGGCACGGCGTGCATACGCGCGGGCAGGAGATCCCGCGCGACTGGCACAAGCCGCTCGACGATCTGCGACAGGCGGGCTACGCGGTCGCGGGCCTGCAGGGCTTCATGGTCGTGGCGGGGTTCCACGCCCTCGGGCTCGAGGTCGACACGCGCGTGGGCCCGTTCGACTGGCTCGCCGAACGCGCGCGGGACGGGCGGCCGTTCTTCCTGTGGCACCATTATCTGGAAACGCACCTGCCTTATCACCCCGACCCGGCCTACATGCCGGACTGGGAGACGCTGCTGCCGCCCGGCGACGCGGCGGCGCGCGCGCGCATCGCCGCGGTCATGCGCGAGCCCGCGATCCCCGCCGGCAGCGTCGATTTCCAGAGCGGCGACCTGCCCGCCATCCAGGCGCTCTACACGGCGAATTTCCGCGCCTTCGACGACTGGTTCATGCGCCTGCGCCGCCAGCTGGAAGCGACCGGGCTCGACCGCAACACGATCGTCGTGCTCAGCGCCGATCATGGCGAGGAGCATCTCGACCATGGGCCGCGCGTCGGCCACGCCTCGACGACGCGCGACGGGCACCTGCACGAGGAACTGGTGCATGTCCCCATGGTGCTTTACCTGCCGCCCGATCTCGCGGCCGCCGAGAAGGCGCCCCGCGTCGTCGCGGGCCTGACCGACCATCTCGACCTGATGCCCACGCTGTTCCGGCTGCTCGGGCGCGAACCCAGCCGACCCTTCGCCGGCCACGACATGCTGCGCGACACGAAAGCCACGCGCTGGTCCGGCGTCACGTCGCGCGCCGGTTTTGCCGAACCCGACCCGAACGACATGCCGGTCTGGCACCACGCGCGCATCGAGTGGCCGTGGAAGCTGCATCTTGTCGCCGAGCGCGGCCGGATCGTCGCGCGCAAACTCTACGATCTGTCGACCGACCCGGCGGAGAAGGACGATCTTGCCGGTGCGCGCCCCGAAATCGTCGCACGGCTGGAGCCCGAGCTTGCCGCACGCATCGGTGCTGTGCGGCTCGACGCGTACAGCGCCGAGCGGCTCGTCGATGCGCCCGCACCGAGCTGGCGCTGGCCCAATCGCGGCGGCGTGTGGCACTACGCCGACCTCGACGGGCAGTTCGCATTGGAGTGGGACGGTGCTTCGCATGCCCGCCACGTCGTCCAGTACGTCGCGGGGTCGGGCACGCTGTCACTGGCCGGCGAGATCAAGGTCGACGGCACGCGCCTGGCGCTCGCACCCGTCGACCGGGCCTACTGGAACACCTGGGTCTTGCCCTACGGCACGCTGAAGCTGCGCGTCGGCGTGGCCGGCCGCGACGACAGGTGGAGCGACTGGCTCGAGATCGAGCTCGCGCGCTAGCTCAGGCCGGGCCCATCACATGGATCGTGCGCTGTGCCACCCAGTCGCGGATCCGGGCGACATAGGTCGCCATATGCGGGGCGGCCGCGTGGGCGGCAAATGCGGCGGCATCTTGCCATTTCTCGACGACGATGAACGTGTCGGGGCCGCACTTCGTCTGGATCGGGCCGATACCCTCGGCGTCGGTCATGGGCTGGTACTCGATGCAGCCCTTCTCGGCATGGACGTTCGGCATGTTGGCGCGGAATTCCTTCAGGATATCGGCGCGCTTGCCGGGCTTGGCCGTGATGATGGCGATGACATGAATCATGTTGCCGTTCCTCCCGCTTCTGCCTGTAGCATATCCGCGCGAGGGAGGAGGACAGTCATGCTCTGGGCACGCATCGAGATCGACGGCCGCACGCTTGCCGGCCAGATCGACGGCGACCGGCTCGTCGTCCATGCCGGCGAGATCTTCGCCGGGCCCTCGCCGACCGGCGAGACGGTTCCGCTCGCCGATGCCCGATGGCTTGCCCCCTGCCGCCCGGGCAAGATCGTGGCGCTGTGGAACAACTTCCATGCGGCGGCAACGAAGAACGGCTGGGCCGTGCCGGCCGAGCCGCTCTATTTCCTCAAATCGACGGGGGCGCTCAACCGGCATCTCGCCCCGATCGCCAAGCCCGCAAGCTATGACGGCCGCGTCGTCTACGAGGGCGAGCTTGGCATCGTCATCGGAAGGCGGTGCCGGAACGTGGCGGCGGCGGAAGCGCCGGCGCACATCTTCGGCTACACCTGCGTCAACGACGTGACGGCGCTCGACCTGCTGTCGGCCGATGCGAGCTTCGCGCAATGGACGCGCGCGAAAGGCTTCGACGGGTTCGCACCGATCGGCCCCGCGATCGCCACCGGCCTCGATCCGGCGGCGCTTGTCGTGCGCACGCTCGTCAACGGGCGCGAACGCCAGAACTACCCGGCTGCCGACATGATCTTCCCGCCGGCCGAGCTGGTCAGCCGCATCAGCCGCGACCTGACGCTCGATCCCGGCGACGTGATCGCGTGCGGTACGTCGCTGGGCGTGCTGCCGATGCGGCCCGGAACGACCGTCGAGATCGCCATCGACGGCATCGGCACATTGAAGAACATCTACGGGTGAAACCCCGAAACTGTTGACAGGCCGGCGCGCAATCCCGACAAAGGCCCGTTGCCCCGCCCACTTCCGGAAGAGTTGTATCCATGCATTTCTACCGCCACGGCCTGACAGGCGCCGATGCCAAGGCGATCGCCGACGTGCTCGACTCGCCGTTCCTGACGTCCGGCGGTGTGGGCAAGAAGGTCGAGGGCATGCTGTGCGACTTCTTCGGCACGCCGCACGCGCTGCTCGTCAATTCCTGGACGAACGGAGCACTTGCCGCCCTGCTCGCCCTCGATATCGGCCCCGGCGACGAGGTCATCATCCCCGCCCAGACCTTCATCGCGACGGCCAACATGGTCGAACTGGTGGGGGCGAAGCCCGTCTTCGTCGATGTCGATCCCGACACGCTGCTGCTCACGCCGGAAATCGCCGCCGCGGCCGTCACCGAGAAGACGAAGGCGTGCATCCCGGTCCACATGTACGGGCTGATGTGCGACATGAAGGGCCTGCGCGCGGCCCTGCCCGCACACGTCACGCTGATCGAGGACTGCGCGCACTGCTTCGAGGGCACGCGCGACGGCGAGCTGCCGGGCCGCCATTCGGAAATGTCGATCTTCTCGTTCTACGCCACTAAGAACGTCACCTGCGGTGAGGGCGGGGCCATCGTGCTGAAGGATGCCGGGCTGTTCGGCAAGCTGCAGCAGACGCGTCTGCACGGGATGAGTGCGATCGCCGCCGACCGTTTCAAGGCCGGCCAGTACCGGCACTGGGACATGGGCCGGCTCGGCGTGAAGGCGAACCTGCCCGACCTGCTGGCGGCCCTGCTGCCGCCGCAGATCGAGACGATCCGGTCGCGCCTGCCCGTGCGCACCGCACTTGCCGACCGTTACCGCGACCAGTTCGCCAACCTGCCGATCCGCCTGCAGCGCCTCGACCCGGGCTGCGTGTCGGCCGATCATCTGTTCCCGATCCACGTGAAGCCGGCGTCACGCGACGCCGCGATCGCGGCGCTGAACGCCGCCGGCGTGCCGGTCACCGTGAACTACCGGTCGGTTCCCACGCTCACCTACTATCGCGAGAAATACGGCTTCGGGCCGAAGAGCTTCCCGCATTCCTGGGAATGGGGCGAAGGCGAGATCTCGCTGCCGCTGTGGCCGGGCATGCCCGAAGAGGACCAGGCCAAGGTCATCGACACGGTCAAGAGCGCGGTCGTCCCGCTCTGCCGCTGAGAACTCAACCGCGCGGCGGCGTCTTCGGCGTGACGACCGGTGCGCCAGCGAATTCGCTGCCGGCATAGATCGTGCGGATCTTCGCGAAATCGACGGCCGGCAATGCGCCGATATCCGATGCCGCCGCGTTCTCGTCGACCTCGGCCGGCGTGAGCATCCCCGGGATCGTCGTCGAGACCGCCGGATGCGACAGGCAGAACCGCAAGGCGACCTGTGCCAGGCTCTGGCCGTCGCGCGCGGCGATGTCGCCGGCAAGCGTGCGGCTGGCGCGCGCCCACTGGGCGATGCGCTCCTTCGACCAGTTGCGCCGGTGGTCGCCCTCGGGGAACTGCGCGTCCGCCCCGAGCTTGCCCGACAGGAATCCGAAGGCGAGCGGCGTGCGCGCGACGAGCCCCGTGCCCGTCGCCTGCGCC
This sequence comes from uncultured Azospirillum sp., assembly GCA_964416335.1. Classification (GTDB taxonomy): domain Bacteria; phylum Pseudomonadota; class Alphaproteobacteria; order CACIAM-22H2; family CACIAM-22H2; genus Tagaea. The sequence goes on from CAYQDN010000028.1 coordinate 48,871, forward strand.
AGATCGAGCAGCCCGTCCTCGAGGGCGCGCTGGTCGGCGAGATTGAAATTCGCCTGGACGCACGAAGCGCCGAACTCGCGGATCGCGATTGCGGCTTCGGCCGGCGTCTTGGTCGAGATCGCCCACGCCGCGATCTTGCCCGCCCGGCGCAGCTCGTCGAGTGCCCCGAAGATCTCGGGCCGGCCGCGCAGCAGGTCGAGCGGCGGGCTGTGGAGCTGCAGGAGCTCGATGCGTTCGCGGCGCAGCCGGCGCAGCGAGCCTTCGACCGATACGGCAAGGTGTGCCGGCGTGAAGTCCTGCGGGCCGCCGAAACGCGGATGGCCCGCCTTGCTCGCGATCACGACGGCATCGGCGGCCACGCCCGATCCCCGGCCGAAGCATTCGCCCAGCAGCGTTTCGGCGCGACCGTCGCCGTACGAGTCGGCCGTATCGTAGAAATTGATGCCGCGTTCGAGGGCGCGGCGCAGGGCCGCACGCGACACCGCATCGTCGGTTTCGCCATAGGAGGCGCCCGCCACGAACCCGCCGATTCCCCAGGTGCCGTAGCCGATCTCGGAAACGGCAAAGCCGGTCCGGCCGAGCTGGCGGATGCGCATACAAATCCCCCCTCGAACGGCGCCACAGTAAGGCTGCGGCACCGCCCTTGCCAAGAAATCACCGGGGGGCGATTCGCCCTTTCTTTCCGCCGCTTGCGCCGGGCCCCCAAGGCCGCTACGAAGGGCCTCTACGCACCCGGGAACAAGACATGAATCCTATCTCGCGAATTGTGGTCGTCGGCCTCGGCTATGTCGGGCTGCCGCTTGCGGTCGGCCTCGCCAGGCGGTTCCAGGTCACGGGCTTCGACCTCGACCGCGGCCGCATCGACGAGCTTGCCGCCGGCAAGGACCGGACCGGCGAGATCGACGGGCCCGCCCTCAATGCCGCGAAGCTGACCATGACGGCCGACGCGGGCGCCATCGGCGGGGCGGATGTCTACATCATCACGGTGCCCACGCCCGTCGACGAAGCCAACCGTCCGGACCTCGGTGCCGTCGTCGCGGCGAGCCGCACGGTCGGCAAGGCGATCGGCCGCGGGGCGACCGTCGTGCTCGAGAGCACGGTCTATCCCGGCGTCACCGAAGACGTCGTCGGCCCGGAAGTCGCCAAGGCGTCGGGCCTGGTGTGCGGGCGCGACTTCTTCCTCGGCTACAGCCCCGAGCGCATCAATCCCGGCGACAAGACGCACACGGTCTCGCAGATCACCAAGGTGGTTTCCGGCCAGAACCCCGCCGTGGCCAAGGCGCTGGGCGACATGTACGGCGAGCTCAACGGCGGCAACGTCTTCCTCGCGCGCGACATCCGCACGGCCGAGGCCGCGAAGGTCATCGAGAACGCGCAGCGCGACATCAACATCGCCTTCATCAACGAAGTGACGATGATCTTCAACAAGATGGGCCTGTCGGTGCACGACGTGCTGGCCGCGGCCAGGACCAAGTGGAACTTCCTGCCGTTCACGCCGGGCCTGGTCGGCGGGCACTGCATCAGCGTCGATCCCTACTATCTCGCCGAGGCGGCCACGCGCCTGCGCCACCATCCGGAGGTCATCCTCGCCGGCCGGCGCATCAATGACGGCATGGCCGGCTACATCGCGGGCCAGATCGGGCGCGCACTGACCGCGCGTCGTCCGGGGACGGCCGACATCCTCGTGCTCGGCCTCGCCTTCAAGGAGAACGTGCCCGACCTTCGCAACACGAAGGTCATCGACGTCGTGCGCGACCTCGAAGCGCTCGGCCACCGGGTCGACGTGCACGACCCGGTGATCGATCCGGCGTCGGCGCGGCACGAATACGGACAGGCGGTGCTGCCGGAGCTTCCGGCCGGCAAGCGCTACGACGCGGTGGTGATGGCCGTGTCGCACGAGACGTTCGGCACGCTTCCCGACAATGGCCTTGCCGCCCTCGTGGCGCCCGCCGCGGTCGTGTTCGACATCAAGGGCATGTGGCGCGGCGCGAAGCTGCCCGCCGACTGCACCTACCTTACCCTCTGAGGCAGCACGCCCGCGCGATGGCCAGCAACGGACCCAGCAGCCTCATCCAGCGGTTCGATCGCGTCACGCTGTCGTTGGTCCACGACATCGCGATGGCGGCCCTGTCGTTCCAGATATCGCTCTACCTGCGCGTCGGCGACGAGTTGGCGCAGTATTCCAACGATCTCCTGATCGGCGGCACGATCACGTTCGTCCTCGCTTCCGCCGTCGCGTTCCAGTGGACCGGCCTGCCGCGCGGCGTGTGGCGCTACGTCGCCATCGACGACATGCTGCTGGTCGCGCGCGCGGTCACGCTGGCGATCCTGCTGTTCCTGCCGGCGATGTTCCTGTGGTCGCGGCTGGCCGACATGCCGCGCGCCGCCCTGCTGATCAACTGGTTCGTCCTGTTCGCCCTGCTGATCGGGCCGCGGCTGCTCTATCGCAGCGTGCGCGAAGGCAGGCTCGATCTCACGCTCGGCGGCCCGCGCGACGACCAGGTGCAGGTCCTCATCGTGGGTGCCAACGACGGGGCCGAGCTTTTCCTGCAGGCCAACCGCCGGCGCCGGCGCGCGCCCTATTTCGTCGTCGGCATCCTCGACGACGCCGAACGGCGCCAGGGACGGCGCATGGGCGGCGTGGAAGTCCTCGGCGCACCGCAGTCGCTCGAGACGATCGTCGCCGACCTGAAGCGGCGCGGCCTGCGCCCGCAGCGTCTCGTCATCGCCACGCCGCAGCTCGACGGCGAGGCGCTGAGCGAACTCGTCGATCTTGCCGACCGCAGCGGCATGACGGCCGTGCGCCTGCCGCGGATCAACGCGCTGTCGGACGGCAACGCGTCGGACGCGGCCCTCGAGGTCAACCCGATCGCGATCGAGGACCTGCTCGGCCGGCCGCAGACCGTGCTCGACCGCGAGTCGATGGACAGGCTCGTGCGCGGCCGGCGCGTACTCGTGACCGGTGCCGGCGGCAGCATCGGCAGCGAGCTTGTCCGCCAGATCGCGGCGCGCGCGCCGGCAAAGCTCGTCCTCGTCGACAATTCCGAATTCCAGCTCTACGCGATCGACCGCGAGGTCGAGGAAACCTGGCCGCAGCTCGCGCGCGAGGCGGCGATCGCCGACGTGCGCGACGCCGGGCGCCTGCGCTGGCTGATGCAGGCGCACCGGCCCGAGATCGTCTTCCATGCCGCCGCCCTCAAGCATGTGCCGCTGCTGGAGGCCAACCCGTCGGAAGGTGCGCTCACCAACGCCGTGGGGACCCGCAACGTGGCCGATGCGGCGATCGCGGCCGGCGTGCAGGCGGTCGTCCTGATCTCGACCGACAAGGCGGTCAATCCGACGAACGTGCTGGGGGCGAGCAAGCGCATCGCCGAGATGCTCTGCCAGACGCTCGATGCCGCGGCCGGCGACACGCGCTTCGTCACCGTGCGCTTCGGCAACGTGCTCGGCTCGTCCGGTTCGGTCGTGCCGCTGTTCCAGCGCCAGCTGGCGGGCGGCGGGCCGCTCACGGTCACGCACCCCGACGTCGAGCGCTATTTCATGACGATCCGCGAGGCGGTCGAGCTGGTGCTGCAGGCAAGCGTGCTGGCGACGTCGGACGGCATTGCCGCGCGCGGCGGCATCCTCGTCCTCGAGATGGGCGAGCCGGTGCGCATCCAGGATCTGGCGCGGCGCATGATCCGGCTCGCCGGCAAGCGGCCCGACATCGACATCGCCGTCGCGTTCACGGGCCTGCGCCCGGGCGAGAAGCTCTTCGAGGAGCTGTTCCATGCCGACGAACAGGCGACGCCCACGGCGATCGCCGGCATCAAGCTTGCCCGATCGCGCGCGGCCGACCTTGCCCATCTGCGCGCGACGATCGACCGGCTCGAAGCGCTTGCACGCGCGGGCGATGCCGAAGCCACGCTGGCGGCCATGCGCGAACTCGTGCCGGAATACCGGCCCGCCTGACGGGCCCTAGCCGGCCTTCGTTTCCGAAAGAATCGCCTGCACCGCGCGCGCGAGTGCGGGCCGCCAGTCCGGCGGCGTGATGTCGTAGTCGCGCGCGATGCGCGCGCAGTCGAGCACGCTGCTGGCCGGGCGGCGGGCCGGCGTCGGATATTCGGCCGTCGTTATCCGCACGACCGGCGGGCGCGGATGGCCCAGCAGTGCGGCCTCGTCGAGGATCGCGTCGGCGAACGCCGCCCACGTGACGGGCGGGCGGCCCTGATAGTGGAACAGTCCGGTCTTCGTCCCGCCGTCGGGTTCCGCCAGCCTCGGCAGGATCTTCAGGATCGTTTCCGCGATGTCGGATGCCGGTGTGGGCGCGCCTCGCTGGTCGTCGACGACGCGAAGTTCCGGCTTGTCGGCCGCATGGCGCAGCATCGTGCGCACGAAGTTGCCGCCCCACGGTGCGAAGACCCACGACGTGCGCAGGATGACGCAGCGCCCGCCGGCCTTGTAGGCCGCGATCTCCCCCGCCCGCTTGCTGCGCCCGTAGACGCCGAGCGGTGCGGCCGGATCGGCTTCCTTGTAGGGAACGCGCGATTCGCCGTCGAAGACATAGTCGGTCGACAGATGGACGAACGGCACGCCGGCGGCGGCCGCAGCCATGGCGATCAGGCCGGGCGCTTCGCCGTTGACCTTCTGCGCGAGCCCTACCTCGCTCTCGGCGCGGTCGACGGCGGTGTAGGCGGCGGCGTTCACGATCGCGTCCGGTGCGGCCGCCTTGACGGCGCGCGCGACGGCACCGGCATCGACGATGTCGACATCCGCGCGGGCAAGGCCGCGCACGCTCCAGCCTTGGGCGGGTCCGGCCTCGGCCAGAGCGCGCCCGACCTGCCCGCGGGCGCCGAAGACGAGCAGCGTGGGCATGCCTAACGCACCTCGCAGCGGTTCATGAATTCCGGCCCCAATGTCGTGCGCCACGCCGCCGGATCGGCAAACCGTTCAAGCTTTGCGGCGCCGCGTCGGCCGATCTGCGTACGCCACTCCGGCTCGTCCCGCAATCGTCGCAGCGCGGAAGCGGCCTCGCCGACGCGCGGCTGCGCCCATTGTCCGTGCCGGTAGATTCCCTGCGGGTCGACGATGTCGACAAGGTCCGCCGCGATGAGAACCGAACATGCCGAATCCATGAAATCGAGATTGCCAGACCAGGCGGTCGCGACGACCGGAACGCCCGCCCGCATCGCCATCGCGAGCGACAGGCCGAACCCCTCGGCCCGATGCAGCGATAGCACGCAGTCGACGGACGCGACGAGGTCGGCCATCTCCGCCGGACTCATCGGCCGGTCGACGAACACGACGTTGGCGCGCGCCGTGCGTCGCAAGGCTTCGCCGCGTGCGGGATCGGCTTCCGGTCGCCCGAGCTTGACGACAAGGACCGCATCTGGATCGTCGCCGAAGGCTTGCGCATGGGCTGCGATCGCGTCCGCCGGGTTCTTGCGCGCGAGGCTCGAATGGAAGTCCGCGAAAGCCGCCGTCACGAAGGCGCGCTCGGGCAGCCCGAAGCGGGCGCGCGCACGCAAACCCGTCGCCAGAGGGACCGGGTGCGGCACGATCCGGACCGGAACATCGAGCCGCAGCGCCGCAAACGCGTCGGCCGAGTGCTTCGACGGCGTCCACACCTCGTGGACGTAGCGCGCGGCACGGCTCCAGGCAGCGGGCGCCTCGGCCAGTTCCCAGACCCAGTATCCGACCCGGTAGCGGTTGCCCAGAACCGCAGAACCGAGATGCGACAGCACGGCCGGAAGTTCCGGCGGATTGGCATGGACGACGAGCGGCCCACTGCCCGCGTCTGCCGCGAAACCCGCTTGCCGCAACGCATCGCTCGATTGGCCGAACCGGCCGGCGATGTCGATCGCCGCCGGTCTCAGGCCCGCACGGGCAAGGCCGGCGACGCACAGCCGGGCGGACTCGCCGATTCCGCTTGGCGTGGACAGGAAGCCGACGACGCACGGCGACCCCTTCCCGGCCGACGGCAGCGACGGCCTGCGGGGTGCCGTCCAGCGATAGATGCAATCCGCCGCTTCGCGCTTGATCTTCCGGATCAGGGAGGGCGGCGTCATTGCAGGAGGCGGCCTCAACCCGTGCCGAGCCGCTCAAGCGCGTAGCGCCGGTCGCGGATCGAGTCGATCCATTTGGCGTTCGCAAGGTACCAGTCGATCGTCGCGGCAAGGCCGCCGGCGAACGCATGGGCAGGCGCCCAGCCGAGCGCTTCGCGCGCGCGTGACGAGTCGATGGCGTAGCGGAAATCGTGGCCCGGCCTGTCGGCGACGAATTCGACGCGCGCGCGGCGCGGCCCGCCGGGCAGCTTGCCTAGCGTTGCGTCGAGCGTGTCGCAGATCGCGT
>CAYQDN010000029.1:0-49871 GCA_964416335.1 uncultured Azospirillum sp.
GCACCTCGTGCTCGTTCTTGCAGGCGGTGACGCAGGCGTTGCATTCGATGCAGCGCTCGGCGTCGAGGAGGAACTTCATACGAGCCATGTCAATCGCTCCCTAGCCCTTAGGCCTTCTCGATGCGGCACAAGGTGGTCTTGGTTTCCTGCATCTGGGTCACAGGATCGTAGCCGTAGGTGGTGATGGTGTTCACCGCCTCGCCCAGCACGATCGGATCCGTGCCTTGCGGATAGGACGAGCGCATGTCCTTGCCCATCCAGTGGCCCGCGAAGTGGAACGGCATCCACGCCACGCCGCGGCCCACGCGCTCGGTTACCATCGCCTTGACCTTGATCCGCGCGTTGTTTTCCGGACCAAAGACCCAGACGTCGTCGTTGTTCTTGGCGCCGATGCGGGTCGCATCCGCCGGATTGATTTCGACGAACATCTGCTGCTGGAGTTCGGCAAGCCACTTGTTGGAGCGCGTCTCGTCGCCGCCACCTTCGTATTCGACCAGGCGGCCCGAAGTAAGAACGGTCGGAAACTGCTTGGAGACATCGCGGTTCTGGATCGTCTTGAACAGCGTCGGCAGGCGGTGAAGCATCCGGTCGGTATAGGTCGGATACTTCGCGACCAGCTGGCGGTCCGGCGAATAAAGCGGCTCGCGGTGCGTGGGAACCGGATCGGGGAAGTTCCACACGTTCGCGCGTGCCCGAGCGTTGCCCTTCGGATCGCAGCCGTGAAGGATCGCCACGCGGATCACGCCGCCTGAGGTATCGAAGTTCCAGGGGACGTTATCGGCGTTCCCCGCGAACACCATGCGTCCGATTTCCTCGACCTCTGTCCGCTCGGCCTCGGTCAGGTCCTTGTCCCATCCGAGCTTCTTGAGCATGCCGTAGCTGAACGCCGGGTAGCCGTCCTTGATCTCCGAGTCCTTCGAAGCCACGCCGTCGGCGAGCAGGCTCACGCCCTCGCGTTCCGCGCCGAACAGGACGCGGAAATTGCCGCCGCCCTTCGCGACTGGGATCGACTGGTCGTAGAGGACGTGCGAGCCGGTGTGGCCGTGCTCCGGTTTCCCCCAGCAGGGCCAGGGCAATCCGTAAAACTCGTCCTTCTTGATCGCCGCCATGTCGCCCGTGGCAGGAATATCCTTGAGCGCGCGCAGGCTGACGCGATCGAAGATATCCTGGTTGGCCATATGCGCCTTCAAGCGCTCCGGGCTCTGGCCCGAATAGCCCGCGGTGAAGCACGTGCTGTTGATCTCGCGCAAGATGTCTTCGGCAAGCGGCTTCTTGTCGGTGACCTTGATGTTCTTGAACATCTCGGCCGCGAACCCGAACTTCTCGGCGAGGCGATACATGATCTCGTAGTCGTTCTTCGATTCGAAGATCGGCTCGACGATCTGGCTGCCCCACTGCAGCGAACGGTTCGACGCCGTTCGGCTGCCCGACATCTCGAGCGAGGTGCAGGCCGGCAGCAGATAGACGCCGTCCTTGCGCTCGGCCGCCATGACCGGGATCTGTACGGGATGCGGATCGATGACGACGAGCGTATCGACCTTCTCCATCGCCTTCTTGCCGTCGGGCCCGCGGGTCTGGGTGTTGGCGCCGTGTCCCCAGAACACCATCGCCTTGAGCGGTTCGGGCTGCCCCTGGATGTTCGCCTTGGCCTCGAGCACAAGGTCGTGCCAGCGGGATTCGGGCGTGCCCGGCAGTTCCATCAGCGCCTTCGACTTGAAGCGGCCGAGCATGTACTCGTATGGAACGCCCCATTGGCGCGCGAAGTGGCGCCACGCCTGCTCCGTCAGGCCGTAGTAGCCCGGCAGGTTCAGGATATCGAGACCGAGGTCGGTTGCACCCTGCACGTTGCAGTGTCCGCGGAAGATGTTGGTGCCGCCACCCGACGTGCCGATCGTGCCGAAATTCATCGCCATGATGCAGTAGGCGCGCACGTTGGCCGAGCCGACCGTGTGCTGCGTACCGCCCATGCACCACACGATGCTGAAGGGCCGGTTGTTCCATAGCGTCTGCGCCACGCGGCGCAGCTGCGCGCCGGGCACGCCGGTGATCCGCTCGACTTCCTCCGGCGTGTACTTGGCGACTTCCTTCTTGACCTCTTCCCATCCGTAGACTCGGCGCCGGATGAACTCGCTGTCGGTCCAGCCGTTCTCCATCGCGTGCCAGAGGATGCCCCAGATCAGCGGGATGTCCGTGCCCGGCCGCAGGCGCACATGCTCGGTCGCGTGCGCGGCCGTGCGCGTGAAGCGCGGGTCGCACACGATGAACGGCGCTTGGTTCTGCTCCTTGCCGCGCAGCACGTGCAGCATCGAGACGGGATGCGCCTCGGCCGGGTTGCCGCCGATCAGGAACGTGGAGCGGGAGTTCTGGATGTCGTTGTAGGAGTTCGTCTGCGCGCCGTAGCCCCACGACTGCGCGACGCCCGCGACCGTCGTCGAGTGGCAGATGCGCGCCTGGTGGTCGGAGTTGTTGGTGCCCCAGAAGGCCGCGAACTTGCGGTTGAGGTAGGCCGCCTCGTTCGTGAACTTTGCCGAGCCCAGCCAGTAGACCGAGTCAGGTCCAGCACTCTCGCGGATCTTCAGCAGACGGTCGCCGACCTCGTTGACCGCCTGGTCCCAGCTCATGCGGACCCATTTTCCGCCTTCGAGCTTCATCGGATACTTGAGACGGCGGTCGCCGTGCACGAGTTCGCGGATTGCCGCACCCTTGGCACAGTGCGAGCCGAGATTGATCGGCGAGTCGAAGGTCGGCTCCTGTCCCGTCCATACGCCGTTCTGCACTTCGGCCGTCACGGTGCAGCCGACCGAACAGTGCGTGCACATGTTCTTGACGATCTTCGTTTCGACGCCGGCCTTCGGCGGCCCGAAAGCGCCGGCCGCTTCGACCGTCTTGAGCTTGAGCGAGGCCGCGGCGGCGACACCGCCAGCCACGAGACCGGAGCGGCGCAGGAAGGCGCGGCGATCCATCGCCCCGCCAGCAGCGCCCGCAAGGGCGGCCATCAAACGCGTGCCGGCGGCCTTGCCGGAAGATTTCTTTGTCAGCATCGGACGGCCTCCTTACTTCGCGAGGGCGTAATAGGTCTTCACATGCGCCGTTTCGGCATAGCCCGCCGCCGGCTGCGATGCTTCGGCGGCACCGGCCGGTGCCGCACCGGCGGTACCGGCGACGCCGGCAGCACCTGCCGCGACGGCGCCTAGGCTGGCGACCTTGAAGAACTGGCGGCGCGAGGCCGTCTTGCTTTCCGGGGTCTGGCTCATGGTTCTCTGCCTCTCTATCCCGCGTGTTCGTCTGATTGCGGTACCCCGCCGATGGCGAAGGCCGCACGTTCGATTTCGATGAAGATCCGGCCGATCTGGCCGACCGGCATGTAAAGGCGTGCGGCCTTGGCGCTGGCCAGATCCGCGAAGAATTTTTCCGCCCAAGGAACGATGTGGTCGTCGAAAAACCGCTTCTGCACGTCGAGCGAAGCCGGCATGCCGAAGGCGCCGACGATCATGCCGGCCATCATCTCGCACAGCGACGCGATGTGATCTTCAGGTTCCGGACGGTCGTTCACTCGCGCGATGCCGAGTTCGGCCATGGCGCCACGCAAGTTTGCCAGCGGCTTCTCGTGCAGGAAGCCCGTCCGGTAGAACGAGGCGTAGGGTTGGAGTTCGCCGCGCGCCAGACCGATGAAAAGCTCCTGGAATTCGTCGCCAGCTTCGCGTGGCGTCGTTTTGCGCGCAACCGCGGCCAGTGCGCCGATATGCCCGCCCAGTTCGCTTCCATCCCCCTCGAACGCGCCGAGGCGTTTCAGCAGGTCCGGTGACGGCGCATCGGCGAGAAGCTCGCCGAGCAGCGCGTACCATGCGGCGCGGGCCGCTTCGTCGGGATCGATTTCGGTCTCGGTCTGGTTGCTTTGCATCTTCGCGGTCTCGCCCGCGGCCGGATAGACGTCGGGCCGAAGTTCGTGGCGCGGCACGCCCGTCGCATCTTCGATGGCGAGCACGGCTTCGGCCGGGACGCGCTTAGCGACCTTCAGCCAATGCCAGACATGCCCCTGCGTCTTCCCGATGAGGCGGGCCAATGCCGACTGGCCGCCTGCCGCGGCGATCGCGCGCTCAAGCGCAGTGATCCCGCCGACATCGCTCATCGCGACACCGCTACAAAAACCTTAGTCACGTACGTATGAAACGTCGTCTGACTCATATGACCCACGTGATGGAAGTGCGTTCCTGCTTCAGTTCGGCAACCGTATTACCGGCTGTTCTTGCTCTCGTTTTTCCGTCAACACCTTCGTTCTACACGAAAAACGGCATCGACTAGGACTTTAGTAAATAGAGCGTGAAGCCCAAGTGTCAACAGCGCGATACTGCACGGTGGACATGTTGCGGTGCGTCATCCGCTACCGCCAATAAACGCATGATCCATTGATTTGGATATCTTTCATGCTGCAACGCAGCAATTCAATCAGCCGGCCTTGGGGCTCGCTTCGTTAGATGGCACTTCGACAATGTCAGTCGATTCGGGCTCAGGCGGTGCTGCTGCAGCGGCGAGCCTGGCTTTTTCGGCTTCCGCACGCTCGATTTCTTCGACCGCCTCGACCATGCCGGACCCGACGCGATAGATCGTGTTCTTGAGACCTTCGGGAAAGGTCTGCACCGCATTGAAATCGATCGAATGGCATTCGCTGATATCGATTGCTGCGAAATGCGGATCGAGCGTCCACAGCTTGCGCAGCGCCTGCATGCGGATGTCGGAGCCGACATCCGCGCGCATGAATAGGCTGTAGTCGGATTCCCGGGTCAGCGTCTCGATCGGCGGCAGCTCGGTCGGCTTTTCCTCGGCCACTTCCGGCGGCTGAGTGCCAGCGTCGGAAACGGGGGCGAGCGGCGGCTGATCTGCGACAGGCTCGGCTTCGACCAACGCGCTCGCACGCGCCTCGGTCTTGAGGCGCGACCAGCGGCCCGTGAAACCTTCCGGCCGATCTTCGGCTTCAGCCATCGTTTTCCTTCTGGGCAAAGGCCGCACGATAGTCGTTGCCCTCGGCCCCCTTGCCGAAACCCTTGCGCGGATCGATGGCCGTGCGCTTGCGCTTCTTGAACGTGTCCTCGACGTGGAAAGCGGCAACGTAGCCCGACAGCCACTGGACCAGAGCCGTCGGCATCGCCACCTTCTCGACAGAATGGACGCCGTCGACGGTGAATGCCTCGGCCTCGCCGGGACTGGCCGTGACGTGACGCACGACGATGCCCGGTGCCGGCAGCGACGGATCGCGGCGCAGGACGACATAAACCGACGGGGCCGGTTCGGCGAGATTCATCCGGTACATAACCGTCTCGGCGACGAACAGCCGGAGTTCGAAGGACCCGGCAAACCAGATCGTGGCGTCGCCCTCGACGCGCATCTTGGTCCACGGAGCGAGATCTGTGGCGCCGGCGACGATGTCGTGCGGCGCCCACTGCTCTTCGCCCCAGGCGGTCTTCGGCGCGCGTGCAGCCAGAAGGACACCGACCGGCATGCGCTCGTCGCGCGAAATGTCCGGTTTATCGTCCTGTGTCATCGTGCCGCCTGTTCCAGTTGGCGCCGGGCCGTATCTAGGTCATCGGGGTGGTTGGCGTTGAAGAAGGGGTCGAAAGGCGAATCTCCGTATTCGACGGTCGCCAACCGGTAGCGCGCCGTCCAACGGTCCACCTTATATATCTGCTCGCGGACCATCGCATCGCGCAAGGCCTCACGCAGGTCGACCCGCCACAGGCCGAATACCGGATGCGCCTGCCCGCCCGAAGCCGCGCAGGCCAGATCGGCCCCTTGCGCCTGCACGGCAGCAAACAGACGCGACACCAGATCCAGTGGAAAAAACGGCGCGTCGGACGCGAAACTGACCAGCCAGACCGCCTGCGGCCTGCTCGCAGCCGCCCAGTCGAGCCCGGCAAGCACGCCGGCAAGCGGCCCGGCATAGCCTTCGACGCTGTCGGGTGCCACCGGCAGGCCAAATTCGGCGAACCGCGCTGGATCGCCATTGGCATTGAGGACGAGGCCAGCCGTCTGCGGGGCCGCGCGCGCGACGATATGTGCAAGGATCGGCCGACCGCCAAGATCGCGCAGGCACTTGTCGCCGCCACCCATGCGCGTCGACCGGCCGCCCGCGAGGATCACGCCGACGATTTCATTCGTCATCGCGCGATCCCTTGCGGCGCGCGACCGCGTCTTCCGCCGCGACCGACCGGGCGTCGGCATCGAACACGACACGTTCGGCGCCGGCCAGCACGACGAACCTAGCGCCCTTGGCCCGGCCGATCAGCGTCAACCCGGCCTTGCGTGCGAGTTCCACACCCCACGCCGTGAATCCGGAGCGCGAGACGAGGATCGGGATGCCCATCTGGACCGTCTTGATGACCATCTCGGAGGTGAGGCGGCCTGTTGTGTAAAAAATCTTGTCGTTCGCCGACAGGCCATGGCGGAACATGTAGCCGGCGATCTTGTCGACCGCGTTGTGACGGCCGACATCTTCCATGTAGACGAGGGCCCGGTCCTCCTCGCACAGCACGCAGCCGTGGATGGCGCCCGCCTCGAGATAGAGCGACGGCGCCATGTTGATCTTGCGGGTCAGGCGATAGAGCCACGATGTTTTCAGCCGTGCGTCCTTCGGAAGCGCAACCTTGTCGAACTTCTCCATCAGGTCGCCGAACGCCGTCCCCTGGGCGCAGCCCGACGTCAGCGTCTTCTTGCGCAGCTTGTCCTCGAAATCGGTCGTGCGGTCGGTGCGCACGACGACGACGTCGAGTTCGGTATCGTGCTCGACGGCGACGATGCGCTCGTCGGCGCCGAGCATGTTCTGGTTCAGCAGATAGCCGATGGCCAGATATTCAGGGTAGTCGGCGATCGTCATCATCGTAACGATCTCGCGCGCGTTGAGATAGAGCGTCAGCGGTCGCTCGACGACGACCGCGGTCTCGACCTCGGCGCCGGACTGGTCGATGCCGCGCACACGCTCGACCAGGCGCGGATTTTGCGGATCGGGCTTCAGCAGGAACTCGTCGGTCATGCTTCGAGAATGGCCTTCCCGCCCCTTGCATTCAAGGTTTCCGAGAATCGCCTTGATCCCCTCTCCCAGCTTTGCAACATAGCCGTACGCCCCCGTGCGATCACGCTGGCGGCATCCGGGAGAGTTGATGGAAATCGACGGCAAGCGCGTTCTGGTCTGCGACTGCACGGGCACCATTCCGCTCGACGGCAAGGCGCTGCGCAAGGCGTGCACGGCGGCCGTCGGCAAGGATGTCGGCGACGTCGCACCGGATACGATCCTCTGCCGCGCCCAGCTCGGCAATTTCGAAGCTGCCCTGCAGACCGGCAAGGAACTGATCGTCGCCTGCACGCAGGAAGCCCCCTTCTTCGCCGAAACGCGCGCCGAAATCGGCGTCGACAACAACATCCGCTTCGTAAATATCCGCGAGCGCGCCGGCTGGTCGGACGAAGCCGACAAGGCGATGCCCAAGATCGCGGCGCTCCTCGCCGAAGCCGCGATCGACGTTCCGCCAACCGTAAGCGTCCAGATGCGCTCGCAGGGAGTCGCCCTGATCTACGGACGCGACGAGACGGCAATCGACGCCGCCAAACGGCTCGGCGAGAAGCTCGATTGCACGATCCTGCTGTCGAAGCCAGCCTCGGTAAGCCCGCCGCGGCTGACCGACGTGCCGATCTTCCGCGGCACGATCCAGCGCGCCACCGGCCATCTGGGCGCGTTCGAGATCGTCGTCGACGACTATGCGCCAGCCCTGCCCGCCTCGCGCGGCCAGCTGGGGTTCGAGCATGCGCGCGACGGCGCCACGTCGAAGTGCGACCTCATCCTCGACCTGACCGGTGGCACCCCGCTGTTCCAGGCCCACGAAAAGCGCGACGGCTATTTCCGCCCCGACCCGAAGGATCCAGTCGAGATCGAGCGGGCGATCTTCGCGATGGCCGACATGGTCGGCGAGTTCGAAAAGCCGCGCTATGTCGATTACGATGCCGCGATCTGCGCGCATGGCCGGAACACCAAGAAGGGCTGCACGCGCTGCCTTGATGTATGTCCGACCGGCGCCATCGCCTCGAAGGGCGACAAGGTCGAATTCGACGCCTACGTCTGCGCCGGCTGCGGGTCGTGCGCCTCGGTCTGTCCCACCGGGGCCGTAACATATGCGCTGCCGCCGCAGGAGACCGTGTTCGAGCGACTGCGCACGCTGCTGCTTGCCTATGCCCGTGCCGACGGCCAGCGGGCGGTCCTTTTCGTCCACGATTCGCGCCACGGCGAAGCGATGATCGACATGATCGCGCGTCACGGGCGTGGCCTGCCGGCCAACGTGCTGCCGTTCGCCGTCAGCGAGATCACGCAGGTCGGATTCGATTTCCTGATGGCTGCCCTCGCTTTCGGCGCATCCCAGATCCGCCTGCTCGTCGACCCGGCCAAGCGCGACGAGCTTGCCGGCCTCGCCGGCCAGGTCGGGCTTGCGGAGACCGCGATGGTGGGTCTCGGTTTCGGCGAGGGTCGCGTCGCGGTCATCGACGCGACCGATCCCGAGGCGGTCGAGGCGGAGCTCTACGGAACGCGCGCCCAGGCACCGGCCAAGGCGGGCGGTTTCCTGCCGATGGGCGGCAAGCGCGAGGTGACGATGCTGGCCTTGCGCCACCTGCACGACGTGGCGCCCGCTCCGATCGACATCCTGCCGCTCGCGGCCGGATCACCCTTCGGCACGCTCGCCATCGACACTGACGGCTGCACGCTCTGCCTTTCCTGTGTGGGAACCTGCCCGACCGGCGCCCTCATCGACAATCCCGACCTGCCGCAACTGCGCTTCATCCAGGAAGCCTGCGTTCAGTGCGGATTGTGCAAGGCGACGTGCCCGGAGAAGGTCATCCAACTCAAACCGCAGATCGATTTCACGGCCGCGGCCAAATCGCCGCAACTGGTCAAGGAAGAAGAGCCTGCCTGCTGCGTGCGCTGCGGCAAGCCGTTCGGCACGCTTTCCGCGATCGAAAAGATCACCGAGAAGCTTGCCGGCAAGCACTGGATGTTCCAGACCGGCGAGGTCGTCGAACGCATCCGCATGTGCGAAGATTGCCGCCTGATAAGACAGGCCGAGGCGGCGATCGACCCGTTCGCGGGCCCGGCACGGCCCGTCACGCGGACGACCGAAGACTATCTGCGCGAGGCCGAACGGGCCAAGCGGGCGGCCGAAAACCGGAATGACGGGCCGCCGAAGGCTTGAAAGGCGGAATAACCCGCCCTAGGTAAGGGTCGAATTCGCCGGTTCCGGGCGCTATAGTCGCCCGGATATAACGCTCTCCGGGACGCCCGAGCACGCATGGACGGAACAGCCACCCCGCACGACGACAAAGCGCTGATCGATCCGTTCGCGCGCGCGATCTCGTACCTGCGCGTTTCGGTGACCGACCGCTGCGACTTCCGCTGCGTCTACTGCATGTCCGAGGACATGACATTCCTGCCGAAGGCCGAGATCCTGAGCCTCGAGGAGCTCGACCGTCTCTGCTCCACTTTCGTGGGCATGGGCGTGCGCAAACTGCGCCTGACCGGCGGCGAGCCGCTCGTCCGCCGCAACGTGATGAGCCTGATCCGCAATCTCGGCCGCCACACCCGGACGGGCGCGCTCGACGAGCTGACGTTGACGACGAACGGCTCCCAGCTCGCCAAATTCGCCGACGAGCTCGTCGAAGCCGGTGTCCGGCGGATCAACGTGTCGCTCGATACGCTCGACAAGGCGAAATTCACGGCGTTGACGCGCTGGGGCAAGCTCGACCAGGTCATGGACGGCCTTCAGGCCGCAAAGCGGGCGGGCCTCGAGGTCAAGATCAACGCGGTGGCGCTCAAGGGCGGCAACGACGACGAGTTCGACCAGCTCGTCGCGTGGGCCGGCTCGGAAGGCTTCGATCTTGTCTTCATCGAGGTGATGCCGATGGGCGATATCGGCGGCGAGGCACGGCTCGACCAGTATCTGCCGCTGTCGCTGGTGCGGGCGCAATTGTCGCGGAACTGGACACTCGACGAGTCCGACTACCGGACCGGCGGGCCGGCCCGGTATTTCACCGTCCGCGAGACCGGCCGGCGCCTCGGCTTCATCACGCCCCTTACCCATAATTTCTGTGAAAGCTGCAACCGCGTGCGGTTGACCTGCACGGGCACGCTTTACATGTGCCTCGGACAGGACGCCGCCGCCGACCTGCGTGCGCCGCTGCGGGCGAGCCCCGATGACCGCCTGCTCGAGCAGGCGATCCGTGCTGCGATCACGCGCAAGCCCAAAGGCCACGATTTCATCATCGACCGCCGACATTCCGGCCCGGCCGTGGCCCGTCACATGTCGGTCACCGGCGGCTGATCCGTCCGTCGTTTGGAACTGGCCCCACCCCCCCTCGCCGTCGTATGAGTGGGGCCGGAATGTCCGAACCGAATCCGAAACTTGCCTTCGTCGCGGCCGACACGCCGCCCGCAAAGACGGCGCTGGCTGCCCTCAAGCGGCGCTATGCGCACGTGCCGCCGGCCCGGGCCGACATCGTCGTTGCACTTGGCGGCGACGGGTTCGTGCTGCAGACGCTGCATGCGAACATCGACCGCGGCGTGCCCGTCTTCGGCATGCATCGCGGCTCCGTCGGTTTCATGATGAACGATTTCAGCCTGACGGGGCTGCTCGCGCGCCTGCGCAACACCCAGCGCGTCACGCTGCATCCGCTGCGGATGACCGCCTGGCGCAAGAGCGGACGCAAGTCGGTGGCACTGGCGATCAACGAAGTGAGCCTGCTCCGCCAGATGCGCCAGGCCGCCAAGATCCGCATCCTGATCGACGGCGTCGTGCGGATGGACGAACTGATCGCAGATGGCGTGCTGCTTTCCACACCGGCCGGCTCGACGGCCTACAACCTGTCGGCACACGGCCCGATCGTACCGATGGGCGCCGAGCTACTGGCCTTGACGCCGATCACGGCGTTCCGGCCAAGGCGCTGGCGCGGCGCTCTTCTTCCGTCTGTGGCAAAAGTCGCTTTCGAGATCCTCGAAGCGGAGAAACGCCCTGTCAGTGCCACGGCCGACCACACCGAAATTCGCGACGTCGTGCGCGTCGAGGTCGCCGAGGACCGTACGAAGCGTCTGACGCTGCTGTTCGATCCCGAGCACAATTTCGAAGAACGCGTCCTCAAGGAACAGTTCGCACCCTGACGACGATCTAACGGCGCCGAGCCAGCATGCGCAAAGCAGCCTTGCGAAGCTTTGGATCGACCGGCGGCGGACGCGTGTCGACCCCCTTGCCCAGCGCATCCAGCACGTGGTCGAGCGCGCCTACACGGGCCCGTTCCTTGTCGTCGGCATGGATCGCGTTCCAACGGGCACCTTTCCACGACGTGCGGTCGAGCATGTCGTCGATCGCATTCCGGTATTCGTCGCTCTTGCCGTGTGCGGCAAGGTCGGCCTCGGTCAGTTTCCAGCGCTTCGTCGGATCGTCGAGGCGTTCGGCAAACCGCTTCAGCTGCATTACCGGCGAGATGTGCAGGAAAATCTTGGCGATGCGTACGCCGTCATCGACGAGCATCTTCTCGAACTCGACGATCTCCCCATAGGCCCGCTTCCATGCCGATGGCGGGCACAATCCGTCCACGCGCTCGACAAGAACGCGCCCGTACCAGGACCGATCGAAGATCGCCAGCGTCCCCGGTTCCGGCAACCGCTGCCAGAAGCGGTAGAGATAGTGCTTGCCCTGTTCGTCGGGTGTCGGCGGGCCGATCGGCCAGACATGGACGCCACGCGGGTCGAGTTTTTCGGTAAGCCGGCGGATTGCTCCGCCCTTGCCCGCCGCATCGACCCCTTCGAACACGATCACGCCACGTCGCTTCTCGTGCCAGTAGGTCTGCTGCAGCGCCAGCATCGCAAGCTGGCGCTTCTCGAGGGCTGCTTCGTAGGCGTCCCTGTCGGAATAGGGTTGGCCCGGCTTCAGCTTCGCGATCTTCTTGCTCAAGCTTGCCCCGCGATCCAGTCGCGCACCGCTTCGAGCAGCCCGTCGAGGTCGGTCTTGAGCTTGGGATAATGCGCGTTCGGCTCGCGGGTCGCCTCATCCATGTAGAGACGCCGGTTGATCTCGATCTGCAGTGCATGACGCCTTGCGTCCGGCCGGCCATGACGGCGGACCAGTTCCGATCCCTTGTAGGGATCGTTGATGCGCGCGTCGTATCCGCGGGCCGATAGCCAGCCGGTAACGAAATGTGTGAAGGCCGGATCGCAGGTCGTTCCGTCGCGGTCGCCCATCGCGAAGTCGGGCCGGTCGACAGCACCGTCCGGCGTGGTCTTGCCGTTGCCGCGTGCGGTCATCGAATGGCAGTCGATGTAGTAGATCCGCCCGAATTTCGCGTGCGCCGCATCGACAAGGTCCTGCAGGGCGGCGTGGTACGGCACATAGCAGCGCGCGATGCGAGCCTCGACCTCGCCGACCGAAAGGCGGCGCGAGTAGATCGGTACGCCGGCCGTCGCCATGCGGCGGATCAGGCCGACGCCCAGACGCGTCTTTTCACCGGGTGCGATGGTGCTGCGCCATGGACCGTCGAGCATCGCCGGGTCAATGTCGGAGGCTTCGCGATTGACGTCGATGTAGCTGCGTGGGAACCGCGCACCCAGCAGGCTCGCTCCGATGGCGGGTGCATGACCGAACAGCGCGTCGACATGCGTGTCTTCCGCCGTTCGCAGGACGGCATGGTCGCAGGAATATCCGAAATCGGCCGGATAGTCGGTGCCGCTATGGGGCGAGTCCAGGACAAGCGGGATCGTGGCGACCCGGGGCTCCAGAAGATCGAAAACCCCGCTCATTTCGCATCGTTGAGATGGCAGGCCGAGCGCCGGCCGGGTGCCACCTCCCGCAGGATCGGTGCCTCGGCTTTGCACCGCGCCATCGCGTGCGGGCAGCGCGGATGGAAGTGGCAGCCGGTCGGCGGGTTCAACGGCGAGGGGATCTCGCCCTTCACCGGTGCGAATACCCGCTTGCGCGTATCGAGGCGCGGAATCTCGCCGAGCAAGGCGACGGTGTAGGGATGATTCGGTTTGTCGAACAACGCGTCGGTCGTTCCTTCCTCGACCACGCGCCCCAGATACATGATCACGACGCGGTCGGAAAGATGCCGGACCACGCCGAGATCGTGGCTGATGAACAGGTAGGTGAGGTTCAGCTCCTGGCGCAGCTGGATGAACAGGTTCAGGATCTGCGCCTGGATCGACACATCGAGAGCGGCGACGGATTCGTCGCACACGATGAACTCTGGCTTGACCGCGAGGGCGCGCGCAATGCCGATGCGTTGGCGCTGGCCGCCGGAAAACTGGTGCGGATACCGCCGCTTGTAGCCTGGATCGAGGCCGACCTTGCGCATCGTCTCGTCGATATAGGCGCCCACGTTCGCCGCATCGGTAAGGCGATGATAGAGCGGCGCCTCCCCGATGATGTCGGCGACCCGCATGCGCGGGTTGAGCGACGCGAACGGGTCCTGGAAGATCATCTGGACGGCAAGTGCGGCACGCACGCGTTCGGCACCCGCCAGTTCGGCGGATTTGCGGCCGCGATAGCGCATCTCGCCTTCGGACTGATCGAGAATGCCGGCAACGATGCGGCCGAGCGTAGACTTCCCGCAACCGCTTTCCCCGACCAGCCCGACGACTTCGCCCTCCTGGACAGCGAGATCGACCTTATCGACCGCGTGCACGACTTCCTCGCGCACGTTGGCGCCGAACTTCGCCGCCAGGCGCCCCGCCACGTCGAGCCGCTTCACGAACCGTTTCGAGACACTCTTGAGCTCGATGATCGGAGCCGCCATCACGCGATCTCCGCAAGCGGATGGATGCAGCGGACCTGACGCGTCCGGCCGAGCGGCGGCGGTGCTTCGCCCGCACAAACGGAATCTGCCCAGGCGCAGCGCATCCGGAACGAACAGCCGGACGGCAGGTTCAGCATCGAGGGCATCACGCCGGGGATCTGGACCAGCGGCTTGCCCTTCTCGTTGCGGCTTGGCACGGAGCCGATCAGGCCGGCCGTATAGGGATGGGCCGGCCGGTCGAGCACCTCGTCAACCGAACCGCGCTCGACGATGCGGCCCGCGTACATCACGCAGATTTCGTCTGCGAGCGAAGCGACGACCGACAGGTCGTGCGTGATCCAGATGAGGGCCGTGCGCGTCTCGCGCGCGAGCTTCTGCACCTCGTAGAGGATCTGGCCCTGGATCGTCACGTCGAGTGCGGTCGTCGGCTCGTCGGCAACGATCAGGTCGGGCTTGTTGAGGAGTGCAATGGCGATGGCCACGCGCTGGCGCATGCCGCCGGAGAACTGGTGCGGATAGGCCGCAAGACGTTCCTCGGGACTCGGGATCCCGACCTGGCCGAGCGCGTCGCGCGCGCGCGTCCAGGCTGTCTTCCGATCGACATCGCCGTGTGCCTGCACGGCTTCGATCATCTGGGTCTCGACCTTGAGGACCGGATTGAGGGTCATCATCGGATCCTGGAAGATCATCGCGATCCGGTTGCCCCGCAGCTTGCGGATCTCGTCTTCCTTCATGCCCACGATGTCCTGTCCCTTGAACAGGACCTTGCCGCCGACGATGCGTCCCGGCGGATCGACGAGCCCCATGATCGAGAAGCCAGTGACCGACTTGCCGGAACCGGACTCGCCGACAAGCCCGAGGATCTTGCCCTGCGAAACCGCGAAGGACACGTCGTTGACGGCCTTCACCACGCCAGCCTTCGTGAAGAAGTGGGTCTGAAGGTTCTCGACGGAGAGGGTCGCCGCCGTCATTTCTGGAGCCTCGGATTGAGGACGTCGCGCAAATGGTCACCCACGAGATTAAGCGACACGATCGTCACGAGCAAAGCAAGACCGGGAAAGAAACTGATCCAGTAGGCACCCGACAGGATGAACTGGAAGCCGTTGGCGATCAGCAGGCCGAGCGAAGGTTCCGTGATCGGCAGACCGACGCCGAGGAAAGACAGCGTTGCCTCGAGTGCTATCGCGTTGGCGATTTGGATCGTGCAGACGACGATCAGCGGCGACAGGCAGTTGGGCAAGATGTGCCGGAACAGAATCCGGCTTCTGGGCAGCGCCAGGCAGTTGGCCGCTTCGACATACTCCTTGCGCCGCTCGACAAGAGCCGAGGCACGCACGGTCCGGGCATAATAGGCGTACTGGATGATCACCAGGGCGAGCACGATCTTGCCCGCCCCCTGCCCCAGGACGGCAAGCAGGATGAGGGCGATGAGGATTGCCGGGAACGAAAGCTTGATGTCGACCATCCGCATCAGGATCGTGTCGAACATGCCGCCGCTGTGCGCCGCGAAAAGCCCGACCGTCGTACCGACGATCGCGGCAAGCACACCCGAAGTGACCGCGACGAAGAACGACGTGCGCAGCCCGTAGAGGATCGCCGACACCATGTCGCGGCCCTGCCCGTCCGAGCCCAGCCAGAAGACGAGACCTTCACCGCTGACCGAACCCGGCTTCATCTTGCTGTCCATGATGTCGAGCTGGCGCAGGTCGTAGGGATTCTGCGGGCTGATGAGACCGCACAGCATCGCGGCGACGAAGATGACTACGAAGACGCACAGTGCCACGACCGCCATCCGGCTTTCGCAGAAATCGGCGACGAAGCGCCGGAACGGCGTCTCGACGGGTGCGACGGAGGCTGCCGTATCGGCCATCTCAATGCCCCACGTCCGCGAGCCGCACGCGCGGATCGAGGACCGAATAGAGGATGTCGACGACGAGGTTGATCACGATGAACATGAAGACGGTCACCATCAGGTAGGCGACGATCACCGGCCGGTCGAGATTGTTGACGCTGTCGATGATCAGCTTGCCCATGCCGGGCCAGGCGAAGATCGTCTCCGTCACCACTGCAAACGCGATGACCTGCCCGATCTCGAGCCCAATTACGGTCACGACCGGGATCATGATGTTCTTCATCACATGGACGAAGACGACGCGCCGCTGCGAAAGCCCTTTCGCGCGCGCGAACTTCACGTAGTCCATCGGCATATTCTCGCGCATGCCTGCACGCGTCAGTCGGATGACCAGCGAAATGTTGAAGAGCGCCAGATTGAACGCCGGCAGCACGAGGTGAGCCAGCCCATCGCGCGTGAAGAGGCTCGACTTGATGCCGAGGAACTCGCCGAGCTGCCCGCGCCCGGTCGATGGCAGCCAGCCAAGCTCGACCGCGAAGATCATGATCAACATCAGGCCGACCCAAAAGGTCGGCAGGCTGAACCCCGCGATCGACGTGGCCATGATCGTCTTGGCGGTCCGGCTCTCCGGCCGATAGCCGGCGTACATGCCGAGCGGAATGCCGAGCACCACCGAAATCGTGACCGCACAAAGCGCCAGTTCCAGCGTCGCGGGCATTCGCTGCAGGATGAGCTCGATCGACGGAATGCTAAATACAAAAGACTTGCCGAGATCGCCCGCAAGCGCGTTGAAAACGAAATAGCCGTATTGGGCCCAAATCGGCTTGTCGAGACCGAGCGCAATCATCGCGCGCTCGCGCTCCGCCTGGTCGGCATCGGCGGCGACGAAGATCTCGATCGGGTCTCCGATCGCGTAGACCCCGAAGAAGACGAGCAACGACATGATCACGAGCACGAAGGCGCTCTGCATCAGTCGTCGGAGGATGAAGACGGTCATGGTTGGCGGAAAAGGGGCCCGGCAGGAACCGGGCCCCGACCTTCAGCGCGGTTTCACGAAGTGGGCCAGCGTATACTCGTCCGTACGTGCCTGGAACGACACCTTCGAACTCATTGCCCAAAGATTGACCTGATAGTAGAGCGGGATCAGGCCGAGATCAGCTACCGCGATCTCCGAGGATTCGAAGAGCAGCTTCTCACGCGCCGCCGTATCGACCGTCTGCAGCGCCTTGCCGAGCAATTCGTCGACCTTCGGGTTCGAGTAGCGGCCGCGGTTCGAGGCACCGTAGCCGACCGCCGGGTTCGGCGTGGCGAGCAGCGAGCGGATCGGCGAGGACGTCTCGCCGGTATCCGAACCCCAGCCGACCAGCATCACCGAGAACGAATAGTTGGGCGCACCCGCTTGGCTGACGAAGGTCGACCACGGGAGCGTCTGGACCTGCGTTTCGAGTCCCACGCGGCTGAACATCGGGCCGATCGCCGTCAGGACCTTGCCGTCCTCGGGGTAGCGGTCGTTGGGACCGTGGATCGTCAACTTGAAGCCGTTCGGGAAGCCCGCCTCGCGCAGCAGGCGCTGGGATCCGGCGACATCGAGTGCATCCGGCTTGAGCTTCGGCGAAGCGCCGAAGAACCCGTCGGGCAGAAGGCCGCCGGCCGGGATCGCCTGGCCGTCGAATATCTGCTGGGCAATGCCCGCCCGGTTGATCGCCTTCGAGAGCGCGTGGCGAACGCGAAGATCCTTGAGCGGATTCTTCGCGAGCGGCTGGCCCGACGCCTTGTCGGCCGCGAACGGTGTCACGTCGCGATTCTGATCCAGATGGAGATAGATGAGGCGGTTGGAGGTCACCGTCTCGAGCCGCAGGTTGGCGTTCTGCTTGAGGCGGGGAATGTCCGCCGTCGGCACCTGGTCGATGATCTGCACGTCGCCCGAAAGAAGGGCAGCCGTGCGCGCCGACGGGTTCGTCATGATTCGCGTGATGACGGAGGCCCAGGGCGACTTCTCGCCCCAGTAGGCGTCGTTGCGTTCCATCGACACGCGATCGCCGGCGACGAATTCCTTGAACTTGAACGGCCCCGTGCCGTTCATGGCCTTGCCGAGATTGAAGTCGGCCGTCGGCGCCTCGACATTCTTGCGATTGACGATGTTGACGATCGCCATGTCGAGCGGCAGCAGGGGGCGGGGTGCGGTCGTCTTGAAGATCAGCGTGTACGGATCGACGACCGTCACGTCGATGCCGCGCACCATCGCCGTGAAAGACGACGGCGAGTTCGGCACCCAGGGCGCGCGCTTGAAGCTCGCCAGCACGTCCTCAGCATCGAACGCCGAGCCGTCGTGGAACTTCACGCCACGACGCAGCTTGAACTCCCACGAGGTGTCGTCGAGTGCGCGCCATGATTCGGCGAGACCCGGGATCGGACGCTGCTGGTGATCGAAATGCACAAGCCGGTCGAAGAAATACTGCGCGATGTTGTTGTTGGGGCCGAGATTGTGGAAATGCGGGTCCATCGACGTGATGTTGCCGCCGACGGCGGCAACCAGATTCTGCGCCCGGGCGCCGGGTGCGGCACAGCCAAGGGCGATCGCGACGAGGGAGGCGGCAAGCCTGACCGTATATCGACTCATGGGGGATACCTCCGTTGAATTTCCCTGTTTATGGATCGAAGACTACGATGGGTTCAGGGCCTTGTCCCATCGAATCTGGAGACGATTCCGTCGCGTGCGGTCACGGTCGTCTTTTGGCTGCCCGACGATTGGCCGCCGCGACCGTCCGCAGGCAGCGCACGAACCCGTCGACGGCCGGCGCCCGGCCGTCCTTGCGAAGGACGACGGCGAAATTCTGCCACACGGTCGGACGGAACGGCCTTACGACCACGGCCCGATCCGTCGCCTGGGTTGCCATCAGCCTGCTGACGATAGCAACACCGATGCCAGCGCTCGCACAGCCCGCCGCGGCACTGGCCGACGATGTCTCGACCCGCACACGTGGCTTGGCTCCGGCCCGCCGGAACAGCTCGTCCAGCCGTTCTCGCAAGGCGAAGCGCCGGTTGATCAGGACGACCGCCACGCCGTCGAGGTCCGCCGGCTCGATGGCCGTCTTTCGTGCAAGCGGCAGCGCACGGGGAATGAGACAGACGGTCTCGACGTCGATCAACGGCACGACCGTCAGGCCCTCGGCATCCACGGGCAGCGACACGACCGCGATATCGACGCGCCCGGCACGAAGCCCTTCGATGGCGCTCGAAGCCGGGCCATAGTCGACGTCGAGGATCGTGTTCGGAAACCGGACGGCGAACCGGACGATCGCGTCGGGAAGGAAGCGTTGCGACAGGCTCGGCGGCACGAACGCCCGCACGCGTCCATCGCCGGCCGACCGCAGTTCTCGCGCCACGACCGCAAGCTGGTCGAAGCCCTGGAAAGCCGCCTCGACCTCAAGCGCAAAGGCGCGCCCGGTCGCCGTCGGGGCGAGACGCCCGCGGTCGCGTCGGAAAAGCGCGAAGCCGAGTTCGCCTTCCAGTTCGCCGATCGTCCGGCTGATCGCCGAGGGGGCAATGTTGAGCGTCCGGCTGGCGGCCGCCTGGCTGCCGGTCGCGGCGACGGCGCGAAAAACCCGGAGTGCGCGCAGGTTCATGGCCGTCAGTTGGCCGGACGGACCTGATGGGCGAGCGTGTATTCGTCGGCGCGCGGCGAATAGACGAGGTTGCGCCGATGTGCCCACAGATTCACCTGATAGTAGAGCGGAATTAGGCCCATGTCGGCGATCGCGGCCTCCGAAGCTTCCGCGAGCAGCTTGGCGCGAGCGGCATCGCCGACGGTGGACAAGGCCTTGGCGATCAGCTCGTCGACTTGCGGATTGGAATAGCGCCCGCGATTGGATGCGCCCATGCCGCTTTCGCGACTGACAGTCGCAAGAAGCGAGCGCAGCGGCGAGGATACTTCGCCCGTCCCGGCTCCCCAACCGACGAGCATGACGCTGAACGCATAGGCCGGCGCGCTGGATTGCGTGGCGTAGGTCGCCCAGGGGCTCGTCACCACGCGCGTGTCGATGCCTACGCGGCTGAACATCGGGCCGATTGCCTGCAGGACCTTCTCGTCTTCCGGATAGCGGTCGTTCGGACCGTGGATCGTCATCGCGAAGCCGTTGGGATAGCCCGCCTCGCCCAGCAACTTTCGCGCAGCATCCTGGTCGAACGTGTCGGGCTTCAGCTTTTCGGACGCGCCGAAGAAGCCCTCGGGCAGCAGTCCGCCGGCCGAGATCGCCTCGCCTTCGAAGATGCGCTGGACGATCGCGTCGCGATTGATCGCGCGCGACAGGGCCTGGCGCACGCGCCGGTTCCTGAAGGGATTGTTGGGCAGGACCGCACCCTGCTTGTCGGTCGCGAACGGCGTCTGGTCGCGGTTCTGGTCGAGTGCCAGATAGATGAGCCGGTTCGACGTGGTCTTCGAAAGTGCAACCTGCGGGTTCGACTTCAGACGGGCCACGTCGGACGTCGGCACCTGATCGATGATCTGCACGTCGCCCGCGAGCAGCGCCGCCGTGCGGGCCGCGGCGTTGGTGATGATGCGGATCGTCACGCGCGCCCAGTTGGGCTTCTCGCCCCAATACGCGTCGTTCCGCTGCAGCACGATCCTGTCGCCGGGCACGAACTCGACAAAGCGGAACGGCCCCGTTCCGATCGCGGCACGCCCGTTGTTGAACTCGCCCGTCGGGGCCTCGACCGCCTTGCGCGATACGATGTTCACGATCGAGAGGTCGTTGGGCAGCAGCGGATAGGGCTTTGCCGTGCGCAGGCGCACAGTACGGCTATCGACGGCCGTTGCCTCGACGATCGCGCGCGTCGAGATTGCGAAGGACGACGGCGAGTTCGGAACCCACGGCACGCGCTTGAGCGTCGCCAGCACGTCCTCGGCGTCGAACGGCGATCCGTCGTGGAATTTCACGCCGGCGCGCAGCTTGAACTCCCACGTCGTTTCATCGACGGCCCGCCACTCGGTGGCAAGGCCGGGGACTAGGCGCTGCTGGCTGTCCTGATGGACAAGACGGTCGAAGATGTGCGCGGCGATGCCGTTGTTCGGGGCGAGATTGTGATAGTGCGGATCGATCGACGTGACGTTTCCGCCAACCGCCATGATCAGGTCCTGCGCACGCGCCTGCATCGATCCGGCCGCAATCCCAACCGCCACGAGCACCGCAAGGAGCGGCCGCCGGAAAGCACATCCAAAGTTCGCGCGCATCAACTTGTCCCCAAAACGTCGTCGGCGTCCCGTTCCCGGCTCACGGTCCAGGTTCGCTCCGCCGCCGCTGCCGGCACCTTGCTAGCAAGCGGCGGGCCGGAGCGCCCGACCCTTATTGTCTTGTGAAGGATACAGGATGGTCCAAAGCTGGCAAGTCCGGCCGCTCGTCGCAGAATACGATCGAGCCGTCGAAAAACTCGACTGGCGCCGCCTCCCGGACGGGGCCTAGGGTCTTCGAGCGTCAATTCGAACGGAGGCTGCCCCGTGCCGACCATCCGGACCCTCATTTTCGCATCCTTTTTCGCCGTCCTTGCCGGGCCGCTCAACGCGCAGCCTGCCCCGGGCGAACTGCGCGTGCTGGCGGCCGGACAGGGAAGCGCCTTCTTGCCGTATGCCGAAGGGCTTGTCCGGCGGCTGTCCGCGGCATCGCTCGGGCCTGCACGGGCCGTCCCGACGGCGGGTTCGATCGAGAACCTCAAGGAAGTCGATCTCGATCCGGGCGCCGTCGGCACGGCTTTCCTCGCGACCGCCTACGAAGCCGTGACAGGGACCGGCTACGCGACCGGACGGCCGCACGCGAACATCCGCGCCCTGCTGCCGATGTACGAAACCTCGTTCCAAGTCGCGGCCCTCGCGTCGAGCGGCCTTGGCACGATCCGGAGCCTCGACGGTCGGCGGGTGGGCGTGGGTCCGGCGAACGGTCCGGCGGAAGCCTTTTTCCGGGCGCTTGCGCAGGAAACCGGCATCTCGCCCGTCATCGTCACCGGCTCTCCGGCCGAGCTTTCCGAGCAACTGCTCGGCGGGCAGATCGACGCGCTCTGGCAGGGCGCGATCGTGCCGATCCCGTCCCTGACCGCGGTCGCCGACCGCGCGTCGGCAACCGTCTTCGGGCTGTCGTCGACCGAAGTCGCCGCAATGCTCAAGCGCTTCCCCTACATGAGCCCGGGACGCGTGGCACCCGGTACCTACCGGGGCCAGACCGCCGAGATCGCGAGCGTGGCGGCATGGAACTTCGTCGTCGTCCACAAGGACATGCCCGAGACCCGCGCCTACGCACTGGTGCGCGCGATCCTCGGCACGTCGGATCCGGCCGTCGAGATCCATCCCAGCGCCGCCACGACGCGGGCAGTCAACGCCCCCAACAACCGCGCGATCCCCTTCCATCCGGGGGCACTGCGCTACTACCGCGAGATCGGCGTCGTACTGCCTGCCCCTTGAAATGCCGACGCTATGCGAATTCCCAGCTTGCGGCCGGATCGAGCGGGAAAACCGGACGCGGCAGGTGCTTGAACGATATCCGCTCGAGAACCGGTGCCGTCAGGCCGCCAGTATCGATCTCGAAGACGTTCTCCGGGGCGAAAAATTCGTCGAAGCCGGCGCGGAAATGGCCGCGCGACTTGACCGCGACGGCCGTCGCACGCGTCAAGTCAAGCCCGTGCATCTCGAAAAAGACCGGATCGGCGCACTGTTTGCGCGCACTGGCCACCACGACCGAGATACCCCCCAGATCGAGGACAGCCGTCGGTCCGAGTTCGACGCTGCGCCCCTTGTAGATGCCGCGTCTTCCGACGACCCGTCCGTCCGTCAGGGCCACGACCCTGGCCGGCGCGCCGAACCGTTCGCCAAAAATGTCGGCATTGGTCCGGTTGAACTCGGCCACAAAGCCGTCGCCCAACCCGTGCGCGTGAGCAGCCCGCGCAAGTGCGGGATCCACGAAATTGCCGAAATAGACTCCCGCCGGGCGCGCGGCGATCAGGGCGCGCAGCAACTCCGTCGTGTTGCCGCGCCCGCCCCCGCCGGGATTGTCGCCGGAATCCGCGAAGATGACCGGCGGCCGCTCTTTCCTGGCTGCGGCAAGCACAAGCTCGATAGCGGCCGCGACGGAGGTAAGCGTCCGCACGAAGCGCTTGCGATCGGCCCACGCCTGACGCGCGAGATCGAGTGCCGCGGCACGCGCGTGGGCTGCCCCCTCGCGCGACGTGGCGACGATCGCGACACCGTTCTTGGGGGTGTCGCCGAACACGAAGCCGCCGACGACCGAAAGGTTCATCAGGCGCGGGTCGGCTTCCATCCTTGCTTCGGCGGCATTCATGAGGTCCGCATAGGGGCCGCTTGCGGTCAGCAGCGTGACCGAAGCCGGCGTGAGCGGCAGGCGCACCAGTGCCGTCGACGCACGTGTGCCGCGCAGAAGCTCGACGACATGGCGCGCGCACTCGGCACCCCGTTCGCGCTGGTCGACATGCGGATTGGTCCGGTAGGAAACGAACGCATCGACGCTGTCGATCATGCGGTCGGATATGTTCGCGTGCAGGTCCACCGACGCGACGAACGGTACCGGCCCGACGGTCGCGCGGATCGCCGCATAGAGCACGCCGTCCGGGTCGAACTCCGCCGTCGCGGTCATGGCACCATGATTCGTGAGATAGACGGCGTCGACGCGGCCGGCGGCCTTCAGCCCGGCCACGATCCGACGCACGCAATCGTCGAAGAATTCCTGCTCGACGGGGCCGCCGGGCTCAGCACCCGTGACGAGGATCGGCACCGGCTCCCAGGCGAATGCAAGACGCGACAGTTCGTCGACGAAGCCCGGCACTTCCAGCGGCATGGCCGGCGCCGGCTTTGCCGCTTCGGCGACGATGGCGGGCCCCTCGAGATAGCAGAGGCGGTGGAAATCGGCGCCGGTCGTCGGCGGCGCGAACGAATTGCTTTCGAGATGCAGGCCGACGAGTGCGATCCGCGGCAATGCAGCCATGCATTCCCCCTCTTCTTTGTCAGCGCGGAGTTGGGCATACTCCGGCCTCATTTCGCAAGGTTCATTCCCTTAATCATCCATTGAGTGACCATGGCGCTGCCCAGCAAAGAAGCCCTCGACCTCGTCAAGAAACTCGTCTCGTTCGACACGACCAGCCGCGACAGCAATCTGGCGCTGATCGACTGGGTGCGCACCTATCTCGAAAGGCTCGGCATCGCGTCGCATCTGGTGTTCGACGAAACGGGCAAGAAAGCCAATCTCTGGGCAACGGTCGGGCCCGCCGACCAACCTGGCCTCGTGCTATCCGGACATACCGACGTCGTACCGATCGACGGGCAGGAATGGACCGTGGCGCCTTTCGAGCCGATTGAGCGCGACGGCAAGCTCTTCGGCCGCGGCACGACCGACATGAAGAGCTTCGTCGGCGTGTGTCTGTCGCTTGCACCCGGTCTCGTCAAACGCAAGCTCGCGAAGCCTGTCCATTTCGCCTTCTCCTACGACGAGGAAGTCGGTTGCCTCGGCGTGCGCCGGCTGCTGGCCGATCTCGACGCGCGCGGCATCCACCCGATGGGTTGCGTCGTCGGCGAGCCGACCAGCATGAAGGTGATCCGCGCGCACAAGGGCAAGCTGTCGCTGCGCGCGCATGTCCGCGGCTTCGAATGCCACTCTTCCCTCGCTCCGCGCGGCGTCAACGCCATCCAGTTCGCCGCGCGCGCCATCGCCCGCCTGATCGAAACCGCCGATCGCTTCGCGGCCGAAGGCCCCTTCGACCGCGAATTCGACATTCCCTTCACAACCGTCCATACCGGCGTCATCCGCGGCGGTACAGCGCTCAACATCGTGCCGAAGGACTGCAGCTTCGATTTCGAGTTCCGCCACCTGCCCGTCCACGACCCGCGCGCGCTGTTCGCGGAATTCGAGAAATTCGTGCGTACCGAACTCGAATCGAAAATGAAGGCGATCCAGCCCGACACAGGCTTCGCGTTCGAGGAGCTGTCGGCGTTTCCGGGACTCGCCGGCGACGAGGACGCCGAAGTGACGCAGGCCGCCAAGGCAGCTTCGGGCGGCAACACCACCGGCAAAGTCGCGTTCGGGACCGAGGCTGGCCTGTTCGAGGCGAGCGGGATCCCGACCGTGATCTGCGGGCCGGGCGACATCGACCAGGCGCACAAGCCCGATGAGTTCGTCGCCCTCGACCAGATCGCCCAGTGCGAGCAGTTCCTCAAACGGCTCGTCGAACGCCTCGAGATCAAGGCATGAAGCCCGATACCGTCGTATTCGATCTTGGCGGCGTCCTCGTCGACTGGGATCCGCGCTATCTCTACCGGAAGCTCATCCCGGACGAAACGGCGCGCGAGCGTTTCCTTGCCGAGGTCTGCACGCACGAATGGAACGTGGCGCAGGACGCCGGCCGCACGATCGCCGAAGCCGTTGCTGAGGCGCTTTCGCGCCATCCCGACAAGGGCGATCTCATCCGCGCCTTCTACGACCGTTTCGAGGAAATGATGGGCGGCCCGATCCACGGCACGGTCGACATCCTGGAGCGGCTCGACGCGAAGGGCACGCCGCTCTACGCGCTCACCAACTGGTCGGCGGAGACCTTTCCGATCGGCCGGCGCAAGTTCGACTTCCTGAAGCGGTTCCGGCACATCACCGTGTCGGGCGAACTCAAGCTCGCCAAGCCCGATCCGGCGATCTACAGGCACGTGCTCGCAGCGGCGGGAAAGCCGGCGCAAGCGTGCGTCTTCATCGACGACAGCCCGAAGAACGTCGCGGCGGCGAATGCGCTCGGGTTTCACGCGCTCCACTTCACCGGACCGGAGAATCTCGAGCGCGAACTCGCAGGCTTGGGATTTCTCTGAAGCGCGCGTAGAGTCCGGCAACGGTCGAATTTTCAAGAGGCGGGAAACGTGATCGACGAAACCTACCCGGTAGACATCTCGCCGCCGGACATCTCGGCCTACCGGGCAGGGAACACCGGCATCGAATATGCGACCACGCTCGATTCCGGAAAGTCCGGGCCGCACGTGATGGTCACGGCCGTCGTCCACGGCAACGAGTTGTGCGGTGCCGTCACGCTGGACTGGCTGATGAAAGAGAATGTCAGACCGGTCGGCGGCAAGCTGACGCTGATGTTCTGCAATATCGCCGCCTATCTCTCGTTCGATCCCACGACCCCGCAGGCTTCGCGGTTCGTCGACGAGGACTTCAACCGCGTATGGGCGGAAGCCACCCTCGACGGCCCCCGCAAGTCGCGCGAGCTTGCGCGTGCGCGGGAGATCCGCCCGCTCGTCGGCCAGGCGGACCTGCTGCTCGACATCCATTCAATGCAGCATCCCACCCTGCCCCTGATGCTGAGCGGCCCGCTCGAAAAAGGCCGGCGTTTCGCGCGCGACGTCGGCGTTCCGGCGACGATCGTCAGCGACGAAGGCCATTCCGCCGGCAAGCGCATGCGCGACTACGGAGCATTCGGCGAGCCGGCGAGCCCGAAGAACGCGTTGCTGGTCGAGTGCGGCCAGCACTGGGAAGCGAAGTCGAACGACGTCGCGAAGGAAACGGCGCTGCGGTTCCTGCTGGCAACCGGGGCGGTGCCCCGGGACTGGGTCGAAGCCCGGCTCCCCGCAGCCAGACCGCTGCCGCAACGGACGATCGAGGTCACGCACGCCATCACGATCGGCAGCGAGGCATTCCGCTTCGTATCGGACTTCCGCGGCCTCGAGGAAATCCCGAAGGCCGGCGACGAGATCGCACGCGACGGCGATACGGTCGTGCGCGCACCCTACGACAATTGCGTTCTGATCATGCCGTCGCGCCGTCTCGGCAAGGGACAGACGGCCGTCCGCCTTGGACGCTACGTCCCCTGATGGCGGCAGCGCCGGCAGCCGGCATCGACTGGAAGGCCCTCGGCATCACGATCGCTCTCGGTGCCACCGGCGGCGCGCTGTTCCGCTGGCTGACGATCCCGCTGCCGTGGATGCTGGGCGCCGTCACTTTCACGACCATCGCCGCGATGTCCGGCAACGTCCGGATCACGATGCCACGGAACATCCGCGGCGGCTTCCTGACGATTCTCGGCGTGCTGCTGGGTGCGAGCTTCACGCCGGCCATCGTCGCGCGGATGCACGAATGGAGCTGGACGGCCGCGGGGCTGGCGGCATGGGCGCTCGTCGCGGGCGCTTGCGCCTATGTCTATCTGCGGCGCGTCGCGGGGTTCGATCCGGCGACGGCCTATTTCGCCGCCACGCCCGGCGGACTCGCCGAGATGGTGCTGGTCGGCAGCCAGGTCGGCGCCCACGTACCCACGCTCGCACTCAGCCACGCGGTGCGCGTCATGCTGGTCGTGCTCGTGATCCCGATCTGGTTCCGTTTCGAAGGCGTCATCAGCGCCCAATCGACGCGCGCCCTGGTGGGCCTTCTCGATGTGGCGCCGAAGGACTACGCGATCCTCGCGGCTTGCGCGATCGGCGGCAGCGTCGTGGCCACGCGCCTGCGGATCCCGGCCGCCGGCATGCTGGGCCCCCTGCTCTGCTCGGTCGCCGTGCACCTCGCCGGCATCACCGAAAGCCAGCCGCCGTACGTGCTGACGGCCGCAGCACAGGTCGTGCTGGGTGCGGCGATCGGCCAGCGCTTCACCGGGACGACGCCGCGCACGATCGCGACGACCGCACTGCACGGCGTCGTCTCGACGTTGATCATGCTCGGGTTAGCGGTCGCGTTCGCCGCCACATTCGCGGCATTCACGGGCCAGTCTTTCCCCGGCTTGGTCCTCGCCTACGCCCCGGGCGGCTTCGCGGAAATGAGCCTCATTGCGCTCGCGCTCTCGGTCGACTCCGCGTTCGTCGCCTCGCACCACCTGATCCGGATCATCCTCGTCGTGACGCTGGCGCCGCCGATCTTCCGGAAGTTCAACACGCCGCCGCCCGACATCAGTGAATTTTGAGGGTCACGCCGCCATCGACCGGCAACGCCACGCCGGTGATGTAGCGCGCATCGTCGGAAGCCAGGAACAGCGAAGCATGCGCCACGTCCCACGCATCGCCCATCTTGCCGGTCGGGCATAGCGCATCGCGCACGGCGATCATCTTGTCGACATCGCCACCGCCATAGGCCCCCTTCAGCGGCTCGACGATCATCGGCGTGTTCATCAGCCCCGGCAGGATGCAGTTGGCGCGAATTCCCTTCGACGCATACTGCAAGGCGACCGACTGCGTGAACGGAACGACCGCACCCTTCGTCGTGCTGTAGGCAATGTACGGCACGCCGAGATATCGGATGCCCGCGATCGAAGCGATGTTGACGATCGTCCCGCCCCGCCCCTCGCGCGCGTGCTGGCCGACGAAGACCGGCAGCGCGTACTTGCAGGTCAGGAACATCGATTTGAGGTTCACGCGCACGACGCGGTCCCAATCCGCTTCCGCAAGCTCCTCGGGCCCGCCAAGCGCCACGATGCCCACGTTATTATGCAGCACGTCGAGCCGGCCCCACGCGGCGACGCAGGCATCGACCGTCGCGGCGACATCGGCGGTAACCGACACGTCCGCCGCCCGCGCGATCGCCGTTCCGCCTTCCGACGCGATGATGGCGGCGGTCTCCTCGGCGGCCTCGCGGCGCATATCGACACACAGGACGCGCGCACCCTCGCGGGCATAGAGCACGGCCGTCGCCTTGCCGTTGCCCCATCCGGGCCCCGACGATCCCGCTCCCGTCACGAGCGCCACTTTGCCTTCAAGCCTTCCGGCCATCGTCTTTCTCCGTCGCCAGTCTTGCACGCAGTTCCGTCTTCAGGATCTTGCCGTAGGCGTTCTTCGGCAAGGAATCGACGAAACGATACTCCTTGGGCCGCTTGAAGCGCGCGATGCGCGCAAGGCAAAGCGCATCAAGCTCCGCCGCATCGAGGCTGCCGTCGCGCGCGACGACGAACGCAACGACACGCTCGCCCCATTCCGAGTCCGGCACTCCGATCACCGAAACCTCCGCGACACGCGGATGGGCCTGCAGCGCCTCCTCGACCTCGCGCGGATAGACGTTCGAACCGCCGGTGATAATCAAGTCCTTCGACCGGTCCTTGAGCGTGAGATTGCCGCGCTCGTCGAACGATCCGATGTCGCCGGTATGCAGCCAGCCGCCGGCAAGCGCCTTGGCGCTCGCGGCCGGATCGCGCCAATAGCCTTTCATCACGCCGTCGCCGCGCACGAGTATCTCGCCGTCCGCCCCGAGGCGGACCTCGACGACCGACTGCGCCGTTCCCGCCGACGCAAGGACGGCATCGTCGCCCGCACGGAACGCCGCTTCGGCCGTCGCACGCGTCATGCCGGTGATGCACATCGGCGACTCGCCCTGGCCGTAGAGCTGGGCGAAGCGGAAGCCGTAGCGGCCGATCGCCGCCTTCAGGTCCGCAAGATACATCGGCGCACCACCATAGACGATCGTGCGCAAGTTTCCCGGATCGACCGAGGCCGGACTCGCCACGAGGCGCTTGATCATCGTGGGTGCCGCGAACATCGTCACCGACGGCCAATGCCCGAGCAACGCGGCGATCTCCGCCGGATCGAAATGCCCGCTCTCGGGCACGACCTGCGTGTTGCCGATCGCGACCATCGGCAGCATGTAGAGGCCCGATCCGTGCGACATCGGTGCTGCATGCAGGATGGCCCCGCCGGGCGACGGCGGATCGATATCGATGAAATAGCTTGTCGCCATCGCCAGTAGATTGCGGTGCGAGAGCATGGCGCCCTTCGGACGGCCTGTCGTCCCGCTGGTGTAGAAGAGCCACGCGAGATCGTCCGGTGCAGCCGACGCGATCCCGACCGGTTCGGCGGCAAGCAGGCGCCGCCAGTCGGCGCCGCCGATTTCGATCGTGCGTGCTGCAGGCGCCGCCTCGCTCACCGCGCCCGCCATGTCGGCGGAATAGAAGATTAGCGACGCCTCGCTATGCTCGAAGCAGTAGCCGAGTTCTTTCGAATGGAGCTTCGAGTTGACGGGAACAGCTGCAAGCCCGGCGTACCAGATCGCGTAGAGGGCGCGCGCATAGTCCGGCGCATTCGCTGCGGCAAGTGCCACCCGATCGCCCGGCTCGAGGCCCAGTGCCTGCAGGCCGCCGGAGATCGCCGCGACATCGCGCGCCATTCCGGCCCAGTCGGAAACGACCCGCGTTCCCAGCCCGAGAGCAGGTGCCGTCGGACAACATCGCGCGTTGCGCAGCAGATGCGCCGCAAGGTTCATTCGACCGGCCCGAGGATCGCGTAGGTCGACGAGACCTGCACGGCCGTCTCCGCCATGGCGTCACTTGCCAATGCCACTTCGCCGAACGCAAGCGTGCGCCCCATCTTCAGCAAGCGTGCGCGCGCGACGACACTTGCTCCGGCGAGCGGGCGCAGGAAGGTCGATGTCTGGGAAACCGTCGTCATCGGACGGAATCCGCCCGAAGCGGCGGCGATGGCGAAGACCATCGCGGTGTCGGCCAGTGCCATGCTCGCCTGGCCGCAGACGATCCCGCCTTCGCGCGCGACCCGGGCATCGGCAGGCATGCGCAGTTCGGCGACACCCGCCGCGTCGAGTGCGGCAATCTCGATTCCGAGATCGCGGATCCAGGGCGCGAATTTTTGCGCCAAGATCGCGCGTGCGGCCGCCAGATCGAACGTCACGACGCGATCCACTGGAGCAGACCGACCTTCCGGCTGAGGAATACCAGCACCTGGACCACCGCGTAGGCGCAAAGCCCGAGTGCGGCCGCGGCCGCAAGGGTCTTCAGTTGCGCCATATTCCTTCCCTTTCGAGCGGCTTTACCGCACAACGTCTTTGCGCGCATTATCACCCCAGAAACAACGACCGGGCAACCCGAATGCCGCCCAGCACAAAAGTAAGCCAGCACGACATCAACCACGCCGTCGGCCTGCACGAGAAGATGGCGAAGGGCCTGACGGGCGGTGTGCGCCTCGTCCTCTCCTTCAAGGTCGCCGAGCGGATGAACTTCCAGAACCGCGACCTTTCGGAAGCCGAACTCGTCGGTGCCTATCTGTGCGAGTCGAACTTCGCGAAGGCGAAGCTGTCGCGCGCCAACCTGTTCGGCGCCGACATGACCGGCTGCGACCTGCACGAGGCCGACCTGTCGAAAGCCGACCTGCGCGGCGCGCAGCTCAAGCGCGCGAACCTCGAACGCGCGAACCTGACGGCTGCCGATATCCGCGATGGCTTCATCATCGTTCGCGACAAGGACGGGAACTTCAGCTACCACAACAACCAGCCGCAGGGCGCGGTCATCACCGACGCCAAGTTCAACAACGCCGACCTCACGAACGCGAAGATGAGCCGCGTTTTCGGGCCGCGCACCGACCTGACCGGCTGCATCATGCGCGGCGCCATCCTGCGCCAGGCGGACCTGTCGAACTCCGACCTCAGCGGTGTCGTGCTGACCGGGGCCGACCTCACCAACGCCAACCTGTCGAACTGCATCCTGCATGGTGCGACGCTGGCCGGCGCGCTTCTCGACAACACCAATCTCGAGGGTGCGGATCTCACGGCATCGAATTTCGGCACCAAGGATCTGGCCCGCGTCGATACTTCGAAGGCCGTGCTGCCGGTCAACATCTCGAGCCTCGAGAAATCGATCCAGCAGATCTTCATCGACCATCTCGAATGGCTGAAGTCCGAAGGCCGCGGCGGCGCCCAGGCGGATTTCGAGCGCGTCAACCTCGCCGACCTCAATGCACCCGGCGTCAATCTTTCGGCCGGACGGCTTGCCCTGTGCATCCTGCGCAACGCCAAGCTCGCCGGCGGCTATTTCCAGATGGCCGATTTCTCGTCGGCTTTCATGGCGAACTGTGATCTGACGGGCGCCAAGCTCCAGGGCTCGAAGTTCGACAAAGCGACGCTGACCGGTGCCAAGCTGCGCGACGCCGACCTTTCGCCGATGCCGGTCGACAACATGAACCAGCGCAACTGGAACACGAAGCTCAAGGAAGCCAACCTGTCGAGCGCTGATCTGAAGGGCGCCAATCTTGCCAAGGCGGACCTGACCGGCTCGATCCTGCGCCGTGCCGACCTGCGCGGCGCCGACCTGTCGGACGCGATCCTGCTCGACTGCGACTTCTCAGGTGCGGACCTGCGCGAAGCGAACCTGAACGGCGCCGACACGCGCGGCACTTCGGGGCTCGAAAAGGCGCTCTAGACGCCGTCCAGGACATTGAAATATCGCCGAGCTGGACTCCGCAAATTTTCCTGTGGAAAAGCCTCGAATTCCGGCTTTGCATTCTGCGAAACATGACTACATTCGTACGGTGGATACCCCCTGCTACCGCAACCCCACCCGATGAGCGAAGGTCCGAAATTCGAGCGCAAGGTCGTCATGACGCTCAAGGGCGTCGATGGCGCGCTGCGCGATTTCGAGATCGCGCAGGGGCCGCGCCTGCAACGGTTCCGCTTTCCCGCCGGCACGACGATCTTCAACGAGGGTGACACCGGCGACAATGCCTTCCTGATCGAGAGCGGGTCCGTGTCGATCGTCCAGGCGACGGTCGAGCAGCCGCCCGCAACGCTCAGTACGACGGCCGCCATGATCGAGCCGGGCCGCGCGGTGATCCATCAATACATCGAGGAGGAGGCGCCGACCGAAGCCCAGATCGCGCAACTCGGAACCGGTGCCCTGTTCGGCGAACTGGCGCTGATCGACGGCATGCCGCGTTCGGCAAGCGCACGCGCGGTCGAAAACACGGTCTGCGTGGCCGTCTCGCCCGCCCAGCTCGACACGCATCTCCAGCAGGCCACACCGGAGCTTGCCACACGCATCCGCGTACTGATGTCGTTCATCCGCGCCGTTCCCGCCCGCGCCACCTGGCCCGGCGGGAAATTCCCGCAAGCGCGCATTGGCGACCTTGCCGCCGTGCGCACGGCGCTCGATCCGCGCGACAAGGGTGGGCCGCTGGAGATCCGCAGCGCGTTCCTGCGCGCCATTTACCGGTCGCTTTGCGAATACGCGCTGTCGCGCTTTCCCTGATCAGCCCTTGTCGGGCAGCGCTTCGTCGAGGCGCTTGGACAGGAACCAGGCGAGGACAAGGAACGCCACGAGCATCGCGAGTGCGGCCTGCCCGGCGACTTCGCCCAGCGCCTGGTCCGAAACCTCGCTGAAGCCGTAGCCGATACCGACGAGCACCAGCGCCCAGATGGCCGCCGACGGGACGTTCAGCACCGTGAACCGCCAGCGCGGCATGTTCGACATGCCGAACGCGAACCCGGCGAAGCCGCGGATGCCGTGCGGATAGCGGTAGACGAACATCATCCACCAATGGTGCCGGTCGATCAGGCGCGCCGATTTCTCGACACCCTTGCGGATGCTCGGGAACGCCTCGAACAGCTGCCCGCCGAAACGCCGGCCCAGCCAGAAACGCAGCTCGTCGCCGGCGATCCCGCCGATCCAGACCGCCACGACCGTCGGCCAGAACGAAAGCGCCTCCATGTGGGCGGCATAACCGGCGAACAGCGGCATCAGCATCGAATTCGATGCCGCATAGGACGCGACGAACCCGTAGGCGATGTCGCCCTGGCTGCGGATCAGTTCGAGGATGTGGGCGAGGTCCATGGGCTACCGTGGTGGAATTGTCGTGCGTACATGGCTACGCTCGGCCAATGAGTCAACCATCTATCGTACTTGGCGTTCTCGACCAGTCCCCGATTCCCGACGGCGGCACAGCCGCAGGCGCCGTCGCGGCCACCCTCGAACTGGCCCGGTTCGCCGAGCGGCTCGGCTATGCGCGCTATTGGGTCGCCGAACACCACAACGCGCCGGGCTTCGCGGGTACCGTGCCGGAAATCCTGATCGCCCGGATCGCGTCGCTGACGCAGCGCATCCGCGTCGGCTCGGCCGGCGTGATGCTCTCGCACTATGCGCCGCTGAAGGTGGCCGAGACGTTCCGGATGCTGGAGACGCTCTATCCCGGCCGCATCGATCTCGGGATCGGCCGCGCTCCCGGCTCGGACCAGTGGACGGCGCATGCGCTGGAGCCGGGCGGGCCCTACGACGTCGCCGAGTTCCCCGGCAAGATCCGCGACCTGCTCGGATTCCTTTCCAACGACCTGCCGGCGGACCATCCCTATCGCCGGATACTCACCCAGCCGGCCGGTCCGGGCCTGCCGGAGATGTGGGTGCTCGGCTCGTCCGACCAGAGTGCGGCCTATGCCGCCATGTTCGGCCTGCCCTTCGCCTTCGCGCATTTCATCAGCGGCCAGGGCGGCGAGGAAGCCGCCGAACTCTACCGCCGCCACTACAAGCCGTCCGACCGCTACCCCGAACCGCGCATCGCACTTGCCGTCTTCGCGATCTGCGCCGAGACGGCGGAGGAAGCCGTCCGGCTCGCGTCAAGCCGCGAGCTCTGGCGCCTGCGCATCGAGCGCGGCGAACTCGGGCCGATCCCCAGTCCCGAGGAAGCGCTCGCCTATCCCTACACCGACATCGAACGTGCCCGCATCGGGCGCACGCGCGCCCGCCAGATCGTCGGGAACCCCGAACAGGTGAAGTCGCGGATCGAAGCGCTGGCCCAGGCGCATGGCGCTTCGGACGTGTCGATCGTCACGATCACCTACGACATGGCCGCGCGCCGGCGCTCGTACGAGCTGCTCGCCGCTTCGTTCGGCCTGGGCTAGCCGCGGACCGTCGGCAGGCCAGCCTGCTTCCAGGCGCCGATGCCGCCGGCCAGCGACACGACATTGGCGGCCCCCAGGAGCGGTGCGAGCGCCTGTGCGGCGCGCATCGAGCGGCCGCCGGCCAGGCACGAGACAATCACCCGCTTGCCCTTGAGCCCGGCGAATGTCGCTGGGTCGAAGGTCGACAGCGGCGAAAGCAGCGCCCCCGGGATCCGCTCGGCCGCGAATTCATCGACTTCCCGGACATCGACATGCACGGCATCGCCGGCCCGCAGCAAGGCCTGCGCCTGCGCCACGTCGATTTCACGGACGGCATCCTGCGGATCGGAGGGACTCATCGCGGCCTCGGTTCGGGTGGGAAATGTCGGGCTACACTTGGGCCAACTCGCGGTCGAAAACAAGATGGACTTTTGCGGCGAATGGCCGAAATTAGCCGCCATGTCGCGCAGGCTTCCACCCCTGAACTCGCTCCGCGCCTTCGAGGCCGCGGCCCGACTGCTTTCCTTCTCGAAGGCGGCCGACGAACTAGCGGTCACACCGGCCGCGATCAGCCACCAGATCAAGGGGCTCGAGGACCAGCTCCGCGACAAGCTTTTCCGCCGGGACAAGCAGAAGGTCACGCTGACTGAAGCCGGTGCGCTGCTGCTGCCGGGACTTCGCGAAGGCTTCGACCTGATCGCCGGTGCCGTCGCCGACGTGACCGAGCGCGACATCAAGGGCGTGATGACGGTCTCTTCCGCCCCGTCCTTCGCGGCCAAATGGCTCGTCCCGCGCCTCGACCGGTTCGCCGAACGTCACCCGGAAATCGACGTGCGCGTCTCGGCGTCGATCGCACTGGTGGATTTCGCGCGCGACGACGTCGATGTCGCCGTCCGCTACGGCTCGGGTCAATATCCGGGCCTGCTGGTCGAAAGGCTGTTCCCGGAAACGGTCGTGCCGGTATGTGCGCCCACCCTGCTGAAGGGCAAGCACCGGCTCAAGGCGCCGGCCGACCTCAAGCACCACACGCTGCTGCACGACGACGCGTCCGACGGCGACGAGACCTGCCCGGACTGGCGCATGTGGCTGAAGGCGGCGGGCGTCAACGGCATCGACCCGCGCTTCGGACCCCGCTTCAACCAGTCGAGCCTCGTGCTCGAAGCGGCGATCCTCGGGCGCGGCGTAGCGCTGGCGAAGCTCCGGCTTGCCGAAAGCGACCTCGCCAGCGGCCGGCTCGTGCGGCCCTTCGCGGTGGCCACGCCGGTGCGCTTCGCCTATTTCGTGGTGAGCCCGCCCGGTCGTGCGGAACGGCCGAAGGTCGCGGCGTTCCGCGCCTGGCTCAAGGAAGAAGCGGCGGCGACGAAGGACTGAACTTCGCCGCGAGTTCCGGCGGCACGCCGATCGGCATGTCGAGCAGCCGCTGTGCCAGTCCGCGCGCCGCAGCGTCGATCGCCAGGTCGTGACCGCGCCCGGGACCCGCCGCATCCTCGAGGACGTAGTGGAACGTCGCCAGGCCGGCGAACTCGCGGCGCACGACGCGCGACACGCGAAAGGCACCGAACCAGGCCTGCACGCGACCGGCGACGGCCGCGTCGCGCACGACGTGCCAGGTCGACGGATCGCGCAGCGCCACGCTCAGCACGACGGCACTTCCCGACGTCCGGGCACGGGCGTGCGCAAGCAGCCGCAGGGGAAGCAGCGAGGGCGTCATGATTCGGGCGCCATCTGCGTGGCACTCCACGGCACGTAGCGCTTGGGGATGCGGGCCACGCTTGCGCGGCGCTCGGGCACGACCGACGCGCACAGCCCGCCCGCACCCGCCGGCCCGAACGCGACAAGGGCGGCGAATTCCGCGACGGCACCGTCGGCTGCCGCACGCGTCGCGGTGCGTGCGGCCATCCGGATGCGCGCGTCGCGCGCGGGCACGAGGGGGAGATTGGCGGCCCGCTCGCCCGCCGCCTTGGTCGATGCGTCGATGCCGACGATTTCGACGCGGAAGCGGCTTTCGCCCATGCTCCTGGTCAGGCGCGCTTCGAGATCGCGCGCCGCCGCGATGGCGCGCGTGGCGGCCCCCGTCCCCCCAAAGCCACATTCGGCCTCGGCAAGGAAGCCGGCCTCGAACTCGAGGGTTCCCTCGATCCAGTCTTCCGGTGCCTTGCCGCGCACGCCGGTCAATACCGGTCCCAGCAACGTGGCATTGCCAAGATCGACCGTCGCGTCGGGCTCGACCAGAGCCCCCGGATCGCGCACGCCGTCGAGCAGCGACAGCGCAAGCCCGGCGATGCGCGGTGCCGAGCCGGTCGCCCCGAACGTCGCCACGCCGTCCGCAGCAATGTCGGCGAACGGCAAGCCGACCCGTTCGGGCATGTCATCGAGATCGCCGCCGGCACTTGCCGCACCGGCACCGAGGATCCGGCCGGCCGCGGCGGCACCGGCGATGCGGTCATAGTCGTTCGCCGGCCAGCGGTGTTCGTGCCGCGCGACGGCGACCGCGATCGCTGCCGGTGACAGCGGCCCCGTGACGAGGATTTCCGACCCCTTGGCAAGCAGCCCGATCAGCGGCTCGGCACCCAGCGGTGCGGTCACCGCGACA
Source organism: uncultured Azospirillum sp. (assembly GCA_964416335.1). Taxonomy (GTDB): domain Bacteria; phylum Pseudomonadota; class Alphaproteobacteria; order CACIAM-22H2; family CACIAM-22H2; genus Tagaea. The sequence continues at coordinate 36,854 of CAYQDN010000029.1, forward strand.
AGCGTGGAATTGGGCGGCGGCGGCGGATCGCAAGGTACCGCCAGCAGGCGCGCACCGTCCTGCGTGGCGAGGATGTCGCGCGATTGCAGCAGGCCGATTCGGGGCCGACGCTTTCCCAGACGTGCCGCCAGCGCCACCACCGCGTTGGCGACGTAGGAAGGCTCGGAATCGACGACCTCGATCGCCAGCCGGACGCGCTTGGACAGGCAGTCGATCAGGATGCCGCCGAGCGCGCGTTCGACGTCGGTGATCGACAGCCGGACGACGAGACATGCCGGTCCGTCGCGCGCGGCAAGCTGCGCCAGAAGGCCTGCGGTCAGGTCCGGTCGTTCGCCCCGCCCCGCATGCCCGATGCGCGCCATCCGCTACACGATGCCCGTGACTTTCGAGAACGCGTCGTAGATCGCGGATCCGGCCACCTGGACCGGCGCCCCGTCGCCGAGACCGCCGGCACCGAGAAAGTCGTTCGTGCGCCCGCCCGCCTCGCGGACCATCAGCAGGCCGGCAAGGCAGTCCCACGAATTGATGTGCAGTTCGGCATAAGCATCGCAGCGCCCGTCGGCGACATAGGCGATACCGAGGGCGCCCGACCCGGCGCGTCGGAACGAAGCTCCGGACTTGACCGTACGCTCGACGATGGCCGTGTAGCTTTCGACCGTCCGGCGGCTCGACCAGCCCAGTTCGACCTGAGCGCGCGCCATCTCACCGTTCGTCACGACCTTCATCTGGCGGCCGTTGCAGGTGGCGCCGAAGCCGCGGCGGGCGAGGAACATCTCGTCGCGCATGGGATCGTAGATCACGCCGATTTCCTCGCGCCCCGCGGCAACGAAGCCGATCGAGATGCAGAAATGCGCGATCCCGTTGGCGAAATTGGCCGTCCCGTCGATCGGGTCGATGACCCACAGGGCCCGTGGATCGCGGCTGCCGCCGGTTTCCTCGCCGAGCACGTCGTCGTCCGGAAAAGCTGCCTTGAGATGCCCGAGGACGAGCTTTTCGACCGCACCGTCGGCGACAGTCAGATAGTCCTGCGGCCCCTTGAAGGTCGTGCCGATCGACGCGCGGTCGGCGAAGTAGCGGCGCTGGAGTTCGCCGGCCGCGCGGGCGATTCCCACGGCGGCCAGGGTACGGGCGGCCATGCCGTCCGGGGTGATTTTCTTGTCCATGGCGCGGGACGTTACCCGCACGATCTGCTAGAGGGAAGCACCATGATCGCCATAGACAATCTCACCCTGCGGATCGGCGGCCTGACCCTGATCGAGGACGCCACCGCCCTGATCCCGGAAGGCCGCCATGTCGGCCTGATCGGCCGGAACGGAGCCGGGAAATCGACGCTGCTGGAGGCCATTCTCGGGCATCTCCATCCCGACCAGGGCAGCATCTCGATGCCCAAGCGCGCGCGCATCGGATTCGTGGCGCAGGAAGCGCCCGGCGGGGCCACCACGCCGCTCGAAGCCGTGCTTGCCGCCGACGAGGAACGCGCGGCCCTACTTGCCGAAGAAGAGACGACCGAGGACGGTGCGCGCATCGCGGACATACATATGCGACTTGCCGAGATCGACGCCTACACGGCCGTCGCGCGCGGAGCGTCGATCCTCGCCGGTCTCGGCTTCGACACCGACATGCAGAACCGCCCGCTGTCGGAGTTCTCCGGCGGCTGGCGCATGCGCGTGGCGCTCGCGGGCGTCCTGTTCGCGCGGCCCGATATCCTGATTCTCGACGAGCCGACCAACCATCTCGATCTCGAAAGCGCGTTCTGGCTCGAGGACTACCTGGCGCACTGGTCGGGGACGATCCTCGTCGTCAGCCACGACCGGCGCCTGCTCAATGCCGTGTGCACGCACATCCTGCATCTCGACCAGAAGAAGCTCACGCTCTACACCGGCGACTACGACCGGTTCGAGATCCTGCGCCAGGAGCGTCTTGCCCTGCAGGCCGCGATGGCCTCGAAGGTCGACGCGCAGCGCAAGCACATGCAGGCCTTCGTCGACCGCTTCCGCGCCAAGGCGTCCAAGGCCGCACAGGCCCAGTCGCGCCTGAAGGCGCTGGCCAAGCTCACGCCCATCGTCGTCGAGCGCGACGAGGACGCCGTGCGCTTCGAGTTCCCCGACGTCGAGCTGCCCAAGCCGCCGATGGTCACGTTCGACCGCGCCTCGGTCGGCTACGAATCCGGCAAGCCGATCCTGACAGGGATCGACCTGCGCCTCGATCCCGAGGACCGGATCGGCCTGCTGGGTGCCAACGGCAACGGCAAGTCGACGCTGGCCAAACTGTTCGCGGGCCGCATGCAGCCGATGACCGGCGGCACGATGCGCGCCTCGAAGCTGCAGACCGGCTTCTTCGCCCAGCACCAGATCGAGGATATCGATCCGAACCGCACGCCCGTCCAACTGCTCGGCGACGAGTGGCCCAAGGCCCCGCCGCTCACCCTGCGCTCGCGCCTCGCGCGCTTCGGCTTCTCCGGCCTGAAGGCCGACGTGAAGGCGGAAAACCTGTCGGGCGGCGAAAAGGCGCGCCTCGCCTTTGCACTTGCGACCGCGCACGCACCGCAGCTCCTGATCCTCGACGAGCCGACGAACCATCTCGACATGGCCAGCCGCGAACGGCTGGTCGCCGCGATCAACGATTTCGCCGGCGCCGTCATCCTCGTCACGCACGACTGGAGCCTGCTGGAACTCACCTGCGACCGCCTGTGGCTCGTCGCCGGCGGCAAGGTCACGCCGTTCGAGGGCGACCTCGAGGAATACCGCCAGGTCGCACTTGCCGAGCGGCGTGCCCAGCGCCAGTCGAACGAGAAGCCCAAGGCGGTCGCCCCGGCCAAGCGCCCCAGCCGCGACGTCGGCCAACTGAGGCGCGAACTGAAGGCGGCCGAGGAAGCGCTCGCCAGGCTTTCGGCAGAGCGCACGAAGCTGGAAGGCGAGGCTGCCCTGCCCTCCACCTACAACGATCCGCGCAAATCGGCCGCGAACGCCAAGCGCCTCAAGGAGCTTGCCGAGCCGATCGCGAAGGCCGAGGCGCGCTGGCTTGCCGCCGCCGAAGCGATGGAAGAGGCCGATGCGGCCTAGCGCCCTTGTCGCCGTGCTGCTGGTGCTGTGCGCCGGCAATGCGGCCGCGAAGGAATGGGGCGACGTGCGCAGGCCCACGCCCGCCCCCACGCAGCTGATCGGCGGCCCGGCGAACGGCTGCATTGCCGGGGCGCAGGCATTGCCCGTGGACGGGCCCGGCTATCAGGCCGTGCGCCTGTCGCGCAACCGCATCTGGAGCCATCCGCAGACGATCGGCTACGTCCAGAAGCTCGGACGCGCGGCGGCCGGTCTGGGCCTGCCGCCGCTCTATGTCGGGGACCTGTCGCAGCCGCGCGGCGGCCCGATGGCGTTCGGACATGCCGCGCATCAGAACGGCAACGATGTCGATATCTGGTTCAACATCGAGCCGAAGCCCGACCTTGCACCCGCCGCGCGCGAGGACATCGCCATCGTCGATCTCGTCGCGGCGGACGAGCGGACGGTCGACCGCTCCGTCTGGAAGCCCCGGCACGCAGAGCTGTTGCGCACGGCAGCGGGCTTCCCCGAGGTCGACCGGATCTTCGTGCATTTCGCGATCAAGAAAGAGCTGTGCGCTTCTGCGGCTGGCGACCGGTCGTGGCTGCGCAAGATCCGCCCGTGGCGCGGCCACAACGACCATTTCCATGTGCGCCTCGCCTGCCCGCCCGGCAATCCGGACTGCGCGACGCAAAGCCCGATCGCCGCGGGCGACGGCTGCGACGCCTCGCTCGACTGGTGGTTCCTGGATGCCGAGGAACGCCGCAGGCTCGAACCGCGGCCGAAGGTACAGGCGCCGCCGCGCCCGAAGATGCCGGCCGCCTGTGCAGCCGTGCTGAAAGCACCCTGACGCTTCAGCCCCAGGTGCGCACGGGGCCGGTATCGATATGGACGAAATCGCTGCGCGGATACTGGCCCACGCCGCCGGCCTGCAGCGAGACGGCCGCCTGCCGGATCGCGCGGACCGAGCGGTCGGTCAGGTCGACATCGACGGCCCGGCCCGAGATGTGGAACGAGTTTCGCGCCACGCCGCCATGCGACTTGCGCGCCGCCGCGTTCGTGCGCGGCGAACGGTAGGCCGAGATCACGCGCCACGGCTCGCTCGAGCCCAGGCGCTGGTGGAGTTCCCACAGCTGATCGTAGAGCTTGGCGTCCATGCGCGTGACGGCACCGGCCCTGTAGTCGCGCAGAAGGGCATCGAGCTTGCGCGTCGCCTCTGGCACGTAGTTGCCGTCGCGCCAGTAGACGCCTTCCCAGCGCTCGCCGGTATTGACGATCTGGAGTTTGAGGGCCCGCACGCCCGTCGGTCGCACCGGAACGGGCGACGACGGCGCCACGGCCGGCGGCCGCTTGGGCTTTGCAGCCAGGGCGGATCGCGCGGGCAGGATCAGGCTGGCTGTCGCGCTGGCGGCGAAGAGCAGAAAACCGCGGCGGCCGGGAGGCTCGTGTCGGTCGATCATGGCCGGTGGGCGAGTCCTTCGTCGGTTGCTGTGCAGACGCACAATGCACAGCGAGCCGGGCGATGGCAAGGCCGAAGAAACAACTTGAAACAATTTGATAAATTATTGATTCTTATGCATCAAGAAGCTGAAAATCCCTGCTCAAACAAGCGAAGGGAGCCGTACCTGATGATGAACGACAAGCAGCGCGGCGTCGTCTCCGGCGCCCTTCCGGCCTATGTCGTCACGTTCGCCGTCGTCGGCTTTGCGGCGTTTGCACCGCCAGCGATCCTGCTGCCGGCGGGACCTTTCCCGGCAACACTTCAGGCTGCCCTTTCCTGGGGCCTGCTGCCGGCCCTCTGCCTGGTCGGGAACATCGCGGCGATGGCCAACCACCGCTTTTACAGCCCGGCCGACATCGATGGCAGTGGCCTCACCGTCGCCACGCCGAAGGCCCGAATCATCCAGGCCATGCTCCAGAACACGCTCGAGCAGGCAGTGCTCGCGAGCATCGCGTACGCCGTCTGGGCATCGACGATGCCCGAAGGCTGGCAGGCGGTCGTCCCGGCCGCGGCACTACTGTTCGCCGGCGGGCGGGCACTGTTCTGGTACGGATACGAACGCGGCGCGCCGGGCCGGGCGATGGGCTTCGGCCTGACGTTCTACCCCACGATGCTGATGCTCGCAGCCTGCGTGCTGCGCGCCGGCTGGCGCCTGGTCGCCTGACTAGGGTGCCAGGCTCGGTGCGGGGGCCATACCGTCTTTTGGCAGGCGCGCTTCGACGATCGGCCGCTTCTCGATGCCCGCGACGAAAAGCGCGTCGAGGCCGTAGATGTCCTCGCGCAGATGCAAGTCGCCGTTCTTCACGAAGGCGGTGAAATAGACGAGATGCACCGGGACGGGCGTGCGGACCTGCACGTGACGGGTCTGCCCGTCGGCGTCGGCCGCATCGATCGCCTCGCGCGTCCAGCCGTTGGTGTTGCGCAGCACCCATTCGACCAGATCGAACGGCCGCTCGAGCCGGATGCAGCCCGACGACAATGCGCGTTCGGCGCGCGCGAAATAATGGCGGTCGGGCGTGTCGTGCAGGAACACGTCGTACATGTTGGGCAGCGTCAGGCGGACCTGGCCGAGCGCGTTCTTCGGTCCCGGATCCTGCCGCACCCAGTAGGGCATGGACCGCGGCCGCACATGGCGCCAGTCGACCTTGCGCGGATCGACCTCGACGCGCTCGTCGCCCGAGCCGCGATAGAAGCGGAAGCCGAGATCGACGAGGGCCTGCGGGTTCGCGCGCAGGCGCGGCAGCAGGTCCTCGCGCACCAGCTTGGCCGGCACGGTCCACGAGGGATTGAAGATGATCTCGGTGACGCGGCTGGAGAAGATCGGCGTCGAACGCGCCTCGCGCCCGACGACGACCGGCATCACGATCCGGTCTGCACCGCCTTCGACGGCGCGAAGGGCGAAGCCCGGCACGTTGACTTCGATGTAGGTACCGCCCGGGCGTGCGGGCTGGGCACGCATGCGGTCGAGATTGACGGCGATCTGCGCGATGCGCGCATCGACCGACCGGTTGAGGGCAGCCAGCGAGCGCGGACCGATGCGCCCGTCGGGCGACAGCCCGTGGCGGACCTGGAAACGGATCATGGCCGCGACGAGATCGGGATCGTAGAGGTCAGGTTCGTCGGGTACGGGCGGCTCGGCCGCAGCACCGTCGGTCAGCACGAGACGGCGCCGGAGTGCCAGCACGCGCGGGTCGCGCGCACCGGGTTCGAGCGTGGCCCCGCCCGGAATATTGCGCCAGCCGCCCTTCGCCTTGATCTCGCGATAGCGGCCGAGCCAGTCGAGCAGTTGGACATAGGCCGGATCGGCCGGTGCGAGCCGGTCGAACACGCTGTCGGGATCTTCGGCGCGCGCAAGGTCGCGCAACACGGCGTCGGCGTCGAGCGGCCGCGGCACGATCCGGATGTCGGACGGAAGACTGACCGAAGCGACGCGCCCACCCTGCAGGTCGGCGGCATAGCGCAACGCGGCCTGCGTGAGCAGCAGGTCGAAGCGCGCCAGCGACGCCGGATCGCCCGCGCGCAGCAGCCGCTCGATGTCCTGGATGCTGTAGTCCGAAGCGATCAGCCCGCGTGCGGCTGCCGTACGGAACGTCTCGACCAGTCTTGCCGCGCGCGGCTCAAGCCCGTCGGCGCCGATCCAGAGCGGCGAGAAATCCCGCGCCTGGTAGATCGCCAGCATGGCGCTGCGCCGGCTTTCGTCGGCCGCACCCTCGATGCCGGCAAGACCGTCGCGCAGGTTCGGGCGCAGGTCGGCGGGTACGAGCGCGCGCGTCGGCGGCGCGTCGAACGTTCCGAAGGCGAGCAGGCAGGCGAAGGCGGCAAGACGCAGTTTGACCATGCCCGATAAACTAGCACGGTCCGCGAAAAGGAAAAGTTGAGGGTCAGCGACCCTTCAGCAGGTCGACCGTGGCGACCGGTTCAACCGGGCGCAGATGGCGGTCGAAGAAGCCGATCGAGCGGTCGATCGCCTCGCGGCTGGCGGCCGCCTGGAAGAAATGCGGCTGGTTCGGGACCAGCACCATTTCGTGCGGCACCGACAGGCGGCGCAGCAGGTCGCGCGTCTGGGTGGCACGCGACACAGGAACCGTGCGGTCCTTCTGGCCGTGGATCACGAGGGTCGGCGCAAGACGGGTCGTGACCGGGGCCACGTTGCCGGGCATGCCGCCGCCCATGTCGACGACCGCGGCGATGCGCTTGTCCCGGCTCGACAGACCGAGCGCCTGGAAACCGCCCAGCGAGAAGCCGAAGGTGGCAAGGCGGCTGGGATCGACGCGGTTGTCCTTGACCATCTCGTCGACCGCCGCACGGACCACATCGTGCTGCTCTTCGAACTCGGCAATCAGCGCGCGACCGCGCGGCCGGTTGCGGTTCCGGTCCCCCAGATAATGCGGCAGGTAGACGACGTAGCCGGCTTCGGCAAAGCTTTCGGCTGCCCCCCGATAGAAGGCGCCGTTGCCCATGCCCGAAGCCCCGTGCAGCAGCAGCACGGCCGGGCGCGGACCCTCGGTGTCCGGGCGGTAGATCTCCAGCTTCACCTGGCGCTTGCCGACCTTGTAGCGCGCGTCGGCGCGCGAAACCTGGGTGGCGATGCGGCGCAGGTCACCGCCCGCACCGAACGCGTCGCGCGGAGCGGCACCCGGCGGGCGGCTGGCCCATTCCGGGGCAGCCTGTGGCTCGTTTTCGAGCCGGGCGAGCATGGCAATATCGTCCTCGGGACCGGTCGCGGCCCCGCCGCGGATTACGGCGGCCGACTTGCCCGGCACCGTGGCGCCCTTGCGGATTGCCGGTGCGACGACGATCGCCGGCGGGATCCCGGCTTCCGGGGCGCCAGGCAGGAAAACGAACGGAAGGCTCGGATCGAGAAGGTAGTTCGGCGTCAGCGCCACGGGCGCCTCGACAGCCGCCGCGAACGACGTCGTCTGCGTATCCTGTTGCTGGGCTCCATCGGCCCCTTGCGAGGCAACAGCCGCTGCGACGAGTAGTTCAATCATCCAAGCCGTCCTGCAGAAGTGATTATTTCGATTTGTTGCAGTGGCTTCGGGATAACATAGGCCCCGGCAATCCGGGAGTCGTATTTAGGTTACCGAACAAAATTAACCAATTAGATGTAATTCATCATTTAAAATCAAAGCCATCAATTTTCCTGTCAAACCTCAGGTAAGCCTGATTCAGCGCCATTCGGGCCAATTGATCTTTATTTCAGCGTACTGTGCGGACTCCGCCACAGTCGCCGGTCAGTGGCCTTCCTGCTGATCGAAGTACTTCTTGATCAGCCAGAATTCGAACGCGGCGGCGGCGGCGAAGACAATCAGGCCGGTGATGTACATCGGCCCGCCATGGGCACCCGACGCCAGGAACAGCCCGATGGCGGCCAGCACGGCGACCAGAACCCCGACGATCCACATTGCTAGTCCAGACATCCCTGCCCCCATTTTTTCCTGAATCGGCCCAATCGGGCCGCTGTCGCAAAACTAGCCACTTGGCCGCACCGGGTCTAGCCCGTGAAAGCGGCGAGCGCCGCCGCGTCCCCCCGCACCAGCAGCGGCACGGCTGCGGCGACCTTCTTGGCCGGCCAGTCCCACCAGGCAAGGGCCAGCAGCTTCTCGACCGTCGCCGGGTCGAACCGCATCTTGACGACGCGGGCGGGATTGCCGGCGACCATCGCATAGGCCGGCACGTCGCGCGTGACGACGGCGCAGGCCGCGATGATGGCGCCCGACGCGACGGTCACGCCGGGCATGATCGTGCTCTTGTAGCCGCACCAGACGTCGTTGCCGACCTTGATGCTGCCCTTGTTGATCGCCGGATAGTCGCGCGCCGACATGCTGGCCGCCCAGTCGCCGCCGAACACCGGGAACGGATAGGTCGACGGCCCCGCGATCGCATGGTTGGCATCGGACATGATGAAGGTCGTGTCGTGGGCGAAAGCGCAGTACTTGCCGATGTCGAGCCGAGCGCCCGAGAAGCCGAAATCGTAGCGCACGTTGCGCAGGAAGAACTGGGTCGGGTCGTCGAAGTCCGAGTAGTAGCTGTACTCGCCGGCCGTCAGATGCTGCCGGGGCACGTCGATCTCGTCGAGAAGCGGTTTGAGAAAGACCGTGTGGCGCGCACCGGTGCCAAACGGGAAAAGGGCGTTCGGATCGATCGTGGACGGATGTGCCATCGCTAGATCTCCACTTGGGTTCCCAGCTCGACGACGCGGTTGGACGGAATTCGGAAGAAGGCGGTGGCGCTGTAGGCGCTGCGCGACAGCGCGATGAAGAGCTTTTCGCGCCAGCGCGGCATCAGCGGCTTGCTCTTCATCACCAGGTTCTCGCGGCCGAAGAAGAACGACGTGTCCATCATGTCGAACTTCAGCCCCAGCGGCTGCGCCAGACGCAGTACGCGCGGAATGTTGGCCGCCTCCATGAAGCCGTAGCGCAGCGTGATGCGCCAGAAGTTCTTGTCGAGCGCTTCGACCTGCATGCGGTCCTTCTCGGGAACCTGCGGGATCTGCTCGAACATCACGGTCAGCAGCACCACACGCTCGTGCAGCACCTTGTTGTGCTTCATGTTGTGGAGGAGCGCGTAGGGCACGCCGTCCTTGGCACCGGTCATGAAGACGGCAGTACCCGCGACACGCGGCGGATTGCCGTCGCGCAGGCGCGCGATGAAGGGTTCGAGCGGCACGGTGCTCTCGTGCAGGCGCTCGACGAGGATGCGCCGGCCGCGCTTCCATGTCGTGAAGACGGAATAGAGCCCGGCGCCGACGATCAGCGGCAGCCAGCCGCCGTCGGCGATCTTCACGAAGTTCGCCAGAAAGAACGAGATGTCGACGGTGAGGAAGAAGACCGTGACGACCAGCGCCTGCAGGCGCGACCAGCCCCAGATGTGGCGCGCGACGACGTACGCGATCAGCGTGGCCACGCACATCTCGCCCGAGACCGACACGCCGTAGGCCGAGGCGAGGTTGGTCGACGACTGGAAGCCGATGACGAGGGCAAGCACGCACGCGCACAGGATCCAGTTCACGCGCGGGATGTAGATCTGGCCGATCTCGGTCTCGGACGTGTGGCGGATCTCCATGCGCGGCAGATAGCCGAGCTGGATCGCCTGGCGCGACAGCGAGAAAGCACCCGTTATCACCGCCTGCGAGGCGATGACGGTGGCGATCGTCGCGAGGATGACGACCGGATAGAGCAGCGATTCGGGCACCATCAGGAAGAACGGGTTCGCCGACGCATCCGGCTCGCGCATGAGGAGGGCGCCCTGGCCGAAATAGTTTATCAGCAGGGCGGGCTGCACGAAGCAGACCCACGCAAGCCGGATCGGCCGCTTGCCGAAGTGCCCGATATCCGCATAGAGCGCCTCGGCACCGGTCAGCGCCAGAAAGACGGCCCCCATCACAAGGAACCCGCGCCATCCGTCGCTCAGGATGAAATGCAGGCCGTAATAGGGGTTGAGGGCGACAAGCACGGCCGGCGTCTGCACGATCGACACGAGGCCGAGGGCCGCGAGGACGAGGAACCACACGATCGTGATCGGCCCGAAGAACGCGCCGACCTTTGCCGTCCCGTGTCGCTGGAACATGAACAGGAGGATGAGCACCGCGCACGCGATCGGCACGACATAGCGATCGAACTCGGGAGTCGCGACCTTCAGGCCTTCGACGGCGGACAGGACCGAGATCGCCGGCGTGATGATCGCGTCGCCGAAGAACAGCGACGCGCCGAACAGGCCGGCCGCCATGATCGGTACGCCGCGATGGATGCCGGCCGGGGCCGCCTTCATCGCCAGCGCCATCAGCGCGAACATGCCGCCTTCGCCGCGATTGTCCGCGCGCAGGATGTACGTGACGTATTTGAGCGTGACGACGATGACCTGCGTCCAGACGATCAGCGACAGCACGCCCAGCACGTGTGGCAGCGAGGAATCCATCGGATGCGGGCCGGTGAATGCCTCGCGCATCGTGTAGAGCGGCGAGGTTCCGATATCGCCGAACACAACGCCAATGGCGGCGACTGCCAGGGACATGAGACGCTTGTCGGGACTGTCCGCGTCGGTCGCAGCTGTGCTCATGATTTTTTGTTCGGCCCCCTCGCCGACGGGGGGACATTGCCCAATTCGCCGGGCAAGCGCCAGCGCCAGTTCTTTTGCGCGCGACACCGGGTGCAGCAACTCCCTATATATAAGTGATGATCCCGCACGCCGATTCCGCCGTCTGACGATGCAGCAACCGACCCGCGAACCGGCCATCAACCTGCCGCCCGTCACGCTCGCGATGATCGCGGCGAACATCGCGGCCTTCGCCGCCGTCCGCCTGCTCGCCGGCGGAAAGGCGTGGGAAGCATACGACGCGTTCGGCTTCATTCCAGCACGCTATCTCGGCGATCCGGCGGCGGGGGCGGCACTGGTCTACACGCCGCTCACGTACCTGTTCCTGCACGGCGACTGGGTGCATCTCGCCGTCAACATGGTGAGCCTTGCCGCCTTCGGAGCGGGCATCGAACGGCGCGTGGGCGGCATCACCATGCTGTCGATCTATCTGCTGAGCGGTGTTCTCGCCGCAGCGGCACACTTCGCGGTCTACCCCGACAGCGTCGATCCGGTCATCGGTGCTTCGGGCGCCATTTCCGGCCTGATGGGCGGGGTCCTGCGGCTGATGCGCGAGGCCCGCGGCTCGCGCGGCGGCGGGATGCTCGGCTTCGCACTCGTCTGGGCCGCATCGACCGTGCTTCTCGGACTCACAGGCCTGCCGGGCGAAGGCGGCGCGCCGATCGCGTGGGTGGCGCATCTGGGTGGGTTCGTCGCCGGGCTCGTGCTGTTCGGATTCTTCATCGGCAATGGACGTTCAGATGAAAAAACTTGAGACGCTCCGGCGCGCCATGCTGCCGCTCGACGGCACGATCGCCAATTGGGTGCCGGAAATCATGGATGCCTACGCGCGCATCGTGCCCATGCGCGACTGGTCCGGCATCACGATGGTCGATTTCACGGCCGGCTCGTGCCTGATGCCCACGCTGTTCGCGGCGTCCGGCGTGCGCCGGCTCGTCGTCAACGATTTCGCACCACGCTCGCACCTCGCCGCGCGCTTCCTGTTCGGCCACCGCAAGATCGACGTGCGGCGCGTCTCGGCACTGCTTTCGGCCCGCAAGCCGCGGCTGCGCCCGCACGTGCCGACCTTCCATTTCGCCTGCGACTATTTGCTCGAAAGCGCCTGCGACGTGTTCGACCGGCTCTACCATGCCGACGTGCCGGCTGCCGCGCGCACGGGCCTGCAGTATCTCGCGGTGCGCTGGGCGCTCGGATTTGCCAAGACGGTCGAGGACGGTTTCGAGATCCTCTACACGCACGATCCCGTCCAGCTCGCCAAGAAAAGCGACGTCGACTGGTCGGCCCATCTCGCGCGCGCTCGGAACCCGGCGCGCGTGGTCGCCGGTCTCGCGGGCGAACTCAATGCCGCGGTCGATGCGATCGGCTCGGCCCGCGCACGGCTGTCCTGCGCGGACATGAAGGACGTCGCGCCCAAGCTGAAGCTTTCCGTACCTGTCTTCGCGGCGGTCAATCCGCCCACGCGCGGCCTCGACGAGTACACGATCGACGACCAGCTCGTGCATTCGCTGATGGCCAACCGCTGGCTGCCGCTGTCGCAGACAGCCGAAACGCCGCTCGCATTCTGGACGCGGCGCGTGGATGCGGCCGTGCGCCATCTGCCGCGCGGCGCGCACTACATGGTCTGGGGCGGCGACGGCTCGATGCGGTGGAGCGAGTGCCTGCGCCTCTGGGCGCTGTACGGCGAGCCGATCCATGTCTCGCGCCTCGGGCCCGAGGCCGAAGCGCCCGGCTGGGCGATCTTCAAGAAGCACATGTGACGCCTGTGGATTAGGCCGGTTTTTCCGGAAATCGCGCGCGGCGCCACTTGCGATTTGCAAACCGGCACCTATGTTTCAAGCACGTGGTCGAGCCCCCCGCTCGCCACCGTTGATCCTGCCCTCCCCCC
>CAYQDN010000030.1:0-45608 GCA_964416335.1 uncultured Azospirillum sp.
TGAGCTTGGGCATCTCGCGGTAGAAGAACGTGATCAGCAGCGAGGCGATGTGCGCACCGTCCACGTCGGCGTCGGTCATGATGATGACGCGCTCGTAGCGCAGCTTGCCTTCGTCCCAGTTCTCGCCCGTCCCGCAGCCCAGCGCCTGCGTCAAGTCGGCGAGCTCCTGGTTGCCGCGCAGCTTGTCGGCCGAAGCGCTGGCGACGTTCAGGATCTTGCCGCGCAAGGGCAGGATCGCCTGTTTTTCGCGGCTGCGCGCCTGCTTGGCCGAACCGCCGGCGGAATCGCCTTCGACGAGGAAGATCTCGGTGTCGTCGGAGTTGCTGGCCGAGCAGTCGGCAAGCTTGCCGGGCAGGCGCAGGCGGCGCGTGGCGGATTTGCGGTCCTGCTCCTTCTGCATGCGCCGGCGCGCGCGATCCTCCGCGCGTTCGACGGCGCGTTCGAGGAGCTGCTTGGCCGCCGCCGGATCGTCGGCGAGCCAATGGTCGAACTGGTCTTTGAGCGCGTTGTCGACCATGCGCTGCGCTTCGGGCATGCCGAGGCGGTCTTTCGTCTGGCCCTGGAACTGCGGGTCGCGCACGAACAGCGACAGGAAGACGACCGCCCCGTCGCACACGTCTTCCGAGGCGACGTTGGCGGCCTTCTTGTTGCCGGTCATGTCGCCATAGGCGCGCAAGGACCGCGTGAGTGCGGCGCGCAGGCCCAGCTCGTGGCTGCCGCCCTGCGGGGTCGGCACCGTGTTGACGTAGGAATGCACTTCCGCGTCCTCGTCGCCGGGCCACGCGACCGCCCATTCGAGCCGGCCGCCCTGGCTGTCGAGCTTCACGTCGCCGGCGAAGGGCTTGGGCGTATAGGTCGGCCGCTTGCCGATCGCCTCGGCCAGCGAGTCCGCAAGGCCGCCGGGAAAGCGCATCGACTGCTCGGCCGGGATGCCCCATTCGGGCTTCAGCAGCGCCGGTACGCATTTCCAGCGGATCTCGACGCCCTTGAACAGGAACGCCTTGGCGCGCGCCATCTTGTAGACGGTCTGCGGCTTGAAATGCATCGTCTTGCCGAAGATCTGCGGGTCGGGATGGAAGCGCACCGTGGTGCCGCGCCGGTTGTTGGTCGCACCGATCTTCCTGAGCGGACCCTGCGGCACGCCGCGCGAATATTTCTGCGCGAAGATTGCCTTGTCGCGCGCGACCTCGACCTCGAACTCGTCGGACAGCGCGTTGACGACGGACACACCCACGCCGTGCAGGCCGCCCGACGTGGAATAGGCCTTGTTCGCGAACTTGCCGCCCGAATGCAGCGTGGTGAGGATCACCTCGAGCGCCGACTTCTTGGGGAAGCGCGGATGCGGGTCGACCGGGATGCCGCGGCCGTTGTCGCGGATCGTCATCCAGTCGTCCTCGGCAAGCTCGACCTCGATCCAGTCGGCGTGGCCGGCGACCGCCTCGTCCATCGAGTTGTCGAGGACCTCGGCGATCAGGTGGTGGAGGGCCCGTTCGTCCGTGCCGCCGATATACATGCCCGGCCGCCGGCGGACGGGTTCGAGCCCCTCGAGGACCTCGATGTCCTTGGCGGTGTAGCTGTCGGTCTTCTTCGCGGCGTTGGAAAACAGGTCGGCCATGGCTCACGGGGTCTGGTGCAATGCGGAAAGCCGGAGACTAAGGGCAGGCGCCGATTCGGCGCAAACCCCCCTCCGGAAAGCCCCGTAATACTGTATCGGCGCTGTTACATCTTAAGAATTGACGGGATTTCTAAATTATATAAAGTTATTTCATTAAATTTTACACAATTCCATTTGAAAGGAGCATTTCATGTCCGCGTCCATTTCCTCGGCCTGGTCGAGCTCCGCTTCGAGCCAGACCAACCCCTTCCGCCAGCGCATGGCCGATTTCCAGGCGCTCGGCAAAGCCCTCGATTCCGGCGACCTCGATGCCGCCAAGGCGGCCTTCGCCTCGCTGCAGGCGAACGCCCCCAAGGCCCCGCCGGCCGACGGCGCGCAAGCCCCGGGCAGCGACAAGCTGAAGACCGATTTCGACACGCTCGCCAAGGCGCTGGAGTCCGGCAATCTCGACGATGCCAAGCAGGCTTTCGCCCAGCTGCAGGACGACATGAAGGCATCGCGCGGCCACGGCCATCACCACCGCAAGCCGCCCGCCGACGCCACGGATTCCACGGCCGCGACGACCGCGAGCCTGCAGGCATCGGTCTCGACCACCACGACAGGCATCAGCATCACCGCCTGATGCGCTATCTTCGGGGTCGAGTTCCCGACCCCGGAGAAGCGCTTCATGAATTCCGCGACCGACACCCCGACGGGCGAGCCCGTCCTGCGGGCCATCGCCATGCCGGCGGACACGAACCCGAACGGCGACATCTTCGGCGGCTGGCTGCTCTCGCAGATGGATCTCGCGGGCGGCAGCTTCGCCAGCCAGCGCGCCAAAGGCCGCGTGGCGACCGTCGCGGTCGAGGCGATGACGTTCCACCTGCCGGTCCATGTCGGCGACGAGGTGAGCTGCTATTGCGAGATGCAGCGCGTCGGGCGCACCTCGATGACGATCAAGGTCGAGACCTGGACGCGCAAGCGCGAGGGCAGCGAACGCGTCAAGGTCACGCAAGGCGTGTTCACCTATGTCGCGATCGGCCTCGACCGCCGGCCGCGCCCGGTCGAAGCCGGAGACGCGCAGTGAGGACCGGCTTCGACACGTCCGAACGCGCGTTCCTCGTCGAGCTCGGCCTGATCGGCAGCGATACCGATCTCGCCGCGATGGCAAGCGAGGAGAAGATGGCGGCGGCCGAAGCCAAAGCCGCCCTGGCATGGGATGCGCCCAGCCCGCGCAAGGGCATCGACCTCGCCCTCGCGGCCTTGGGCGACAGTCTTTACTGTGCCTCCGCCTTCACGATGCTGTCGCTGTTCGCTTCGCGCGACATCTCCGAGCGGCTGCGCTTCCTCTATCTCGCCCACCGCGCCGGCGAGGCGGCGCTCGACGAGCGGCTCGTCGCCGAGGCCGGCAAGCTCGGCCAGAGCCCGCGCGGCCTTGCCTATCTCGAGGCGCGCCAGCATCTGGCGAGTGCGCTTGCCGTGACGGGCGAACGCGATGCCGCCTTCGGCCACTGGCGCGAGGTGCTGCGCCTCGACCCCGCCGACCCGTCGCGCGCGCGTTTCGATTTCGCCGATGCGCTGATCGATGCGGGCGCGGACGACGAGGCCGTGGCGCTGCTCGACGGCTTCGCCGGCGATGCCGACGCGCGCGTCGCCTATTCGCGCGCCCTGCTCGCGTTCCGCAAAAGCGGGGCAGGGGCGGCGGCGGCGGCCGCCCTCGACAAGGCGCTGACGGCCAACGGCTACGTGCCGGCCTACCTGCTGGGCGACCGCAAGCCGCCGAAGACCGCCCCGCTGACGGTCGAGCCCGGCAGCCGCGACGAGGCCGTGGTGATCGCGGTCAACGGTGCGCGGGCCTGGACGACGACACCGGGGGCCGTCGCCTGGCTCAAGGAACAGCGCCGCCGCATGACGATGTGAGGCCCCGGATTTGCCCCGGACTTGCACCGTCCGGCGGCACCTGCCACCGTAGGGGCATGAACGGGCTCGACGGCCTCAACCTGCGCGACCTGCCGTACCTGCGCTCGGCGATCGCGTTGGCGAAGATCGCGCGCAAGGTGGGCGACGAGCCCTATGGCGCCGTCGTCGTGGCGCGCAACGGGGCGGTCCTCGCCGAAACGCGCAACCTGCAGAACACGACGCGCGACCCGACGGCGCATGCCGAGGCGAACGCGGTGCGCCTGCTGAAGCGCGCGGTCCCGCCCGAGAAGCTCGAAGGGGCGACGATCTATGCCAGCGGCGAACCCTGCGCGATGTGCGCCTCGGCGATCGCCGAACTGGGGATCCGCCGCGTCGTCTTCGGCGCTCCCGCCGGCGACCTGCCGGGCAACGATCCCAAGTCGGGCTATTCGTGCCGTGCGGTGCTCGCCCCCACGGGTGCTGAAGTCTATGGGCCCGTGCTCGGCGACGAGGCGTCCGTCCCGCTTGCCGGCTGGAAGGTCGGCGGCACCGGCTAGGGCACCTTATACGCGCGTTTCCGTTTTCGGCTCGGGGCTGCTCTGCCCCACGCGCGGTTCGGTCCCGGCCAGCAGCCGCCGGATGTTGGCGCGATGGCGCGCGATCACGTAGATGCCGCCTGCAATCACCAGCAGGCGATAGGGCAACGGTTGCTCCAGGCCGCAGATGAGGGCGATCGCCGCCAGCGCCGCGAGCATCGAGCCAAGGGAAACGATCCGGGAAATGGCCAGTACAGCGCCGAAAACCGTCGCGGCACCCAGACCGACCGGCCAGGACATCGCCAGCAACATGCCCAATCCCGTCGCGGCGGATTTACCGCCCGTGAAATTCAGCCATATCGAACGGCTGTGCCCCAGCAACACGGCAAATCCGGCGGCACCCGTCGCCCAAGGCATCCAAGTTTGCGGATCAGGCGCTGTCGGCGGCGTGACCGACGGCAACGTCAAGAGCCAAGGATAAAACCAGAGTGCGAAGGCGATCGCGCCCGCACCTTTCAGCACGTCGATCAGGAGCACCGCCAGTGCAGGCCACTTCCCCAGAGTCCGCAACACGTTCGTTGCGCCGATGGATCTGGAACCGTGCTCCCGGATATCGATGCCCTTGAGCAGTTTCCCCGCAAGATAGCCCGTGGGCGTGGCGCCCAGGAGGTAGGCGATTGCGAAGCCAACGGCGCTCGCTATCCAGAAATCCACGGACTTCGCCTCGACGCCCTAGTCGCCGGCCGCGGCCGGTGCGCCCGCCGGCTGGGCGGCAAGCCAGAAGGCGCAGGCCGCGATCAGGATCGTGGCACCGAACGCCGATGCCGCCATCAGCACCGTCGCGAAGCCGCCTTGCCCATGCAGATAGGCGATCAGCGGGACGGCCAGGCCGCTTGTCGTGAAGCCGAGGAAATAGCGCACGCTGAACGCCTTGGCGCGATAGCGCGGCGGCACATAGCGCGCCACCATCGCGTCGTTGACGACGACCTGCCCGTAGATCGCGGCCATCACGAAGACGAGGCCGACCAGCATCGGCACGCCGGTCGCCGCCGCGGCAAGGGCAAGGCCGATCGGCTGGAACACCGACAGGCCGACGAAGATCGTCGGCAGCGTGAAGCGGTCGACGAGCTTGCCGATCAGCAGCTGCGTCAGCGCCCCGAACACGAACACGGCGGTGGCGAGCGAGCCCGTGAAGGCGAGCGGCAGGTCGAGGCCGATGCGTTCGTCGATCACCTTGGGCAGGGCGATCGTCGTGATGTTGAAGGTCATGCCGCCCGCGACGATCGCCAGCACGAACACCGCGAACATCACGAGCGGGCGCGAGACGGCGATTTGGGCGGCCTGCGTCTTCTGCTTCTCGCCCGCCTCGCCGTCGCCCGGCACCAGGGCCAGGAACGCCGCCCCCGCCGCAAGGCACACGAGGCCGGGGACCACGAACGCCGCGCGCCAGCCGAGCCACGCGGCGACAAGCGCCGTGACGCCCGAGGCGAACGCCGCCCCGAGATTGCCCCACACGCCGTTCCAGCCGAGATCGCGGCCCAGCGCCCGCGCGTGCGTCACCAGCATCGCCGAGCCGATCGGATGGTAGATCGCCGTGAACATGCCGAGGATCAAGAGGCCGGCGGCGAACTGGAACGGGGTCTGTGCCGCCGACAGGCCGAGGCACGAGAGACCGCAGCCCCCGAAGAACACCGCGAACAGGTTGCGCCGGCCCATCCGTTCGGCGATCCAGCCCATCGGCAGCGAGAACAGGCCGAACGCGACGAAGGCCCCGGTCGCCAGCCCGATCAGGGCCGTATAGGTCGAGCCGGTGTCCGCCGCGATCGCGATGACGGCCGTGGGGTAGATCAGCAGGACGAAATGGTCGAGCGCATGCGCCACGTTGACGAACAGCACGGTGCGGCGGGACAGCGTTTCGGGCGGCATGCCGTTTTCTCCCCGGATTGTCGACTCGTCTTCTTGCCCTTATTTCACACCACACTCAGGCGCACGTCGAGGCTGCCCTTCGTGGCGTGGCTGTACGGGCACACGACATGCGCCTTCTTGACGAGATCCTCGACCGTCGCCTTGTCCACGCCCGGCACGCTGATCGCCAGCGCCACGTCGATGCCGAAGCCTTCGCCGTCGTCGCGCGGGCCGATGCCGACCGTCGCGGTCACCTTCGCGTCCTCGGGGATCTTCACCTTGGCCTTGCCGGCGACGAACTTGAGCGCACCCAGGAAGCAGGCCGAATAGCCGCAGGCGAAGAGCTGTTCGGGATTGGTGCCGACGGCCCCGTCGCCGCCCATCGCCTTGGGAACCGTGAGCGTGACCTGGAGGATGCCGTCTTCGCTCGCGGCCTTGCCCGAACGCCCGCCGGTCGCCGAGCCCT
This sequence comes from uncultured Azospirillum sp., assembly GCA_964416335.1. Lineage (GTDB taxonomy): Bacteria > Pseudomonadota > Alphaproteobacteria > CACIAM-22H2 > CACIAM-22H2 > Tagaea. Next base: position 6,401 of record CAYQDN010000030.1, read on the forward strand.
TGGTCGTGTAGAGGATGTTCATGGGGGATCTCCTTTTGGGGGACCCCGATTATACCGATTTTGCCGTACCGGTCAGGTGCCGAGCGGGGCGAGCAGCGGTTCGCCGTGATGCCGGCGCAGGAAGGCCAGCAGGTCGGCCGCCCGGATGTTGGTCGTCGCGGTGTTGACCAGCGGATGGCAGTTGAGCGTTTCGGCCGCCATCATCCCGGCATCGAGCACGACGCGCACGCGGCGCGCCGTGTCGTTGACGGGTGCGAACGGCGTGACGGCACCGGGGATCACGCCGAGCGTTTCCATCAGCAGGGCAGGGGAGCCGAACGACACGCGCTTGCAGCCGATGCGCTGCGGCAGGCCCTTGAGGTCGATCTCGCATTCCCAGGGTGCACTGAGCAGCCAGAGGGCGTCCTTCGCGTCCTTGAGGAACAGGTTCTTGACGTTGATGCCGGGCATGCGGGCGTCGTGCAGGCGGCGCGCCTCCTCGACCGTGAAGGCCGCCGCGTGCTCGACCGTCGTCGTGCGGATGCCGAGTTCGTCGAGGAGGGCCAGCAGGCTTTCTTTCGTGTGCGCCACGCGGCCGCGACCCCGGTCAGCTCAGCTTGCGCACGCCGTAAAGGTCGATGCCTTCGACGAGCGCGTCGACGAAGCTGGCGCGCGTGATGTCGGCCCCGCGCAGCACGGCCCCGCGCAGGTCGGCCCCGTCGAGCTTGGCGTGCGCCAGGATCGCGTTGCTGAGATTGGTCGGGAACTTGCGGCCCGACGGCTTGCCGCTGGCGTCCTTGAGGTCGATCGGCGTCATCTTGGCCTTGGTGAGATTGACGCGCCGCAGCGTGGCGCCGACCATCACCGCACCGGCAAGATCGGCCTCGGAAAGATCGGCGTCGGTGAGGTTCGCCTGCATGAGGCTTGCCAGACGCAGCTGTGCGCGCCCCATTTCGGCGCGCGCGAGGTTGGCGCGGTTGAACGATGCGGCACTGAGGTCGAGGCCGCGCAGGTCCATGCCCGACAGGTCGCGGTCGTCGAAGACGGCGCGCATGCCGGTCGCACCCGCCGTCTCGACCCAGCGCTTGTGCTCGTCGAGCAGCAGGCGGACGTTCGGCTTTTCCTCGGGCGGCTTGTCGGGCGGATCGAAATGGGCGCCGTCCATCTGCACGGTCTTGAGGTCGAGCCCGTCGAGATCCACGCCGCGCATGCGCGCACCCCGCAGGTCGCAGCCCTTGATCGAAGCACCGCGCAGTTTGGCACCGTCGAGGACCGCGTCCTTGAGGCGGGCACCCTCGAGATTGGCGCCGGAAAGATCGACGTTCTTGAGGTTGGCGGCACCCAGCTCGACGCCTTCCATGCCGGCCCCGCGCAGCGAGGCGCCGGCCAGGTCGGCCTTCTCGAGATTGGCGCCCTTGAGCTGCACCTTGTCGAGATTGGCGTCGCGGAAGCTCGCACTCTGCTCGTTGCCCTTCTTGCTGCCGTCGGAGAACGACATCGTCTGGCCGGGGCGGAAATCGGCCTCGCGCAGGTCGCATTCGCGCATGCGCGCTCCGTCGAAATTGACGCCGCGCGCGTCGATGCGGCGCAGGTTGGCGCCCGAGAGATCGGCGTTGCGGAAATCGGCGGTGAAGACGTCGGCCATCGAAAGGTCGCAGTCCTGCAGGACGGCGCCGACGAAATTGGTCGCCGCCAGGATCGCGCAGGACAGGTTCCGGCCGCGCCCGTCGACCGAGCCGAACTCGTAGCCGCGCATGTCCATGCGCTTGCCGCCCGCCCGCCCCATCAGGTAGCCGAGATGCATGCTGAGGGCAGCGTCGAATTCGGGTTGTCTGCCTGCCGATTCCATTCTGGTCCGGATCACGTTCGTTTCGGAGCAAACCATACCGCCTCGACCCGGCAGCTACCAGCCCGAGATTTACATGGGGCCGATGCAAAAACGGCCCCGGATTTCTCCGGGGCCGTCTGCCGTAACCGGGCGTTTTTAGGGCCGGATCAGACCGAATAGTACATCTCGAACTCGATCGGGTGCGGGGTGTGCTCGAACGCGTACACCTCTTCCCACTTGAGCTCCATGTAGCTGTCGATGAAGTCGTCGGTGAACACGCCGCCGGCCTTCAGGAACGCGCGGCCCTTGTCGAGGGCGCCGAGCGCCTCGCGAAGCGATCCGCACACCGTGGGAACCTTCTTGAGCTCTGCCGGCGGCAGGTCATAGAGGTTCTTGTCCATCGCCTCGCCCGGATGGATCTTGTTCTTGATGCCGTCGAGACCGGCCATCAGCATCGCGGCGAAGCCGAGATACGGGTTGGCGGTCGGGTCGGGGAAGCGCACTTCGACGCGCTTGGCCTTCGGGCCCGCACCGAACGGGATGCGGCACGAGGCCGAGCGGTTGCGCGCCGAGTAGGCGAGCAGCACGGGCGCCTCGAAGCCCGGGATCAGGCGCTTGTACGAGTTGGTCGACGCGTTGGTGAACGCGTTGATCGCCTTGGCGTGCTTGATGATGCCGCCGATGTAGAACAGCGCCATCTCCGAGAGGTCGGCGTAGCCGTTGCCGGCGAAAAGCGGCTTGCCCTTCTTCCAGATCGACTGGTGCACGTGCATGCCCGAACCGTTGTCGCCCTTGATGGGCTTGGGCATGAACGTCGCGGTCTTGCCGTACTGGGCGGCGACGTTGTGGACGACGTACTTGTAGATCTGGCACTGGTCGGCGGCGTTCACCATCGTCGTGAACTTGGCGCCGAGCTCGTGCTGCGAGGGCGCCACCTCGTGGTGGTGCTTCTCGATGTCGAGGCCCATGTCCTTCATGACCGTCAGCATCTCGGCGCGCAGGTCGGCGCACTGGTCGACCGGCGGGACGGGGAAGTAGCCGCCCTTGATGCGCGGACGGTGGCCGAGGTTGCCGTCGGGATACTTCTTGTCGGTGACGTAGGGGCCTTCCTCGCTGTCGATCTCGACCGAGGTCTTGTTCATCGACACCTTGAAGCGCACGTCGTCGAACACGAAGAACTCGATCTCGGGACCGAAGAACGCCGTGTCGCCGATGCCCGTCTCCTTGACGTAGGCTTCGGCCTTCTTGGCGATGCCGCGCGGATCGCGGTTGTAAGGCTGGCCCGTGCCCGGCTCGTAGATGTCGCACATGATCGTCATCGACGGCTGGGCCGCGAAGGGATCCATCACCGCCGTCTTCGGGTCGGGGATCAGCGTCATGTCGGACTCGTTGATCGCCTTCCAGCCGGCGATCGACGAACCGTCGAACATGAGGCCTTCCTCGAAGGTCTCTTCCGAGATCGTCTCGACCGCATGGGCGAGGTGCTGCAGCTTGCCGCGCGGATCGGTGAACCGCAGATCGACATACTTGCAGCCGTTGTCCTTGATCTTCTTCATTACGGTCTTGGGATCCGACATAGCCTTTTTCCTGTGGTTGGCCCGCTGACTGACGGGTGGGTTGAATTCGGTAGGGAGAAACGGACTGGGATCAGACGGCCTCGGCCCCGCGTTCGCCGGTGCGGATGCGGATGACTTCCTCGACCGTCGAAACGAAGATCTTGCCGTCGCCGATGCGGCCGGTGTGGGCGGCGCGCTGGATCGCCTCGATCGCGCGCTCCAGCAGCGTGTCCTCGATGACGACCTCGATCTTCACCTTGGGCAGGAAGTCCACGACGTACTCCGCCCCGCGGTAGAGTTCGGTGTGGCCCTTCTGGCGGCCGAAGCCCTTGGCCTCGACGACCGTGATTCCCTTGAGGCCGATTTCGTTGAGTGCGTCCTTCACCTCGTCGAGCTTGAAGGGCTTGATGATCGCTTCGATCTTTTTCATGGACACGTCACAATTGCGAACGGGGTGCGGGCGTCGGACTCTCGGGAGGCGGACCCTTCCAAGAAGCACGGGCCATGCCAGATTGCCTGTCGCGCGGCATCTGGATTCGCCCTTCTCTCAGGCAGATTTCTGCACAAATATAGTGCATTTGGTACAATCATTGGGCAGCTTTCGGCACGGGATTGGCCGCGAGCGTCTTGCGGATGCGGTCCATCGCCAGGCGGATGTTCTCGACCGAGTTGGCATAGGAGAAGCGCAGATAACCGTCGCCATGCTTGCCGAACGCGGTCCCCGAGAGGACGGCGACCCCTGCCTGTTCCAGCAGCAGCGTCTCCATCTGGCGGCTCGAATAGCCGGTCCCCTCGATATTCGGGAAGGCGTAGAACGCCCCGCCCGGTTCCACGCAGCGGAAGCCGGGGACGGCGTTGAGTTCGTCGACGATCACGCGGCGGCGCTCGGCGAAGGCGGCGACCATCTTGCCGACCGCGTCCTGCGGGCCCTCGAGGGCGGCGAGCCCTGCGAACTGCGCCGAGGCGTTGACGCAACTATGGCAGTTGATCGCCAGCCGCTCGGCGTCGGCGAAGATCGATTTCGGCCACACCGAATAGCCGAGGCGCCAGCCGGTCATCGCGTAGGTCTTCGACCAGCCATCGAGCAGGATCAGGCGGTCGGCGATTTCGGGATAGTTCATCAGCGAGACGTGCGGGCGGCCGTCATAGGTCATCTGGCCGTAGATCTCGTCCGACATGATCGCGGCCTTGGGGAAGCGCGCGAGGCCCTTCACCAGCTTGTCGACCTGGTCTTTCGGCGTGACGCCGCCGGTCGGGTTGGCGGGCGAGTTGAGGATGATGAGGCGCGTGCGCTCGGTGCAGCGCGACAGCACGTCGTCGGCGTCGAACGCGAAGCCGTTCTTTTCGAGCAGCGGCAGCGGCACTTCCCTGGCGCCCGAGAACCGGATGACGCTCTCGTAGATCGGGAAGCCGGGGTTGGGATAGATGATCTCGGCGCCGGGTTCGCCGAACATCATGATGGCGAAGAACATCGTGACCTTGCCGCCGGGCACGACGAGGACCTGGCCGGGATCGATCTGGACGCCAAGGCGGCGGTGGATGTCCCTGGCGACCGCCTCGCGCAGCGGCAGGATGCCGTTGGCCGGCGTATAGCCGTGGTGGCCGTCGCGCAGCGCCTTGATGCCGGCTTCGACGATGTGTTCGGGCGTGCGGAAATCGGGCTGGCCGATGCTGAGGCTGACGATCGACTTGCCCTTCGCCTCCAGCGCCTTGGCGCGGGCAAGGACCTCGAACGCGGTTTCGGTGCCAAGGCGGCTCATCCGCTCGGCCAGTGCCAGATTCATGGGCGTGCTCCCCGGTGCCGCGGGCGCAATTCCGGTCGCGACCGCGGCACCGGAGTTACCATGGGCACCCCCCTTTCGCAACGCGCCAAGTCCGCTTGCCCGGGGGCCGCAGCCCGTGTAAAACCCGCCCCGGCTGTGGCGGCCGTAGCTCAGCTGGTAGAGCACCCGGTTGTGGTCCGGGTTGTCGCGGGTTCGAGCCCCGTCGGTCGCCCCAGCCCCTGCATTTGTCGCGTGCATTTGTCGCGTGCATTTGTCGGGGGCCCCCACGATTGCGTAAAGTGGGCCGATGCCGCCGCCGAAAGCACCCACCTATCCCAAAGTAGCCCAGCTCGATCTCGACAAGGCCATCACCGCGCATGGCCGGATGCTGGCCAAGCAGACCAACGGCAAGCGGCTGGCCATGCCGTTCCACACGCTGGAGCGGCTGGTCTTCGGCGCCAACATGCTGAGCGAGGCCGAGTTCGTCGGCTCGAAGCTGGCCGAGGCGAATTTCGCCGGCGCCAAGCTCGAACGCGCCAACTTCTTCGGCGCCGACCTGACGCGCGCCAACCTCAAGGGCTGCGACCTGACGCGCGCGGACCTGCGCGGCGTGTCGATGCGCGGGGCCAACCTCGAAGGCGCCATGATGAAGCAGGCCGACATGCGCGACGGCTTCATCATCGTGCCCGACGAGCACGGCAATTTCGATTTCGCCAAGGCCACGCAGCGCTCGGCCGAGATCGATGACGCGTCCTTCGCGCGCGCCAACCTGACCGAGGCGAAGGTCGCGCGCGCCTTCGGCCGGCGCACCGACCTCACCAACTGCATCATGCGCAACGCCAACCTCGCGGGCGCCGACCTTTCCTATTCCGACCTGTCGGGCGTGGTGCTGAGCGGGGCGGATCTCACCGACACGAACCTGTCGCACTGCCTGCTGCAGGGGGCCGTGCTGGCGGGCGCCTTCCTCTACAAGACGAACCTCGAAGGGGCCGACCTGACGGCCGCCCAGTTCACGAAAAAGGATTTCGAGAAGGTCGACCTGTCCAAGGCGATCATGCCCAAGTCGATCGAATCCCTCGACGTGGAGATCGGCGAGATCTTCAAGCGCCATTTCCTGTGGCTGCAGAGTGCCGGCCAGCAGGGCGCGCAGGCGACACTCGACGCGTTCGACCTGACCGGGCTCGACGCGCCCGCGGTCAATCTTTCGGCCGCACGCCTCAAGCGCACCACGCTGATCGAGGCGAAATTCGCCGACGCCAAGTTCCAGATGACCGACATGACAGGTGCGAACCTGACGGGCGCCGATCTCAGCGGGGCCGACCTGCGCGGCGCCACGCTCGACAAGTGCATCCTCAACGGCACCGATTTCTCGAACGCCGATCTTTCGCCGATGCCGCTGCCGACGACGGCCACGGGGCGCTGGCCCGCGCGCATGCGCGGCGCGCAGCTGCACCGCGCCGACATGCGCGGGGCGAAACTGATCGAGGCCGACCTTTCGGAATCGATGCTGCGCGCGACCGACCTGCGCGGGGCCGACCTTACCGACGCGAAGCTGACCGATGCCGACGTCACGGGGGCGGATCTTCGCGATGCGACCATCGAAGGAACCGACTTCCGCGGGGCGATCGGCCGCTAGACGACGAAGCGGATCTCGCGCACCAGCTTGTCGCGGATCGCGTCGCTAAAATCGCGGTAGTCGCGCGCCGGCACGCAGAACGCACCCGTCCCGCCGATCACCCAGGCCCGGTAATAGGCTTCGAGGTCCGGTTCCTCGTTGAGGATCGGCAGGCCGTTGATCGTGATGCCCAGCGCAAGCGCGTCGGCCCGCGCTTCTTCCACGGCCCGCCCGGCGTTCGAAGCACCATCGCCGGAAATGTCGATGACGCGGCGGATCGCCGCATAGGGGCAGGTGTCCAGCGCCGCGTGCCCGAAATCGATGGCGTCCCCGATCGCCGTGGTCCCGCCGACGACGAGGCGCGGGGCGATCTCCAGTTCGTGCGCGTAGGCTTCCAGATCGCCGGCATTCGCCAGCCGCCGCCATTCGAGATTGACGACATGCGTCTTGGCATCGGCGAATTCGAAGAACAGCACGCCGACGGCACCGCTGCGCCCGCCGCCGATCGCCTCGGCGAGGGCGGGATGGCGCATCGCGGCGGCGTATCCCTCCATCTGCAGGTAGAACTCGTCCATGTCGACCGACGTCGAGGAATCGACGGCGAGGACGAGGGCGGTATCGACCGCCTCGGCGGCACGGGCGGGGCAGGCGGCCAATGCGGCGGCGGTCGCGATGAATTTGCGGCGGTCGATCATCGCCTCCCGGTGTGCGCGCGCAATGTGGCATGATTGCGGGTATGACGATATGGGACCATGCGCTTCTGAGCTGCACCGAGATGGCCGCCGCCGACGCGGCCGCGATCCGCGCGGGCGTGCCGGGTGCGCGGCTGATGGAAGAGGCGGGGGCGGCCGTCGCGCGCGAGATCGCGGCGCGCTTCGCGCGCGCGCCGGTCGTCGTGCTGTGCGGGCCGGGCAACAACGGCGGCGACGGATTCGTCGTCGCGCGCCATCTGAAGAAGGCGGGATGGCCGGTGCGCGTCGGTCTTTTGGGAAGGCCCGAGGCGCTTGCCGGCGACGCGGCGGCGATGGCGAAGGCGTGGGACGGACCGGTCGCGCCGGCCGCACCCGACATGATCGGCACCGACGATCTGGTCGTCGACGCGCTGTTCGGGGCGGGCCTGTCGCGCCCGCTCGACGGCATGGCCCTGAAGCTCGTCGCCGCGATGGCGCGCGCGCGCGTCGTCGCGGTCGACGTGCCCAGCGGCGTGGCGGGCGACAGCGGCGAGGTGCTGGGGGCGGCACCCGAGGCCGCGCTCACCGTTACGTTCTTCCGGCGCAAGCCGGGGCATCTCCTCTATCCCGCGCGCGCCCTGTGCGGCGAGACGGTCGTCGCCGACATCGGCATTCCTGCCGGCGTGCTGCCGGCGATCGCACCCACCTGCTTCGCCAATTCGCCCGGCCTGTGGCTTTCGCAATATCCCCTGCCGGACGCGACGGGCCACAAATACGCGCGCGGTCACGTTCTTGTCGTCGGCGGCGCGGTGCTGACGGGGGCCGCCCGCCTTGCCGCGCGCGCCGCCGCCCGCGCGGGGGCGGGGCTCGTCACCGTGGCGGCCGATCCGGCGGCGGTCGCGATCTATGCGGCCGACCGGGCAAGCCTGATGGTCCGCCCGATGCCGTCGCTGGCGGAATTCGCAGCCCTCGCCGGCGATCCGCGGCGCAACGTCGTGCTGCTCGGTCCCGGCAACGGGGCGGACGGTGCATGTGCCGCACGCGTGCGCGCGGCCCGTGCGGCACACAAGGCCTGCGTCCTCGATGCCGATGCGCTCGCCGTCTTCGCCGACGATCCGCCGGACCTGTTCGCGCGTCTCGACGAAAGCTGCGTCCTCACGCCGCATGACGGCGAGTTCGCACGCCTGTTCCCCGATCTTCATGGCGACCGTCTTTCCCGCGCGCGCGCGGCGGCGCGGCGCAGCAACGCCGTCGTGCTGCTGAAGGGGGCGGACACGGTCGTCGCGCATCCCGACGGGCGTGCCGCGATCAACGCGAACGCACCGCCGTGGCTTGCGACGGCAGGTTCCGGCGACGTGCTCGCGGGCCTGATCGCGGGCCTGCGCGCGCAGGCGATGCCGGCCTTCGAGGCGGCGTGTGCCGCGACCTGGATGCACGCCGACGCGGCCGACCGCTTCGGCCCCGGCCTGATCGCCGACGATCTGCCCGACGAATTGCCGAAGGTCGTTGCGGCGCTTTTTGTCGCAGCCGGGCGTCTTCCCTCCCAAGATACCGCCGGACGGTAAGGCAGGGCCGCGACGTGCTTGGCATGCATCGCTGACGCACACATAAGGCGGGGCAAAGGCACTTGTGCGTTGCGTGCACTGGCGTCAATTTGATGCATGTCGGGCTCGCGAGGCCCGATCCGGGCGCCCCCACCCGATCCCCCCAAATATCCGGCGCCCGTGTCCTGGCAAGGATGCGATCTTGGAACACCCACTCCTTCGGGCCGCACAGACGATTCTCGGGGGCCGGCACAGCGCCTGCCGGGCCCTGGAGCGCGCCGTCAAATCCGGCGACGCGTTCGACTGGCGTGCCGCGAAGGAACAGCTCTCCGATCTGCCCGACGCCGACTGGGACGCGATCAAGGACGCGCTGCGCTCGAGTGCGGAAATCCCCCCGCCGGGCCGCCTGAACTGACCTTTCGGTTCGGGACTTGCCCGGAACGGCGGTGCGCGCGAAGATCGTTTCCATCATGACGGAAACGAAATCCGGACACCGGTTCGTCGCACGCCTGAAAGAGGCGTGGCGCGGTCTTTCGAGCGGCGCACGTGCCGTCGTCGGCGTGCCCAAGGGTACGACCCCCGAGCTTTCCGATGCCGACCTTCCCGCACTGCGCGCGCGGTTCGCGGATTGCCTGGAAGGCCGCGGCGGCGAGGCGCGCGCGCGGGCGCGCGCGGGCGAACTCGGGCGGCTCTATCTCGGGCTCTCGCTCGACGGGCGCAAGCGCTTCATGCGCCTGCTCGCCGGCGAGATCGACATCGACCGCGCCGCCGCGTCGGCCGCCGCCAAGGCGGCGGTGGCGGCGTGGGAAGCGGGCGACGCCAAGGCGATCGGCAAGGCCGAACGCGCGCTGCGCCAGGCGATGGATTCCCCGCGCGGGCGGCTGCTCGCGCAGTTCACCGCACTTGGCGACGGGGTCAAGTTCCTGATCGACCGGCGCGGCGAACTGATGGACTGGTCGAAGGAAGACCCGGCCTTCGCCGCCCTCGCCGAGGACCTGCGCGAACTCTTCGTCGCGTGGTTCGATCTGGGGTTCCTCGAACTCGAGCGGATCACCTGGGAAAGCCCGGCCGTGCTGCTCGAGCGGCTTGCCGCCTACGAGGCCGTGCACGCCGTGCGCGACTGGGCCGATCTCAAGAACCGGCTCGACAGCGACCGGCGCTATTTCGCGTTCTTCCATCCGCGCATGCCGCTCGAGCCGCTGATCTTCGTCGAGGTGGCGCTGGTCGACGGCCTTGCCGACAACGTCCACGACCTGCTCGACGACAAGGCGCCGCTCGGCGATCCGCGCGCGGCCGACACGGCGATCTTCTATTCGATCACCAACGCCCAGCGCGGCCTTGCCGGGATCAGCTTCGGCGGCTTCCTCATCAAGCGCGTCGCCGAGACGCTGAGTGCCGAATTCCCCAACCTCAAGACCTTCGCCACGCTTTCGCCGATCCCGGGTCTGCGCGCCTGGCTCGACGCGCGCATCGCCGAGGGCATGCCGCGCCTGCTGCTGGCGGGCGAGCGCAAGCTGCTGGCGGCCGCCCTTGCCAAGCGCGGCGGCAAGACCGTCGCGGCGAACAAGGGCGAGCTCAAGCGGGCACTCGCGAGCGGCGCTTGGCTGTCCGAGCCCGCCCTTGCCGACGCGCTCAAGGGGCCGCTGTCGCGCCTGTGCGCGCGCTACCTGACCGAGGCCAAGCGCCCCGACGGGCGAGCGCTCGATCCGGTCGCGCATTTCCACCTGTCGAACGGGGCGCGGATCGAGCGGATCAACTGGCGCGCCGACACCTCGGCCAAGGGGATCAAGCAGTCGGCCGGGCTGATGGTCAATTATCTCTATCGCCTTGCCGACATCGAAGCGAACCACGAAGCCTATGCCGAGGACGGGACGCTCGCCGTGTCCTCTTCCGTCCGCACGCTGCTCTGATCCGGCGCGGCCATGGACCCGCTCATAGTGCTGCTGGTCGCCATTGCCGGAGGGGCGACGGGATTCTACGCCGCCTGGCGCCGGCGCGGGCCGGCCCCCGCACCGGTCGAGGGGGCCGCCCTCGTCGGTGCCGCGGTCGACGCGTCGAATGACGGGCTGGTGATCCTGGAAATCGGATCGTTCGAGGACCCCGGCCCGCGCATCGTCTACGTGAACGCCGCCTTCGAACGGATGAGCGGCTATGAAGCGGCCGAATGCGTCGGGCGCAGCGCGCGTTTCCTGCAGGGCCCGCGCAGCGACCGGGCGGTCCTCGACCGCATCCGCAAGGCGACGGCGGCCGGCCGGCCGATCCGCGAACGGCTCATCCACTACCGCAAGGACCGCTCGATGTTCTGGATCGAGGCGGACCTCTCGCCGATCCAGACGTCCGACGCGCGGCGCCTTTACGCTGCCGTCTGCCGCGACGTGACGCACGAGCGCGAGATCGACGAGGTGGTGGCGCGCAGCGAACGCCGCCTGCTCGAGACGCTCAACGCGGTCGATATCGGCTTTCTCGTCTGGGACGCGGCCGACCGCCTGGTCTTCTGGAACGCGCGCTATCTGGAGATCTTCCCGCACATGCGCGACGCGCTGGTGCGCGGGATGAGCTTCACGGCCTATATCGACGCGACGGCCGGCCGGCTGCGCGCCATGGGGCTTGCCGACCGCGCGGACTGGATCCAGTCCGAGCGCGTCGCGCGCCACCGCCGCTTCGGCGAGACGTTCCGCCAGAAGGTCAGCTTCGACCGCGAGATCGAGACGGCCGAGTTCCCCGCCGCCGACGGCGGGTCGGTCGCCGTCTATCGCGACGTCACGCTCCTTGCCGGCGCGCAGCGCCAGGTCAAGGAGAGCCAGCAGCGCCTGCTGGATTCGATCGAGGCGATCGGCGACGGCATCATGATCTTCGACCGCGACGACCGCGTGATGATCTGGAACCGGCGCTATGTCGAGATCTTCCCGGAACTGGCCTCGCTGCTGGCCCCGGGCCTGCGGATCGAGGAACTGCGCGCGCGCGCGATCGACCAGGCGCAGCGCCTGACGACGTCGCGCGACGCGCTGTCGGCGATCGAACGGCGCACGCGCCCGCACCGGCGCTTCGGCGAGGCCTATACCCAGAAGCTCGCCACCGGGCGCAGCCTGCAGATCATCGAGTACGCGACCGCCGAGGGCGGGTGCGTGGCCGTCTATCGCGACGTGACCGAGCAGCTGGCGGTCGAGCAGGCGCTGCGGGAAAGCGAGCTCCAGCTCATCGATTCGATCGAGGCGATCGGCGACGGTTTCCTCATTCTCGACGCCGAGGACCGCATCCGCTTCTGGAACCGGCGCTATGTCGAGATCTTCCCGCACATGGACGGGCTGGTCGCCAAGGGCAAGCCGTTCGCCGATCTCTATCGCGACGCGCGCGACCGGCTCGTCGCGCGCGACGGCGGCCCGGTCAAGGGGGTGGCGACGCTCGACGACCGCATGCGCCGGCACCGCCGCTTCGGCGAGGCGTTCAACCAGGTCCTGACCGACGGGCGCGTCGTCGAGACGGTCCAGTTCGCCGCCGCCGACGGCGGCGTGGTCGCCGTCTATCGCGACGTTTCGGCGAAGATCGCGGCGGAAGCCGCGCGCGCGGAGAGCGAGGCGCGCTTCCAGTCGCTCGTCGCCAACGTCGACGGCGTGGTCTATCGCCGCCGGATCGATTCCGGATGGACGATGGATTTCGCCAGCTCCGGCATCGCCAACCTCACCGGCTACGGGGCCGCGGAATTCACCGGCCCGGGGGCGCGCAGCTTCGGCGGCCTGATCGTGGCCGAAGACCGCATCGTGGCCGCCGAGCTGGTCGCCAACGCCGTCGGGCTGCGCCGCGAGTTCGAGGTCGAGTACCGGCTCGTGCGCGCCGACGGGCAGGTGGCCTGGGTGCTGGAGAAGGGGCGCGCCTCCTACGACTATTACGGCGCACCGCTGCACATCGACGGCCTGATCGTCGACCAGACCGAGCGCAAGCGCCGCGAGGACGAACTCGAACGCTCGCGCCTGGCGGTGACGCTGCAGGACCGCCGGTTCCGCGACGCGATCGAGAGCATGGGCGACGGCTTCATCCTCTACGACGCCGACGACCATCTGGTCGCGTGGAACGAGCGCTACGTCGAATTCTTCCCGATCATGCGCGGGGCCATCCATGTCGGCATGCCGGCCCTCGAGATCGTGCGCATGCATGCCCGCATGCGCCATCCGCACATGGCGGAAACCGAGCTCGACGCCTATGCCCGCGCGCGCCTGCACGCGATCCGGCGCGCGTCGGTGGCACCCGAGGACCTGACCGCGGGCGACCGGATCATCCAGATTTCCCGCCAGCGCACGTCCGAAGGCGGCCTCGTCGCGATCCTGCGCGACGTCACCGAGGAGCGCTCGGCAAGCCGGAACGTCCGCGCCTCGGAAGCGCGCTTCCGCGACGCGATCGCCAGCCTCGTCGACGGCTTCCTGCAGGTCGACGCGGACCTCCGGATCGCGGCGTGGAACGACCGCTATCTCGATTTCTATCCCGCCCTGCGCCCGCGCATCGCGGAAGGCATGGGGCTGCGCGAAGCGCTGCGCACGGCCGCCGAGCCGGAGCTGGCGGGGGCAGCCCTCGAGGACTGGATCGGCGTGCGCCTGGCGAGCGTCCGGCCCGAGAGCTTCGCGGCGAGCGAGTCGATCGTCGTCGCCGGGCGCGACGTGCGGATCACGCGCACGCGCATGTCGGACGGCGGTGTGGTGGCGATCCTGCGCGACGTCACGCGCGACGCGGCCGCCGCGCGCGAACTCGAGCGCGCGAAGAACGCCGCCGAGGTCGCCAGCCGCGCCAAGACCGAGTTCCTCGCCAACATGAGCCACGAGCTGCGCACGCCGCTCAACGGCGTGGTCGGCATCCTCGACGTCATGCTGGCGGCGAGCCTTGCGCCCGAGGCGCGCGAGCAGGCGCGCATGGCGCGCGCCTCGGCCGAGCGGCTCCTGCAGGTGATCGGCGACATCCTCGACATCTCGAAGCTCGAAGCCGGCGCGCTGCAGGTCGAACGCGCGCCCTTCGACGTCGCCGCGACCGTGCGGACGACCGCCCGGACGTTCGCACCGGCCGCTGCTGCCAAGGGCCTGACGCTCGAGATCGACGTGGCGCCGGAGATCGAGGGCCATGCGATCGGCGATTCCGCACGGCTCGAGCAGATCCTCCTCAACCTGATCGGCAACGCGATCAAGTTCACCGAGCGCGGCACGGTGCGCGTCGCGGCGGCGCGGGCCCCCGGCCGGCCGGAGCTTGCGGTCTTCGCGGTGCGCGACAGCGGGCCGGGCATCGATGCGGCGACCAAGGCGCGCCTGTTCGCCAAGTTCTTCCAGGCCGACAGTTCGGTGACAAGGCGGTTCGGCGGCACGGGGCTGGGTCTTGCGATCAGCCGGGAACTCGCGCTTGCGATGGGCGGCGACATCGCCGTGCGCGACGCGCCCGGCGGGGGCAGCATCTTCGAGGCGAGCCTGCCGCTGCCGCCGAGCGAGACGGGGGCACCGCACGCACCCGCACCGGCGGACGACGACACCGAGGGCAAATGGTCGGGGCGCCGCGTGCTGCTGGTCGAGGACAACGACGTCAACCGCTATGCGGCAAGCAAGATGCTCGAGACGCTGGGCGTGTCCATCGACGAGGCGTGCGACGGCGAGGCCGCGGTCGCGCGCGCGGCCGAGCGGCGCTACGACCTGATCCTGATGGACGTGCAGATGCCGCGGCTCGACGGGCTCGAGGCGACGCGCCGGATCCGTGCGGCTTCCGGCCCGAACCGCACGACGCCGATCGTGGCGCTGACGGCCAACGCGTTCGTCGAGGATGTCGAGCGCTGCCAGGCGGCGGGGATGAACGCGCATCTGGCCAAGCCGATCCGTGCCGCCACGCTGCGCGCCGCGGTCGATGGCGTGCTGACCCAAGGCGATGCCGCACCGGCGCCGGCGGCCGCGGGCCCGGCGGCGATCTCGGACGAGGCGATCGCGGCCCTCGAGGCCGACATGCCGATGCCGGCGGTCCTCGGCCTCGTGCGGACGTTCCGCGACGAGCAGGGCCGCCAGGTCGCCACGCTGCCCGACCTCCTGTCGCGCGGCGATCTCGACCGCGTCGTGCGCACGGCGCACTCGATCAAGGGGGCGGCGCGCCTGTTCGGTGCCGAAGCGCTCGCCGAACGCGCCTTCACGGTGGAACGCACGGCGCGCGCCGGCGCAAGCCCGCAGCTCGCCGAGGCGATCGCCGCGCTCGACGGTTCGTTCCGCGACGTCGACAAGGCGCTTCACGCGCGCTTCGGCAGCGTGTAGCGTCCGCGCCGAATTCCAGCCCCCGCAGAACCGATGACCGCACCCGCACCCAATCCTTCGGCCACCGTCCTTCGCACCGTCCGCTGGCTCGCGGTCGGTGCGGTCATCGGGTTGGGTGCCGCATGGGGCGTGAAGTTCTGGAGCGACGCCAATCCGCCGGTGCAGGGCCTTGCGACCGCGGCGATCGGCGGACCGTTCGAGCTGGTCGACCAGTCCGGCCGGACGCGCACCGAAGCCGACCTGCTGGGCCATTATTCGCTGATCTATTTCGGCTTCACCTATTGTCCCGACGCGTGCCCGACGGCACTGCTGGCGATCGCCGAAGCGCTCGACCGGTTGGGGCCGGCGGCCGCGCGCATCCAGCCCGTGTTCATCACCGTCGATCCCGAACGCGACACGGTCTCGCAGATGGCCTCGTATGTGGGGGCCGTCGACGAGCGGCTGATGGGCCTGACCGGCACGCCCGAACAGGTGGCGAAGGCCGCGCGTGCCTATCGCGTCTTCTATCGCAAGACGATTCCGGCGGGCTCGGCCGAGTATCTCGTCGACCACACGTCGCTGATCTACCTGATGGATCCCAACGGCAAGTACGTCGCGCATTTCTCGCACGAGACGCCGGTCGACCGGATCGAGGAAGTGCTGCGCCGCGCGGTCGGCGGCTAGCGGCGGTCAGACGTAGACGTCGACCTTGCTGCCGCGCGGCTGGACCGCGAGGTGCGCCGTTTCGGCGTCGAGCGAGTTGGCCGTCGTGTCGCTGGCGGCACCGGTATCGGTGTTGGTGCGCGCCTCGCGCGAATTTTCCGAGCGGCCGGTGGCCTGTGCGGCCTGCGGGGTCTGCGTCTGCTGGACCGGGGCGGTGCGCTGGGCGGCGACGGCGCTGGCGAGGTTGGGCTGGTTCTGGGCGTTCTGAGTCGTCTGGTTCGCCGCGGCCTGCGCCTGCAGGTACGGATTGCGCCCGACGCCGAATGTCTGCGTGTAGAGGCCGACTTCCATGCTGCGAATATAGACTTAAAGTGAGGTCGGTTCAAGCTGCCGGGGCCGACCGCGCAATGCGTTCAACCTGTTCGAGAAACGGGGCTTTTCCGGCCGCGATCTCGTCGAGCGTGAACCACGCGGCCTCGTGCGCGTCGCTGTCCGCGACCGCTTCGCCGCCAAGCCAGCGGCAGGCCACGGCGACCAGCACGAAGTGGTAGCCGGGCCTGATCACGTCCACGCAGTCGAAGGCGCGGATCGCTTCGGCACGCACGCCGGTCTCCTCGGCAAGCTCGCGCACGGCGGCCTCGGCCACCGTCTCGCCGGGTTCGACCTTGCCGCCGGGGAAGCCCCAGCGACCCGGATCGGGCGGATTGGCGCGGCGGACCAGCAGGAAGCGGCCGTCGCGTTTGACGACGGCGATGGCGGCGGGACGGGGCGGGACGGCATCCATGACCCTTCTGGTAGTGGGGTCGCGTGCCGACGTCCAGTCGGAAGGGGTGGCAACGAGGGGCCGGCTTCGCTAAATGAAGGGCACACCAAGTCCTGGAGCCCCCTTCATGTCGCAGATCCCCGTTACCGTGCTGACCGGCTATCTCGGTGCCGGCAAGACGACGCTCTTGAACCGCATCCTCAGCGAGAACCACGGCCGCAAGTACGCCGTGATCATCAACGAGTTCGGCGAGGTCGGCATCGACAACGAGCTCGTCGTCGGCACCGACGAAGAGATCTTCGAGATGAACAACGGCTGCATCTGCTGCACCGTGCGCGGCGACCTGATCCGCACGATCGGCGGGCTGATGAAGCGCGCCGACAAGCTCGACGGCATCATCGTCGAGACGACGGGGCTGGCCGATCCCGCCCCGGTGGCGCAGACCTTCTTCACCGACGACGAGGTGAAGGCCAAGACGCGCCTCGACGCGGTCGTCACGCTGGTCGACGCCAAGCACTTCCCGCTGCGCCTGGAAGACAGCCGCGAGGCCGAGGACCAGGTCGCCTTCGCCGACGTGATCCTGCTCAACAAGACCGATCTGGTGACGCCGGCCGAGCTTGCCAAGGTCGAGGCGCGCATCCGCCAGATCAATCCCTACGCGACCATCCACCGCACGGCGAAGAGTGCGATCGACATCACCAAGGTGCTCGACAAGGGGGCCTTCGACCTGCAGCGCATCCTGACGCTCGATCCGCACTTCCTCGAAGGCGGGCACCATCACGACCATGACCACGATCACGCGACGTGCGACGACCCGACGCACGACCACAGCCACGACCATCACGACCACGATCACCACGACCACCATCACCACGAAGCACCCAATCCCAAGCACGCCGACGACATATCCTCGGTGTCGGTGACGCTGGCCGAGCCGGTCGATCCCGAGAAGTTCCAGAGCTGGATCACCGAGACGCTGCGCACGCAGGGCCAGGACATCCTGCGTTCCAAGGGCATCCTCGCGGTCGAGGGGGCCGTGCAGCGCTACGTCTTCCAGGCCGTGCACATGATCGCGGATTCCTCGTGGGGCCAGAAATGGCGCGACGGCGACAAGCGCATCTCCAAGCTCGTCTTCATCGGCCGGCATCTCGATGCCGCCAAGCTCAAGGCCGGTTTCGAGGGCTGCCGCGCGTGAGCATGAAGGACGTCAAGCAGCCGCGCGTGCGCGAGTTCGCACTCGGCGTCTATGTCGGCGGTGTGGCCTTCACGAAGGACGGCGAGACGCTTGCCGCGGCCACCGGTGCCGGCGAGATCCATCTGCAGGCCGTCGTCGGCGACGCCAAGACCGTCGCCAAGGCGCACAAGGGTGCGATCCTGTCGTTCGCCGCACATCCCGACGGCGTGTCGTTCCTGTCGGGCGGCGACGACGGGCAGCTCGTGCGCACGGCGCGCGACGGCACCGTCAGCGAGATCGCGAAGTTCCAGGGCCGCTGGATCGACGTGCTCGCCGTGCACGCGACGGGTTCCTTCGCGTGCGGTCTCGGCAAGGAAGCCAGGCTCTGGGCGCCGGGTGCGGCCGAGCCTGCGACACTCGCCCCGCATCCCAGCACGGTCGCGGCCCTCGATTTCAGCCCCGACGGCAGCCGCGTGACGGCCGCCCACTATGGCGGCGTGTCGGTGTGGCAGGTCGCCAAGCCCAAGGACAAGGCGCGCAACCTCGTCTGGAAGGGCAGCCACGTCCATCTGCGCTATTCGCCCAACGGGCGCTTCCTTGCGACGACCACGCAGGACAACGCGATCCATGTCTGGCGCCTGTCGAGCGGGCAGGACATGCAGATGGCGGGCTACCGCACCAAGGTGCGCCAGCTCGTCTGGACGCCGGACTCGCGCTGGCTCCTGTCGGATGCGGCCGACTGCTTCGTCGCGTGGGACTTCTCCGGCAAGGGCCCCGAAGGCCAGCCGCCGCTGGAGTTCGGCTTCGGCGACGGTGCGCTGATGACGGGTATCGCCGGGCATCCCTCGGCGCCGTTCCTCGTCGGCGGCTTCGACAAGGGCGGGGTTCGTCTCGGCGATCTCGAAGGCAAGCGCGAGCTGGTGTTGCGCGAGTCCGACGAGGACAAGGGCGTGCCGCTGCGCGCGGTCGCCTTCTCGCACGACGGCTGGCGCGTGGCCGCCGGCGGCGAGGACGGGACCGTCGTGATGTTCGACCTGAAGACGGAAACCTAGCGCTACTCGGCGGCCTTCGTGTTGGGCCGCGCGAAGGCGGCTTCCATCTCGCGGCGCACGCGCACGGCGGCATCGCTTGCGTCGTAGTCGACGTCTTCCCAGCGCACGAGCCCGCCTTCGGGAATGTCGCGCTTCAGCGTGACGTGGCTGGCGAGGCCCAGCGGCAGGTAGCCCTTGGCGAGCGAGGCGTCGGCCGGCACCTGCTTGCCCCACACGCAATAGCCGCCTTCGCCGTCGAGCACTTCGCCGGCCTTGAGCGGCCGCTTGGCGGTGGCGGCGACGTCGGAGTTGAACGCGATGGGGGCACCCGTCGCTTCGCCGCGAAGGGCAGCACTGGCAACCGATATGCCGATCTCGAGCCCGATCATGTGGATCGGCCGGTAGAGCGCCATGTGCTCGCAGGTCTCGTCGGGCAGCATGCAGTACTCGGCCGCACAGCGGCGCACATATTCGTGGTCCGCCGCGACGACGACATAGGTGCCCCACTGCAGGTGGTTGGGCACGGGGCTCATGTCGCGGTTGAGCGACGAGACGACTTCGACCGTACCCTTGGCCTCGAGCACGCCGCCCTTGCTGTACGGCTTGCACACCTTGGCCAAGTCGGGGGCGGGGCAGGGCGGGAAGGCGAGGCCGCCGGATTGCGCCAGCAGGCCCGTGGCGTTCGACACGGCCGTCATCTCGATGCCCGACTTCGAGCCGTCGATGAAGCTGTTGAACATCTTGGGGTTCATGCCGCCCTTGGCGACCATCGCCTCGGAGAAGCCGAAATTGGTCCACACTGTTTCCGGTGTGGAATGGTGGAAGTCGGGATGGTAGCGCGTCCCCTTGCCGGCCGAGACGACCTCGAAGCCGCACGCGCGCGCCCAGTCGACCTGTTCGCAGATCAATGCGGGCTGGTCGCCGTAGGCCAGCGAGTACACGACACCTTGTGCGCGCGCCTTGGCGGCCAGCAGCGGGCCCGCCACCACGTCGGCCTCCACGTTCACCATGACGATGTGCTTGCCGGCCTCGATGCTGCGCAGACAGAACCGGATGCCCGCACGCGGATCGCCGGTGGCTTCCACGATCACCTCGATGCCCGGATGGGCGATCAGCGCATCGGCATCGTCGGTGACGAACGTGCGCTTCGTGTCGATCGCGTCGCCCAGGGATTTCGCCGAAACGCGGGCCTCGTCCCAGCCGCAGCTGGCAAGGGCCGTGCGTGCGCGCGGCGGCGACAGGTCGGCGATCCCGACGATATGGAGCCCCGCGGTCTTGCGGGCCTGCGCCAGGAACATCGTGCCGAACTTGCCCGCCCCGATCAGGCCGACGGTGACGGGGCGGCCCTCGGCTGCGCGCTGGCCAAGCTTGGTGGCGAGATTCATGGGGCGTTTCCTCTTCGTCTTGCGGACAAGGGAACCACAGCGCGTCCCCCTTGCCAAGAGCACCGGTCCTTCGTATAGCCACGCTCACGAATTGCCGGAGTGGACAGACATGCGCGCCGAAATCGCCGCCGTTGCCGAAGAAATCAAGCAGTCGCTGGTGCTGCTGAGGAGGTTTCTTTGACTGGGACCGCGCGCTGAAACGCCTGGACGAGCTCAACACGCTCTCCGAAAACCCGGCACTCTGGAACGATCCGAAGAAGGCGCAGGCCCTGCTGCGCGAGCGCAAGCAGCTCGACGCTGCCGTCGCCGCGGTCAAGGACATGACCGCCAAGCTCGATGACGCGATCGGCCTGATCGAACTGGCCGAGGCCGAGAACGACGCGGGCGTGCTCGCCGACGCCGAGAACCAGCTCGTGGCCCTGAAGACCGAGGCCGAGAAGCGCGGGCTCGAAGCGCTGCTCTCGGGCGAGGCGGACGCCAACGACGCGTTCCTGCAGATCAACGCCGGTGCCGGCGGGACGGAAGCGCAGGACTGGGCCGAGATGCTCGCGCGCATGTACATGCGCTGGGCGGAAAAGCGCGGCTTCAAGACCGAGTACCAGGAAGAGAGCCCCGGCGAAGAAGCGGGCATCAAGTCGGCGACGATCCGCATCGCCGGCGAGAACGCCTATGGCTGGCTCAAGACCGAGACGGGCGTGCACCGGCTCGTGCGCATCTCGCCGTTCGATTCCAACGCGCGCCGCCAGACGAGCTTCGCCTCGGCCTGGGTCTATCCGGACATCGAGGACGACATCCAGATCGACATCAAGGAAGAAGACGTGCGCGTCGACGTCTATCGCGCGTCGGGGGCCGGCGGCCAGCACGTCAACAAGACCGAGTCCGCCGTGCGCCTGACGCACGTGCCGACCAACACGGTCGTCGCGTGCCAGACCGAACGTTCGCAGCACAAGAACCGCGACCGCGCCTGGAAGATGCTGCGCGCGCGCATGTACGAGGCCGAGCTGAGGAAGCGCGAGGCCGCCGCACTTGCCACGCACGAAGCGAAGAGCGAGATCGGCTGGGGCCACCAGATCCGCTCCTACGTGCTGCAGCCCTACCAGATGATCAAGGACCTGCGCACCGGGGCCGAGACGTCGGACACCAAGGGCGTGCTCGACGGCGACATCGACCGCTTCCTCGAAGCCTCGCTCGCCTCGCGCCTGAAGGGCGGGACGGGCAAGGTCGAGGATCTCGACTAGTTGACGGGCTTGTTGACGGATGTTGACGGATGTTGACCGTCAACAGGCCAACATCTTGATTCCGGCTGGAAAACCCTGTTGACGTTGACGGAAAACGCGGTCCGTCAAGCAAACATTGCGGCCGGAAACTTTGCGCGACGGAAGGTGACGGGAGGTTACCGTCACATCGTCATCCACCTGATTTCGCGGACAAATCCGAGGAGACGGTGACGGCGCAAAAATCCGTCACGCAAATCTTGTCGTCCTATTCACTTGTCAAAGAGCACGTCCAACGGGTGCGACTTTGACAGGACATCTTGCAGTTGTCAAGAATAATAGCCTAGAATTATTTTTCCCGTCATGCCCGGCGAATGCCGGGCATCCACGTCTTTTGTGATTTCGCGGGCACTGCAAGTCGTGGATGCCCGGGACAAGCCCGGGCATGACGGTGGAGTTCAAGCCCGCTCGACCCGTGCCGAATAGCACCCGTATTTCGCGTAGTGCGCGTGGATGTACGAAACGCGCTCGCCGCCGAGCATCCGCCCGATCAGCGTCTCGACCGACTTGCCGTCCACCAGATCGGCATCGACGATCATGCCGTCGGCATCGAACGCGCGCAGCGACAGCATGCGCACGCGCATGACCGGCGGCACCTCGTTGATCCGGTCGAAGGCTTCGCGCGCGCCCTCGCGCACATAGATCGCGTGCGAGGCGCGGTAGGGCGAGTTGACCGGCTGGTGCTCGTAATTGAGCAGCAGCACGCTTTGCCCCGGCTCGGCGTCGCGCAGTTCCACGCGGTCGGGATAGCCGGGGCTGGCATCGGCGATCCTGCGCACGATGCCGCGCGCGGCAAGCTCGGCGTCCGGCAGGCCGTAGAGCGGCACGAATTTTTCGGGGGACAGGCCCTTGATGCGGAAATCCATGGTGCAACTCCTCGTGTGGCGGCGACGAGGGCGAACATGGCGCCGGGCGACGGACAAACCCACCCGGTTCTTGCGGGACGACGAAGCCCTCAGGCCGCCTTCAACACTTTTTCGACCTTGATGCGGCCGGCATGCTTCATCGCCTGCGCAAGATCGTAGCTCGCCTGAAGGCGGAACCACGTTTCCGCACCACCGCCGAAAGCCTTGTCGAGGCGGATCGCCATTTCCGCCGAGATGCCGGCATGGCCGTTGAGGATTTCCGAGAGCTGCTTGCGGCTGATGCCGAGCTTGCCGGCCGCGTCGGTGACGCTGAGGCCGAGCGGCTCCAGGCAATCGTGCCGGATCGACAGTCCCGGGTGCGGCGGATTCTTCATCGGCATGTGCGGTCCTCTCCTAGTGATAGTCGACCAGATCGACATCGCGCGCGTGGCCGTCTTCGAAGCGGAAGACGATGCGCCGGTTGCCCGTGACCGTCACCGACCAGCAGCCTGCCAGATCGCCCTTGAGCGGGTGCAGGCGGTAGCCGGGCAGGTCCATGTGGGCGGCTTCCGTCGCCTCGTCGAGGCGGGCGAGAACGCGCCCGATCTTGTCCGCATGATCGGGCAAGACCCGGCGCCGGTTTCCCGTCTCGAACAGAAGCCTGAGACCCTTGTGCCGGAATCCGACGATCACGCCGGACTGTAACCTGTAACGTGATAGGTTTCAACTTGGCAAAGTTCCGACCCCGGTATCCGGAAGGCCGTGGAGCGAGGGCGAACATGGCGCCGGGCGACGGATAAACCCACCCGGTTCTTGCGGAGCGACATCCGCCGGATCAGTGCCGCGATGCGCGCATCATCGCGAGCAACGTCCCGAACGATGCCAGAACGAGGCAGGTGACCATCGCCGCCCCGGTCGGCAGGTCGGTCGTGAAAGAGACGACCGCGCCGGCCGCCAGCGCGCCGATCCCCAGTGCGATGGCGCGCGGCCAGGCCCGTGCCGCCTGCAGCTTGCGGAACGGCAGGCCCGGCAGGATCAGGGCGGCGAAGACGAGCAGCACGCCGGCGATCTGGACGGAGGCCGTGATCAGCACCGCGAACGCGCCATAGAACACCAGCCGGTGCTTCTGGAGATCGACGAGCGCGCAAAGCCCGATCGCCGCCACCGTCGCGGCGGCAAGGAAGATCAGGTTGCCCGGCGTGGTCCACAGGATCTGGCCCGCCAGCGCCTCCTTCAGGTGTTCGGCACCGTGCGGATCGAGGTCGAACAGCAGGACCTGCACCGCCGACGCGAACGCGAATATCGAACCGATGATCGCCTCCTGGATGTCCGGAAACAGCTTCTCCGTCCACAGGAAGAGGCCGGCGCAGCCGAGCGCCGCCGCGATCGCCGTCGCCTGGGCCGCGAGCGACCCGGCTTCGGCGTCGAAGATGGTGTGGGCGACGATGATCCCGAGCGAGGCGACCTGCGCCACCGCGATATCGACGAAGACGATCCCGCGTTCCAGCACGAGGCGTCCCATCGGCACGTGACCGGCGAGCAGGATCGCGGCCGCCAGCATCACATTGGCGAACAGCGGGACGTCGAAATCAAGATGCATGGGCAGCTTCCAGGAGGCGCCGGACCGTGTCGTCGAATAGCGCGAACAGGTCGCCCGCTTCCGCCGTGCCGCCGACCGTGAACGCGAGATCGGCGACGGAGATGCCGGTTCGTTCGCCGACGAACCGCGCGGGCCGCGCGTCTTCGTAGGCGGCCCGCAGGATGGCGCGTACCTTGCGCACGGGTGCTTCTTCGACCACGCCTGCCAGATGCTGCGGACCGGGCGGGACGCCGGGCTTCGGCTCGATGGTCCCGGCGTCTTCCAGGCCGAGCCAGCCGATCAGATAGCCCCAGTTCCTGTGCTGCGAAAGGACGGCAACGCCGCGCAAGGGGGCGGCCTGCGCCTCCCATCGCGCGATCGCCGCGTCCCAGCGCGCGAGAAAGTCGCGGGTGCGCTCGGCATAGACCGCGGCTCCGGCCGGATCGACGGCGGCGAGCCGCTTGCCCAGCGCCTCGGCCACGCGCCGGATGTTGCGCGGATCGGTCTGGATGTGCGGATTGCCGGCCGCGTGGACGTCGCCGTCGGCGCGGTCGAGACGGTTGGGAATCTCGACGAGGCGCACGAACTCGGCCGCCTCGAAATATCCCGGCGAACCCGGCTGCACGCGCGGATTGGACGACTGGCGCAGGAGCACCGGCAGCCAGCCGACTTCGAGTTCGGCACCCGTGCAGACGACGAGGTCGGCGTTGCGCAGGCGCGCGATCAGGCCGGGGCGGGGTTCGATCCGGTGCGGATCCTGCCGTGCGGTCGTGGCCGACGATGCTTCGACGCGGCTGCCGCCGAGCTCCTGGGCGAGCTCGGCCCATTCCGGTACGCAGGCGAAGACGGCGAGGGCCTGCGCCCCGTGCGGGGCCGCGGCGAGATACGAGAAGGAAACGGCGGCAAGCAGGATTCGGCGGAACATGGGCGTTTCCTTTTCAATAGGCGTGGGCGCCATGGGCACCGATGCTGACCGTGTATTGCAGGATCAACTGCTGATCCATTCCGTCGGGCCGCGAATTGTCGCGGTTGTACTGTAGGCGCAAACGGCCGAACTCGCTGGTCGAATAGTCGACCATTGCCGTATTGCGGCGCGGGCTCGCGGAAAGCGTGTCGAGGCGCGTGCCCGCGAACCCGGTGCCCGGATCGCCAGCCTTCACGCGGTCGTGCCGAAGCCCGACGCGCCATTTCGGCATGAACTGGTAGACGCCTTGCGCGTACCAGCCGGTCTGTACGCCGTTGTATCCGGCAAGCGAGTCGGCCGGACCGTAGAGTCCGGTCTCCGAGCGGCGGAAATATTCGGTGTTGAACTTGAAGTTCGTATCCTCGCCGTTTCCGTACGGCGCCCATTTGTAGACGAAATCGGCGATGCTCGTGCCGCTGCGGCCGGTGAATGCCTCGTCGTTGAGGGACCGGTTCGCCGCGCGCGCGCGCAGATGCGACAGGCCGAAGCGGAAGCTGTGGGATTCGCCGATGTCGTCGCCGAAATGCGCGAAACCGGCATAGGTGCCCGCCCCGTTGTTCTGCGCGCCGCCGGCCGGGAACGAGTCGCCGCGATATCCCTCGACCCCGATCTCGGCGAAGAAGGGAAGCGGCGCCAGCCAGCGCGCCTGCACGCCGTCGTCGCCGTACTGGTTGTTGAAGAACACGCGATAGGGCAGGGCCGCATCCGCGAAGTCCCATGCGTGCGCGTGGACCGAGTTGAGATAGCCGATGCCCGAGAAGAAGCGGCCGGCCTTCACGGCGGCGCCGTAGGGCAGCGACGTCGTCTGGATGAAACCTTCCTCGACCGCGATCGTGTTCTCGGGCGTGATCGACACCGTCAACTGGCCGAACAGCGCCTGATCGATGTTCGCCGAAAGCGAGATTTCGGATTCGCCAAGCGCAAAGCCGCGCCGGGTCGGGCTCGCCTCGCCGCCGAGCGCGAAACCCGGAACCCGGTAGGTCGACGGATCGCGCTTCGACTTCGCGAAGGTCCCGTTGAGGACGACGCCCATCGCCGGATTGAAGGCGGAAGCGCTTGCCTGCGTCTGACCGCCGCCGGTCGGAGCCGGTGATGCCGCCGTTGCCTGCGCCGCCTTGGCGGAGACCTCGGCCCGTCTGGCGGTTTCGGCGGCCTTCGTGGCGTCGTCGCGGGCCGTCGTCGACGCGCCTTCGGCGGCGCGCAGGCGTTCCTCGAGCGCGCCCAGGCGGGATTCGTAGGCCGCCCGCATCCGCTCGATCTGCGTATCCTGCTCGGCGCGCATCTGGCGCAGTTCGCGCATGACGGCATCGAGCGACGGCGACTGCGCCGCAGCGGCCCCCGCGGCGATGGTGCAGGCAAGGCCAATTCCGGCCGCCAAGGGCTTCAACATGCGGGACCTCCAGAAGCGATATATTATAACATTACAAAATATGACCGACCCCGCTTTGTCAAGCCGATTTCGGGTAACGCGTTGACGGCAATTCGCCGCGGGGCTGACACGGGCGCCGAATCCGTGGGAGAAAGCCGGCGGTCTATACGAGAAAAGTTCCGCCGAAGGAGCCCCGTGACACTTCGTCCGATCTGGTTTCTGCCGTTCTTGGCTACTGCGATCATTTTCGGCTTTTCGGCCTCCGCCCAGCCCGCGCACGAGCATGGCGGCGAGGCGCATGTCGATGCCGACGGCACGTTCAAGCTGGGCTTCGACCGGAATTTCCGGTCGGGCAACGCGCGCTCGGTGCTGACCGACGTCTATGGCGAGTTCGAGGGCGTGGCCAAGCTCTTCGTCCGGCCGGAATTCTATTTCCAGACCAAGCTGCACTGGGAGCGCGTCAAGTTCCCGACCGAGAGCCGCATCTTCGGCGGCCACGGGCTCTATCTGGAAAACCTGTTCGTCAATTACGGCGCCGAGGATGCGCGGGTCTATGCCGGCAAGTTCAACCCGAATTTCGGCATGGGCTGGGACGACGCGAAGCTGCCCGGCTTCTACGCCAACGAGTTCGCCAAGGACTACCAGATGAAGGAGGCGATCGGGGCGGGCGGCACCTACGGCGCCGATCTTGCGGCACTTGGCAAGCACAAGGTCGATATCGCGGGCTTCTTCATCGACAACACGTCGCTCGACCGTTCGCTGTTCAACAACCCGGGCTACGGGCCGGGGCAGGGGCCGCTCTCGACCACGCAGCGCCTCGGCCAGAACAAGCTTGCCTATGGCGGGCCGGGCAACACGAGCGGGCCGCAGTCGCTCGCCGTGCAGTACGAGCTTGCCGATCCCGCCGGTCTCGAAGGGCTGACGGCGGGCGTGGGCTACAGGTTCCTCAAAGCCGGCAGCCGCCAGCCCGCCACGCTGCAGGCCGCCACGGGCCCGGTTGCCAGCCGCGATTCGCACGGCTATGTCGCGGGTGCGCGCTACGAGATCGGCCTGCCGCTCGATGTGGTGGCCACGCCCTTCGTCGAGTGGGCGAAGTTCACCGACGTCTTCAACGCCGACCCGCAGATCGGCACCAACCAGTTCAAGGACCGCACGTATCTCACGACCGCCGCGATCTTCACGTGGCGCGACTTCACGCTGATCGGCAGCCGCATGACGCGCACCTTCGCCAAGCCCGACAATGCCGCCGTCAACGGCGCCTTCTACAACCAGGAAGACCGGCAGCTTGCCGGCAACCTGCTCTACAAGGTGCTGGAGAACCTGACGCTCGGCATCGGCTACAGGAAGACGCGCGCCGTGCCCGCCTTCGGCGACGTCAACCGCCAGGCCGTGACGCACAGCTTCGGCACGCAGGCGGTCTATACGATGGAGTTTTGAGGGGTGTCGCTCAGAGCCCCTTCACCGCCGCCAGCACTTCCTCGACATGGCCGGTGACCGAGACCGGGCGCCAGACCGCGCGGATGATGCCGGTCTTGTCGACGAGATAGGTCGAGCGTTCGAGGCCCATGTATTTGCGGCCGTACATGCTCTTCTCGATCCAGGTGTCGTAGGCGGTCGACGCCTTGCCGTCCTCGTCGGACGCGAGATGGAACTTGAGGCCGTATTTGACCGCGAACTTGTCGTGGCTCTTCATCGGGTCGCGCGAAATGCCGACGATCTCGGCGTCCACCTTGCGGAACTGCGCCAGCATTTCGTTGAAGCCGCAGGCTTCCTTCGTGCAGCCGGGCGTGTCGTCCTTCGGGTAGAAATAGACGATCACGTTCTTGCCCTTGAGCTTGGAGAGCTGCACGGCACCGCCGCCGGCCGTTTGCATGCTGAAATCGGGGGCCTTGGCGCCGATCTTGGGGCCGCGGGTCGCGGCGGGGGCGGTTTTCTTCGGGGCAGCTTTCTTCGGGGCGGTCTTCTTCTTGGCGGCCATCTTCGTACTCCTGTTCTTACAGCGCGCCGGGCAGGCGCTTTTCGAGAAGCGCGCGCACGGCGTTTGCGGATGCAGTCAACTTGGCTTCCAGCCCGGAAAAGTCAACACTGCCCGTCGCGCGCACGAGAAGCGCTTTGAGCGCCTCGGGTGCCGTCGCGGCATCGAATGCCTCGTCGACGGTGAGGCGCAGCAGCGCCTGGATCGCGGAATAGAGCGTGTGCGCCTCGACGAGTGTCGCCGCCTCGGCCTTCGTGAAGATCTTCGCCTTCTCCAGCCGCCCGATCGCGTCGGCGGTGTTGGGATCGACGAGCCCCGGCACCTTCGCGGCCGATGCCAGCAGTGCTTGCTGGACGAGGAACTCCACGTCCACCAGCCCGCCGCGCCAATCCTTGATCTGCCAGACCGAGGCGGCCTTGCGCTCGGCGGCCATGCGCAGGCGCATGTCGGCGATCTCGGCCGCCAGTTTGGCGGGCTCGCGCTTTTTCGCGATCGCCTTCGCGATGGCGGCCATCGCCAGGGCGGAGACCCTGCTGCCGCCGCACACCACGCGCGCGCGCGTCAGCGCCATGTGCTCCCACGTCCACGCCTCGTCCAGGACATAGGCTTCGAAGCCGGCGATCTCGGAAGCAAGCGGGCCCTTGGCGCCCTGCGGGCGCAGCCGGAGATCGACTTCGTAGAGCGAGCCTTCGGCGGTGGCCGCACTCATCGCGGTCATGAAGCGGCTGGCCATGCGCGCGTAATAGTGCGACGGCGACAGCGGCTTGGGCCCGTCGGAGAATTCGAGCTTCGGCGGCACGGAATAGACCATGACGATGTCGAGGTCGGACGTGACCGTCAGCTCGCGCCCGCCGAGCTTGCCGAGTGCAAGGATCGCGAATTCCGAGCCGGGCAGGCGCCCGTGCGCGCGCGCGAACTCGTCCTGGCAGGAATCGAGCAGGCTTGCCAGCGTGCAGTCGGCGATGTCGGACAGCGCCGACCCGGCGGCCGGTGCCGCCAGCGCCTGGCGCAGCAGCTGGACGGCGATCTGGAAGCCGTGCTCGTGGCGCCAGCGCCGCGCGATGTCGAGCCGGTCCTGGAAATCGCGCGCCTGCTCGTTGGCGCGCGCAAGGTCGGCGATCAGCGCCACCTTGCCCGGCGGCGGCCCGAAGAAGCTGGGTGTGAGTACGGCATCGAGCAGATGCACGCGCGTGGCGATCGCTTCGGCGAGATGCGGCGCCGTGCCCATGATCTCGGCGGTCAGGTCGACGAGGTCGGGATTGGCCTGGAACAGCGAGAAGAGCTGCACGCCCGCGGGCAGCGCTTCGAGGAAGCGGTCGAAGCGCACGAAGCCCGCGTCGGGCTGCGAGGTGCGCGCGAAGGCCTCGACGATGCGCGGGGCAAGTTCGCCCAGCAGTTCGCGCGCGCGCGGCGAGCGCGTGCAGCGCCAGCGCCCGGCATGCCAGCCGCGCACCGCCGTCGCGATCGTCGGCCCTTCGCGGAAACCGAGACGCTCGAGGGCCGCAAGCGTGCCCGGATCGTCCTCGAGCCCGATGAAGACGAGGCTGCTGGCACCGGGCTTGGCCGGCGCTTCCTCGAACAGGCGGGCATAGTGGCCGGCGACCGTCTCGAACACGGCGCGCAATCTGGCGCCGAACGCCTTGCCGTCGGCGAAGCCCATGAAGGCGGCAAGCCGCTCCCATTCCCCGGAATCCTCGGGCAGCGTCTGGGTCTGCTCGTCGGCGATCATCTGCAGCCGGTGTTCGAGCGTGCGCAGGAACGAATAGGCGGGCTCGAGATCGGCGACCGCCTCGGGCTGCGCACGGCCCGCGGCGGCCAGCGCCTTCAGGGCCGCGATCGTCGCGGGCACGCGCAGGGCCGGGTCGCGCCCGCCCCAGATCAGCTGCTGGGTCTGCGCGTAGAACTCGATCTCGCGGATACCGCCGCGGCCGATCTTCACGTTGTGGCCGTGCAGCGCGATCGCCTCGCCGCCGCGATGGGCCTGGATCTGGCGCTTGATCGCGTGGATGTCGGCGATGGCCGCGAAATCGAGATGCCGGCGCCAGATGAAGGGCCGCAGGATGCCGAGGAACTTCTCGCCCGCCTCGCGGTCGCCCGCCACGGCGCGCGCCTTGATCATCGCGGCCCGCTCCCAGTTCTGCCCGATGCTCTCGTAATAGGTCTCGGCCGCGAGCGTGGAGAGTGCGAGGGGCGTGGCCGCCGGATCCGGGCGCAGGCGCAGGTCGGTGCGGAAGACGTAGCCGTCCTGGTCGCGCGCCTCCATGATCTTGACGAGGTTGCGCACGAGCTTGACGAAGACCGACTGGAGCTCGTCGGGATCGGGGCCGCGCACGCGCTCGGTGTCGTAGAGCACGATGAGGTCGACGTCGGAGGAATAGTTGAGCTCGCCGGCACCAAGCTTGCCCATGCCCAGCACGACGAGGCCCGAGCCTTTCTCGGGGATGGCCTTGTCGGCAAGGACCAGCCCGTCGCGGCGGGCCGCCTTGCGCAGCAGGTGGCGGCAGGCGAGGTCGAGGGCGGTTTCCGCCGTCTGCGAGATCGCGGCCGTGACGCGCGGCACGTCCCACAGGCCGGCGATGTCGGCCAACGCGATGGCAAGCGCGCAGCGCTTCTTCATCTGGCGCAGGCCCTTCATCAGGGCCGGTGTTTCGACCGGCTTGCCGAAGCTCTTGCGCGTCTCGGCGAGCGTGGCGGCGAAGACCTTGTCCGGGCCGGCCTGCAGCAGGCGGGCGGCGAAGGCCGGATCGCCGAGGACGAGGGACGTCAGATGCGGCGAATTGCCGAAGACCGCCCCCAGGGCGGCCCGGCCGGGCTTGCCGGCGGCAAGCTTGCGGGCGAATAGGGCGAGGGGCTTGTCCGTTATGTCGGGGAGGGCTTCCAGCCAGCGCTCCCGTTCGCGTTCGACCGCCGCCGGATCGTACGCCCTGGGCCAAGCCGCGCGTGCGAATCCGGGGTACAATGCCGCCATGCTGCGATTCCGTCCGTTTCAGTCCCTGCCGTCGTCCGCCAACTTGGCCTTGCGCGCCATCGAGGGTCAAGCCGCGCGATGAGCCATCCGATCCGTCTGTTTTTCGAGATCCTGGGGTCGCTGACCGCCCTGCTTCTGGTGGGGGCGGGGGTGCTGCTGTGGCGCCTGACGGCGGGCCCGATCCTCGTGCCGTTCGTCACACCCGTGCTCGAGGCGGCGCTGGGCCACAGCGCCACCGGCCTTGCCATCGACGTGGGCGAGACGTGGATCGACTGGTCGGACCGCAGCCGGACGATCCAGCTGCGCGTCAACGACGTGCGCGTGCGCGCCGCCGACGGGCGCGAGGTCGCGCGCATCCCGCAGGCGTGGCTGTCGCTGGTCGCGCGCCGGCTGCTCGCGGGCGAGATCCAGCCCGAGGAGCTGCGCGTCGACGGCCTGCGCGTCTCGCTGGCGCGCGACGCCGCGGGCAGCATCAGCATCGTGGAGAGCGCCGACGAGCGCGAGCAGAACGAGGGCGCTTCGGGTATCGCCGCCTTCGTCGTCAGCGAGCTGAGCGGCCCGCCCGATCCCGAGCGGCCGCTCGGGCTGCTGTCGAGTGCGACGTTCCTCGACGCGGGCGTGACGATCGACGACGCGGTCACGGGCCTGCGCGTGGCGGCCGAGCGCGCCAGCGTGCGCTTCCGGCGCGACCAGCGCGGCGTGGCGCTGGATGCGGTCCTGCCGATCCGCATGGGCGACCAGCAGGTGCGCGCGGAGGTGGAAGCGCTCTACGTGCCGCAGAACGAGGCGATCGACGTCGAGGCGCGCGTGCGCGGGATCTCGGTCGGCGGGCTCGCGACGGTCGATCCGCGGCTCGCGTTCCTGCGCGGCATCGAGGCGGTGGCCGACATCCAGGCCTGGACGCGCATCACCTCGGACGGCCACACGCAGGGCACGCACGTCACGCTCGATGCCGGCGGCGGGCGCATCGCCAATCCCGGCCTCTTCGCGGCCCCGGTGGCGTTCCGCGCGATCGCCGTGCGCGCGCGCCTGTCCGACGAACTCGCGCGCATCGACATCGACGAGGCGTATCTCGATTTCGGCGGGCCGAGCATCAAGGCCGTCGCCTCGGTCGACGACGTGCTCGGCCGGCCGCGCCTTGCCGCCAAGGCCGATCTCGTCGGCGTGACCACCGCCGACGTCAAGCGGCTGTGGCCCGTCGCCGTGTCGCCCGACACGCGCCGATGGATCGTCGACAACCTGTCGGGCGGGCGCGTGCCGGCGGCCCAGGCCGAGGTGGCGCTGCATGCCGGCGACGCCGACTGGTCGAAGATCGTAATCGACAAGGCGCGGCTCGATTTCTCGGTCGAGGGGATCGCCGTCAACTACATCGACGGACTGCCGCCGGTGCGCAACGTCGCCGCCAACGCCACGCTCGACGCCAAGCGCATCGAGATCAAGGCGCGCGGCGGGGCGGTCGGGAACCTGAAGGTCGACGAGGGCACGATCCTGCTGACGGGGCTGGACCTGCCCGACCAGGACGCGGTGATCGACCTGCGCGTGCAGGGGCCGACGGTCGACGCGTTGCGCCTCGTCGATACCAAGCCGCTCGGCTTCCTTGCCCGCATCGGCGAGGTGCCCGACGCGTTCGGCGGGACCGCCGACATCCGCCTGTCGCTCAAGTTCCCGCTGCTGAAGGCGCTCAAGGTCAGCCAGCTCGCGATCGTCGCGACGGGCAAGGTCGCGGAATTCAGCCAGCAGCGCGCGGTCCTCGGCCAGCCGATCGAGGACGGCACGGTGGACCTGCGCGTGGACGAGCGCGGGCTCGACGTGCGCGGCGCGGTGAAACTTGCCGGGTCGGCAGCCGACATCGTCTACCGGCGCGAATTCGGCGACACGGTCGAGCCGGTCGAGCGCGCGACCGCGAAGGGCCGCGCGAGCACCGACACGCAGAACCGCCTCGGCTTCGATTTCGGGCCCTATGCGAGCGGCCCGGTCGGCGTCGAGCTTTCCACGCAGTCCTACCGCGACGGGCGGCGCGACATCGCGATGGACATCGACCTTGCCGGCGTGGCGCTCGCCGCCCCCGAGATCGACTGGAAGCGGCCTGCCGGCCTGCCGGCGCGCGCGCGCCTGCAGCTGGCGCTGCAGAACGAGGTGCTGCGCACGATCGACGTCGTCGATTTCGCGGGCGAGGGTATTGCGGTGCGCGGCAAGATCGCCTTCGCGCCCGACGGCCGGCTGTGGCGCGATGTGGACCTCAAGCGCGTCGTGCTCAAGGACCGCATCGACCTTGCCGAATTCCGCGCGCGGCGCGAGCCGCCGGCGGCAGGAGCCCGCCCGCGCGAGACGATCGAGGCGCGCGGCGCCTTCCTCGACGCATCGCCGTTCCTGGCCGACAAGTCGAAGCCCGATCCCGCCCGCCCGGACCTGAGCGTGAAGCTCGACGTCGAGCGCTTCCGCATGGGCGAGGACCGGCAGCTGACCGACATGAAGACCGTGGCGCGCCGCGGCCCCAGGCGCTGGGAGCGCGTGCAGATGCAGGCGACCACGGCGCCGACCTCGACCCATGCCGAGGGCGGCAGGCTCGACGTCGATCTCGACGTCGAGGAGGGCGGGACCGGCAAGCTCGACGCGACGGCGCAGGACGCGGGCGCGCTGCTCAACCTCCTCGAGATCTCGTCCAACGTCGTGGGCGGCAGCTTCAGGATCGCCGGTGCCGTCGATCCGGCGCGCAGCGACCGCGCCGTCGTCGGCAAGATGTCGATCGAGGAATTCCGCGTGGTCAAGGCGCCGGTCTTCGCGCGGCTGCTGTCGGTCGCCCTGCTGACCGGCATCCTCGACAGCCTGCGCGGCGACGGCATCGGCTTCACGCGTTTCGATGCCGATTTCGCGTGGGCCGATCCGAAGATCGAGATCAAGGAAGGCCGCATGTACGGCTCGGCGCTGGGCATCACCGCGCGCGGCGTGCTGGATCTCGAGGAAGACACGCTCGACATCGACGGAACGCTCGTGCCCGCCTATGCGGTCAACTCGATCCTCGGCAACATCCCGCTGCTGGGCCAATTGCTGGTCGGCGAGCGCGGCGGCGGCGTGTTCGCGGCGACCTATCGCGCCAACGGCGCGCTCGGCGATCCGCAGATCGGCGTCAATCCGCTGTCGACGCTGGCCCCGGGATTCCTGCGCCGGCTGTTCGGCGTGTTCGGCGGCGCCAGCGCCACGCTGCCCGGCGACCCGCAGCCCGAACCGGCACCGCCGGTCGAGCCGAACCGCTAGACCGCCTTCACCAGAACGTGCCGCTTCTTGCCGGCACTCAGCTTCAGCGTGCCGTCGGCCGCCAGATGCAGCGCGTTGGCGACGAGCGCATCGCTTTCGACCACGGAATCGTTGAGGCGCACGCCCTTGCCCTGAACGAGGCGGCGCGCCTCGCCCTTCGAGGCCGCAAGGCCCGCGCGCACCATGAGGTCGAGCAACGCGATCCCGGCGGCAAGCTCGCCGTGCTTCATCTCGACCGTCGGCAGGCCTTCGGCGACCACGCCCTGCTCGAAGGTCTTGCGCGCCGTATCGGCGGCGAGCGTTGCCGCCGCCTCGCCGTGGCACAGCTTCGTCGTCTCGAAGGCGAGGATCTTCTTGGCCTCGTTGATCTCCGAGCCGCCGAGCTTCTCGAGCTTCGCGATCTCGGCAAGCTTCATGTCGGTGAAAAGCTTGAGGAAGCGGCCCACGTCCGCGTCCTCGGTGTTCCGCCAGTACTGGAAATAGTCGTAAGGGCTGAGGCGTTCGGCGTTGAGCCATACGGCGCCCGCCGCCGTCTTGCCCATCTTGGCGCCCGAGGCGGTGGTGAGCAGCGGCGTCGTCAGGCCGAACAGCTCGGCGCCGGCCATGCGCCGGCCGAGGTCGACGCCCATGACGATATTGCCCCACTGGTCGGAGCCGCCCATCTGCATGGAGCAGCCGTAGCGGCGCGCCAACTCGACGAAATCGTAGCTCTGCAGGATCATGTAATTGAATTCGAGAAAGGACAGCGGCTGGTCGCGTTCGAGGCGCAGCTTGACCGAGTCCATCGTCAGCATCCGGTTGACCGAGAAGTGGCGACCGACCTCGCGCAGCAGCGGGATGTATTTGAGCCCGTCGAGCCATTCGGCGTTGTCGACCATCAGCGCCTTGCCGTCGCCGAAGTCGAGGAAGCTGTCGAAGGTGCGCCGGATGCTGGCGACGTTGGCCGCGATGTCGGCTTCGGTCAGCAGCTTTCGCGCCTCGTCCTTGCCCGAAGGGTCGCCGATCTTGGTCGTGCCGCCGCCCATAAGCGCCAGCGGCCTGTGGCCGGTGCGCTGGAACAGGCGCAACGTCATGATCTGGAACAGATGCCCGACATGCAGCGAGTCCGCTGTCGCGTCGAATCCGATATAGGCAAGCTGCGGCTTGCCCGAGGCGAGCCTGGCGTCCAGCGCCGTCTCGTCGGTGATCTGGTGGATGAAGCCGCGGGCCTTCGCCTCGCGCAGGAATTCGGATTTCGGGCTCGTCATGGGCAGCGACATAGCACAGCGTTCCGCCGGCCTCAAATTTCTACGGCTATCGGGCGGCGGGTCAGCGCTTGGTGGTCTTGCGCGCGGTCGGCGCCTGCTTCTTCGGCGGCTTGGCGACGGGCTTGACCGGGACGACCGGCTTCGCGGGCTGCTTGGCCGCCGTGCGGGCCGCCGTGCGCGCGGAAACCTGCGTGGGCGGCAGCGGCGAGGGCTGCTTCTTGTCGACCACGACCGGCTGCGGCGGCGGCGGCGGCGGGGGTGGGGCGACGGGGACGGGCACGCCCGCATATTCGCCGACCATCGCTTCCAGCTTGTCGAGCTTGTCGGCGAAGAAGTGGTTGGCCCCCTTCATCACGCGGTAGTCGACCTTGATGTCGCGCTGCTTGGCGAGCTTCTCGGAGAGCTTGTGCACCGACTCTTCGGGCACGACCTCGTCCTTGTCGCCCTGGACGATCAGGCCCGAGGACGGGCAGGGGGCAAGGAACGTGAAGTCGAACACGTTGGCCGGCGGGGCGATCGAAACGAAACGGTCGATCTCGGGCCGGCGCATCAGGAGCTGCATGCCGATCCACGCACCGAACGAGAAACCGGCGATCCAGCAGCTGGCGGAATTGGGGTTGGTCTGCTGCAGCCAGTCGAGCGCCGAGGCCGCGTCCTGCAGTTCGCCTTCGCCGCGCCCGTAGCTGCCCTGGCTGCGGCCCACGCCGCGGAAATTGAACCGCAATGTCGCGAAGCCGCACTTCAGGAAAGCCTGATTGAGCGTATAGACGACCTTGTTGTGCATCGTCCCGCCGTGCTGCGGATGCGGGTGGAGAAGCAACGCGATCGGGGCCCGTTCGCTGGGCCCCGGCATGTAACGGCCCTCAAGACGGCCTTCGGCCCCATTTATTACGACGTCAGGCATGCGTCCTCCGGGCCCGTCGGAAAATCCAATTATACCAGTCGGATAATCCCTAAGTGTCAGTTCAAAATCTGCAAAAAGATACTTGATCCCCGCACTCGGGTAACCTAAGTTCCTTAGTGCTCAACTAGGGCTTTCCCGGTGGAAATTGCACCGGAAATCCCGTTCGGCCGGAGATTAGGCGGTTAAACCGATGACTTTCAAGGCAATTCGATCCGACCTTGACGCAGTTCTGGCCCGCGATCCGGCCGCCCGGTCGCTGGTGGAGGTCGTCCTCTGCTATCCGGGCTTCCACGCGGTCATGCTGCACCGCATCGCCAATGCCGCCTGGCGCCGGGGGCTCAAGCTCCTCGGCCGCCTCGTTTCCGTCTTCGCCCGTTTCGCCACCGGGATCGAGATCCATCCCGGCGCCACCATCGGGCACCGCTTCTTCATCGACCACGGCATGGGTGTCGTCATCGGCGAGACCGCCGAGATCGGCGACGACGTGACGCTCTATCAGGGTGTCACGCTCGGCGGCACGACGCTCGACCACGGCAAGCGCCATCCCACGCTTGGCGACGGCGTCATCGTCGGCGCCGGTGCCAAGATCCTCGGCCCCTTCACGGTCGGCAAGGGTGCGCGCGTGGGTTCCAACGCGGTCGTGCTCGAGGCCGTTCCGGCCGGTGCCACGGTCGTCGGCATCCCGGCGCGCGTCGTCGGCCGGCCGAAGAACGACGATTTCTGCGCCTACGGCGCGACGGACGCGACCGATCCGGTCGCCCGCGCCATGGAGCGCATGGAAGCCGACATGGGGGCGATGCGCGCGCGTATCGCCGAACTCGAAGGGCGCGTTGCCGCCCAGCGCGACGAACTCGACGCCCGCGTGGCCGACCTGCAGGCGGTCGGCTCGCGCGGCCACGCAAATTGACCGGAAGGAAAGCGTCATGAAGCTCAGCACCAAGGGCCGCTATGCGGTGATGGCGATGGTCGATCTCGCCAGCACCAGCAAGGGAAGCCCGGTCGCATTGGCCGACATCGCCGAGCGCCAGGAAATCTCGCTGTCCTATCTCGAGCAGCTCTTCGCCAAGCTGCGCCGCGGCGGGCTCGTGCGCTCGGTGCGCGGGCCGGGCGGCGGCTACCTGCTGGCGCACGCGGTCGACCAGACGCGCGTTTCCGACATCATCGTCGCGGTCGACGAGCCGATCCGCGCCACGCGCTGCGCGCCCGGCTCGCCCACCGGCTGCCGCATCAACAAGAGCCGCTGCCTGACGCACGATCTGTGGGAAGAGCTCGGCAACCAGATCCATCTCTATCTCTCCAGCGTGACGCTCGCCGACGTGTGCGCGCGCCGCGTTCTGGGCACCTCGGGCGTCATCGAGCACGAGGCGGGCGAAGGCGCGCCCGCCCCGTCGAGCCCGATGGTCGCGGCGGAATAGGAGCGGACGAAGCGATGAACGCGCCGGTCTATCTCGACTGGAATGCAAGCGCACCGCTGGGCGAGCCCGCCCGTGCGGCGATGGCGCATGCCTTTTCGGTCGCCGGCAATCCTTCGTCGGTGCATGCGGCCGGTCGGGCCGCGCGCAAGCTGGTCGAGGAATCGCGTGCCGCCATCGCGTCGTCGGTCGGTGCGGGTTCGGCACGGCTCGTCTTCACCGGCGGCGGGACGGAAGCCAACGCGCTCGCCCTCAACGGGTTCGCACCCGCGGCGGCACTGGTTTCGGCGATCGAGCACGATTGCGTTTTCGCGCCGCTGGCCGGTGCCGCGGTCGCCCCGGTCGATGCCAACGGCATCGTCGACCTTGCTTCCCTCGAGCGGTTGCTGGAAGCGCGGCCCACGCTGGTCGCCGTGATGCTCGCCAACAACGAGACGGGGGCGATCCAGCCGGTGGCCGAGATCGCGCGCCTGACGCGCGCGGCGGGTGCGCGCCTGCACTGCGATGCCGTGCAGGCTTTCGGCAAGATCGCGGTCGATTTCGAAGCGCTGGGCTGCGACACGCTCGCCCTTTCGGCGCACAAGATCGGCGGCCCGCAGGGCGTGGGTGCGCTCGTCGTGCGCGAGACCGTGCAGGTCAATCCTCTGCTGCTCGGCGGCGGGCAGGAACAGGCCTTGCGCGCCGGCACGCAGAACGTCGCCGGGATCGCCGGCTTCGCGGCCGCGGCGAAGGCCGTGTCGCCGATGTCGGCCGAACTGCGCGACCGGCTGGAAAGCACGATCCGCGCGGCCTATCTCCCTGCCACGATCCATGCGGGTGCGGCCCCGCGTTTGCCGAACACGAGCTGCATCGGCCTGCCGGGCGTTTCGGCCGAGACGCAGGTCATGGCGTTC
This sequence comes from uncultured Azospirillum sp., assembly GCA_964416335.1. GTDB lineage: Bacteria > Pseudomonadota > Alphaproteobacteria > CACIAM-22H2 > CACIAM-22H2 > Tagaea. Next base: position 45,300 of record CAYQDN010000030.1, read on the forward strand.
GACCTTGCGGGCTTTGCCGTCTCGGCGGGGGCCGCGTGCTCGTCGGGCAAGGTCAAGGCAAGCCGCACGCTGGGCGCCATGGGGGCGGGCGAGGGGGCTGGCGAAGCGATCCGCGTTTCGCTCGGGCCCGCGACGACCGCCGACGAGATCGAGAAATTCACGCGCGCCTGGGTTTCCCTGGCGCAGCGGCTGGCACCGGCCGGGGCGAAAGTCCCGGCGGCCGCCTGAACGACGACAGAACGCTTCGGAGTACGAGATGAGCATCGCGACGACCAAGACCAAAGCCGACGACCGCGCCAACGCGCCGCG
>CAYQDN010000030.1:45708-49607 GCA_964416335.1 uncultured Azospirillum sp.
AGATGAGCATCGCGACGACCAAGACCAAAGCCGACGACCGCGCCAACGCGCCGCGCCGCCCCGTCTATCTCGACTATCAGGCGACGACGCCGATGGACCCGCGCGTGCTCGAGGCGATGATGCCCTACTTCACCGAGAAGTTCGGCAATCCGCACAGCCGCAACCACGAATACGGCTGGGAAGCCGAAGAGGGTGTGGAGAAGGCGCGCGCCCAGATCGCCGACCTGATCGCCGCGGACGAGCGCGAGATCGTCTTCACGTCGGGTGCGACGGAATCCAACAACCTCGCCATCGCGGGCGTAGCACATTTCTACAAGGACCAGCGCGACCACATCGTCACGCTGGTGACCGAGCACAAATGCGTGCTCGATACCTGCCGCCATCTCGAGCAGGAAGGCTTCAAGGTCACGTACCTGCCGGTGAAGCAGGACGGGCTCGTCGATCTCGCCGAACTCGACAAGGCGATCACCGAGCGGACCGTGCTGGTCTCGATCATGGCGGCCAACAACGAGATCGGCGTCATCCAGCCGCTCGCCGAGATCGGGGCGCTGTGCCGCGCCAAGGGTGCGTTCTTCCACACCGACTGCGCGCAGGCCTACGGCAAGATCCCGCTCGACGTCGATGCGATGAAGATCGACCTGATGTCGATCTCCGGCCACAAGATCTACGGGCCCAAGGGCATCGGCGCGCTGTTCGTGCGCCGCAAGCCGCGCGTGCGCCTGCAGGCCATGATCCATGGCGGCGGGCAGGAACGCGGCATGCGCTCGGGCACGCTGCCCACGCCGCTGTGCGTGGGGCTGGGCCGTGCGGCCGAAATCGCGAAGAACGAGATGGGAAGCGAAAACGCGCGCCTGCTGAAGCTGCGCGAGCGGTTCCTTGCGACCATCCACGAGAAGCTGCCCGAGGTCTTCCTCAACGGCGATCTCACGCACCGGCTGCCGGGCAACCTCAACCTCTCCTTCGCCTATGTCGAAGGCGAGGGGCTGATGATGGGCATCAAGGATCTCTGCGTCTCGTCGGGCTCGGCCTGCACGTCGGCGTCGCTCGAGCCCAGCTACGTGCTGCGCGCCCTCGGCGTCGAAGAGGAGCTCGCGCACACGTCGCTGCGCATCGGCTTCGGACGCTTCACGACCGAAGCGGAAGTCGACTACGCGGCCGAACGCATCATCCAGGCCGTTTCCAAGCTGCGCTCGATGAGCCCGCTGTGGGAAATGGCGCAGGAAGGCATCGACATCAAATCCATCCAGTGGGCGGCGCACTGACAACCACAGGCGACCGCAAGCGATACCGGAACAGGAGTACGCATACATGGCCTACAGCGAAAAACTGGTCGACCATTTCGAGAACCCCCGCAACGTGGGCGCTCTCGACAAGAACGATCCCGGCGTCGGCACGGGCCTGGTCGGGGCACCGGCCTGCGGCGACGTGATGAAGCTGCAGATCAAGGTCAATGCCGAGGGCATCATCGAGGACGCGAAGTTCAAGACCTTCGGCTGCGGTTCGGCGATCGCGTCGTCCTCGCTGGTGACCGAATGGGTCAAGGGCAAGACCGTCGACGAGGCCACCACGATCAAGAACACCGACATCGCCAGGCATCTGGCGCTGCCGCCGGTGAAGATCCACTGCTCGGTCCTCGCCGAGGACGCGATCAAGGCGGCGATCGACGACTACCGCAAGAAGCACGTCTGAAGGAGAGACCGACGTGACCGACACCGCCGCATCGCCGCCCGCCGCCGCACCGGTCAAGCGCAGCCCGCGCGTGCGTCCGCCGCCGATCACCGTCACGTCGGCGGCGATCGAGCGCGTCAAGGCGCTGCTCGACAAGCGCGGCAAGCCGTCCGCGGGCGTGCGCGTGGGCGTGCGCACGCGCGGCTGCTCGGGCCTCACCTATACGCTCGAATACGCCGATGCGAAGGGGCCGGGCGACGAGGTGGTCGAGCCGACCCCCGGGATCGCCATCTTCATCGACCCGAAGGCCTCGATGTTCGTCTTCGGGACCGAGATGGATTTCGTCGAGGAAAAGCTCCAGTCCGGCTTCGTTTTCCGCAATCCCAACGAAAAGGGCCGCTGCGGCTGCGGCGAAAGCTTCCACATCTAGGCCGGTCCTTTTTTGACGCTTTCCCCGACGGTCGGCCCGCGCTAGAAGGCCGACCGTCGCCCGTTTCGAGCCCCGCCGTTCCCATGCACCAGACATCACGCCCCGCCGGTCCGGACCCGGCCGCCGCCCCCGCGGCGGCGCTGGCGGCGTGCTGGTCGTGCCGCGGGCCAGTCGATCCGGCCTCGCTGTTCTGCGCCACCTGCAAGGCGATCCAGCCGCCGTCGCCGATCGACCATTTCGCGCGCCTCGGCCTGCCGCGCGCGTTCGACCTGAAAGTGCCCGTGCTCGAGCAGCTCTATTTCGGCTTCCAGCGCCAGCTCCATCCCGACCGCTTCGCCGGCGCCACGCCCAAGGCGCGGCAGATCTCGCAGAGCCAGGCCGTCGCCTTCAACGAGGCCTACGAGACGCTGAAGGACCCACTGACGCGCGCCACGTACCTGCTGAAACTGCGCGGGATGGCGATCGAGGGCGAGGGTGCCCACACGATCCACGATACCGGCCTGCTCGACGAGCAGATGGAACGGCGCGAGGCGCTGTTCGAGGCGACCGATCCGGCCGCGGTCGAGGCACTCGCCGCCGCGGCGCGCACCGACGCGGCCGTGTGCCTTGGGGCCATCGTCGCCGCTTTCGCGCGCGACGACCTTGCGGCCGCGCGCATCGAGACGCTGCGGCTCAAATATCTCGTCAAGCTGGGCGAGGAGGCGCGCGCGCGCCGCGCGCGTCTTGCATCGGCGGGGACCGCCTGATGCTGCTCCAGATCCACGAGCCGGGCGAAACGCCGCTGCCGCACGAAGGCGAGAAGGGCCTCGCGGTCGGCATCGATCTCGGCACCACCAATTCCGTCGTCGCGATCTCGCGCGACCAGAAGGTCGAGGTCGTGCGCGACGCGCGCGGCTCGGGCCTCGTCCCGTCGGTCGTCGCCTATCTGGAAACCGGCGAAGCGCTGGTGGGCGAGATCGCGCGCCGGCAGCTGCTCGACCGGCCGGAGATCGTCGTCTCGTCGATCAAGCGCCTGATGGGGCGCGGCGTGGCCGACCTCGAGAAGCTCGGCGGCAAGCTTCCCTACGAACTCGGCCCCGCGGCCGAAGGCGGTATGGCGCGCCTCAAGATCGGCGCGCGGCTGCTGACCCCGGTCGAGATCAGCGCCGACATCCTGCGCGCGGTCAAGGAACGCGCGGAACTCGCGCTGGGCCGCAATGTCGACCGCGCGGTCGTCACCGTACCCGCCTATTTCGACGATGCCGCGCGCACCGCCACGCGCGATGCCGCGCGCATCGCCGGGCTCGAAGTGCTGCGTCTCGTCGCCGAGCCGACGGCGGCGGCCCTCGCCTACGGGCTCGACAGCAAGTCCGAAGGGCTCTTCGCGGTGTTCGATCTGGGCGGCGGCACGTTCGATTTCTCGCTGCTGCGGCTCGAGAAGGGCGTGTTCCAGGTTCTCGCCACCGGCGGCGACGCGGCCCTCGGCGGCGACGATTTCGACCATGCGGTCGCCGAGCGCTTCCTTGCCGAGCGCGGCGGGGACGTGACGCGCGACGAAGTGAAGCAGGCGTTGGTGACGGCGCGCCTGGCCAAGGAGTGCCTCACCGACAAGGACGGCTGGGAGGGCACGCTGATGCTCGATTCCGGCGACAGCGACCATGCGATCGACCGCGCTTCGTTCGAGGCGCTGATCGGATCGCGCGTCGACCGCACGATCGCGATCGCCGCATCGGTGCTGGAGGATGCCGGCGTCGAGCCGGCGAAGCTCGACGGGATCGTGCTCGTCGGCGGCTCGACGCACGTACCGCTGGTGCGCGCGAAG
>CAYQDN010000031.1:0-47702 GCA_964416335.1 uncultured Azospirillum sp.
CCACCTTGCGCGTCGCGTCGGCGAACCCACCCGTGATCGGATACGAAACGAGATGGACGTCGATCTTACGGATCTTATGCAGCATTGGGGTGAAGTTTCCTCGATGTATCGTCGTTCCTCAACGGGCCGGGCCTGCGACCGATGCGAGCGCCTGTTCGAGCAGCGACATCGCCCGTGCGCCGGCCTCAGCATCCGGGAAATCGACCTTCTCGCCGCGTGCAGCGCGCACGAAATCGCCGAGGAGCGCGTGGTAACCCTTGTGGTCTTCATTGGCGGCCGCCGTCAGGTTCGGCTCCCAGATGAGCGTGTCGTTCCCGTCAACAAGCGAGGCCACCGGATCTGAAACCTTGAAGGGCGGATTGCGATAGTAACGGACCTCGTGGACGTTGCGCACTTCCACGCGACGATGGTCGCCCATCACCTGCCACCATTCCATGGGTGTGCCACGCGACTGGTGCGTGCCGACGACCAACGTACCGATGCCGCCGCTGGCGAAGCGGAAGTCGACATGCAACAGGAGCTTGCCCGGCTCGATCTCGTGGCGTCGGGCCGAAACCGAAGCGACCTCACCCATTAGATGGGGCACGAGATCGAAATAGTGCACGCAGTGATGAAGATAGAAACCGCTATAGTCGACATCCTTGGCGAAATAGGTTGGCGCCGTCATGTATTCGCCAAGAAAACTTGCCCGAACGCCGAATTCGCCGCCGCGCAGGATATTTGCGGCGATCCGATTGGCGGTCGAATAGCGCTTCATGAAGCCCATGACCACCGGCACGCCGCTCTTGCGCGACGCCTCGGCAAGCTCGTACGCCTTGGACGCAGTCTGAGCCGGCGGCTTCTCGATGAAAACCGGAAGCTTGCGCGCGATAGCGGCAAGGCCGATTTCATGATGCATCGCCGGCCCCACGGCCATGCCGATCGCGTCAATGTCGGCACGCGCAAGGAGCTGACGCCAGTCGGTGAGCAGGTTTCCAGATTCCACGCCGTGGCGGCGGCCGGCCAACTCTAGACGTTCGTGCGCAGTATCGCACACCGCGTGCAACTCGACGTGATGGCGCGAGAGTTGCGGCAGGAGCATCTCCATCGCATGCGTTCCACAGCCGATCCAACCGATGCGAAGCGCCTTCATTTTCAAATCCCTCATGCCGTCCGACGGGCAAACGCGAGCGCTGCCGCGAGATAGTCGATACTGGCGGCGAGCGCGCCGTCCTCGTCCATCGTCGGCGCGCGCCACTGCGCAAGCGTGACGCCAGCCGCCTCGTCGTCGCGTCGGAAGGGTTCGAGGACGATCGGTCCCGCGTACGCTGCGTCGCGGATTGCGCGCGCCACCGAAGCCCAGTCGATGTGCCCCGATCCGACGAAACCGCGGTTGTTCTCGTTCGCCTGGAAATGGACGAGACGCCGGCCGGTCTTGCGGATCGCGTCGGCGATATCGAACTCCTCCATGTTCATATGGAAGGTGTCGAGCATCACGCCAACGGCTGGAAGCTCCACACGATCGACGATCTCGATCGCATGTCGCGCGGTGTTGCATACGTCGGTCTCGAAGCGATTGAGCGGCTCGACGCCCAGCACGACGCCGGCATCCGCAGCACGCTTGCCGGCCTGCTTCAGACCGGCAACGACCGCATCGATCCGTCGGCGACGCTCGCCCGAATCGACTGGAGCGGGCGCGCGACCGGCGAAGACAAGCGGCGCACCGTAAAGTGGCCCACCGACAATCGTCGCACCGAGCTTGACTGCGACATCGACGCTCTGCTCCAGATAGGCCACGCCCGCCTTGTACGAGACGGCGTCGGCGCTGGAGAGATCGCGCGCGAGGTTGACGCGGGCGGCGAGCACGCAGGCGATGCCTGCGTCGGCGATGGCCTTGCGCGTCTCGGCGAGGTCAAGCTCACCCGGCTCCGGCACGAGCAGTTCGACGACGTCGGCACCCGCTTTCTTCATACGCACGAAGGTGCCGAAATGCTCGCGCGTGAACGGGCGCGCGTAGAACATCGAAATCACGCCGATCGGATTCGCCTTGGTCATGCCTTCACCGCTCCGGCCGTGAGCCCCGCCACAAGCCGCCTTTGCACAAAGAGGAAGAGAATCGTGACGGGAAGCGCGATGAGCGCACCGCCCGCCGTCAACAGGCCCCATTGGACCGTGAATTCACCGACAAAAAGCTGAAGCGCCACGGTGACCGGACGCACCGACTGGCCCGACAGCATCATCGCGAAGAGATATTCATTCCACGACGTGATGAAGACGTAGATCGCCGTCGTCATGACGCCCGGCATGATGAGCGGCAGGATGACCAACCGGATCGTCTGCAGGCGCGTGGCGCCATCGATCGTGGCAGCTTCATCGAGTTCGCGCGGAATCGCATTGAAGTAGCTGACAAGCATCCAGATCGAGAATGGAATCGAGAAGGTCGAGTGACCGATGATCACGCCCACGAACGTGTCGATGAGCCCGAGGTTCCGCATCAGCACGAAGAGCGGAATGATGAGCAGGACGATCGGGAACATGTTGATGACCAGGAACGACGTCAGGATTTGCCGCCGCCCGCGGAAGCGGAAGCGTGAAAACGCGTAGGCCGCCGGGACACTCGTTGCGAGCCCCAGCAGCACTGCACCGCAGGCAATGATGAAGCTATTGGCGAGATTGGTCGAAAAACTCGTGCGTTCGATCAGCATCCGGTAATGCTCGAGCGTGAAAGCACTGGGCAGATAGCGTACCGGGAAGAGCGACAGATCGGCGGTCGGCTTGACCGAGGTGAGCAGCATCCAGGCGAAGGGTGCCAACGCGAAGGCAAGAATCGCGAGCACAGGCAGTTCGACCTGGATGACGCTGCGAAGTGTGAGCGCGCGCAGGCTCATTCTTCGAGATCCCGAGCCTGCCGGCGGACATAGAGCCACACGATGGCGAGCAGCAGCATCGTGAGCATCAGCGCCAGTGCTGCGGCATAGCCGAACTCCATGCCACTGTAGGCCCGCAGGAATGCGTAGAGCGGCAGCGTGTGGGTGGCATAGCCGGGACCGCCGCCGGTCATCACGAGGATGATGTCGAGCGAGTTGGCGACCCATATCATGCGAAGCAGCACGGCCGTCGCGACGATACCCGAGATGCCGGGCACCGTGACATGGATGAACTGGCGGAAGGCGGAGGCGCCGTCGATCTCGGCAGCCTCGTAGAGCTCGCGCGGCACCGTCTGCAGGCCGGCGAGGATCATCACCGCGAAAAACGGGAAGCCCTGCCACACGAGCGTCAGCATTACGCAGGCAAGTGTACTTTGCGGGCTGGCGAGCCAAGGGAATGGCCGGTCGATGGCGCCTAGCCGAATCAGAAGGTCGTTAAGCACGCCGGTATTGAAATCGTAGATCCACGTCCACATCAGGCCGATGATGACGCTGGGCAGCGCCCACGGGATGATGACCAATGCGCGCGCAAGACCACGCCACCAGAAGCTCTGGTTCAGCAGCAATGCCGTCACGAGACCGAGAACAAGCTGGATGAAGACGATACCGCCGACCCACACGGCCGAGTGCCAGAGCGATATCCAGAAGACCTCGTCCCAGAAAACGGCGCCGAAGTTCTTGATCCCGACGAAACGGGCATCGTCGGGCGCATAGAGGAGATAATCCTGCAGGCTGAAGACGACCGTCTGCGCAACCGGATAGAGGACGACCAACGCCGTCACGAGCAGTGCCGGCAACAGGAATCCGTAAGGCGTCAGGGTCTTTGTCGTTGCGGCGTTCATCGCGATTTTCTCAGGCCGAACAGGGCGGGCGCGCCGTCAGACGCCCCGCCCCTTCCGGTCAGCCGTGAAAGAGTTGCTCGACGGCCTTCATGACTTCATCGGGATTGGTCTCGCCGACGAGTGCACGCTGCAGGTTCGTCGGCAGCACGCGGCCGACGAGGTCGGGCGTCTTGACGTGATCGGGCAGTGTCTGCGCGATAGGCAGCGAGGCGAAGCTTGCCTCCACAAATCGCGTCGGGTGTCCCTTCCACCCTTTCAGGCCCGACGTCGTGATCGGCAACTGGCCGCTGAGATTGGCCTGATCGACGTTGCCTTCACCCGACAGGAAGCTGATCCAGCGGAAGGCCGCGTCCTTGTTCTTGCTGGCGGAGAAGATCGCATTCGACTCGTCGCCGAAGTAAGTCCATCCGCCGCCGCCGGGGCCGCGCGGAAGCGGCACAGCCGAGGCCTTGTCGCCAAGCGCGCCGACGACTTCCGCCGCCGATCCAATGTGGTGGATCGTCATCGCCGTGCGGCCGGCCTTGAAGCTATCGACGATCTGGCGGAACGCGTCGGTCGGTGCGGAAGGTGGCACGACCTTGTGCTTTGTGGCGAACTCGACGAAGAACCGGTTTGCCGAAAGTGCCTTCTCGCTCACCATTCCGCCCTTCTCGAACGACGCGCCGCCGCCGAGCACGAACGGGCCCCAGTTGTCGTGGCAGCCGGCGCCGCCACGCATGCCGTAGCCGTAGACGTCACCCTTCGTGAGTGCCTTCGCGCAGTTGAGGAACTCGTCGAACGTCCTGGGTGGCTGGAGGCCGGCCTGCTGGAACAGGTCCTGCCGATAGTAAAGGTAGATGACGACGTAGTGCAGCGGCATGAAATACTGCTTGCCGTCCGGCGCCCGGTTGAGCTTCCAGACGTCGTCGGAGATATCGGTGCGCCCCGACCAGCCCGGAAGATGCGCGTCGAGCGGTTCGAGTGCCCGCATCTGCGAGAAGCGCGACAGATAGGAAAGGCGGACCATCGCGCAGTCTGGCTGGTTGCCGGCGACGACCGACGAGAAGATGCGGTTGATGTAGTCCGTGCCGCCGCCCCAGGGGATCGCCTCGGCCTGGATCTTGATGCTCGGATTGGCCTGCTCGAACTTCGCGATCAGGGCTGCCGGCGTATTCTGCGGATTGTCGTAGTGGTACCACCAGCGAACCGTGGTCGCACCCTGTGCGATCGCGGGCGTCGCCAGAGGAGCAAGGGCCGATGCGCCCGCAAGCGTGACGAATGTTCTGCGCTTCATGACTGCTTTCCTCCCAGTTTATGTCGTTGTCAATTTTTCGTTGAGAAACCGTCCTGCAGATTCGATCAACGCGCGCGCCGGCTTGAGCCGCCGGCTCAAGCGGAGGCAACCGTGCACGACGCCGGGGATGTGGTCGTAATGGAACGACACACCCGCCTCAGCCAGACGCGCCGCAAGACGCGAAGTGTCGTCGCGCAGTGGATCGAGCCCCGCTGCGGCTAGGTAGAGCGGCGAAAGTCCTTCCATCTGCGCGTTCAGGGGTGCCGCGAGCGGCGGAGGTGCATCGATCTTTCCGGCCAGATAGTTGTTCCAATACCAGCGCATGTTGACGCTGGTAAGAAGGAACCCCTCGCCAAAAGACGCGTGGCTAGGCGTGTCGAAAATCGGCGCATAGCAACCGTAGAACAGCGCCGCCGCCTTAGGCAGGAGCCCGCCCGCATCGCGCAGACGCAGCATCGCCGAGAGCGCCAGCGTGGCGCCGGCCGAATCGCCGGCGAGCGCCAGGCGTGCCGGGTCCACCGCATCGCCAAGTCCGCCCGCGCGCACGAATTCGATGGCGATCATCGTGTCGTCGAGCGGAGCCGGGAACGGGTTTTCCGGTGCGAGCCGATAGTCGAAGCCGAGCACGCTGCAGCCCGAAGCAGCTGCGAGACTACGCATCGTGCCGTCGTGCGTGTCGATGGAACCGAACGTCCAACCGCCGCCGTGTACAAACACGATCACCGGCCGACGCTCTCCTGCGACGGGCGTGTACAGCCGCGCGCGCATCCTCAGCGGGCCTGGTATCTCCAGTTCGAACGATGACATTTCCGGAGCATCCTTGCTCCAGGGGATCGAGGCAGCGTCGCTCATCGGGCGGGCCTGAGCGATCGGCATCGTCTTGAAATCAACGGCAGGTGCCGCGCGCATCTCGGCCAGAATCGTCGCCATTTCGGGATCGACGTAAGCGGTCATCGCATGGCCTTCGGGACGCTGCCGGCGCGCACGATCGTGTCGATGTGCCGCCCCAGCGCAAGCGCCAGCCCCTCGCCGTCGCCCGCCGCGAGGCGTTCGATCACGACGTCATGGCGCGCGGCGGTCTTCGCAAGCGACCGCCGGTGCCTGGGTGCCCAGATCTTCCAGCGATGCGAATGGTTGATCGCCCGCGCGAGGATCTGTTCGAGCGCGTCGAGTCCGGAGGCCCGGAAAATTGCGAGATGGAACTCGGAATCCGCTTCCATCAGCGCGTACTCGTCCTCGCGCGCGGCGGCATCGTCCATCCGCGCTCGGATCGCCGCGATCTCGTCGAGCAGCGGCTTGTTCACGTTGCACGCGGCCTTGAGTGCGCCGCGCGTCTCGATCATACGGCGCAGGACGAGCATCTCCTGCGCCTCCTCGGCGGTGAGCCGCGTGACGACCGTACCGCGCCGTGCCGTGCGGGTCACGAGCCCGTCTTCCTGCAGACGCAGCAATGCTTCCCGGATCGTGCCCTGGCTGCAGCCGATCTCGTGCGCGAGCCCAAGTTCGGTGAGCGCGACCTCGGGTTTGAATTCGTTGAGCATGATGCGGCGTTTGACGCGGTCATAGACCACGTCCGCCGGACGCTGGAGTTTCCTCACCTTTGCATTCATCATTATAGATATCGATAATAAAGTCGATCCGATCTGTCAAGGCGCGAGGCGGCGGCTTCGGCTAGTCCCGACGGACACCACCCACTTCCTATCGGAAAGCGCTATTTATGAAACAAAGCCCGCCGGCCGGTCTCCCGGTGGTGGGCTTCTCTGATAGCTGGAGCGACAGGATTCGAACCTGCGATCCCCAGTCTCCCAGAATGCTACTTATTCAATGATTTTAACGGCGTTTCCATATTTTTCGGCAACGAAGGGAAGTGAGTGGAAACCAAGAACAACGAATACCAGTTACGTCGAGACGCGATCTCGGCATGCGGCGTTGACCGGCCCCCACAGAGTGGTCAGTTGCAGATGTTAGTTTAGTTGTACCGGTTGCGCCACCGGTGCGGTCGCCGGCTATGGCACCGGGGCGCTGCTGGAGTATCTGCTGATTCCGCTCGTGTTCAGCCTCGGTGCATCCTTGGTCGCACTCGTCGGCACCAATATCGGCGCCGGCCAGCGCGAGCGTGCGCTGCTGATCGCGTTGACCGGCGGAGCCCTGTCGCTCGCCATAACCGAGACATTCGGCATCGCCGCAGCGATCTGGCCCGAGTTCTGGATCAACCAGTTCGGCAAAAATCCGCGCATGCTTGAGACTGGGATCTCATATCTTCGCTATGAGGGTCCGATCTACGGATTCTTCGGTCTCGGGCTGTCGCTGTATTTCGCTTCGCGAGGTGCAGGTCGCCTGTCGTGGCCGCTGCTCGCCGGCATGCTGCGGATGATGATCGCCGTAGGGGGCGGCTGGGCTGCGCTCTCGGCAACGGCCTCGCTGGAATGGGCGTTCGTTGCCCTGGCGATGGCGCTCGTATTGTACGGAGTAACGCTGGCAGCTGCGATCGCTTCAGGTGTCTGGTCTCGCCGTTGATTCGCATTCCACGAATCTGATCGAGCCAAAAATCGAAGGCTCATCGGCGAACAATTCGATTTATTGCCTTTTCAAGCGCCACGGCTCGCTCGGCGTGACCAAGCCCGTCGATCGGAAAGCAGCAATATGACAACCGCTCATTCGCCTTGGTTCACAAGATCAAGCGGCCCATGATCCTGATCGTGAACACGCCGGCCCGTCCCCATTTATCCAAGCGCATGCCAATCCCAGCCCAAGGGATAGCCTCCCATATTCTGCTCGATGGAATTCCGCTTGCCGCTGCGGGAGAAGTCCGATCACGGACCTTTGAGCCGCAATCCGGAATCTTTTATGAAGGCCATCCCGGCACGTCCGCATACCGGATCATTTCCGGCGAGGTCTCAATTGTCCGTCAGATTGCAGGGCAGAGTAAGTATCAGCCCCTCGCCCGATTGGGCCCCGATCGGTATTTCGGGGAACTCGCCTATCTCGGCAGCAATCGGCGCAACGCGACTGCTTTCGCCGTGACTCGGACCTTGGTGCTCGAGATGGACGCTCAATCCTTTGAACTCGAGCTGCTAACGATCGAGGAAGGGTACCGACCGATACTTTGGCAGCTCCTCGAATTCATCCAATCGGTGCCGCCACGGTCGGTATGGCCAGGTGGCAAGCTGCCTGTCTCCCTCAGTCCGCAAGTCTCGAAAATAGCCGGCACCATTTCAGCACTCCATCCTGAGATGATCCGCATCCCCGGCGCGTTCATGCGAGCACTTTATGCACATTTGATTGACGCCTCTCTGGAACGATTTCCGGATTCCTGAGAGTGGCCCGGCCGCGCTGCTCTCGGCCAATCTCGCCGCCATACCGTCAGCGCACTCGTTGCTGAAACTTCAGTCGAATAGCCCGTGCCATGGGATTGCCCAATCCTTCCGCAATTGATCTGCCATCGCATCCTTGAGGGTGTTCGGATCGAAAATGTCCCTAATAGATCAATAAGATGGATCTTGGCATGGCGCGTGCTTCGTGAGCTTCAATGCGCAGATATCAAGATCGGGATCCGATTTTCGGCAGGTTGCCATCTGCGGCGGATCGTCTGTTTGCAACAGGCGTCACGCGCCCACCCATCCAGCACAGCGAAACAAGGATCGCCTCAAGATGATCACTCGCCGCACAGTCATTGCAGCAGGCCTTGCAGCACCGTTCGCCATCCGCAATGCGGCGGAAGCCCAGGCGCCAAGCCGGAACGAGACACTGCTGTTGCTGCAGGAGTACGGCCCGAACAGCCTGGACATGCAGGGCATCGGCTCGTCTCAACCTGTCAACGGCGTGGCGCTCAACTGCTACGACCGGCTGCTGCGGTTCAAGCCTGTGCCGATCCCGGGCGGCGGCGGCAACACGATCACGATGGGCGAGCTCGAGGGCGAGTTGGCGGAAAGCTGGCAGATTGCCGCCGACGGCATGAGCTGCACCTTCAAGCTGCGCGACGCCACGTTCCATTCCGGACGGAAGGTGACGGCCAAGGACGTCAAGTGGTCGCTCGATCGTGCCGTTTCCATCGGCGGCTTCGCGACGACGCAGATGAACGCCGGCTCGCTGGAGAAGCCCGAGCAGTTCGTCGTCGTCGACGACAAAACCTTCCGGATCGACTTCCTTCGTAAAGACAAGATGACCCTGCCGAATCTCGCCGTCACGATCCCGTTCGTGTTTGACTCGGAACTGGCGATCAAGAACGGGGGCGATGATCCCTGGGCGAAGGAATGGCTGAAGAACAATATCGCCGGATCGGGCGCCTACAAGGTCGAGAGCTGGAAGCCCGGCGTCGAGACTATCTACGTGCGCAACGACGCATGGACCTCGGGCAAGCTACCGGCCCTGCGCCGGATCATCGCGCGTGACATCGCCTCGCCCTCCACCCGGCGCGCCCTGATGGAGCGCGGCGATGCCGACGTTTCTTACGGATTGCCCCCCAAGGACTTCAAGGATCTCCTCGATGCGGGCAAAGTCAACGTCGTCGGCGTCCCGATCCCCAATGGCGTCTGGGGGCTCTACCTGAACACGGCTGTGGGGCCGTTCAAGGACACCAAGCTGCGTCAGGCGATCGCCTGGGCCATGCCTTACGAGAAGATGCTGCAGGCCTCGCTGTTTGGGCGCGGCGTCGACATGTCGGGCGGGCCAGAGGCACCCAAGGTCGCCTGGCCTCAACCCTTCCCATACAAGACCGATCCGGCGAAGGCGAAGGCGCTGGTCGATGCCGCGGGCGGTGGATTCGCCACCACTCTGCTCTTCGACGCCGGCAACGCGACGGTAGCCGAACCCATGGCGATCCTGATCAAGGAAGCGCTGGGAGCTATCGGCATCAATGCAGAGATTACCAAGGTTCCGGGCGCCAACTTCCGCACGGAGATCGCCAAGAAGACCAATCCGATGGTCCTCAACCGCTTTGCGGGCTGGCTCGACTATCCGGACTACTATCTGTTCTGGACGATGCACGGCAACAACTCGATCTTCAACATCGCAGCCTACCAGAACCCCGCACTCGACAAGCTGGTCGACGAAGCCCGTTTCGCTGCCGACCGCACGGTCTACGACAAGACCGTCGTCGAGTTCATTTCGCTGGTGGAACGCGAAGTTCCAATGGTGCCGATCGCCCAGCCCACGCACGACGTGGCTCTGCAGAAGAACATCGGCGGCTATCAGTTCCAGCCCTGCCGCGAGCCGGATTTCCGCTACCTGACGAAGAGCTGAGCCGCCCGGTTCGGCAAAGCAAGAAGAAGGAATCGGCGTCATACTTCGGATGATCGGTGCCAGATTGCTAACCACGGTCCCGTCCGTGATCGGCGTGATCGTCGTCACGTTTCTCCTGACGCGCGTCCTGCCGGGCGATACGGCCGCCTATTTCGCGGGGCCGGCAGCCTCGCCGCAGGCCATTGCCGAGATCCGCAGCAAGCTCGGCCTTGACCAGCCGCTGCCGCGGCAGTTCGTCTCCTATGTTTCGGCCTTGGTGAAGGGCGATCTCGGCCAGTCACTGACGACCGGCCAGCCGGTAACCAAGGACATTGCCGCACGACTGCCGGCATCCGCGGAACTGACTGTGGTGGGACTCCTCATCGCCATGATGGTTGCATTGCCGTTGGGCGTGCTGGCCGCGGTCAGGCAGGGGTCCTGGATCGACCATCTCTGCCGTGTCGTGGCCACGGCCGGCGTCTCGCTGCCGGTATTCTTCACCGGGCTTCTGCTGGTCTATGTCTTCTATTTTCTGCTCGGCTGGTCGCCTGCCCCGCTCGGAAGGCTCGACGTCTTTGCGACAGAGCCGCCGCGCGTCACCGGCTTCCTGCTGATCGACACACTGGTCGCACGCGATTTCGAGACCTTCCGCAGCGCTTTCGCGCAGCTGATCCTTCCGGCACTGACCCTCGCGGTGTTTTCGCTCGCGCCAATCACGCGAATGACGCGCGCTTCGATGCTGGCGGTGCTCGGAGCCGATTTCGTGCGGACGGCGCGCGCCAGCGGCCTCACCACGAGCAAGGTCAACGGCACTTACGCCTTCCGAAACGCGATGCTGCCGATCGTCACCACGCTGGGCATGGTGTTCTCGTTCCTGCTCGGGGCGAACGTACTGGTCGAAAAGGTCTTCGCCTGGCCGGGTATCGGCTCCTATGCCGTGGAGGCCCTGATCGCCTCCGACTATGCGCCGATTCAGGGCTTCGTGCTGACGATGGCGGTCATGTACGTGACGCTGAACCTGCTGATCGACGTGCTTTACGGCGTCATCGATCCCCGCGTCAGGCTCGAGGGCTGAAGACGTGACCGACGTCAGTAAGACCGAGGCCGCCCCGGCCCTTCGCTTCGATGCCCCACCGTCCAAGAGCCTCTGGGCGCACGGCCGGCATGTCGTCGCCGAAAATCCGATCACCGGTCTCGCCTTCAGCCTATTTACCCTGATCCTCTTTGCGGCGCTCTTCGGCCCGTTGATCGTGCCGTACGACCCGCTGGCGAGCGACACGGCAGCTGCCCTTCAGGCGCCTAGCCGGGCGCACTGGTTTGGCACCGACCAGATCGGTCGCGACATCCTCAGCCGAGTCGTCGTCGCGACCCGGCTCGACTTCTCGATCGCGATATTCTCCGTCGCGCTCGTCTTCGTGTTGGGCGGGCTTGCCGGCGTGACGGCCGGTTTCTTCGGCGGCTGGGCCGACAAGGTCGTCGGCCGCATCGCCGACACGATCATGGCCTTCCCGCTCTTCGTGCTGGCGATGGGCATCGTGGCGGCCCTCGGCAACAGCGTCACCAACATCGTCCTGGCGACGGCAATCGTCAATTTCCCGCTCTATGCCCGCGTCGCGCGCGCCGAAGCGAACGTGCGGCGTGAGGCCGGCTTCGTGCAGGCAGCCCGCCTCTCGGGAAATTCCGACTGGCGCCTTCTGCTGACGCAGGTCCTACCGAACATCATGCCGATCATGGCGGTCCAGATGTCGCTGACAATGGGCTACGCCATCTTGAACGCCGCCGGCCTCTCCTTCATCGGGCTCGGCGTGCGCCCGCCGACGCCCGAATGGGGCATCATGGTCGCGGAGGGTGCGAGCTTCATCGTCTCCGGCGAATGGTGGATCGCCTTCTTTCCGGGGCTGGCGCTGATGATCGCGGTGTTTTGCTTCAACCTGCTCGGCGACGGCGTGCGCGATCTCGTCGATCCGCAACGGCGCAACTGAGGCCGTCGATATGAGTTCTCCGCCCCTTCTTGACATCAAGAACCTCACGGTCGAGTTCGCCACACGGCGCGGTACCGTCCAGGCCGTCAAGGCGATCAACATCAGCGTCAAGAAGGGCGAGACGGTCGCGATCGTCGGCGAATCCGGCTCGGGAAAATCCGTGACCTCCTATGCGGTGGTGCGGATCCTCGATCGGGCCGGCAAGGTCGCCGATGGCTCGATCACCTTTTCGGGCATCGATCTCGTCTCGGCAAGCGAAGCGCAGATGTGCGATCTGCGCGGCCGCGAAATATCTATGATCTTCCAGAATCCACGTGCGGCGCTGAACCCGATCCGTAAGGTCGGCAAGCAGATCGAGGACGTGCTCCTGCAGCACGTCCAGGCAACCCGCGAGACGGCGAAAGCAGGCGCTATCAAGGCCCTGTCAAAGGTCAAGATCGCCCGCCCCGAGGAACGCTACGACGCCTATCCGTTCGAACTTTCCGGCGGCATGTGCCAGCGCGTCGTGATCGCCCTCGCAATCGCCTGCCAGCCGCAGTTGCTGATTGCGGACGAGCCGACCACCGGCCTCGACGTCACGACGCAGAAGGCGGTGATGGACCTGATCGTCGAACTTACGCGCGAACGCGGCATGTCGACGATCTTGATCACGCACGACCTCGGACTCGCTGCGGCCTACTGCGACAAGGTCGTGGTTATGGAGAAGGGCAACGTCGTCGAGACGGCGGACTCGGCCACGATCTTCCGCGCCCCGAAGCATCCCTATACCCGCAAGCTGATGCAGGCGACGCCGCGCATTGGGATGCGGCTTTCCGACTTGCTGCCGGATGCACCGCCGGCCAAGACGCAATCGCCAAGGGCGGTATCCGCAGCCGCGCGGCCACTGATGCAAGTCGAGAATCTGGTGAAGGAATACGTCCGACCTGCCACGGGAGCATTTCTCGGCAAGTTCCTGGGCCGGGCGACGACCCCTCAGCCGGCCTTCCGCGCCGTCGACGGAATCAGCTTCTCCATCGCCAAAGGCGAGACACTGGGGCTGGTCGGCGAGTCGGGCTGTGGCAAGTCGACGACATCGATGATGGTCACGCGGCTGATCGATCCGAGCAGCGGCCGGATCGTCTTCGACGGCACCGACATCGGTGCAATCCCCGCGAAGGAGTTCGCGGCTTCCCCCCACCGCCGGCGCATCCAGATGGTCTTCCAGGACCCGACCGACAGCCTCAATCCCCGATTCACCGCCGAACGGGCCATTGCCGACCCGATCATGCGCATGGGTACGATCGCGGGGGGCGATGCCGTGCGGGCGCGCTGCGAAGAGCTGGCCCGCCTCGTCGGCCTGCCAGTCGAGCTGATCGACCGTTTTCCGCACCAGCTTTCGGGTGGACAAAAGGCGCGCGTCGGCATCGCCCGTGCCATAGCACTCGATCCCGATCTCGTCATTCTGGACGAACCGACCGCGGCACTCGACGTTTCGGTTCAGGCGGTTGTCCTGAATCTCCTGGAGGAACTCAAGGGCAGGCTCGGAATGAGTTATCTCTTCGTCTCCCACGATCTCAACGTCGTACGCCTGCTTTGCGACCGGGTGATCGTCATGAAGACGGGGCAGATCGTCGAGCAGGGTACGGCCGAAGAAGTACTTGGCGCACCGAAGGCGGAATATACAAAGGAACTACTCGCCGCGATTCCGCACCCGCCGGCGTGACTAGCTCGCCTGAATTTCCTGATTCGATGCCTTCAGCGCCCCAAAGGGAATCGAGCGACTGATCCTAGGATCGATATTCCTTTGGTCCCACTCCCAAGCCTGCACGCTCGAATAGAGTCGGTCGTATTCCAACCTACGACCCCAAGTCCCCCAGACTTCTATTTATTCAATGATTTCAATTGCAGTTTCCATAATTTCCGGCAACGAAAGGAAACGAGTGGAAACCGAGGGCAATGAAGACCCGCGCAAAAGCCCACCTCATGTCCGGCTCCAAACGGTTTGACGTCTGGGACACCATCGCTACGACGTCGCCTTTGCGACTTGCACGCGATCCTCGGCCGCCTCGGCCAGCAACCAGTTCCTGAACGTCACGATCTTCGGAAGGTCGGCGGTGGCTTGCGGCGCTACGATCCAATAAGCGCTCGACAGCGGCAGTGTTTCGGTAAACGGTGCAACCAGTCGCTTGTTGATCAAATCCCACGCCGCAAGTGTTGTACGTGCCAGTGCAATCCCCTGCCCGTTTACGGCGGCATCGATTACCATGCTGGCGCGGTTCATGATGAGCCCCTGCAGCGGCTTGGCCGGCTGCACCTTGGCGCCGCTTAGCCATCGGTTCCAACCAGCGTGATCATCGAGATGAAGCAGCGGTAACTTCAAAATGCTCGATGCCTTAAGGGTGCGATTCGGATTGCCCAGCAAATGCGGACTGCACACGGGAAACAACACTTCCGTGGTCAGCCGGACACCATCAAGACCACTCCAGCTTGCGTTACCGGAACCGTGCCGAACCGCCATGTCGACATCTTCGCGCGCAAAATCGACATGATGCATGGCCGCCGAAACCCGTAGGTCGATTTCCGGATGCAGTTCCGAAAACCGCCCGAGCCTATGTACGAGCCATTTCGCGGCGAAATCCGGAGATGTGCTTACGGTAAGGACACCGGAGGTTTGCCGCTTCGTCAGGCGTGCCGTGCCGAGGGCTATTCGATCGAACGCGTCGCGGATGACCGTCAGATACTCGCGGCCGGCGTCGGTGATGACGAGCCGCTGGTGCTCGCGATTGAAAAGCTTGTACCTGAGCTCTGTCTCCAGCGCTTTGACCTGATGGCTGACGGCACCTTGCGTCACCGACAGCTCCTCGGCCGCACGCGTAAAGCTTTCATGACGGGCGGCGGCCTCAAACGCTTTCAGTGCATTTAGTGATGGCAGTCGGCGGAGCATAACCAACCTTCTTAGCCTGAGAATAATTAGGGCAAGGTAGAGAAACGATGCTTTGCGAGCAAGTCGGCTAACCGCCTAAACCTTCGCCATCGAAGAAAATGACTATCGGGCAAGGAGGCCCGCA
Source organism: uncultured Azospirillum sp. (assembly GCA_964416335.1). Lineage (GTDB taxonomy): Bacteria > Pseudomonadota > Alphaproteobacteria > CACIAM-22H2 > CACIAM-22H2 > Tagaea. The sequence continues at coordinate 15,271 of CAYQDN010000031.1, forward strand.
GATGGCACACGCTCTTGACGATCACATGGCAGTTGATTGCCACTGCAATCCCGCAGCGGGAGGTCGGTCCGCCAAGGAAGCGCTATTTCGCTGGATTGGAATATGTTTCGACCAAATCTGGCTCTGGATTCAAGCACATCGCCAGAGACGGGCTCTGGGCGAGCTCAATGACCATCTGCTTAACGACATCGGCCTTACCAGGGCAACGGCCGAGCGTGAGGCAGAAAAGCTATTCTGGGAGTGATGCCATAGCCCTAGTTCGCCTCACCAATTTTCCGGGTTAGGGACATCGCCATGAAATATTCGATCGCGCCACTCTTTGTCCGTCCGTGGACTCTGAACGGTATCTCGCCCCACCTGATCGAGAGCCACTACGAGATCAACTACGGCGGAACGGTCAACCGTCTCAATTCAATCACCGAGCAGCTCGAGGTTCTCGATCGCACCGGGACACCGCCTGATGTCATTCACCGGCTGAAGCGTGACGAATTCACGGCGCTGAATTCGATGCTGCTGCATGAGCTGTATTTCGCGTCGATCGGCGGCGACGGGCGCGCGGTACCGGCCGAAATGGCTTCAGCTCTGATCCGCGACTTCGGCTCGGTCAATCGCTGGCGCGACGAGTTCATCGGGCTTGCCGGTTCGTTGGCGGCAACCGGAGGCGCCGGCTGGGTCCTGCTCAGCTTCGTGCCGCGTGATGGCCGCCTGATCAATCACGTCGCGACCGACGATGGCCACACCGTCGCCGGCGGAATACCTATCCTGGCAATGGATCTGTACGAACACGCCTATCACATCGACTTCGGCGCCAACGTGACCGCCTACATCGCGGCGTTCATGCGAAATATTGCATGGCAGATCGTCGAGCAGCGATACCAGAACGCGACGAAAATCGCCCCTCCACCAAAGCTCGTACAGCCCGAGTTCGATGGCATGCCGTCGGTCAGTGTCGAAGAAGTCGAGGCGATGCTGAAGTCCGGGAAGCGCGTCCAGGTAATCGACGCACGTCCTCGGCACTACATCACCAAGGCGACAGACATGATGGACGGTGCCGTCTGGCGTGATCCCGAGCGTATCGATGACTGGATTGGCGAACTCTCCAAGGAAGATCCGGTCGTGACGTTCTGCGTCTACGGCTTTCATATCGGCTGTCAGACCGCAAACACGCTCCGCGACAGAGGCTTCGACGCGAAGTACATGACGGGCGGGCACTACGGCTGGAAGGCGAAAAAGGGCGCGATGAAGATGGTGGAGTCTTGAGAAGACGGCGGCACGGTAGCGTCAGAGGTTTCGAAAATGCTTGCAGGTAATTTGACGCGAGCGTAAGGAAAGTAAATAAGGGGAACCGCAGACTCCCCATTAGACGGCGCCCGACGTCCAAGCTCTGCACAACTCGCTAGGCGAGGTTTGTGCATATGGACGTCGATTTCCCCGGAATTTCGCCACAGGCTCTACATCCGTTGATCGGAACCGGCTTGGCGCCGTTGACGATTGACGTTCGTCGGCAACAGCGATTCGAAGCGGACGACACCATGATCGTCGGCGCGGTTCGCCGAGACCCTGATGACATTGCCAATTGGAAGGGTGGCTTGCCGACCGGGCGGCAAATCGTCGTCTACTGCGTGCATGGCCACGAGGTCAGCCAGAACGCAGCAAAGGCGCTACGGCAGGCCGGCTTGGACGCGACATACCTTGAATCTGGCATTGTCGGCTGGACAGATCTAAAGCTGCCGACCCGTTTGAAGGTTGGCGCTGCGCCGGGTAAATGGATTACGCGCGAGCGTCCGAAGGTCGATCGCATCGCATGTCCCTGGCTTGTCCGCCGTTTCATCGATCCCGAGGCCGAATTCCTCTACGTGCCGACCGATCGGGTATTCGCGGTTGCCGCTGAAACCGGCGCCGTCGCCTACGATATCCCCGGTGCGGAACCCTTTTCGCACGACGGCGAACTCTGCTCGTTTGACGGCTTCATAAAGGTCTTTGGCATCCGCGATCCGGCCCTCGACCAGCTCGCCATGATCGTCCGCGGTGCCGACACGGGGCAACCCGAGCTGACGCCGCAGTCGCCGGGCCTCTTGGCCGTCTCCCTCGGACTATCCGCGAATTTTCCGCATAGCGACCACGCCATGCTGGAGGTCGGCATGCACGTCTACGACGCCCTCTATGCGTGGTGCAGGAACCTCCAGGCGGAAACGCACAACTGGAAACCCGCGAAGGCCTGAACAGGAGAACGATGTTGACCAATTCACCTGTCAGCGCGGCTTTAGACGCCAATCCCCGTACAACCCTTATCCTGGTTGCCTCCGACGTTGAACGCTTACTAGACCTTCAGTCCTGCATGGCCGCGGTTGAATGCGCTTTCATCGCGCACGCGGAGGGCCGTACATTTGGGCCCGCAATTCTTGGAGTTCACGTTCCTGGCGGTGGATTCCATATCAAGGCTGCCGGGACGACTGCACCCACCGCCCGCTTTGCCGCAAAGCTGAATGCCAACTTCCCGGGAAACAGCCGGCGCTTTGGCCTGCCGACGATCCAGGGGGTTGTCGTGCTAAGCGATGCCGAAAATGGGTTCCCGCTTGCGGTCATGGATTCGGCCTCGCTGACCGTTATCCGCACAGCGGCTGCGACCGGACTTGCGGCTCGTGAATTGGCCCGGCCCGACGCTCGTGTTGCGACGATCTGCGGCCTTGGCGCCCAAGGCCGCGCCCAGCTACGTGCGCTCGCACTTGTTCGTCCGCTTGAACGAGCATTCGCTTTCGATTTGGACCCGGCGCGCGCCAAGAGTTTCGCTGAAGAGATGGGCAAGGAACTCGGGATTTCGATTCTTGCCACGGCCGATCTCGCCCAGGCGACAAGGAGCAGCGATCTGATCGTTACCTGCACGCCCTCACAGCGACATTATCTTGAGCTGGATATGGTAAAGCCCGGCACGTTCATCGCTGCGGTCGGGGCAGATTCGCAAGACAAACAGGAAATCGCGCCAGCACTGATGGCGTCAGCCAAAGTGGTGGTCGACGTGCTCGCGCAATGCTCTGAAATCGGCGATCTCCATCACGCCATCGCTGCAGGCAAAATGTCTGCCGAAACCGTTCACGCCGAACTTGCGGATGTTCTGTCCGCGCGCCGAGCGGGTCGTAGCAACCAAGACGAGATCACGATCTTCGATTCGACCGGTACGGCACTCCAAGACGTCGCCGCCGCGACCGCAGTCTATGATCGCTGCTCGGCCACCGGTGCCGAGTTGCGTGTGCATTTCGGAAATCGATAAGGCAAATGGCTCTCCCAACCTGTCGGCCACGCATCTACTTGCGACTTGCGTAACCCTGGCCTGCCCCCGGTTCAGCGGACACGCCGTTAAGTTATTCCGGGCAGTCTCAGTTGCGCTCGGTCTCACTCCGGAGCCTGCTCGCTTGAATAGAGTCGGTCGTATTCCAACCTACGACCCCCAGTCCCCCAGACTTCTAGTTATTCAATGATTTCAATGGCAGTTTCCATAATTTTCGGCAACGAAGGGAAACGAGTGGAAACCAAGGGAAACGAGTGCTCGCCGGAAGCTGGGCTCGCCCCTACCCTTTTTGGGCTCTAGATCGTCTGGAAGTTCGGTAATTGAGCCGCGCCGATCGACGAAGCATGATTCCCTTGGTCTGCAATTCGGTTCCTCGAAGGCGTGCCAAGAAATTTGAATTAGCGACCAATGGATCAATAGTCCTTTGTACGGCGCGCCACGCCAAATTGGTCGGAAGTACCACTATCCTATCTGCCTCAAATCTAACTTGCTAACGCGCGCATCTCTGCAATTAGATCTGACTTTCCCTCGAACCCGATGCCCGCAAGCTCGGGCATCGTGATGTGGCCGTCGATCACGCGCACACCGTCCGGGAAACCGCCATAGGGCTGGAACAGGTCCGGATAGCTTTCGTTGCCACCAAGCCCCAGGCCAGCCGCGATGTTGAGCGACATCTGGTGGCCGCCGTGCGGCACGCAGCGGCGCGGTGACCAGCCGTGCGTTTCCAGAACCTTTAACGTTCGTTGGTATTCACACAACCCGTAGGAAAGCGCGCAGTCGAACTGCAGCCAGTCACGGTCGGGACGCATGCCGCCGTAGCGGATCAGGTTGCGCGCGTCCTGGTGGCTGAACAGGTTTTCTCCCGTCGCCATCGGGCCCGGATAGAATTCGGCCAGCGAAGCCTGCAGGTGATAATCCAGCGGATCACCCGCCTCCTCGTACCAGAACAGCGGATAAGCGCGCAGCATCTTGGCGTAGGCGATCGCGGTCTCCAGATCGAAGCGGCCGTTGGCGTCGACAGCGAGTCGGTTCTTCGGGCCAATCTCGCGGAGTACCGCCTCGATACGCGTGCGGTCCTCGTCGATCGTCGCGCCCCCAATCTTCATCTTGACGACGTTATAGCCGCGCTCGAGATAGCCGCGCATCTCGTTCTTCAGCGCGTCGAGGCCCTTGCCGGGATAGTAGTAACCGCCGGCCGCGTAGACGAAAACCTTCGGGTCGGCCTTCAGACCGTGCATGTCAGCGAGCAGCCGGAACAGCGGCTTGCCGGCGATCTTCGCGACGGCGTCCCAGATCGCCATGTCGAGTGTGCCGACAGCGACCGAGCGTTCGCCGTGCCCGCCGGGCTTCTCGTTCGACATCATCGCCGCCCAAGCGAGGTCGGGATCAATGTTCTCGCCCGTCGCGTCCAGCAGCGATTTCGGCTCGGCCTCGAGCAGACGAGCACGGAACCGTTCGCGGATCAGCCCACCCTGCCCGTAGCGGCCATTGGAATTGAAGCCGTAGCCGACGACCGGCTTCCCGTTCCGCTCGACGTTCGTGACGACGGCCACCAAGCTCGATGTCATCTTCGTGAAATCGATGTAGGCGTTGCGGATCGGCGAGGAAATCGGCTTGGTCACTTCGCGCACATCGACGATACGAACAGTCATTGCTTACTCCAGAATCTCTACTATTCCTGTTGCCCGATTAGAGCGATGCCCCACCGCAGACCGCGATGGTTTGTCCCGTGATTGCCCCTGCATCATGCCCGAGCAGAAACTCGGTCAATGCGGCAATTTCCGACGGTTCGATATACCGACCGATCGGCGGCAAAACCGGCGCTGTGCGCGCGCGTGCCGGATCGTTCAGAAGCGGCGTGTTCGTCGCTGCAGGTGCAACGACGTTGACGGTTATGCCGCGTTGGACGAGTTCGATCGCCCACGAACGTGCGAGCCCGATCAGTGCCGATTTGCTGGCCGCATATTGACTGCGCCCAGCAGCGCCGGAGGCCGTACGACTGCCAATCAGAACAATCCGCCCTTCGTTCGGCATTCCCGGGACGACGATGTTTGCAAGCGTGGTTGCTGCCTCGACGTGAACTCGCCACATGCCAGCGCCATCTTCGACCGACAGTTCGCCGAGCTTTCCCGTCCGCATGAAGCCAGCCGCGTGAACAAACGCCCGAAAAGGGCCGGACCCTGCCAAGGCGTCTTTCAGCCTGTCGTGGTTGGTCAGATCCGCTGCGATATGACTAAAATCGGCATGCGCAATCGTCGGCGCCGCACCATCGACGCCGACAACGTTCCAGCCACTCTCCAGAAGTCGATCGGCAATCGCACGCCCGATACCAGAGCTTGTCCCGGTAACGAGCGCGGATTGCTTCTGCACTTTTTCCAACTGTGTCATCCGCGGTAGGACGCCGCCTCCGACTTCACACGCTCGGCATCGAAATCGTTGATTCGGCCGATCAGCGCGTTTGTGAAGACGGACGAGTAGTCGCGGATCGTGAGGCTGTTCATCTCGGCTTCCGTACGGAACTCGTCCTCACGCATGGCGCCCATCTTTGTATTCGCGTAGGGCGGCGAATAGAGCGTGATGCGGCGGCTGATCGACTGCAGGATCGCCTTCACCGCATCTTCTTCGCTGCTCCCGCGGGGTGCAGTCTCCGGATACATCTTCAAGAAGGCCTTTGCGCCCGCGGTCGGGTTGGCGATCAGAAACTGCGAGGCTTTGCAGACCGAGCGACCGAAACCAGCGAGCAGGGCAGCGTCCTTCTCGAACATCGCCGGCATGGCCATCAGGAATTGGCCACCGATCATCGGAAGTGACTTGGGGCGCGCAAGATACTTCATCTCGATCCCAGCCGCCTCGATCTGCCCGAAGCCGGTGTCGAAATAGGCAAGTGCGTCGATGGCGCCGCGCTGGAGCGCGATGCCCGCCTGCGTGCCATTGCCGACCGACACCCAGCTCACGTCCTTCTCGGGATCGAGGCCAAGCGATCGCAGCACGTTCTTCGTGACCGGAAATTCCGTCGCTCCGAAATCGGAGACACCGATCTTCTTCCCCTTGAGCTCGCCGTACTCCCGCATCGCCGCGCTCGGCAGGACCGCGACATCCCACTTATAGGGATAGGTGTACTGATAGAAGAACTTCGCGCCCTGCCATTCGTTCTTCGCGAGCAGGGGAAGCATCGTCGAGGGAACGCCGATGCCGATATCGACGGCACCGCGGTCAGTGGCGACCTGAACGTTCGAGTTCGTGCCGAGCGCCTGCACGTCGATCGTGAACCCTTCGGCGGCGTTGTAGCCGAGAGCCTCGCCGATCACGCAATTGATGACGGTCGCATTCAGTGCCCTGAGCCCAACGCCGAATCGAATCTTGCGAAGGTCCGCCGCACGCGAACGAACCGGGTGGAATGCGACTGCCGCCGCACCAGCCGCGGCTGTCGCAAGAAACTTGCGTCGTGTCGTCATGTCATTCTCCCTTTTATGAGTTCTTGTTTCTGTTTCCGCCCCAATGCACGACAAGCCCTTCTACCCGCCGGACGATGGAATGCAGGCAGATTCCAACGGCGCCCAGGATCACCAGGGCCGCAAACACACCTGCGACATCCGAGACCGCCTGTGCCTGCGTAATGACGACGCCCATTCCGCGCTGTGCGCCGAGGAACTCGGCGACGATGGCCCCGAGCAGTGCGTAGACGACCGCCATGTCGAGGCCCGCAAAGATGAAGGGTGCGGCATTGGGCAGTTTGACGATGCGATAAGTCTCGAACCGGGTCGCGGAGAGCGACCGCATGAGATCGATTCGCTCCGGTTCGATCGCGCGAAGCCCCGTGAAGCTGTTGATCAGCACTGGAAAGAACGACAGGAGGGCGGAGATCGCCGTCTTCGAGCCGTCGCCGAAGCCGAACCAGATCACGATCAGCGGAGCAACGGCTACCTTCGGCAGGCTCTGCAATGCAAATGCATATGGCATCACGAGCCTTTCGACGGCCTCGAACTCCGCCATCAGCGATCCGATCACGAGGCCAAGTGCGACGCCGATCAGGCATCCGACGGCCGCGTTGCTCAACGTGCCCCAGAGGGGGATGTAGTAGCCGAGCGGGCTCGACGGATTGACGGCCAGGCCGGACCAGAGGGCGCGCAACACTGCTTCCGGTCTCGGCAGGATGTAGGACGGAAGCCCGATCAGTTCGACTGCGGCGATCCATGCGGCGATAAGGACGGCGAGCCCTATCCACGCAATCATGGAATCGAATCTCGAGCGGCCGCGGCCTTCGACCTTGGCAAAGACTCGCACAGCACTGTTCGCGGCTTCAGTCATGGCCGTTCTCCTGCGCATTCAAAAGGGCGCGAACTTCGCGCGCGACATTGGCATAGTCCGGGTGGAGAACGATCTCGTCGAAGGTTCGGGGACGCGGGATGCGAATGCGTATGTCGCGCAGGATGCGACCGGGGCGAGCCGACATCACGATGACTCGGTCGGCCAGGAAGATCGCCTCCGAGATGCTGTGCGTGATCAGGAGGATCGTCTTTCCGCTCTCCTGCCAGATCCGCTGCAGCTCGAGGTTCAGACGTTCCCGCGTCAACGCGTCCAGCGCGCCGAACGGTTCGTCCATGAGAAGGATTTCCGGATCGCGAACCAACGCCCGGCAAATTCCCGCGCGCTGCTGCATGCCGCCGGAAAGCTCGTAAGGGTACTTGTCGCCGAAATCGGACAGCCCCGTCATAGCAAGCAATCGCTCGATCCGGCCGTCCGCGGGCACTTTGACGCCCCCCACGCGCAGCGGCAGGCTCACATTGTCGCGAACCGTCATCCACGGCAGCAGGTTTGCCGCCTGGAACACCACGCCGACCTTGCGCGAAGGCCCCGAAAGCTCGTCGCCGGAAAGCCTGAGATGGCCTTCCGTCGGCACATCCAGGCCGGCGAGCAGCCGCAGCAACGTGCTTTTCCCGCATCCCGAAGGCCCGACAAGGCACACGAATTCGCCGCGTGCAATATCGATCGAGACACGGTCAAGCGCATGAACGAATGCGCCTGACGCCGTCGAATAGGCCTTGGTTACCTCGGCAACCGAAATCAGCGGATTGCCTGCTGATTCCGGGTGCGGTGAGTCCGTCCGACTGACGACAGCAAGCGACATGGTGCGTTCCTCAGAGGTTATTATTATTTTTATGTCCTGGGATCAGGCTGCCGACCTGACCTCCAAGCCTGCCGCCGCGACGGCTCGGCGAATTTCGGCGAGCTCTTCGTTGCTCGGTGCATGCGTCGGCGGACGTACCGTCGCATCGCGAATCACGCCAGCGATCTGCATCGCAGCCTTCATCCGGCCATGCGCCTCGCCGGTCGGTTCGCCGGCGCCGTAGACCGCGTCCTTGAGCGGGTCGATCATAGCCTGCAACGACATTGCCCGCTTCAGATCGCCGGCCTTCACGGCCTCGAATAGGTCCGAAATCAGATCTGGAATCACCGAGGCGAAGCCGACGAGCGCGCCGTCGATGCCCTGGACCATCGACGCGAGCAGGTACTCGTCATGGCAGGTGAGAAGTGCCTTCTTCGGATTCGCAGCACGGATCGCCTTGAGATCGCGAGCGTACTTGTTCATCTCGCGCGTGCCGATCTTGAACGCCTGGACGTGCGGCGTCTTGGCGAGTTCGGCCAGAAGCCCGGAGGAGAACGAAGCGCGCGTCCAGGCCGGGTAGACATGGCAAATGAGCGGAAGTTTCGTCGCCTCGCCGATCGCCGAGAAATAGTCGAGGCAGTGTTCGGGCTTGAAGCCGAAACGCAGCCAATGGTGCGGCGGCATGACGTCGAGAGCCTTCGCACCGGCTTCCTTCGCCATCAACGCGTGCTCGATGCCTTCCTTGATCCCCTCGCAGACGACCGAGGAAACCGTCGGACAGGCGCCGGCCGTCGCAGTCGCGACAATCCGCGTGACCTCGGCGCGCTCCTTGGCGGTCAGCGAGAACACCTCGCCGGTGTGCCCGTTCGTCATGACTCCGACGATCCCCTTGCGGCGGCAAAGCCACCCGGCCAGCCGCGCGAGTTCGACCTCGTCGATGCTGAGATCGGGGCGGAACGGGACGGCGATCGCGGGAATGATGCCGTGGAAGTTCGTCATGACAGACATATGTTGCTCCTTGCTTATCGATACCTGGCTATTTGCGAACGACTTCGAACGTAGCGCCGCCGATTACCTGAAGGACGCGCGAAAGCTGCTGGGCCGCGTCGAGAAGCGGCTTCACGGCGAGGCTTTCGAATTCCTCGGGAGTGATGCGCATCGTGGGGGCGGCAACGCTGACGGCCGCGAGCGGCGCACCGTCGAGATCGAGTATCGGGGCCGCGATCACGCACAGCCCGGACACGTTTTCCTGATTGGATACCGCGTAGCCGTGCTTCTTCGTCGCACGCAGGCGCTTGAGCAGCCGACCGAGGTCCGTGACCGTCGAGTCCGTACGCTTGGGCCGCGGAGCGGACTCAAGAATGTCGACCTGCGTCGCTTCCGGCAGGAAGGCGATGATCGCATGCCCCATGGCGGTCGAATAAACGGGGGCGCGGCTGCCGATGCGAACATCCACGGCGAGGCGCACGAGCCCTGCCTGGATGCGCTCGACATAGACAACATCGGATCCGTCCAGGACGCCGATCGAGGCCGCCTCGCTCGTCTGACCAACCAGGTTGCGCAGCACGGGGCGAGCCTGGGTCCGGAGTTCCGAACGCGCGATCGCATTGAAACCGAGATCGAGGCAGCGAAAGGTCAGTCGGAAATTCCGCGTGCCCTCAACCCGATCGACATAGCCGAGCATGACGAGCGTATTGAGCAGCCTGAACGTCGTGCCCTTGTCGAGGCCCGATCGCCGGGCAACTTCCGCAAGGACCAGCTCCGGCTCGTCGCTCGTAAAAGTTTGCAGGACCTGGAAGCCCTTCGCCAGGGACTGGACGATGCTCTTGTCCTGCTTCGTTTCCTCTGTCATATCGCCGCCGTTTTCTTTAGTTCGGATTGCGAACTTATGTTCGTATTGTGGAATCCGCCCTTCCGGCTTGTCAAGCACCCGAAGCGATCGCCGGCCGATATCGCCGTCGACGATGCGCGTTTCGTCTCCTGCGAGCGATTGCTTTTCGCGCTCAACTCTAAAATCCGTAAAGCTTCGCCGGATTGCTGCAGAGGACCATCCGCCGCAGCGCACCGTCGTCGAGAAAGGCTTGGATATCCGAAAGGAGATCCATCGTGTCGGGCACCTCATCGAGGAGCGGGTGCGGCCAATCGGTCCCCCAAACGCAGCGTTCGGGCGCTTCACGCACGATCTTCGATACGATCGGTTTCATCTCGGTCCGCGCTCGGCCTGCGACCGCGGACCTGTAGGAGACCACCTTCACCCAGCACTTACCGCGGTCGAGAAGGCGCAGCATGGAAACGATTGGCGCCTGATCGACTCCTGCTCGAGGGTCCACCCTTCCGCAGTGATCGATGCAAACATCCACGGGCAAGCTGCCCAACGTAGCTTCGCAGGCCGTTACCTGCTCCGGCGACGCGTGGAATTGGATATGCCAACCGACGCTCGCAATCTTCCCCGCAAGCGTTTTGATGGATCGCTCATCGACCGATTTGTCGGAGATGGCGTTGATGCGGATGGCGCGCACGCCGCCTTCATGCATCCGAGCGAGAGCCGTACTGTCGATTTCGGGATCGACGATTGCCACGCCCCTGGCGGAGTCGATTCCGAGCTCACGGACGGCCTCGAGCATGGCGGCATTGTCCGTTCCGTAACAGCCGCCTTGCACGACGACCATCCGGGATATTCCCAGTCGTTTTTTTACGCGTCGGTAGGCGTCGATCGTCGCCTCTGGAGGGCGATAGCTGGCAGACGGGCTCAACGGAAACCGGGCGTAGGGGCCGAATACGTGGAAATGCGAATCACAGATGTGATCCGCATTCCCACGATCGGAGACGGCGGGGTTCATGGGACGAGGAGATCCGCAGGGACTGCTAGACGAAAGTTTTCGCCTGCGCCTCGATCGCGGCCCTGTCGAAATTGCAGATTTCGTTGATCAGATCGTTGGTATAGAAATTTTCCAGCGAGCCGATCTTCATGTCATTCATCTGGGCTTCGATCGTGAACTCGTCGGGATTGATGCTACCGATTTTCGCTCCGGCATATGGCGGCTCGTAAAGCTTGATACGCCGCGCGGTTGCAACCAGGATCGACTTGATCGCCTCTTCCTGGCTGACGCCCCGCGGCGCAGTTTCCGGATACATCTTCAGGAACGCCTTCGCACCGGCTGTCGGATTTGCCATCAGGAATACCGACGCCTTGGCGACAGACCGCCCATATCCCACGATCATCGCTCGGTCCGTACGAATCCGATCCCGCTCGGCCATGAGGAACTGGCCGCCAACCATCGGAACGTTCTTGGGTAGCGGCAGAAGCTCGAAATCAATTCCGGCGGCCTCGATCTGGCCGAAGCCCGTGTCGTAGTAGGCCAGCGCGTCGATCGCGCCTCGCTGAAGCGCAACGCCGGCTGTCGATCCGTTCCCGACAGCCGTCCATCTGACGTCCTTGTCGGGATCGATGCCGATACTGCGCAGGACATTCCGCGTGACCGGGTATTCCGTTCCGGCGAAGTCCGAAACCCCGATGTTCTTGCCCTTGAGATCGGCATACGACTTCATAGCCGAACCAGGCTTGGTCGCGACGTCCCACTTGTACGGATAGGTATATTGATAGAAATGCAGCGCCCGTCCCCATTCGCCTTTGGCGAGGATCGGAAGACCGAACGACGGCACACCGGTCGCTATGTCGGCATCGCCCTTGTCGAGGGCCACGCGCGCATTTGAAACGCCGCCGACCAGAAGGAACTGGGCGCTGAATCCCTCCGCCGCGTTGTATCCCAGTCCCTCGCCGATAACGAGGTTGATGAGATTGGGCGCCATCGCCTTTTGCCCGATGGCGACCTTGATGCTCTTTGCGCCCTGAGCGGACGCAGACTTTGCGCCGATCGTGCTCGCCGCAAGTGTGGCGCCGGCACTGGCAATCAATGCTCTGCGATTGATCATGGTTTCCTCCGGGGGATTTCGAATTTTCTAAGGCCCGCCTTTCCTTCCCCCTCTCAAGCGACCGTTGCGCGGATTGCCGTGGCGTTGCGCGAGGTTGCCTACAGAAGGTTCGGATAGCGAACTATTGTTCGTAGCTTAAAAACGATAGTTGGCGTCGTCTCGGGTTGTCAAGATTTTGAACCCTAGATGCGCTTTTGGATTTTCTTGCTGTGCTTAAGCTAATGGCGCGCACGCTGTGAAAAGAGCGGCTGAATTCTTTCGCGCCTGATCCACGCAGCCACTATTTCGATAGATACTTCTTCTCAATTGGATGACGAAGCATCGGATCCAATTTCCCAAGCAGTGACTCTGACCAAAGAAACGATTGTCCTTTGGTCGCCCAAACGACGAAGCCCGCCGACCGGAGTTCCGATCGGCGGGCTTCTTTGATGGTCGGAGCGACAGGATTCGAACCTGCGACCCCCAGTCCCCCAGACTGATGCGCTACCGGGCTGCGCTACGCTCCGTCAGGTCGTCCGGGCCGGCTGGATCGCCCTTGGGGACAGGGCGGGCTCGAACGGGCGCGGACTATGCCCCAGCCTCCGGCCTGATTCAACGCCCGGATTTCGGAGCCGGCGGCCGGGGCGACAGGTGCAGATGGCAGCAGCCCGACCGGCCCGGCGCCCAGGTTTCGGTCCGGAAACCCACGCCCGCGACGCCGAAGCACCCGTTGTCGAAACGTCCGGCGATCCGGCACATCAGCGCCTGCTCGTCGGCACCAAGCCCCGCCTTGCGCCAGGCGTCCTGAAGCGGACACTGGTGCACACCTATATGTACGGTCCCGTCGGGGTCGTCGGTCCGGGTGTGCGGAAACAGCCGGCCCTCGTCCGGGCTCACGGCCAAGAAGGCGTCCGCGACCGCCGCCGGGGTGGGCGTTTCCAGTCCGCCGAACAGGGCACGACCCGCCGCCTCGCCGCGCCGCTCGATTGCCTGTCCGAGTATTTCGGCCGCCCGGGCCGGCCCCATCTCGGCAGCGAAGGCCCGGTAGATCTCCCAATAGAGGAGTGCGCGGTTCGCGAATGCATCGGCCAGCTGACGAACAAGAACCGCCCGATCCATCGTGTTTTCCTTCTTCCGCTGCCTGACTTTACCGCCTGGACCGGCCAGCCGGAACGGCAGCTTCACCCCGGCAGGAATTGCCGGGCGGTCCTTTCGGTCGCCCCGACACCCCAATCAACCATTTGAAATACATGGTTTTTCGGACTGGCACGTCGGCTGCTTAGGGAGGGTGTGCCCCATCAGAGGGCGATCGACAACCCACCAGCGGACGAAGACGATGGAAAACCCTTCTTACCTTGCGCTCTCGCACCAGAACGCGCTGCGCCGTCAGATGGAGACGGTCTCGCACAATCTTGCGAACGCCAACACGACGGGCTTCCGTTCCGAGAAGCTTCTGTTCGCCCAGTTCCTGACGAACAAGGCCGGCAACCCCGGCGTCGGCGGCGACGGTGCGAGCAAGCTCGCCTTCGTCGAAGGCATCGGCACCTACCGCGACACGCGGCCGGGCCAGGCGATCAAGACCGAAGCCCCGCTCGACATGATGATCAACGGCAACGCCTATTTCGTCGTCGACACGCCGGTCGGCCAGCGCTTCACGCGCGACGGCAACTTCCGCCTCGACAACACCGGCACGATCGTCAACTCGGAAGGTTTCACCCTTCTCGACCAGAACAACCAGCCGATCCGCCTCAACCCCAACGAGACGGACGTCGAGATCACCAAGCAGGGCGAGGTCTACGGCGGCACCAACCGCGTCGGCCGCATCCGCCTCGTCTCGTTCCCCGACGAGCAGGCGCTGACGCGCCTTGGCGGCGGCCTCTATTCGAGCAACGTCGATCCCGTCCCGGCCGACCCGCACACCGAAGTGCACCAGGGCATGCTCGAAGGCTCGAACGTCGTCTCGATCAACGAAATCACCCAGATGCTCGACATCGTGCGCCGCTACGAAACGGCGCAGCACATTCTCGACAACGAACACGAACGCGCACGCAAGGCGATCGGTACCCTTGCCCGCGTCGCCTGAACGATTGAATAGGAGATAGACCCATGCGTTCTCTCAACACCGCCGCCACCGGGATGCTCGCTCAGCAGCTGAACGTGGAAGTCATCTCGAACAACATCGCCAACCTCAACACCACCGGCTTCAAGCGCCAGCGCGCCGAGTTCCAGGACCTGCTCTACCAGGGCCAGCGTCGCGCAGGTACGGCAGCCTCCGACGCCGGCGGCACGGTTCCCGCGGGCATCCAGATCGGCCTCGGCGTCAAGCCGACGGCGGTCTACCGCATCCACGAGCAGGGCTCTCTGCTGAAGACCGACAACTCCCTCGATCTCGCGATCCAGGGTCGCGGCTTCTTCCAGGTGACGCTGCCGACCGGCGAAACCGCCTATACCCGGGCCGGCTCGCTGCAGCTCAACAACCAGGGCACGGTCGTCACCGCTGACGGCTTCCCGGTGATCGGCCCCGGCCAGATCCCGCAGACGGCGACCAACATCTCGGTCAACCAGTCGGGCCAGGTGTTCGTCCAGCTGCCGGGCCAGAACACCGCCCAGCAGGTCGGCCAGTTCACGATGGCGACCTTCGTCAACGAAGCGGGCCTCCTGCCCATCGGCAACACCAGCTTCATGCCCACGGCCGCCTCGGGCGACGCCGTCACGGGCACGGCGGGTACGGCCGGCGTGGGCACGCTGCAGCAGGGCTTCGTCGAAAGCTCGAACGTGAACGCGGTCAACGAGGTCACCTCGCTGATCACGGCACAGCGCGCCTACGAGATGAACTCCAAGGTCATCCAGGCCTCGGACCAGATGCTGAACGTGGTCAACCAGCTCCGCTGATGATCTTCGTTCCAGGAGTACGCGCCATGAAGCCCTTTGTCCTGCTCGTCGCCTTCATCTTCGCCGCGATCGTCGCGGCCGCCACCCCTGCCCCGGCGCAGAGCCTGCGCACGGATCTGGTCGTGGTCGAAGGCGATCTCGTGAAGCTCTCGGACCTGTTCGAGGGCGTGGCGAGCGACCGCGCGGTGCTGCGCGCCCCGGCCCCCGGCCGGCGCGTCTCGATCGAGATCCAGCAGCTGATGGAAATCGCCCGGACCAACGGGCTCGCCTGGCGCCCGCAGACGCGCTTCGACCGCGTCCTGCTCGAGCGCATGGGCAAGACCCTCGACCTCAACGACGTGCTGCCGCCGCTCCGCCACGCGCTCGCCAACGAAGGCGTGCGCGCCAGCGACGAGATCGATCTCGGCAGCCGCAACTTCACGATCTCGCTGCCGCTCGACGCGCCGTCCGACATCGACGTGCGCCAGGTCCAGTTCGACCGTGCCAGCGGCCGCTTCACCGCCACGCTGATGGCGGGCGGCAACCATCCCGGCGCCCAGCGCGTCACCGTCCAGGGCCGCATCTTCGCGACGGCCCGCCTCCCCGTCCTGCGCCGCACGATCGCGGCGGGCGAGACGATCCGCGCCCAGGACATCGAGTTCGCCCAGATCCGCGAGGACGCCGGCAAGCGCGACCTGATTTCCAGCCCTGACAAGCTCGTCGGCCAGACCGCCCGCCAGCGTCTGCGCGAACGCGAGCCCGTCCGCGAGATCGACGTCCGCCCGGCCACGCTGGTCGCGCGCAACGCCAACATCACGATCATCCTCCAGTTCGGCAACCTGAGCCTCAGCGCCCAGGGCAAGTCGATCGAGGACGGCGCACGCGGCGATACGATCCGCATCGTGAACACCACATCGAACCGCCAGCTCGAGGGCGTGGTCGTCGGTCCCGACACGGTTGCCGTGTCGATCGGTCCGCGCCTCGCCGCCCTGCAGGCCCAGTGAAACGACGCCTAGGAAGATCGGAGCCCGTCATGAAGTCCCTCGCCCGCCTTGCCATCCTGGCAGTTGCCGCAACAAGCCTCGCGGCTTGCGGAAACACCTTCGACCGGCTCACCGAGCTCGGTCAGGGGCCCGCCCTCTCGCCGATCAAGAACCCGGGCGAGAATGCGAAGATCTCGATGCCCACCCCGCCGCGTCAGGTCGACGACGGCCGCGGCGGTGCCTCGTTGTGGCGCACCGGTGCACGCCAGTTCTTCAAGGACAACCGCGCCAGCCAGGTCGGCGACATCGTCACGGTGATCGTCGACATCACGAACGAAAGCGCGGATTTCAGCAACACGACGACGCGCGGGCGCACCAATTCGGAATCGGCCGACGTCAGCTCGCAGATCCTCGGCTACGGCACGCAGAGCCTGATCGAGCGGTTGCCCGGCAACAACAAGACGCCGATGACCGGGACCAGCACGGCGAACCCGATCTCGCTCGGCGGGCTCAGCTCGGCGACCTCGAACAATGGCACGGGCCGCATCCAGCGGGCCGAGAAGGTTTCGCTGCGTGTCGCCGCAATCATCACCCAGGTCCTGCCGAACGGAAACTTCGTCGTCTCGGCCACCCAGGAGGTCCGGGTCAATTTCGAAGCCCGCGTCCTGCAGCTTGCCGGCGTGATTCGCCCGCAGGACATCACTTCGGTCAATACAATCAAGCAGGACCAGCTGGCCGAAGCGCGCATCGCCTACGGCGGCAAGGGCCAGATCTCCGACTTCCAGCAGCCGCGTTGGGGTCAGCAGCTCTTCGACATAATCTCCCCGTTCTGATCGCTCTTCTGGGAGAACCCGACAGCCCTCCGCCGGAAACGGCGGGGGGTTTCGGCGTTTCGGAGATTCACACAAGTTATGGTATGGCCTGAAAGAATACGTACTACATATTATAATCGTTTGACTTTTGCAATTTGCTTCGCAAAATATTGCGTCATGGACAGAACAGATTACGCGCTCCTCGAGGCGCTGCAAGAAGATGCCCGCGCATCGCTTGCCGAACTGGGCCGCAAGATCGGCCTTTCGATTTCCGCCACGAACGAGCGGGTGAAGAAGCTGGTCGCCGCCGGCATCGTCCGGGGCTGGCACGTCCGCCTCGACCCGGACCGGCTCGGCTATCCGGTATTGGCGATGGTCGCCGTGGCGCTCGACCGCCCGGACAGCGCCACCGGCTTCGTCGCCGCAGCCTGCGACGTGGCCGAGGTGCAGGAGTGCCACCAGGTCGAAGGTGCGTGGAATTTCATGTTGAAGGTCCGCGCCCGCGACGTGCGGCACCTCGAATCCTTCGTCGCAAGCCAGATCCGCCCGATCTCGGGCGTCACCGGCACGCAGACGACGGTGGTGCTCACGTCGCCGAAAGACGGCGCCTATATTCCGTGCCTTGTTGCCGCAGAAGCACCGGCGCTGGCCCAGGCCTGATCGGAATATCCTGAACGGGGTGGCTCGCCTTCGGGCGGGCCACTCTCCCCCCAAGCTCAGTCTTCGCGCTGCATGCGCTCCATGCGCTCGTGGCGCTCCTGCGCCTCGATCGACAGCGTGGCGATCGGGCGCGCATCCAGACGCTTGATGCCGATCGGATCGCCCGTCTCTTCGCAGTAGCCGTAGGTGCCGTCGTCGATCCGGCGCAGGGCGGAATCGATCTTGCCGATCAGCTTGCGCTCGCGGTCGCGGGTGCGCAGTTCGGTGAACCGGTCGGTCTCGGTCGAGGCCCGGTCGGTCACGTCGGCTTCGGGGACGGTTTCTTCCTGCAGGTGCTGGAGGGTCTCCGAGGAGTCCTTCAGCAGGTCGGCACGCCAGCTGAGCAGCTTTTGCCGGAAATATTCCCGCATCAGCGGGTTCATGAACTCTTCGTTTTCCGAGGGCCGGTAGTCCGGCATCAGCAGGGGGTACGACATTGCTTCCTCGTTGGCGGCACCAGGCGGCGTGGTGGATGGCTTATTCTTTTGTTTCGGCACGGCTTCTACCGGACAATCCAAGGGTTATGCAAGCTCGACTCGCGGGGGAGTCGGACTTGCCCATCTCGCCGCCGAGCAAATAGCGCGCCGCGCGGAAAATTTCACATCAAATTTGAAGGTCAGCGCGAAAAGTCGAGTTTCGCGAGTTCGACGGCCGCGCGCAGCTCGATCTCGCCGAGGATCTCCTTGAGCCGGGGGTCGGCCCCCGCCTCCGGCCGCGCCCGGACCATCTGGGCGAGGTCCATCAGGGCGCCACGCGACATGGTGCCGGCAAGCAGCCCCTCGCGCAGCGCGTCGAGCTTGTCGAGCATGTCGCCGGCGCGCTGCCTGGCCCGGCCGTTCCCCGGGCTCTGGGTCGAATCTTCGACCTCCTGGGCGCCAAGGATGGCGCCCACGGCATGCGACGGGGCCGCGGCGCCGACGGCGTCCGCACCCTTGCCGGCCTCGTCCAGGAGCTTGGCGAAATCGCTGCCCTTGGTGCCGCCCGTCCGTCCTGTACCGCGCGTTCCGCCGACCGACCGCGGACCGCCCGTCTCGCCGATCTTCATGGGACAAACTCCCGTCCCGGCGCGAAAAGTGCCGGGCACAGCTTCAAGATGCGGTCGTCGCGTCTTTTCCGCAATCGGCAATTTCTGCCGGGCAAGACGGTCTTTCGTGCCGGGTCGGGCGTGCCTTGCGCCCCTGTATATGCCGTAAAATCAATGCATTAACCAATGGCACGCGGCTCGCAAGACATCCCGGGAACCCCGAACCACGGGCGGAAAGAAAGATCATGGCGAGCCGAACCAAAACCCTCCTCACCGCACTCGTCGCCACAATGTTGGCGGCCGGTGCCCTGTTTGCTCCCGGCGATGCCCACGCGCAGGGTCGCGTGCGCATCAAGGACATCGCCGACTTCGAGGGCGTACGCCAGAACATGCTGGTCGGCTACGGCCTGGTGGTCGGGCTGAACGGAACGGGCGACACGATCAACAACTCGCCGTTCACCCAGCAGTCGGTCATCGGCATGCTCGAGCGGATGGGCGTCAACACCCGCGACATTTCGAACACCCTGCGCACCAAGAACGTCGCCGCCGTGATGGTGACGGCGACCCTGCCCTCCTTCGCACGGACCGGCACGCGCATGGACATCAACGTGGGCGCCATGGGCGACGCCACCAACCTGATGGGCGGCACGCTGCTGGTCACCCCGCTGCTGGGTGCCGACGGCGAGGTCTACGCGGTCGGCCAGGGCCCGGTCGCGATCTCCGGCTTCGCCGCGGCAGGTGCCGGCGCTTCGGTCACCCGCGGCACGCCGACCGGCGGGCGCGTGGCCAACGGCGCCATCGTCGAGCGCGAGGTGACCTTCGAACTCGCCTCGCTGGAAACCGCCAACATCACGCTGCGCAACCCCGACTTCACGACCGCCCGCCGCATGGCGCAGGCGATCAACGCGTTCGCCGGCGTGCCGGTCGCGCGCCCCCGCGATCCGGGCACCGTGCTCGTCATCCCGCCGCCGAACCGCCGCAACGACGTCGTGGGCTTCCTCACCGACATCGAGCAGCTGCAGATCACACCCGACCAGATGGCCCGCGTCGTCATCGACGAGAAGTCCGGCACCATCGTGATGGGCGAGAACGTGCGCATCTCGACGGTCGCCATCGCCCAGGGCGCCCTCACGATCCGCATCACCGAGACCCCGCAGGTCAGCCAGCCCAACCCGTTCTCGACGGGCGGGACGACCACGACGGTCAACCGCACCGACATCCAGATCGACGACGGTGCCGGCAAGCGCCTGGCCGTCCTGCCCGGCAGCGTCACGCTGCAGGAGCTGGTCAACGGCCTCAACGCGCTGGGCATCACGCCGCGCGACATGATCACGATCCTGCAGGCGATCAAGGCCGCCGGCGCCCTCCAGGCCGAGATCTCGGTGCTCTGATGAACACCGCCCTCCCCATCGACATCGGGACCGCAAGCAGCGCCGCCTTCGACGGCGCTGCCGAGAACCGCCTCAAGGCGATCAAGCGCCCGGGCTCTCCGACCGCGGTCGATCCCAAGGCCGTCACGAAGACGGCGCAGGAATTCGAGACGGTCTTCCTCGAGCAGATGTTCAACCACATGTTCTCGACCGTCGGCGTCAACAGCCTGACCGGCGGCGGCATGGGCGAGGAAAGCACGCGCTCGATGCTCGTCAACGCCTACGCCAAGAACATCACCAAGGCCGGCGGCATCGGTCTCGCCCCGGCCATCGCGAACGAAATCATCAAGATCCAGGAGAAGGCCAATGGCACCGCACACTGAAGCCGCCAAAGTCGTGGTGGCGCCGACCTGCCGCGCGCAGATCGACGGCCTGGTCACGGTGTCGATCGCCCTCATCAGCCTGCTCGAGCGCGAGACCGCCCTGATCACCGACATGAAGACGCAGGAAGTCGGTGCCCTCCAGGAAGAGAAGAAGGAACTCGTGCGCCTCTACGCGCTGGCCGTGCGCCAGCTGCGCGAGAACGGTGCCGCCCTCAAAGTCGCCCTGCCCCTCGTGCAGGGCGAGATCGAGGCCGCCCTCAACCGCGTGCACGCCGTGGCGCTGCGCAACGAGAGCGCCATCCGCTCGGCCCGCAAGGTCAACGAAGGCGTCATGAAGGCGATCGCCGAAGTGTGGAACGCCGACCGCTCGGCCGCCGCCGGCTACAACCGCGCCGGCGCCAAGCCGCAGCCCAACACGAAGAAGCCCGGCTTCAGCTACGCGGCCGTGGTCCTCGACGAGAAATGCTGACCGCCTCGCCGCTGCTGCTGCGTGCCCTTCTCGCCGTTCCGCCGGTCGCGGCCGGCGAGCGGCACGAGGCGGCCGGCGATCAGGCCCCTGCCCCCGTGCTGCCGAGCTTTGCCCTGGTCGCCGCCGGCTACGGCTTCGGCCCGCTGCGCGGCCAGATGCCCCGGTCGCGAGGCGGCAGGAAGAATGGCGGCAGCAAAAACAACAGGCGACAATAGGTTACGGTAACGTATTTATCCCTTTGAAGTTATTGGGATGTTACTGCAACCAGGGTCGCTGCAACCATTGCATATTCACGTTTCAAACAGCGCACCGCCGATCATCTGGCGGATGCCGATGATCCTATCATAGGAATTTAATTTTTCAAGCTTTGGTACCGTCGGTCCCCATCTCTTTCGCGAGATCGGCTTCGGTCCACGATGTCTCCAGCACGAAGCGCTGGCCGTGGATCGTGGTGTTGAGGTCCTTGAACGGGCCCTCGCCGAAGGACCGGAAGCGGCGCCTGAAATCCGCCGCCGAGATGTCGGGTGGGATGTTGCAGAACGCCTCGAACTCGCGCTTGAAGCGCGTCGGCCCGCTCCAGCGCTCGGACGTCGTCGGCAGACGCGTCTCGTCGCGCGCCAGCACGGGGGCAAGCTGCGTGAAGATCCGCACCAGCGCCTGGAAGGCGAGCGTGGCCACCTTCATGCGGCCCCAGTCGGGCGAGATGTCGAACCATTCGGAAGCGACGATGGCCCCGGCATCGACCTGCTGGACCATCTCGTGCGCCGTGGCGCCGAAGCGCGTCGCCCCGTCCCACACCGCGAAACTTTCCGGATAGACGCCGGGATAGCTCGGCGGACCGGGATGGAAATTATATGCACCGCATTCGCACGACGCGATGTAGCGGCCGGGCACGACGACATTGGTCGTGAACGCGATCAGGCGGCGACGGCGCACCTTCTCGGTGAACGCGGCATCGAGCGCCGCGCGCGTCGATAGATGTATGACGCGCAAAGCCGGCGCATGGATCCGGAGATGGTCCGACAGATACGGACCTTCGCGTTCGCCGGTCAGCAGGATGATTTCGGCAGGCATCATTCCTCGACACTTCACCAATGGCCGCGTTCGGCTTGCTTTCGCACCCCTGCCAGCGCACCTTTGGCATGCAGCAGAATCCATGCCGGAGCCACCGAAAGTGACCGATTCGACACAGCCGAAGTATAACGCCGACGGGCTGGCCACATTCCACAATTGCGATTTTCTCGCCGATCCGCGCTTCCAGAACGCCTACCGCTTCGGCATGCAGGTCGGCACGTTGCGGCGGCTCGAACTGCATGTCGAATGGCGCGCCTGGATCGCGATCTGGGCGGCCGAGCAGGCGCTGCTCGTCCCCGGCGACTTCGTCGAGTGCGGCGTCCATACCGGAATACTGTCGGGCACGATCGCGCACTGGACGGGCTTTGCAAAACGCACCGACCGGACGCTGTGGCTGCTCGACACGTTCGACGGCCTGCCCGAGGACCAGCTTTCCGAGGGCGAGCGCGGCCTCGGCCTGCAGGCGTACAACAACGACTATCGCAACCAGGATTCACTGGCGCTGATCACCGCCAAGTTCCACAAATATCCCAACGTGCGCATCGTGCCCGGTGCCGTCCCCGGCACGCTCGCGCAGGCCACGCCGGCAAAGGTCGCGTATCTTTCGATCGACATGAACATGGCGCTGCCCGAGATCGCGGCGGCCACGCACTTCTGGCCGCTGCTGTCGCCCGGCGGCGTGGTGCTGCTCGACGACTATAACTGGACGAGCCACATCCACCAGAAGCACGCCTTCGACGCCTTCGCCGCCGAACGGGGCCTGCGCGTGCTGGGCCTGCCGACCGGCCAGGGCATCCTGATCAAGCCGCCATGATCATCCGCCCGCTGAAGCTCGAAGGAACCTACGAGATCGGCCTGTCGGCCAAGCGCGACGCGCGCGGCCATTTCGGCCGCCTGTTCGACGCCGACATCTGGGCCGCCCACGGCCTGCCCGTCGCCTTCGAGCAGGAGAACGAGGCCTTCACCAAGGCGAAGTTCACCGTACGCGGCCTGCATTTCCAGCGCCCGCCGCACGCCGAGACCAAGATCGTGCGCTGTGCGGCCGGTGCCGTGCTCGACGTGTTCGTCGACCTTCGCGCGGGCTCGCCGACCTACGGCCAGTGGGATTCCCACGTGCTCAATGCCGAAGCACCGCGCTGGATCGTCATCCCCAAGGGCTTCGCGCACGGCTACTGCACGCTCACCGACGACACGCTGTTCGTCTACAAGGTCGATGCCGCCTACGAGCCGACGGCCGAGGGCGGCCTTGCGTGGAACGATCCCACACTGGCGATCCCGTGGCCCACGCGCGAACCGGCCCTGAGCGAACGCGACCGCACGCATCCGCGCCTTGCCGATTTCGTCTCGCCGTTCGTCGCCGGGATCGACTGGTGAAGCCCCGCCTCGTCGCGTTGACCGGCGAGACCGGCGTGGTCGGCCGCGGGATCCGCGAAGCGTTGCTGGCGGCGGGCCATGCCGTGCGGCCCATCGGGCGCGGCGAATTCGACCTGACGCGGCCCAAGAGCGCCGAGTGGCTGGAACTCGAAGGCGTGCACATGCTCGTCCACGCCGCCGGCATCACCGAGGAATCGGCGCGCGAGCGGCATGCCGGAACGATCGCGACCGTCGGCCTGCAGGCGTTGCTCGACCGCGCGCGCGCGCACGGCGTTGAACGCCTCGTCTATGTTTCCAGCGCCCATGTCTACGGGCCGCTCGAGGGGCGCATCGGCGAGGACCACCCGCTCGACCCGCGCAACGACTACGCGAAACTGCATGTCGCCAGTGAGGACGTCGCGGCCGGGTCCGGGATCGCATGCGACATCCTGCGGCCGTGCAACGTTTACGGCATGCCGGCCGATCTGGCGCATTTCCGGCGCTGGGCGCTGGTACCGTTCGGCTTCCCGCGCGCGGCGGTCGCGGACGGAAAGATCGTCCTGAAATCGTCGGGTCTGCAGACCCGCAATTTTGTCGCCGCGACCGGCGTCGGCCGGGCCGTCGCCGCACGGCTGGCCGAGCCGCCGGCCGAACGGCGTGTGCGAAATGTCGCCGGGCGCGATACCCTGTCGGTGCGCGAGTTCGCCGCGCGAGTCGCCGCCATCGCCGCCCCGATCCTCGGCAAAATGCCCACGGTCGAGATCCCCGACGGCAGCGACCCCGCCCCGCCCCGGCTCGACTATGCGAGCGCCGACGGGCCGCAGGACGGCGATCTCGACACGTTTCTCGCCGGCATGGTCGACGCCTGCCGGCACCTGAAGGACGGATGAAGCGCATGAAGTTCAACGACGCCAGTGCGAGCGACCACGCGATCGCGAAGGCCTATGTGGCCTTCCTCGTCGCCGAAAAGCTCGACGACGGACACGCGGCGCGCGCCGCGTTCTGCGAGCATGCGGGTGTCGCACCCAAGCTGCTCTATTCCAATCCGCACATCGCGGGCATCGCCTCGCTGTTCGCGCAGCAGACGAATGTCGAGCGCGTGGCCGACATGACGGTGCGCGAATATCTGCGCTACCACTATTATTACATCCATCAGGCCTACAAGTACGGCATCCCCGAGATGCAGCAGACCTGGCTTGGCCATCACATCATCAAGTCGCCGGCCGACTGCTGGGCCTACCAGGAACTGATCTGGCGCCAGAAGCCCGACATCGTGCTGGAACTCGGCGTGATGTTCGGCGGCGCATCGGTCTTCTTCGCGCACGTGCTCGAGTTGATCGGCCACGGCCAGGTGCTCGGCATCGACATCTCGCTCAAGAACCTCAAGCACAAGCCGAAGAAGGGCGGCCGCATCACCTATCTGGAAGGCGACAGCGGCAGCAAGGAAATGCTCGACGAGGTCGCGCGCCGCTGCAAGGGCAAGAGCGTGCTGGTGATCGCCGACAGCGACCACGAGAAGGAGCACGTGCTGAAGGAACTGCGCCTCTATTCGCGTTTCGTGCGGCCGGGCGGCTACTACGTGGTGGAAGACACGCTCAACGACCTGATGGGCTTCCACCCCGTGCCCAACGAGGGCCCGCTCGCCGCCGCACGCCAGTTCCTCGCCGAGACGAAGGATTTCGAGATCGACCGCCGCCTGCCGGAGAAATACCTCATGTCGCTGTCGCCCGACGGGTTCCTGCGCCGCAAGGGAGGCAAGGCATGATCGTCGCGATCGCCGCCTCGCCGCTGATCGACCGCACCGCGCGCGCCAGGAAACTCGCCGGCGCCAAGGGCAAGGTCATCGCCGATCCGTCGCACGAACTCGTGCGCGCACGCGGCTTCCAGACGCTCTACGAAGTGCCGCGCGACATGCAGACCGAACTGCGCCTGCAGCTGCTCGACCAGCACGCCGCCGCGATGAAGGCCGGGGGCGCCAAGGCCGGGGGCGACATCGTGTTCGACCATTGCGCGGTCGAATGGATGGCCGACTGGATGCGCTGGCACTGGGCGGCCGTGTCGACGCGCGCGTGGGACGCGGCACTGGCCAAGGCCACGAAGATCGCCAGGCGCTACGACCGCATCGTGCACATGGATACGGGGCCCAGGCGCGGCTACGACGGCTATGCCTGGCTCGACCAGCCCAACGCGCGCCAGGTCGAGGAACTGCTGTTCTTCCTCTATGCGCGCATGGGCGTGAAGGTCGAGCGGGCCTTGTGATGGAAAGCGGCGCGCTCGTCATCGACCCGACGGCGTATGTCTCGCCCGACGCGCGCATCCACCCTTCCACGCGCGGCACGAAGATCCGCATCGGCGCGCACGCGCAGATCTACGATTTCGTCGTGATCCGCGCGGTCGGCGGCTCGGGCGACGTCGAGATCGGCGCGCACTGCTACATCAACCCGCACTGCACGCTCTATTCGGGCAGCGGCATCCGGCTCGGCGCCTATGTGCTGGTCGGCCCGCACGTCGCCATCGTGCCGGCCAACCACGCCTTCGACCGGCGCGACGCGACGATCCGCCATCAGGGCTTCGCCCCCTCGAAGGGCGGCGTGGTGATCGACGACGACGTGTGGATCGGCGCCAACGCGACGATCCTCGACGGGGCGCGCATCGGCAAGGGTGCCGTCATCGCCGCCGGTGCCGTGGTCGAGGGCGAGGTCCCGCCCTACGAGATCTGGGGCGGGGTCCCGGCGCGCAAGCTCAAATCGCGTCCCTGACGAGATCGCGGTAGGCGGCTTCGAGTTCGCGGGCCAGCCTTGCACCGTCCATCAGCGGCGAACCCTCGAACGACGCGCGCAGGGAAGCACGGTCCGTCTTCTGCCGGACGAGCCCGGCGGCAAGCCGCACATAGTCCGCCTCGTCCGCCGCGATCAGGTCGGGCCGGCCGAGATGCGTGAGGATCGACGCGCCCACGCGCGAGGCATGCCGGTCGCCGCGCAGCGAGACGACAGGCACCCCCATCCACAGCGCTTCGAGCGTCGTCAGCGTGCCGTTGTACGGGAACGGATCGAGCGCCACATCGATGCGCCCGTAGAGCGGCAGGTGCCCGCCCGAGCCCGCGATCCAGCCGACGATGTCGAGACGTTCGGCCGGAATGCCGTGTGCGGCGAACAAGGCGCGATAGCGCGCGGCAATGCCGGGATCCTCGAAACTCAGCCCCTTGAGCAGCAGGCGCGCCTCGGGCACCGCGTGGAGCAGGCGCGCCCAGCACGCCACGGTCCGCGGCCCGAGCTTGGCGATGTTGTTGAACGATCCGAAGGTCGGCGGACCGTCCGCGCGGCCGGTCGCGGGGCTTGCCGGCGGCACGAAGGCAAGGAACCCGCCGACGAGGCGGACCACCCGCTCGACGCACTGGCTGTCGTCGGGATCGGTGACCGCATCGACGATGCGCGCGTCGATCGCCGGCAGGCCCGTCGTCGCCGGATAGCCGAGCCACGTCGCCTGTGCGGGTGACGGGCGCCGTGCGAACACGCCCATCCGGTTGCCCTGCGTGTGGCCGGAAAGATCGACGAGCACGTCGATCCCGTCGGCCGCCACCTGTGCCGCCACCGCGTCGTCGCCGATACCCACGATCTGGCGCCACTGGTCGATCCCGCCGCGCAGGCGCTGCGTGACCGCGTCTTCGCGCATCGTGTTCGAGTAGGCGAAGATCTCGAACGCGTTCCGGTCGTGATGCGGCAGCACGGCCGCCAGCACGAACGCGCAGGAATGGTGCTGGAAGTCGCCCGAGACATAGCCGATGCGCAGCCTGCCGCCGTCCTTGCGGCGCGCCGGGCGCGGGACGGGTGCGATCGCCGCACCCCATTTGCGATGCGCCTCGACCAGGGCGGCGGCATCGACCGCATCGTCGTAGTTCAGCGTCGACAGTGCCACCGAGCGCGCGGCGACGTCCGCCGGATCGGCGGCACAGGCGGCCGCGTAGAGCGGCCGTGCGGCCGCCGCGTCGCCGCAATAGAGCAAGGCGTTTGCGAGATTGGCGAGCGCCTTGCTCGATGCGGGATCGAGCCGCCGTGCCGCGACGAACGCGTCGCGCGCCGCCGAATAGAAGCCGCGGCCCGCCTCGGCGACGCCGAGATTGAGCCACGCCTCGAAGTTGCCGGGTGCTTCCTTCGCCGCTTCGGCAAGCATCGTCGCGGCCTGCGCGTAGCGATGGACGCTGGACAATGCCGCACCGGCGGCGATGCGCGTCTCGATATCGTCGCCGGCATGGCCGTAGGAAGCGAGCGCCTCGTCGACGCGGCCGCGCGCGGCAAGCGCGATGCCGAGATTGCGCCACGCCGCGGCGCTCTTCGGTTCCAGGGCCACGGCCGCACGCGCCTTTTCCTGCGCCTCGTCCGGCCGGTCGAGCGCGATCAGGGCCGCCGCCGCCCCGACGAGTGCGGGGGCAAGACCCGGGACGCGCGCATAGGCCGCAAGAGCACCTTCCCAGTCCTTCCGGCGCGCCAGCGAATTGCCGAGATTGAGGGCTGCCCCCGGATGGTCGGCGCGCAGTGCCAGTGCCGCGCGCCACGCGGCCTCGGCTTTCGCCGCGTCGCGTTCATGAAGCGCATTGCCGAGATTGAAATGCGCGTCGGCATCGCCGGGCGTCAGCGCGATCTGGCGGCCGAACGCGGCGACGGCGGCGTCGATGCGGCCCAATCCCTTGAGCGCCAGCGCATAGGCACCGTGATAGGCCGCCGTCGCCGGTGCGAGCGCGAGCGCGCGCTCGATCGACGCCAACGCGGTCGCATCGTCGCCGAGCTGCGAGCGGACGGCGCCGAGCAGGTAGTGCGCGTCGGCGAGGTCCGGGGCGATCCGTGCTGCCTTCTCGAACAGCGAAGCCGCCTCGGCCGCGGCACCGGCCGCGTGCCGGCGCAGGCCCTGGCGCAGCAGTTCGACCGCGTCGGGGTTCATGCCGCCTTGCATGCCCGGGCCCACATCGCGCGGTAGAGACGCTCGTACGCGCGCGCCTGTCCGGGCAGGTCGCAGATCGACGACGCGGCGATCGCGGCACGCTGTGCGGCGCGGTCCTGCGCGGGTGCTTCGCGCGCCAGCCGTGCGGCGGTGGCGGCGAACCCCCCGAGATCGTCGGCGCACCATTCCTCGCGGCGCGCGCGCGCGAGGATCGCGGCGGTCCAGCGCGAAGGGACCGTCGTTCCGCGCAGGCTGACGACCGGTACGCCCATCCACAGCGCCTCGAACGTCGTCGTCGAGCCGGTGAACGGGAACGTGTCGAGCGCCACGTCGACCTTGGTATAGAAATCGAGATGCGCGTCGCGGTCGATGGCGCCGATCTCGAACTCGATGCGCGCGGCGTCGACGCCGCGCTGGACGAAGCGCTTGACGACGAGGCTGCGCATCGCCTCCTCGGCATAGGCGCGGATGAACTTGAGCCGCAGTTTCGCACCGGGTACCGCGGCGAGTGCCGCCGCCCACAGGTCGTAGGTCCGGCCCGACATCTTCGACGGATTGTTGGCCGAGCCGAACGTCACGTAGCCGTTCGTCCGGCACGGCGGCACGGCGAGGGCCGGCGTGTTCTCGAGCGGCGGATGGACATAGACGTGGCGCGTGCGCAGCATGCGCTCGACGAAGCGGTCGGCGCGGCCCGCGCACATCGTGGGATCGAGCACGATGGCGTCGATCGCCTCGGTCCCTTGCGTGCAGATGTCGTAG
This sequence comes from uncultured Azospirillum sp., assembly GCA_964416335.1. GTDB lineage: Bacteria > Pseudomonadota > Alphaproteobacteria > CACIAM-22H2 > CACIAM-22H2 > Tagaea. The sequence goes on from CAYQDN010000031.1 coordinate 44,308, forward strand.
ACGGCGAACTGCACGGGGGCCGGCCGGCGCAGCAGGATGCCCAGCCGGTTGCGGTCGAAATGCCCGGCGACGAGGACGAGCACGTCGATCCCGTCGGCGCGGATGCGCGCGGCGGCGGCATCGTCGTCCATGCCCAGCGTCGAGACCCAGCCGTCCGAGAGGCCGCTGAAGATCTCGGTGAAGCTGTCGGGCCGCTCGATCTCGGCATAGACATGCGCCTCGAAGGCGTCGCGGTCGCGGTGCGCGAAGATGCCCAGCATGTTGCGCGCGACCGAATGCGCGCGCAGGTCCGACGTGACGTAGCCCACGCGCAGCCGGCGCTTCGGGTCGGGGTCGCGCGGGGCCGGCCGCGCGATGCCCGCCGGCGCGTTCTCGACGACGTAGCGCATGTTCTCGGCGAGGATGCGGGCGGGCGACACGTCGTCCATGTAGTTCTGCGTGTTGAGATAGGCCCGCCAGCACAGCGCGCGCGTGGAACCTTGCGCGCACTCGACGGCCGTGGCGAACGCCGACAGCGCCTCGTGGTGGCGCGCCTGGGCGAGCAGCACCTTGCCCAGATGGTGGCGCGCGACGGCATCCTTGGGATCGCGCGCGACGGCGGCACGCCACAGCGCCTCGGCCGCGACGGGCCGACCGGCGGATTCGACCGCGCGCGCGAGATTCATCTCGATCGCCGCGTTGCCCGGCAGATGCCGGAGTGCGCGCTCGAACAGTGCTATCGCGCGCTCGGGCTGTTCGGACATGAAAAGCGCCACGCCGAGATCGACGAGGCTGGGCACGTGGTCGGGGTCGCGGCCGAGCTGCACCTCGAACTGGCGGACGGCACCGGCAAGGTCGCCGACCGCGAAGGCGCGCGCACCGGCATCGTAGTGTGCGGCATCCGTGCCGCTCACGCCCCGCCCCCGCCGACGCGTTCGAGGAATTCGCCCAGTGCGGCGGTCGTCGAGGCGTCGCGCCACAGGCGCCCGCGCCGCTCGATCGTGCGCGCCTTGTAGGCCGCAAGGGCCGCGCGGTCGGTGCCGAAGCGCACCGCGCGCGCGACATAGTCGTCGGGATCGCGCGCGATGCCTTCGTCGAGATCCATGGCACGCAGGATCGCGTAGCTGTGCCGGCCGCGCATCAGGTCGCCGGGCCAGGTCAGCGCCGGCAACCCCTGCGCCACCGCCTCGAGCGTCGTGTTGCCGCCCGACCAGCGCAGCGAGTCGAGGAACAGGTCGCTCGCCGCGTTGAGGGCCGCGTAGTGCGGCCCGTCCTGCTGCGGCAGCATCACGATGTGCCGGGCGGGATCGAGCCCGCGCGCGGCGAAGGCGGCCGCGACGCGCATGCGGAAGCGCTCGCCGAGATTCGCCGCGGTCGGATGGCCGAGGAAGACGAACTGCGAATCGGGTACGCCGAGTGCGATGCGCGCGAGGATGTCGTCGTCCTGCGGCAGGTACTTGAAGATCGACTGGCAGCACAGATAGCGCATCGCGCCCGCGCGCAGGCCGAGGGCCGCCGGATCGAACTTCGCGAGCGTGACCTGCGGTGCCGCATAGTCGATCGAAAGCCCCGGCAGCCGGCATACGCGCTCGGTGTAGCGCGCATCCTCGCCCGGCGGTTCCATCAGGTCGCTGGTGAGGAACCAGTCCATCGTCGCAAGGCCGGTCGTCTCGGGATGGCCCCACGACGCGCACTGCACGGGTGCCAGGCGCAGGGTCGCGAGCTTGTGCGCGAGCGGGTCCATGCCGATCTCGGGATAGATCAGCACGTGCGGCGCATCGGCGGCGATCGTCGCGGCGAGCGCTTCGAAGCCGAGCCCTTCGACGAAACGCTCGCACGAAGCGCGCGCGGCCGGCGTCTCGCCGTCGGCCGACGCCCCGGTCCAGTAGCCGTGCACGGCGAAGCGCCTGCGGTCGAGATTCTCGATCCAGCCGCGGAACAGCTTCCAGATCGAATGGCGGCGGAAATAGGCGGTGACGAAGCCCACGCGCAGCCGGCCGTCGGCGCCGCGCGGCGGTACGGCAAGCGGGCGCGCCCATTGCGGATACGTCTTGGCCATCGCCGCGCACACGAAGGCACCGTAGCGGCGCTGCGGCACCGCGTCGTTGCGCGCCTGGTAGGGCAGGAAGAACGGCTGCTGCTGGCCGACGGCCGCCGCGACCGATGCGGCGACGCCCGGTGCATCGAGATCGAGGGCGGCGATCGTCGCGTCGAGGGCGGCGACATAGGCGGTGCGCGCCGCTTCGATCGCCCCGGGCGTTTCGTAGAGGATCGAAAGTTCGGCAAAGCACGCCCCGAGCCGTGCGCCGACATTCGACGGATCGAGTGCGAGGGCCTGTGCATAGGCGATCTTGGCGCCCGCACGGTCGTCGCGGTCGGCGAGAAGCGAGCCCAGGTTGGAATGCGCCGGTGCGAGCTCGGGTGCAAGCGCGATCGCGCGCCGCAGCGCCTTCTCCGCCTCGTCGAGCGCGCCGCCTTCGTGCAGCACGGCGCCCAGATTGTTCCAGAGATCGGCGGCCCCCTCGTTCGCCGCCACGCCGCGCCGGTAGCTGGCGATCGCAAGGTCGAGCGCGCGGCGCCGGTGATAGGCGCGGCCCAGCAGCGCCCAGACGCGCGCGTTCTTCGGATCGAGTTCGCCGGCACGCACGAAGCATGCTTCGGCCGCGGCCGCATCGCCGGCATTTTCCAGGCACACGCCCTGCTCGACCAGCGCATCCGTAAATTTTGCGTCGAGTTTGACGGCGCGGCCATACGCACCGGCAGCGTCGGCCCAGCGCGCGGCCATGGCATACGAATGACCGAGATTGGCGAAGGTCGGGGCTGAGTTTGTATCCAATCGAGTCGCTTCGGTCAGAGCGCCGATCGCCTCCTCGGCCTGGCCGAGGGCAAGGAATGCGGCACCGAGCGACTGATAAAGAACCGGGACCCGGATTCCGGCCGCAACCAGTTTACGGTAACCAGAAACCGCGTCGGTAAAGCGGCCTGCCTTGTGATGCGCGACGGCATCGGCCAGAATCGTCGAAATCCCTTCCATTGCTGGAGCATAGCCGACTTGGCCGCGGCTGGCACGCACTGTCCCCGGCCCGGCCCGGCGCAGGGTGCTGCGGCGCTGTTAATTAATTTTACCGGCTATTAATTCAAATTTTACTCTTTTTACCTAGCATACGTAACAGTGATGAATTAGTGTGGGTCCTGCGGGCGAGGTCTCAAAACCAAGAGCTCGTCGGCAGGTCCAGCAGAACGCTGGACGTGACCCTAGAAGAGGAAGGATCGATAAATGTCGAACTCGATTAACACCAATGTCGGCGCGATGGTGGCTCTCGCCTCGCTGCGCACGACGCAGTCGGCACTCAGTGTCGCCTCCAAGCAGGTCCAGACCGGCTATCGCGTCTCCGACGCGGCAGACGACGCCTCGA
>CAYQDN010000032.1:0-45906 GCA_964416335.1 uncultured Azospirillum sp.
CCGCGTTGCGCGTGGCGACCGCGCGCGACTTCACGTCCGACGGGTTGACGCCCGATGCCGCCAGTCTCACGCGCACTTCGCCGCGGCCCGGCTCGGGCAGAGGCAGATCGGCGATCGACAGGACGTCGGCGGGAGGGCCGAAGGCGGAATAGACGGCGGCGCGCATTTGGGAACCTCGGATTGGAGTCGCGGCCGCCAGTCTAGCGCGGCTCAGCGGGCGCGTGCCTGCCAGGCGCGCATCTGCGCGATTTCCTTGTCTTGCTCGCGGACCACACCCTCGGCAAGGGCGCGGATCTCGGGATCCTTGCCGTATTGCAGGACCGCCTTGGCCATCTCGACCGCCCCCTGGTGGTGCGGAATCATGCCAGCGACGAAGTCCTTGTCCGCGTCACCGCTGTATTTGATTTCCATGTCCTTGTGCATCCGGGCGTTGGCCACCTTGTACGCCTTCGTGGCTGGCGAATCGGCGCTCGCCGGCGCGCCGTGACTGGAATGGTCGCCCGCCCCGGATGGCTGGGCGTGCGGCATGCCCTGCATTCCCGGCATGTTCTGCATGTTGGGCATCTGCTGGGCGACGGCGAGCCCGCCGGCGAAGGCGGCGCCGAGGGTGGCGGCAATGGCGATCTTGCGAAGCATGTCGGTTCTCCTGTCACTCGGATTGTTCGCTGACAATCATCGTGCGGCTTTCCCCCGAGGGAAGGTCAAGGACATTGCGCCGACCCCCGTCCGGGTCTAATTTCCACCGGCTTTTTCCCGCCTCCCGATTGAAGGAATCCGACTGCCATGTCGATCGTCGCCGAGCGTTTGCAGCGTGTGAAGCCGTCGCCCACCATTGCAGTCACGATGAAGGCGGCCGAGCTCAAGGCGGCGGGCAAGAACGTCATCGGGCTGGGGGCGGGCGAACCGGATTTCGACACGCCGCAGAACATCAAGGATGCGGCCAAGAAGGCGATCGATTCGGGTGACACGAAATACACCGCCGTGGACGGCACGCCAGCGCTGAAGAAGGCGATTGCGGCAAAGTTCGAGCGCGAGAACGGCCTCAAGTATGCGGCCAATCAGATCACAGTGGGGACCGGCGGCAAGCAGGTACTCTACAACGCGCTGATGGCGACGGTGAATCCGGGCGACGAAGTGATCGTGCCGGCTCCCTACTGGGTGAGCTATCCCGACATGGTGATCCTTGCCGAGGGCAAGCCGGTCGAGGTCGCGTGCTCGGAAAACCAGGGCTTCAAGCTGACGCCCGAAGCGCTCGAGGCCGCGATCACGCCGAAGACCAAGTGGCTGATCCTCAACTCGCCGTCGAATCCGACGGGAGCGGCCTATTCGGAAGCCGACCTCAAGGCGCTCGCCGCCGTGCTGCTCAAGCACCCGCATGTCTGGGTCATGACCGACGACATGTACGAGCACCTGCTCTATGACGGTTTCAAGTTCGCCACGATCGCGCAGGTCGAGCCGAAGCTCTACGACCGCACGCTGACCGTCAACGGCGTTTCGAAGGCCTATTGCATGACGGGCTGGCGCATCGGCTATGCCGGCGGCCCCGCCCAGCTCATCAAGGCGATGCAGGCGATCCAGTCGCAGTCGACCTCGAACCCCAGCTCGATCAGCCAGGCTGCGGCCGTCGAGGCGCTGAACGGTCCCAACGGCTTCATCGCCGAGCACAACAAGGTTTTCGTCGAGCGGCGCGACCTCGTCGTGAAGATGCTCAACGAGGCGAAAGGCCTGCGCTGCCCGAAGCCGGAAGGTGCCTTCTACGTCTTCCCGTCGTGCGCGGGCACGATCGGTAAGAAGACGCCCGAGGGCAAGGTCATCCAGACCGACACCGACTTCGTCACCTACCTGCTGGAAAGCGTGGGCGTGGCGGTCGTGCAGGGATCGGCCTTCGGCCTTGCCCCCTATTTCCGCATCTCCTACGCGACCTCGACCGAGGCGCTGCGCGACGCCTGTACGCGCATCCAGAAAGCCTGTGCGGCGTTGACGTGAAGATCGTCTTCGTCGGGGCCGGCGGCGTCGGCGGTTATTTCGGCGCGCGTCTCGCCGCGTCGGGGGCCGAGGTGGCACTGATCGCGCGCGGCCCGCACCTCGCTGCCATCCGCGCCAACGGGCTGAAGATCGAATCCCCGCTCGGCGATCTCGTCCAGAAAATCCGCGCCGAATCCGATCCGGCGACGATCGGTATCGCCGACATCGTGTTCCTTGCGGTCAAGCTCTGGGACGTCGAGGCAACGGTGCGCCAGATCGCGCCGTTGGTGGGTCCCGAAACGAATGTCGTGTCGCTGCAGAACGGTGTCGAAGCCCCGGACATGCTGCGTGCGGCTTACGGGCCCGAACGCGTGCTGGGCGGTGTGGCGCACATCGCGACGACCATCGCCGAGCCCGGCACGATCCGCCATTCGGGCCAGCTTGCCCGCATGACCGCGGGCGCCTTCGGCAGGCCCGACCATCCACGCATCGTCGAATTCGTCGCCATCGCCAAGCGTGCGGGCGTGGATGCGGTCGCGAGCCCCGACATCGCGAAGTCGATCTGGGAGAAATTCGTCTTCCTTTCGGCCCTGTCGGCGATCACGGCATCCACGCGCCTGCCCAAGGGCGCCCTCTGGCGTGCGGAAGCGACGCGCAAGACCGTGCGCAAACTGGTCGAGGAATGTGTGGCCGTCGCGCGCGCCGAGGGCGTGGCGCTCGCCCCTGACCAGGCCGACAAGACATATTCCTTCATCGAGGCGGTGCCCGACGGCATGAAAGCCTCGATGCTCCACGATCTCGAGCGGGGTGCGAAACTCGAACTGCCGTGGCTTTCCGGTGCGGTCGTGCGCCTGGCGGAGAAGCACAAGCTTGCGGCTCCGACACATGCCGCGATTGTCGGCGTCCTGTCGCCCTACGCCGAAGGGCGACCGAATGTTCATCCGTGAAATCGACACGCTGCTGAAGCGGCACGATCCGCGCTGGCGGATCGGGATTTTCGTCATCTTCCTGATCGCCTGCGTGCAGTCGATCGCCGTCGTCGTGCGCCCGCTGCCGATCAACGCGCTGATCGGCGGGCCGAAGCCCGACACCTGGTGGGGCGGCATCGAGGCGGTGCTGCTGCGTGATTTCGACCGGATCTGGCTCTATGTCGGCCTCATTTTCGCGATCGAGGTCGTCGTCCTCATATTCTTCCTGCTGTCCGAGTACCGCACCTCGGCCCTCTCCGAGCGGATCATCCGCTCGATCCGCGGCTCGATCGCGCTCAACCTGCTGCGCGGTCCCTACGCGCAGCTTTCGAAGATGGGGGCGGGCGGGGTGCTTGCCGCGGCGTCGGGCGACCTCGAAGCGGTGCAACGCCTGCTGCGCGAAGCGCTCGTCCACGCGGGCGTTGCGGTGCTGCAGCTTGTGTTGATGCTTTGCGTCATTTTCTTCGTCGAGAAGTGGCTGTTCTACATCCTGCTCGCCGAGATCGGCTTCCTGATCTGCGCCATCGCCTACTACGCGCAGTGGCGCAAGAAGCAGTACATCCTGAAGATGGCGCTCGATCAGGGCTATCTCGGCTATCTCGCGGCCCTCTACCAGAAGAACCTCGACCTGCGCTTCACCGGCCTCGGGGCTGCTTTCATCGCGCGGCTTCTTGCCGGCGCGCGCCGTCTGTCGGCGATGAACAAGATGCTGTGGCGCCGGCACGGCGCCTATTACGGCCTCGTTGAATTCGTCATCGGCATGTCGTCGGCCGTCTGCCTCGTGCTGCTGTTCGTCACGACCGACGGGCCACCGCAAATCGGCAAGTTCCTGATCTTCGCCTACTACACGATGCTGATTTTCCCGAATCTCAGCCGCATCGGCGAGGCGTGGCCGATGATCAATGATGCGCGCCTGGCGCTCAAGCGCATCTCGGCCTCGACCGACGGCCTCGAAGGCGTGCTGGCCGAGAAGGGCGTGCGTCCGCCCGCTTCCTTCGGCGAGATCCGCTTCGACAACGTCACGCTCGTCTCCGATCGCGGCGAGACGCTGCTGCATCCGTTCTCCTTCGTCATCCGGCCGGGCGAGAAGATCGGGCTGTTCGGCGATTCCGGTTCCGGCAAGACGACGCTGATCTTCATGCTGCTGGGCATGCACCGGCCCTCGTCGGGTCGCATCACGATCGACGGACGCGACGTCACCAGCCTCAGCCTCACCGACCGCAAGCGGCTGTTCTTCTTCGCGCGTGCCGCGACGGCCTTCATCCAGGGAACCGTCGCCGACAACGTGGCGATCCACCGCACGCTTGCCGACGATCTCTGGGCACGGACGCTCGAGCGCGTGAAGATGGACCGGCGCGTGGCCGCCGAGCCCGACGGCCTCAAGGCCCCCGTCGGCGACAAGGGAGAGCCGTTCTCGGGCGGCGAGCAGCAGCGCCTTGCTTTCGCGCGTGCGCTGCTGACGGATGCGCCCTGCCTCATCCTCGACGAGACGCTGGCCTCGCTCGACGAGGAGACCGAGATGTTCATGCTCGGCCGCCTGATCGCAGATTTCCCGGATAAGACGCTGATCTGTGTTTCGCACCGCAAGCAGGTCGGTACGCTGTTCGCCAAGCGGATCATGGTCAAGCGCGGCGGGCACGTGAATGTCAGCGAAGGCCCCATCGGAGAGAGCCAATGAGCGAGAGCTGCGACGTCGAAGCCTGTGCCACCGCGGTGATGGCCGCGCGACGCGCCGTGAAGGTACTGCCGCAATGGCCCTCGCGCGCGCCCGGCGCGTTCTGGGAGGCTTTCGCGATCCATGCCGCGGCCGCCCGCCTGCCCGAGCACAAGGTGACCGGCTGGAAGGTCGGCAACATCGACGCCGCCCAGCAGGCCAAGTCCGGCATTCCGGTCGTCACGAACGCGCCGCTGTTCGCGCCCTGGACGAAGGCGTCCCCGGCCTCGTTCGCGCTGTCGGCGTTCCTTGCCCCCAAGATCGAATGCGAGTTCGCCTTCCAGCTCGGGCGCGACCTGCCGGCACGCACGACGCCCTATAGCCGCGAGGAAGTCGCCGATGCGGTCGCTTCCCTGCATCCGGCGATCGAGATCGTCGATACGCGCCGGCCGGGTGCAGTACCGCTTGAAGCGCTGGCCGACTGCATGGCAAGCGGCGGCTTCGTTTACGGCGCGGGTATACGCGACTGGCGCGGCTACAAGCTCGGCACGCATCCGATGACGCTCGCCAAGGACGGCAAGGTCGTCGTCACCGGCAGCGGGGCGGCAATCCTCGGCGATCCGTTCGCGGCCCTCGTCCTGCTCGCCAACAACCCGCCGCCCTGGACGACGCTGGCGGCAGGCCACATCGTCACGACGGGTTCATGCATCGTGCCGTTCGTCGTCGAAGCGCCGGGCGTCTACGTCACGGATTTCGGCGCGCTGGGGAGCGTTTCGCTGACATTGTCCTGACGGGCTTGCAATTTCCGGGAATTGTTCCAGATTCAAGGGAGCAATCGAAGGAGATCGCGACATGGCATCCAGCAAGAGCAGCGCCCCGAAGATCGACATCGGCATCGACGCGAAGACGAGGGCCAAGATCGTTGCCGGCCTGTCGGCTCTGCTGGCGGACAGCTACACGCTCTACTTGATGACCCACAATTTCCATTGGAACGTCACCGGGCCGCAGTTCAACAGCCTGCACCTGATGTTCATGGGCCAGTACACCGAGCAGTGGAACGCGCTCGACCTGATCGCCGAGCGCATCCGCGCCCTCGGCCACCCGGCTCCCGGCACCTATCGCGAGTTCGCCAAGCTCGGCTCGATCAAGGAAGTGAACGGCGTGCCGAAGGCCGACGATATGGTCCGCCATCTCGTCGCTGCCCAGGAAGCGACCGCCCGCACAGCCCGCAAGGTCCTTCCCGTCGCGGGCAAGGCCGACGACCAGCCGACGATGGACCTGCTCACCCAGCGCCTCGACATCCACGAAAAGACCGCGTGGATGCTGCGCAGCGTTCTCGAAGACTGAACCCGCGCTAGCGGATCCAGGCGATCCGCAGGATGTTCGTCGCCCCCGGCGTTCCGAAGGGCACGCCGGCAGTGATCGCGATGGTCTCGCCGGGATCGGCGAAGCCTTGAGCCTTCGCCACCTCGCAGGCCTTGTCGACCATCTTGGTGAAGGAGGCGAACTCCTCCGACACCATCGTGTGCGTACCCCAGCACAGCACCAGCCGCCGCGCGGTCTGGCGATTCTGCGTCAGGCACAGGATGGGCGCTTCGGGCCGCTCGCGTGCGGCGCGCAGCGTCGTCGAACCCGATGTCGTGAAGGTGACGATGGCCGCCGCCTTGATCGTGCGCGCGACCTGGGCTGCTGCCGCGGTGATCGCGTCCGACGCGGTGGGTTCGGGTGCGGCATGGTCGGCATCCATGATCGGCCGGTAGAGCGGGTCGCGCTCCACGCGGCTGATGATGCGTTCCATGATCGTGACGGCCTCGAGCGGGAATTCGCCGGACGCCGTCTCGGCCGACAGCATCACCGCATCGGCACCGTCATAGACGGCGGTTGCGACGTCGGACGCTTCAGCGCGCGTCGGCGTAGGCGAATGGATCATCGATTCCAGCATCTGCGTGGCGACGATCACGGGACGGCCCAGCTTGCGGCAGGTGCGCACGATGCGCTTCTGCATGGCGGGCACGTCCTCGGGCTGCATCTCCACGCCCAGATCGCCGCGCGCGACCATGACGGAGTCCGACAGTTCGACGATCTCGTCGAGCCGGTCGATGGCCGATGGCTTCTCGAGTTTGGCGCACACGCCGGCGCGGCCTTGCACGAGTTTCTTGGCTTCCGCGATGTCGTCGGGGCGCTGGACGAAGGAGAGGGCGATCCAGTCGACGCCGAGTTCGAGGGCGAAGGCGAGATCGCGGCGGTCCTTTTCGGTGAGCGCCGAGATCGGCAGCACGGTGCCCGGCACGTTGACGCCCTTGCGGTCCGAGATCAGCCCGCCGACGAGCACCTTGCATAGTGCATGCGTCGGCGAGATCTCGATGGTCTGGAGGCGCAGCTTGCCGTCGTCGATCAGCAGATGCTGGTCGGGCGAGAGGGCCGCGAAGATTTCCGGATGCAGGAGGGGTGCCCGCGTCTCGTCGCCGGGCGTCTTGTCCATGTCGAAGCGGAAGGTGGCGCCGACCTTGAGCATGACGGGGCCGTTCTTGAACGTGCCGACGCGCAGCTTCGGCCCTTGCAGGTCGGCCAGGATGGCGATCGGCCGGCCGGTCTTTTCCTCGAGTTCGCGCAGCGTGTCGTAGCGCGCACGATGGTCATCGTGCGAGCCATGGCTGAAATTGAGGCGGAAGACGTCGACGCCCGCCTTGAAGATCTTCTCGATGATGGCCGGATCGCTGGTGGCCGGCCCCAGCGTGGCGACGATTTTGGTGGCACAGATACGGCGCACGGCGGCGGTCTCCCCGGTCTTCTTCGTTGCTTCAGGTGACGACTATAGCCCGAAAATCGTTGACGTTGGTGTGTGTCGGTCCGGTGACGACAAGATCGCCGAGACCCGCGAAGAACCCGTAGCCGTCATTGTCCGCCAGGCGCGCCGCGGCGTCGATGCCGCGCGCCCGGGCCCGCACGAGCGTATCGGGGGTGACGACGGCGCCGGCATTGTCCTCGGTCCCGTCGATCCCGTCGGTATCGCCGGCGATCGCCCAGACCCCGGCAAGTCCGTCCAGCGCCACGGCAAGGGCAAGGGCGAATTCGGCGTTGCGGCCGCCGCGGCCCTTGCCGCGCACGGTCACGGTCGTCTCGCCGCCCGACAGCAGCACGCAGGGCGTCTTGGCCGGCCCGCGCCCGGCCTTGATGTCGCGCGCGAGGGCCGCCTGTGCGGCAGCGACCTCGCGGCTCTCGCCTTCGAGATCGGGGCCCAGCGAATGGACGGCAAAGCCGGCCTGCCGGGCGAGCGCAGCCGCGGCATCGAGCGACTGGATGGGGGCGGCGATCAGCCGGTACTCGACGTTGGAAAGCGTCTTGGGTGTCTCGGCGGCCGGGTCGGCAAGGCGTGCCGCCACCGCCGGCGAGGGTGCAATGCCGTACTTGGCGAGGACCGCGCGCGCATCGGCAAGTGTCGTGGGATCGGCGACGGTCGGGCCGGAGCCGATCGTCGAAGGATCGTCGCCGGGCACGTCGGAGATCGCAAGCGTGAGGACACGTGCGGGTACGGCGGCCTGCGCCAGCCGGCCGCCGGCGATCGTCGACAGATGTTTGCGCACGGCATTCATCTCGACGATGTTCGCTCCCGATTTGAGGAGGGCGCTGGTCAGCAGGCGGAATTCATCGAGCGCAATGGGCGGGGCCGGGTGGCTCAGCACGGCCGAGCCGCCGCCCGACATCAGGGCGACGACCAGATCGTCCGGTCCGAGGCCGCGCACGCGCTCCAGCATCCGGCCGGCGGCGTCCATGCCGGCGGCGTCGGGCACGGGATGCGAGGCCTCGACGATCTCGATGCGCCGGCAGGGGACGCCGTGGCCGTAGCGCGTGACGACGAGGCCTTCGAGCGGGCCTGGCCATGCATCCTCGAACGCCCGCGCCATCGCGGCGGAAGCTTTGCCGGCGCCCACGACGACCAGCCGGCCCCCAGGGGCGGTCGGCAGGAAATCCCGGATCCGCAGGGCGGGCTGGGCGGCGGCGACTGCCGCATCGAAAAGCGAGACGAGAAAGGCGCGCGTGTCCATCGTCGCGCAAGCCTAGCAGGGCGTTCGCGCAGCGCGCTATAGTCGTTCACGCAGGTATGGCTGAACAACTCGCCCTCCTTGGTCCCGAAGATGCCCCGCCGGTCACGACGATCCCGGCGACCGGGGGCACGCCGCTTGTCGTGATCTGCGACCATGCCGGGCGAGCCGTACCGCGCGTTCTCGGCGATCTCGGCGTACCGCGCGCCGAATGGGACCGCCACATCGCTTGGGACATCGGCGCGCTGGAAGTCTCCAGGCGGCTTGCTGCGCGTTTCGGCTGTGCGGTTGTGGCGAGCGTCTATTCGCGGCTGGTGATCGACTGCAACCGCCGCCTCGACGATCCGGGCCTGTGCCCGGAAGTTTCGGATGGCACGCCGGTTCCCGGCAATTTCGCGCTTGAGCCTGCCAAGCGGGCAGAACGTGTCGCTTCCCTGCATGCGCCCTACCATGCGGCCGTGCGCGCGACGTTGGAACGCGTCACGGCACGAGGCCGAACGCCCGTCGTCGTGTCGATGCATTCCTGCACGCCGGTCTTCAAGGGCTTCGAGCGGCCGTGGCATGTCGGCATCCTGTGGAAATCCGATCCGCGCCTGCCCTTGCCGCTGATGGAAAGCCTGCGATCGCTGGGCGGCATTTCGGTCGGCGACAACCAGCCCTATGACGCGCGCGACGGCCATGGCTACACGATGCGCGCGCACTGCGAGGAGGCAGGCGTGCCGCATGCACTGATCGAGATCCGTCAGGACCTGATCGATACGCGTGCGGGCTGCGACAAGTGGGCCGCCCTGTTCGGCGACGCGCTCGCCCCGCTGATCGACAGCCCGGATCTGGCACACGCGAAGGTCCATCCGTGAGCGACCCCGAATTCACGATCGGCGTGGAGGAAGAATACCTGCTCGTCGATCGCGCCACGCGCGATCTCGCGCGCGATCCGCCGCTCGATCTGGTCGCGAAGGTCGAAGCGAAGCTGGCCGCTCAGGGGCAGGCCGGGCAGGCGAGCCCGGAATTCCTGCGGGCCCAGATCGAGGTGCAGACGCGCGTGTGCCGGACCGCGCGCGAGGCGCGTGCCGATCTTGTCCGCCTGCGCCAGGCAGTGGCGGATGTCGCGGGCAGCCACGGCCTTGCGCCCATCGCCGCGTCGACCCATCCCTTTGCGCTTTGGCGTGGGGTGGGGGCGACCGACAAGGACCGTTACCGCGCGCTCGAGCGCGACCTGCAGGGCGTGGGAAGGCGGCTGGTCATCTGCGGGCTGCATGTGCATGTGGGCATTGCCGATGACGAGCTGCGCATCGACCTGATGAACCAGATCGGTTATTTCCTGCCGCATCTGCTGGCACTCTCGACGTCCTCGCCGTTCTGGCAGGGCGAGGATTCAGGGCTGGCGAGCTATCGCGTGGCGATCTTCAACGAATTGCCGCGCACCGGTCCGCCCGACCATTTCGAGAGCTACGGCGAATACCGCCGCCAGCTTGACCGGCTGATCGCCGCCGGCCTGATCGACGATGCCTCGAAGCTGTGGTGGGACGTGCGGCCGTCGTCGCGTTTTCCCACGCTCGAGATGCGCATCACCGACATGTGCCCCTATCTCGACGACGCGATCGCCATCGCGGCCCTTTACCAGTGCATGATCTCGATGCTGTGGCGGTTGAAGCGGCAGAACCAGCGCTGGCGCATCTATCCGCACATGCTGGTGAAGGAGAACCGCTGGCGTGCGCAGCGCTATGGTTTCGACGGCGGCCTCGTCGATTTCGGCAAGGGCCAGATCGTCGCCTATGCGGCCCTGCTCGACGAACTCATCGAACTCGTCCGCCCGGATGCCGAACGGCTGGATTGCGTGGCCGAGATCGCGCATGCGCGCACGATCCTTGTGCGCGGCACGTCGGCCCATCGCCAGCGCGCCACATACGCGCGCGCCGTCGCGGCCGGGGCCGACCGGCAGGCGGCCCTTGCCGCCGTCGTCGACGGTCTCGTCGCCGAGACGGTCGAGGGTTTGTAACGCCCGCCGCGTCGGCCTATATCTAGGGACGAAACCCGATCCGGGAGACCGCCATGGCCGCCGAACTCGATGACAAGATGCGCACCGAACTGGAAGCCGCCGCATTCCGGCGCCTCGTCACGCATCTGCGCGAGCGCGCCGACGTGCAGAACATCGACCTGATGAATCTGGCAGGCTTCTGCCGCAACTGCCTGTCGAAATGGTATCTCGCCGCCGCCCAGGAAAAAGGCGTGGGCCTGACCGATCCGCAGGCGCGCGAGATCGTCTACGGCATGCCCTACGACGAATGGAAGGCCAAGCACCAGAAGGAAGCTTCGGGCGACCAGAAGGCCAAATTCGCCACCGCGCACAAGCATTAGTCCCGCTTTGCACCTTATCCACAGACGGCGACGATTTCGTCTGGTCGCGGGCCCTTCGCACCGCTAGCTTCCGGCTCCATTCCAGCGATTCTCGGAGACGGACAGATGGCGGACGGCGGCGACACGGGCGGCATTGCGGCAACGAAACTCAAGTCCTTCGTCGAGCGCATCGAGCGTCTGGAGACCGAAAAGGCTGATCTAGGCGCGGATATCCGCGAGGTCTATGCCGAAGCCAAGGGCAACGGCTTCGACACGAAGATCATGCGCCAGGTGATCAAGCTGCGGAAAATGGAAGAGCCGGACCGCAAGGAGCAGGACGAGCTCCTCGATCTCTACCGCGCGGCACTCGAAGTCTAGATTTTCAGGGCTTTTTCGACAGGTCCGACAGGCGGGCCTGCATCGCCTCGAGCTGCTTGCGCAGTTCGTCGAGCGATTCCGTACCCTGCACGCCGGCACCGGGTTCGGCCGCCGGGGCTGCACCGGCCGGGGCCTTGCCGCCCTCGAAGCCGAACGGTGCCCACATCTTCATGGCGTTCTGCAGCAACGCCATGTTCTGCTTGCCGATCTCCTCGATCGTGCCGCCGATCGGGGCGCCGAACGGGAACATGCCGCCAAAGGCCTGCTGCATGGCCGTGCGCATCTGTTCCTGGTTGCGCGAGAAGGCCGACATCGAATTCTCGAGATAGCGCGGCACGAGCGCCTGGAGATTGTCGCCATAGAACGAGATCAGCTGGCGCAGGAACGCGACGGGCAGCATGTTCTGTCCGCCCTTGCCCTCTTCCTCGACGATGATCTGCGTGAGGACGCTGCGCGTGATGTCTTCGCCGGTCTTTGCGTCGTGGACGAGAAAGTCGGTTCCCTGCTTGACCATGGTGCAAAGGTGGTCGAGCGTCACGTAGCTCGACGTCGCCGTGTTGTAGAGACGGCGGTTTGCATATTTCTTGATCTTCACCGGCTCCTTGGCAGCCTCGCCGGAGGCAGGAGCATCGGCGGCGGGCGGAGCGTTGGTCGTGTCTGTCATGGGACTTAAACTGGCACGGCGAAGGGATATCTCGCAAGCGCACACTAAATTGGCAAACGGTATCTTATTACCCTTATGCCGTATCTGGATTTCGGATAGGCTGGAGCCCGCATGACCGCCGAACCGCCCAATCTGGACGAACTCGCCAAGCGCTACCTCGATCTCTGGCAGGACCAGATCGCGGCCGTATCGGCGGACCCGGAAGTCGCGCGCACTCTGGGGCGCTACGCGCAGCTCTGGGCCACACTCGGGCCGGCGGGCGCTGCCGGCATCTGGGCGGCGGCGGCCGAAGGGTTGAAGGGGGCGGGCCCCGGTGCGAATGTGTTTGCCGATGGCCCCTTCGCAGACTTTTTCAGGAACGCCGCCGCGCACGGGCCCGCGCCCGCTGGCCCTGCACGTGGCGATCGCGGCGACGACCTGGCTGAGCTGCGCCGCCGCATTGCCCTTCTCGAAGAAAGGATCGCCGGCAGCCCGGGTCCGGCTGCCGGGGCTGGCGTGGCACCCAAGCCTGAAGGACCGCGCGGCAAGCCTCGAAAGCGAACTCGCAAGCCATCCGGAACCGGCGTTCCGTGAGGCACTGGGGCGTGAGATCAAGCGCCGCCTTGCCGATTTCCACGAGGGCCTGACGCGCTACCGCAAGCATCCATGGCGACGTTCGCTCGCCTGGCCCCAAACGATCTGGGAAGAAGGGACGACGCGCGTCTACGACTACGCGCCCGATGCGCCGAAGAATGCACGCCCGCTGCTGCTGGTACCCTCGCTCATCAACCGCGCTTACGTGCTCGATCTCGACGAGGGCAATTCGCTCGCGCGCTTCCTTGCCTCGCGCGGCTTCCGGCCGTTCCTCGTCGATTGGGACGCGCCCGGCGACGTCGAGCGCGGCTTCGGCCTGTCGGCCTATATCGACCGGCGGCTGACCGATGCGCTCGGTGTGGTCGAGCGTGCGGGCGCCAAGCGGCCGGTTGCACTCGGCTACTGCATGGGCGGGCTGCTCGCTCTCGGCCTTGCCGCAAAGCAGCAGGCGCGCCTGTCGGGTCTCGCCCTGCTGGCGACCCCGTGGGATTTCCATACCGAACGAGCCGACCTGTCGCTCGGGATCGGCGACGCGCTGCGCCCGTGGTGGCCGTGGATCGACGCGGCCGGCGAATTGCCGGTCGACGTGCTGCAGGGCCTGTTCGCCGCACTCGACCCGTTCCTTGCCGCGCGCAAGTTCCGCGGCCTTGCCGGAATTCCCGACGACAGCCCGAAGCTGCGCGCGTTCCTCGCACTCGAGGACTGGCTCAATGACGGCGTGCCGCTGTCGGCCCCAGTCGCGCGCGAAACACTCGTCGGATGGTACGGCGAGAATCTTCCGGCACTCGGACGGTGGACGCTGTCGGGGCGTGCCGTTTTGCCGCACACGATCGACCTGCCTTCGCTTTGCGTGGTACCAGCACAGGACCGCATCGTGCCGCCGGCCAGTGCGCGCGCACTTGCAGCAAAGCTGCGGCGCGTCGACACGCTCGAGCCGCCGCTCGGCCATATCGGCATGGTCGTCGGCGGGCGCGGTAAAACGGAGCTCTGGGACCCGCTGGCCGCGTGGCTGGGGCGCTTGCCCGCCTGATGCGGGCACGCGTAGACTGGCCGCCAATTCGTCAAAATTCCACAACGGGAGAACTCCATGACCGACATCGTCATCGCCGCGGCGGCGCGTACGCCCGTGGGCAGTTTCAACGGCGCGCTGTCGAGCGTATCGGCGCACTATCTCGGTCAGGTCGCGATCCTCGAGGCGATGAAGCGCGCGAACGTCGCCCCCGGCGATGTCGACGAGGCGATCCTTGGCCAGATCCTCACCGCCGGCCAGGGGCAGAACCCTGCGCGCCAGGCCGCGATCGGCGCAGGCATCCCGGTCGAGAAGACCGCCTACGGCATCAACCAGCTCTGCGGCTCGGGCCTGCGCGCGGTCGCACTCGGCTTCCAGGCGATCCGCAACGGCGACAGCAGCATCGTCGTCGCCGGTGGCCAGGAGAGCATGAGCCAGGCGCCGCACGCGATGTATCTGCGCGGCGGCACCAAGATGGGCAATGCCGAGATGGTCGACACGATGATCAAGGACGGGCTGTGGGACGCGTTCCACGGCTACCACATGGGCACGACGGCCGAGAACGTCGCGCAGAAATGGCAGATCACGCGCGACGAGCAGGACAAGTTCGCGATGGCCTCGCAGAACAAGGCCGAGGCCGCGCAGAAGGCCGGCAAGTTCAAGGACGAGATCGCGCCCGTGACGATCAAGGGCCGCAAGGGCGACGTGATCGTTTCCGACGACGAATATCCCAAGCACGGTACGACACTCGAAACACTCACCAAGCTGCGCCCGGCCTTCGACAAGAACGGCACGGTCACGGCCGGCAATGCCTCGGGCATCAATGACGGTGCGGCCGCCCTGATCCTGATGACCGCCAAGGAAGCCGAGAAGCGTGGCGTGAAGCCGCTCGCGCGCATCGTCTCGTGGGCGACCGCAGGTGTGGATCCGGCGATCATGGGCTCGGGCCCGATCCCGGCCTCGAAGGCGGCTCTCGCCAAGGCCGGCTGGAAGGTCGAGGACCTCGATCTCGTCGAGGCGAACGAGGCATTCGCCGCCCAGGCCTGTGCGGTCAACAAGACGCTCGGCTGGGATCCGGCGAAGGTCAACGTCAACGGCGGCGCCATCGCCATCGGCCATCCGGTGGGTGCTTCGGGTGCGCGCGTGCTGACTACACTGCTCTACGAGATGGGCCGGCGCAACGCCAAGAAGGGTCTCGCCACGCTGTGCATCGGCGGCGGCATGGGCATCGCGATGTGCGTCGAGCGCTGAAGCGTCCGGCGATAACGATAAAAAGCAAACGGGGAGAAAACACATGTCGGGACGGGTTGCGATCGTTACGGGCGGCACGCGCGGAATCGGCGAGGCGATCTGCGTGGGCCTGCGCGACGCCGGCTACAAGGTGGCGGCGAACTATGGCGGCAACGATTCGGCCGCGCAGGACTTCACCAAGCGCACCGGCATCCTGTCGTTCAAGTGGGACGTCTCGAAGTTCGAGGCATGCGTTGCCGGCGTGAAGCAGGTCGAGGCGAAGCTCGGCCCCGTCGATGTTCTGGTCAACAACGCGGGCATCACGCGCGACGGCACGATGCACAAGATGACGTTCGAGCAGTGGGACGCGGTCATCCAGACCAATCTCGGCTCGTGCTTCAACATGAGCCGCGCGACCATCGAAGGCATGCGTGCGCGCAAGTTCGGGCGCATCGTCAATATCGGTTCCGTCAACGGGCAGGCCGGCCAGTACGGTCAGGTCAACTATGCGGCGGCCAAGTCCGGCATCCATGGCTTCACCAAGGCGCTGGCCCAGGAAGGTGCGTCGGCGGGCATCACCGTCAACGCGATCGCACCGGGCTATATCGATACCGACATGGTGCGCGCCGTACCGCCCAACGTGCTCGAGAAGATCGTCGCCCGCATCCCGGTCGGCCGTCTCGGCAAGGCCTCGGAAATCGCGCGCGGCGTCCTGTTCCTCGTGTCCGACGACGGCGGCTTCGTCACCGGTTCGACGATGTCGATCAACGGCGGCCAGCACATGTATTGAAGCCGCGCCGTCAAACCGCTAGAGGAAGGCCCCCGGCCGCCAGCCGGGGGCCTTTTTCGTTCCGGGAGCAGAAGCCCTTGTCGGTCCGCACGTCGACATTCATCGGTCTGGGCGCCGTCGCACTCTGGTCGTCGCTCGCGGTACTGACCGCCGTCGCTGCTCCGCCGCCCTTCTTCGGCTGTGCGGTCGCGTTCGGCGTGGCAACGCTGCTCGGCCTTGCAAAGCGCATCGTGCGGCGCGAGCCGCTCTTCGCGGCCTGGCGCCAGCGGCCGGCCGTGTGGGCGCTCGGCCTCTACGGCCTGTTCGGCTATCACGCTTGCTATTTCGCCGCCATCGCCCTCGCCCCGCCGGTCGAGGCAAACCTGCTCAACTATCTCTGGCCGTTGCTGATCGTCGTGTTCTCGGGCTTCCTGCCGGGCGAGCGGCTGCGCTGGTTTCACCTCGCCGGAGCTGCAGCCGGGCTTACGGGCTGCGTCCTGATCGTCGGTGCGGGTGCGGGAACCGGCAGTTTCACGCCGGCCCAGCTCGTCGGCTATGGCTGTGCACTTGCCGCTGCGATCCTGTGGTCGAGCTATTCGGTGCTGTCGCGCCGCTTCGGCGACGTGCCGACCGATGCCGTGACCGGCTTCTGTGCCGGTACATCGGCGCTGGCCGCCGTCTGCCATTTCCTCTTCGAGGATCCCTATGTCGGCACGCAGGTCCAGTGGGCGGCACTGCTCGCCCTCGGGTTCGGGCCGGTCGGGCTTGCCTTCTTCCTGTGGGACATCGGCATGAAGAAAGGCGACATCAAGGCGCTGGGTGCAGCCTCGTATCTGACGCCGCTGATGTCGACGGGGCTGCTCCTGCTTGCCGGTACCGGCACGGCCAGCCTGTCGCTGCTTGTCGCGTGCGTGCTGATCGTCGGTGGGGCCGCCCTTGCGTCGAAGGACGTCCTGTTCCGTTAACCCGCGGCCGCCTGCGCGCGGATCGAGGTCGGCACCGGGCTCTCGCAGATCTTCTCGATTTCCGCAGCCGGCAGCGGGCGGTAGAAGAAATAGCCTTGGCCGTGGGCGCAGCCGAGGCTGCGCAGCAGGCGTAGCTGGCTCTCGCGCTCGATTCCTTCGGCGACCGTGCGCATGCCCAGCGCCTGGGCAAGGCTGACGATGACGCGCACGATCTCGAAGCTTTCCGATTCGACGTCCATGCGCGCGACAAAGGCGCGGTCGATCTTGAGCTTGGCCAGAGGCAGGCGCGGCAGCAGGGACAGTGCCGACTGGCCGGTCCCGAAATCGTCGATGGCGAGCGACACGCCGAGCGCCACGACTTCCTGCAGGATGCGTTGGCCGACTTCGGGATTCTCGACGACGGTCGATTCCGTCAGTTCGAGCTCCAGATGGCGCGCATCAAGCCCGGTATCGGCCAGCACGCGGCGTACGAGCGCGGGGACGTCATCGCGGTCGATCTGGCGCGCGGAAAGGTTGACCGCGACGAATTCGGGGGCTGCCGCTCCGTAGCGGTCGCGCCAGACCTTCATCTGGGCGCAGGCCCGGCGCAGGACCCATTCGCCGATCTGCACGATCAGGCCGGACTGCTCTGCGATCGGGATGAAGACGGAGGGGGGCACGGTTGCCGTGCCGTCGCGATTCCAGCGCAGCAGCGCCTCCACGCCGCGCAGGTGGCCGCGATGCAGATCGACGATCGGCTGGTAGACGAGCTCGAATTCGCCGCGCTGCAAGGCCTCGCGCAACGCAAGCTCGATCTCGAGCAGGCCAAGCGCCTCGCCGTGCTTGGTGGGTTCGAACAGCTCGATCCGCCCGCCGCCGACCCGCTTGGCACGGTGCATCGTCACGTCCGCGTTCGATAGCAGTGTCTGGGCAGCCACGCCGTCCGCGGCCGCGGAAAATGCCAGACCGACCGATGCGTCGATGAGGAGCGAACGCCCGGTCAGCGAATAGGCCGTCGCGAAGGTGCCGAGAACGCGCTCAGCCACGACAACGGCCTCGGCCTTCCGCGCGGCGTCGTCGACGAGGATGCCGAATTCGTCGCCACCCAGGCGCGCCACCGGTACGCCGGGCCCGACCTCGTCGGCAAGACGGGCGGCGACGGCCGCAAGAAGTTCGTCGCCGGCCGGATAGCCGAGCGAGTCGTTGACGAGCTTGAAGCGGTCGAGACCCAGGCAGATGACGGCGATTTCGCCGCTCGCCGAACCGGCACGCCGACGGGCGAGCGCATGCTCGACCTGTTCGAGGAACAGGGCGCGCGTCGGCAGGCCGGTCAGCCCGTCACGCAGCGTGCGGTCGACGAGCTGGCGCTCGGCGCGCGTCTCGTCGGTCATGTCGCGGATCGAAACGACATGGCAGCCGGTTCCTGCACCGGCAAGGGGGCTCACCGACAGGGTCGCCGGGAAAGCGCGCCCGTCGAACGTCAGCGCATGCACCTGTGCCGAGTGCGAAAGGTTGAGGTCGGACCAGAGTTCGGCGATGGCGCCGGAATTCGGGACGATGCGGGCAAGATCGATGCGGTCGAGGTCGGCGGGTGCGCAGCCGAGCATTCGGCCGGCAGAAGGATTGGCGCGCAGGATGCAGTGCGCGTCGTCGATGATCAGGATCGCGTCGGGCAACGCGTCGATGACCGCGCATTCGGTCGGCGACCAGCGGTCGTCCGACGACGGCTTTCCTGATTCGGTACGAGCGCGGTCCATGCGCCCTTTATCCCGCCGGCGCCGTTTATGAAGGGTTAAAGTTAAAATTGATTCGGATCAGGTGGCGCCGCGAACCGCCTGATAGCCGATCTGGACGATCAATCGGCGAAGTGCCGGATCGTCGAGCGAATCCGGGCGCTTCACCCAGCCCCATACGGCGACGACCGGACCGCGCGGTCCGCAGATCACCGCGTGTACACTAATTCTTGCGGGATCGCGCTCGAACCGCGGCGGTTTTCCGGCGCACACCGCAAAGAAGTCCGGCTGGCGGACTGTCCGTGCGTCGAACAGGTAGACGAGCCGGTATTCATTCGCCGTCTTGCCGCGGTCGGTCTCGAACTTGAGCCACGGCTGGGATGTCTCGGCGCGCATGGCATCGGCCACGCGCGCGGCGAGTGCCTTCGCGTCCTGTCCGGCATCGCCCATCGCCTCGACCGCGATCGGCCCGTCGGCCGAAGCGGCCTGAAGCAAATGCGGGACGTCGGCACCGGTCGTGAAGACGACCTGGCTCGTCACCAGCTTGTCGCAGCCGAACAGGGCGAGAAGGCTTGCGAACAGTCCCATGAGCGCGATCCGTTTCGTGTGCATGCCTGCGCGACCTAGCCGAGCTTCACGGCAGTACCGTTGGCCGCGACCATCAGCAGCATCTTCGTGTCGCCGCCGATCGTCTGGTATTCGAGGTCGATCCCGACGATGGCGTCGGCGCCCAGCTCCTTGGCGCGCACCTGAAGCTCCTCGAGCGCCATGCGCTTGGCGTCGGCAAAGACCTTCTCGTAGCTTCCCACGCGCCCGCCCACCCAATCGCGCACCGATGCGAGGAAATCCTTGAAGACGTTGGAGCCGAGTACGACATCGGACGAAACGACGCCCAGATAGGTCGCGATGCGCTTTCCGTCGATCGAATCCGTGGTGGAGAGAATCATGGAGGCGGCTCCCGAGAGGGCTTGGCGTCAAGTGTCGGGAAACCTAGCAGCCGGAGCGCCCGCTGCCTACCCTTGTGCGGTGTCGGCGGCGCGCGCCGGGGCATTGCGGGCGATCACCTCGAGCAGGGCCGCCTTGCGGTAGGGCTTGGGCAGGAAGTCGTCCATGCCTGCGTCCCGGCAGTCGGCAGCGTGGCTCTGGAAGGCGTTGGCCGTTACCGCCACGATCGGCACACGGCCGTTGTCGCCGTCCAGCGCCCGGATCGCGCGGGCGGCGGCAAGCCCGTCCATCTCCGGCATGTGGATGTCCATCAGCACGATGTCGTAGCGCCGGGCGCGCACCGCGGCGAGGGCGGCAGCACCGTCCGACGCGAGATCGGCCTCGAGCCCGACGCTTTCGAGCATCGACATCGCGACGAGCTGGTTGGTCGCGTTGTCCTCAACCAGCAGGATGCGCAGCGCTTCGCCGTTCGCCCGGCGCAGCGGTGCGCCCGTCGGTCCGGCCTCGCTGCGTGCGGCACCGGCCAGTGCCGCCGGGTCGGCCGCCCGGAAAGGCAGGCGCATCTCGAAGACGCTGCCCTCGCCCGGCACGCTCTCGACGCCGATCGTTCCGTCCATCCGGGCGACGAGACTGCGACAGATCGCGAGCCCCAGCCCGGTGCCGCCATAGCGGCGCGTGATCGAACCGTCGAGCTGGTTGAATTCGCGGAACAGGTCCTTGTGCCGGTTCTGCGGGATGCCGATGCCGGTATCGTGGACGGCGAAGCGGATCCAGATCCGCCCGTCAGGGCCGTCGTCCAGACGGTTGATCGTGAGGCGCACGCGCCCGCGTTCCGTGAACTTGACGGCATTGCTCACGAGGTTGATGAGTACCTGGCGCACGCGCACGCCGTCGCCGATCAGCGTGCCCGGCACGGCCGGGTGTACGTCGAGGGCGACCGGCAGGTTCTTGCCCGCCGCACGCGGGGCGACGATGTCGATCACGCCCTGCGCAAGGCTCGCCGGCTCGAAGGGCAGGGTGTCGAACGCCATCTTGCCGGCCTCGAGTTTCGACAGGTCGAGGATGTCGTTGATGATCTGCAGCAGGATCTCGCCCGAATCGCGGATCGTCTCGGCCGCGCGCCGCTGGCCGGGCTGCAGTTCGCCGTCGAGCAGCACGTGCGCCATGCCGATGACGCCATTCATCGGCGTGCGGATCTCATGGCTCATTGAGGCAAGGAACTCCGACTTGGCGCGGTTGGCCTTCTCGGCGAACTCGCGCGCGGCCTCGGCCTCGTCGCGCGCGGCGGCCAGGCGCGCCTCGCTGTTGTGCCGCTCCGACACGTCGCGCTCGATCGCGACATAGTGGGTAAGCTGCCCGTCCTCGAAGATCGGGTCGAGGCGGATATCGACCCAGCCCGGCGTGCCGTCCTTGCGGGCGAGCAGCAGTTCGCCGCGATAGGGCACGCCGTCGCGGATCGCCGCCCACAGGCCGGCCGCAGCCTGCCGGTCGCCGTCGGCACCCAGCAGGCGGCGCGGCGGCTGGCCGACGACTTCGGCAGTGGAATAGCCGGTCAGCCGTTCGAATGCGCGGTTGACGAAGGCGATCTCGACCCGCCGCTCGCGATGCCCGCTCGCCTCGACGACGGTGACGGCGTCGTTTGCGTTGTCGATGGCGCTTTGCAGCAGTTCGAGGCTGCGGCGCGCGCGGACCTGCTCGGTGACGAGGCGACCGGCTCCGCGATAGCCTACGAAGCCGCCGGCATCGTCGAACAGCGGAATGCCCGAGACATTGACCCACTCGAGCGACCCGATGCCCAGCCGCAGCGGATAGATGAAATCGCGGAACGGCCGGTGCGCGTCGAGGGCGGCCCGGTGCGCTGCGATCTCGCTGTCGGGGAAGCCGTCGACAGGTTCCATCAGGTCGATGCGCGTGCGGCCGAGCGTCGCCGTGAGGTCGAGGGCGAGCACGCCGCGCGGGTCGGACACGAACGTGAAGCGATGCTCGGGATCGGTTTCCCAGAACCAGTCGGAAGTGACCTGCGCGAAGTCGCGCACGCGGATCTCGCTGTCGGCAAGCTGCTTGAGCGTGCGCCGTGCTTCGGTGACGTCACGGTAGATCGCAAGGCGCCCGCCGTCGGCGGTCGGCCGCTGGAGGCCCTCGATGACCTGGCCCGAGCGCATCCGGAGCTCGTAGGGCTTGCCGGGCTGCTCGCGCCGCAGGCGCGCGGCCTGCAGCATCTCGTCCGCATCGGTGTCGGCGATGTAGATGTTCGAAGCGGCGTCGAGGCGGATGATCTCCTCGTGCGTCATCCCGGCAACGAGGCGGCCGGCAAGGTGGGCGAACAACTCGACGAAGCGGTCGTTCCAGATCGTCAGCCGGTGCCCGGCGTCGTAGAGCGCGAAACCTTCGGTCATCGCGGCGAGCGCGTCGCGAAAGCGCTGGTCGCTGACCGCCAGCGCACGCAGGGCGGCGCGCTCGGCGGTGATGTCGCGCGCGATGACGACGAGGCCGCCTTCGGCCGTGCGCCGCTCGATCATCTCGACGATCTTCTGGCCCGGCAGTTCCAGCGTGAACGGCATGCCGGTCGCCGCCCGGCCGCCGCGGCTGGCGTGCAGGAAGCGGGCAAGCTCGGCGTCGCGTCCGTTCCACACCGGATCGCGCACGATGACGTCAAGCAGTTCGTCGAACGTCATGCCCGCCCGGATGCGGCGTCGCGCCTCGGGGAAGAAGACGATATAGAGCGCGTTCCACGCCACGAGGCGGTCGCGGGAATCATAGAGCGCAAAGCCCTCGCCGAGTGCATCGAGCCCTTCGCGGAAGCGGGTCTCGGCCTTTGCTGCCGCGGCCAGTGCGGTCCGACCGTCGCGCAGTCGCGTGAGGTAGTCGAACACCCGCCCGAACGGGGCCCGGACGCACTGCGCCAGGCGGCCGGCAAAGCTGCGGACGGGCGACGGAGGGTGCGGGGCGGGATCGGGGTTCGGCATCGCCTGGGTCGGATGGAGGAAGCGTCGCAAACCTTAGCCCATGGTCTGCGCACTGGCGATTCCGGCGTCGCGTTGACCGTCCGGCATGCCCGGCCTATCGTGCGCGCCGTCCGACACCCCGGTTTTACGAAAGCGGAGAAGATGGCCAGCCAACGCCGAAACATGCGCGAAATCCTTGCCCGCGGCTGCGTCATGCCGATCCTGACGGTCCCGGATGCCTCGATCGCGGGCGACCTGGCGCGCGCCCTGGTGCGCGGCGGCATCATGACCTTCGAGGTCGTGCTGCGCACGCCGACGGCGATCGAAGCACTCAAGGCGATGGTCGCGGCGGCACCCGAGGCAAGCATCGGCCTCGGCACGATCCTCAATGCCGACGACGTGGCGCGCGCACGCGCGGCGGGTGCCGCTTTCGGCGTCTCGCCGGGCCTCACGCCCGCCCTTGCCAAGGCCGTGCGGGATACGGGCTTCCCGTTCATCCCCGGCGTGTCGTCGGCGAGCGAGATCATGATGGCCCGCGAATACGGGCTTTCGGAACTCAAGCTCTTCCCGGCCAACGTCGTGGGCGGCGTGGCCTGGCTGCAGTCGATCGGGCCGGTCTTCCCGGAGATCGTCTTCTGCCCGACCGGCGGCATCCGCCCGCCGGACATCCCGGCCTATCTGGCACTGACCAACTGCGTGACGGTCGGCGGCTCGTGGATCGTGCCGAAGGAAGCGCTGGCCGCGCGCGACTGGAGCGCCATCGAAGCGCTCGCGCGTCAGGCGGCGGCTTTCAAGAAAGCCTGAGTTCAGCCGCCCGCCGCGAGGACCTCTTCGCGCGTCGGGCAGCCGAGCCGACCGCCGAAGCGCGTGCACTTGATCGACGCGGCCACGCAGGCGAAGCGCGCGGCGGCATCCATCGGCCGGCCTTCGGCCAGTGCCAGCGCCAGTGCGCCGTGGAACACGTCGCCCGCCGACAGCGTATCGACGACCGCGACCTTCGGTGCCGGCACGCGGCGCACCTTGCCGTCCTCGAGCCAGACATAGCCGTCCGGCCCGCAGCTCGCACCTACGTGGCCGGTGTGGGTTGCCGCCACGTGCCGCAATGCGGCATCCAGGTCGCCTGTACCCGCGAAGGCGTAGAGGCCCTGGTCGGAAAAGACCGCGTGCGTGGCGAGCGGGACGAGCCGGTGCAGCGTGTCGAGCGGGGCGATTTCCGCGTCGAGCATCGCCGGAAGGCCGATGCGCTTCGCCGCACCCAACGCGGCCTCTGCCCCTTCGAGCCAGCGGACCTCGACATGCAGGAAGTCGGCGCCGGACAGGCGTCCGACGGGCAGCCAGGCGGCCGAGAGATCGAGACTGGGGTCGTGATAGGGCACGACGAGCCGGTCGCCGCGCGCATCGACGATGACCGTGGCGTGCGAGGACTTGCCGCCCGGAATCGCGCGGAAGCTGGCGACATCCACGCCGGTAGCGGCAAGTTCGGCGCGCATTACGGCACCTTGCGCGTCGTCGCCGATGCGCGCCCAGATCTGCGCCTGGCCGCCCAGTTTCTGGAAGGCACAGGCGGCCGAGATCGCCATTCCGTCGACCACGCGGCACGCTTCCGACGAAACGACCTTGGCGGGGGCGGACGGGATCGAGGTGACGCGGTAGATGCTGGTGTAACAGACGGCACCGACCGCCACGAGACGTTTGCTGGGAGACGGATTCATGACGGGTCGACTTGTCCAATCCAGGAGTACGCGCGAAAAAGATAGAAACCGGCGCGCGAATGCGCGAAATTATGGCCCGTGACGCAGGAGCGCAAGCAACCCGTTACGCGGCGGACCACGGTCCGGCCGCCGGCCGCATCGGCCCCGCGCCCGCCGGACATCGCGGCGGCGCTGCGGCGCGTGCTGACCCTGTGCGAACGTACACCTCCGGCAGGCCTGCCCAAGCGGCTGGACGCGCTGTTTCGCGAACTGCAGCGCGAGAAGCCGCCGCGCGGTGCCGAGGAGACGGGCGATCTCATCTGGGCGCTGTGGACCGATCACAGCGAACCTGCGGCCGTCGATGCGATGCATGCCGCCATCGGCCAGATCGTCGCCAAGGAAAGCGACAAGGCGCGCGACACGCTCGACGAGCTTTGCGCGCGCTATCCCGAGTGGGCGGAGGCGTGGAACAAGCGCGCAACGCTTGCCTTCATGGAAACCCGCGACGCCGACGCGGTCGCCGATATCGTCGAGACTCTGGCGCGCGAGCCACGCCACTACGGGGCGCTGGCGGGCTTTGGGCAGATCGCGATGCGCCAGGGCCATCCGGCTGCAGCCCTTGTCGCCTACGAGCGTGCGCTCGCTCTCAATCCGCATCTCAACGAACTGTCGAGTGCGGCGGAAAACCTGCGCGAACTCTACGCTGCCCGCCCGAACTGAAGCCCGGAATTCCTGTCAGCGCGGTGCTGCCGGGCGGATGCGCGCTGCCGGCAGGTGGAGGATTGCGCGCGTACCTTGACCGGGCGCGCTCTCGACCATCAGGCGCCCGCTATGCAATTCGGCAAGGCCCCGCGCGATGGCAAGGCCGAGGCCCGTGCCGGGAACGTCGCGCGCGTCGCCGTCGCGCACGCGCTCGAACGGCGTGAAGATCCGCTCCAGCGCCGTAGCGTCGATGCCGATGCCGTCATCGCGTACCGCGACGGTCAAGTCGCCGTCGGCCGAGCGCTCGATCTCGACCGTGACGGTGCCACCCGCCGGCGTGAACTTGATCGCGTTCGACAGGAGGTTCAGCAGGATCTGCAGCAGCGCCTTGCGGTCGGCGACGGCGACGAGCTGCGTGGGCTCGCCGTACGAAAGCCCGATCTTGCGCTTGTCCGCCTGCGCCGCGACGAAGGACAGTGCCGATTGCACCAGTTCATCGATGTCGACCGGAGTCTCGCGCAGGTCGAAGCGACCGGCCTCGATCTTCGAAAGATCGAGCAGATCGTCGATGAGTGCCAGCAGATGCTCCCCGCTGCGCTCGATGTCGCGGGCGTATTCGCCGATTTTTCCCGACTCCTGCGTGCGCTTCTCGCCGAGCAGCGAGGACAGGCCGATGATGGTGTTGAGCGGCGTACGCAGCTCGTGGCTCGCGATCGCAAGGAACATCGATTTTACCTTGCTGGCCGTCTCGGCGTTGCGCCGTTCGGCGACGAGAGCGACGATGGTCAGCACGGTCATCGCGAGCAGCACGACGAGCACGCCGACGAGCTGCAGCGAGTTGCCGGCCCCGGTCTGGAAGGGTCCCACGCCGGCGACGGTTCCCGCACTGGCCACGATCGCGACAAGCGAGACGAGCGTCAGCGCTGCGCGCAGCGACATGCGCAGCGCCACCCATGCGATGGGCACGACCAGCAGGAACGGAAACGCCCACTTGATCGCGGCCCCGGGCATGTCGCGCGTCAAGAACAGCGCGAAGGCGAAGACGGCGACCGCTGCCCACACGGCAAGCTCGCGCGGGGCCATCCGTTCGGCCGGTCCGCGCTGGCCCTTCTCGAGGCCGAGCCACAGGATCGCCGCGGCGAGCAGGAAGAGCGTACCGCCGCTGTCGGAGAGCCACCAGCCCACCCAGATCTCGTAGAACACGGCCCCGTCGAAGGGCTTGTCGATGGTCAGCGCCGTCGCACCGCCCAGCGCCGTGATCGCCGGGGCGACCAGTGTGGTCGAGACGAGGAATGCCACCACACCCGTAAAACTGTCGAACAGGCCCTTGCGCGGGTGCCAGTGGCGCAGCAGGGCCGCCCCGAGCAGTGGACCCGCCGTGTTCGTCGCCGCGATGGCGGCGGCTTCCGCGACCGGCGGATGGAACAGCACGAAGTTCGAGACGAAGGCGCCGATAAAGATTCCGGGTGCGACGCCAAGGCCGCCAGCCATCGCGGCTACCATCGCCACGCTCGCCGGCAGCCAGATCGGGGCCGGGAACAGGCCGTAGGCGGCGAAGAACTGCGAGACGATCATCGCGAGCGCGAAATAGCTGGCCGCGACGGCAAAATTGCCGAGCAGCCAGACGGCATTGCCGCCCGTTTCGAACGTGCGGGGCAGCCACGGATTTGCCGATTGCGGAAGAGGGGCGGGCATTCGGTGGAATAATTGCGACAGAACGCAGAGCCTGTCGAGGTGCAATTTTGTGGTGTGTCAGCCTCCCGTCGCCCAGTGCGCGGCGATCGCGTCGCTGGTGGCGAGCCAGACATCCGGGCAAGCCGTGCCGACATGTCGCAGGGCCGCGCGCAGATGTCGCAGGCGGAACGGCTGCCCGGCGACATAGGCGTGGAGGGCAATCCCCATGACCAACGGCTGCTCGCGCGCCTGCGCACGCATCTCGTCGAACTGGTCGACGATCATGTCGGCGAATTCGCCGGGCCCGTGCCGGCGCGCGACGATGGCGTTCGAATCGTTGAGTTCCTGCGGATAGGGCACGCTGAGCAGGCGGCCGGCGCGCGTCCTGAGCCACACCGGCTGGTCGTCCAAGCACCAGTCGAGCGTATAGGCGAAACCTGCCTCCTGCAGCAGGTCGGGCGTGCGCGCGGTCTCGGCGATCCACGGACCCAGCCAACCGGACGGGGCGGTTCCGGCGTGCCGCGCGATCGCTTCGCGCGCTTCGACGATCAGGGCGCGTTCGGCGCCCTCAGCCAGGCCCGCCTGGCTTTCCGAGTTGCTGCGGCCGTGCGCCACGATCGCGGCCCCGGCGGCACGATAGGCGGCGACGAGCTCGGCATGCCGGTCGAAGATGCGCGAATTGACCAGCAGCGAGGGTACGATGCCGGCCGAGGCGAACTCGGCCAGCAGGCGCCAGGCACCGATGCGGTTGCCGTATTCGCGCCAGGACCAGTTCAGCACGTCGGGCTGGCCCGAGCCCGGCACGATGTCTTCCGACAGCCCCTCGCCGAATGCATAGGATTCGAGATTGAGTGCCACGTAGACGGCAAGCCGCTTGCCGTCCGGCCAGTCGCGGGCTTTTCGGCGGACGATCGGCGTATCGTCAAAACGGCCCGGATGGGGCAGCGTCATCCGCCGTCCTTGAGCCGGGCAGTGAGGGAGGGGGCGAGGGCTACGCTCTCGCGGCCCGTCGGGGCGACGAAGCTGCCGGTACGCGGCTTGGCTGGCTTCATTCTCACCAGCGCTTCGAGGAGAGGTACGCCCGTCGTGATTCCGTCGAACATCGGGACCTCGACCTGCGCCTGCAGGCGGGCGGGCACGCCCGCCATCACCGCACCGGTCAGCACGATCGCCTCGACCCCATCCCTCTCGACCAGATCGGCGGCGGCCGCGACGATCATCGCGTCCACTTCGCTCTGGTCGCCGGGGGCGTAGGGCTTGGAACTCTCGAGGGCGCGCCAGCCGGCCACGCACCCGCCCAGGCCGGTCTCGGCGATCACGTCGCGGTAGAGGCCGAGCACGCGCTTGCCGAAGACGATGACACCCACGCGCCCGCCCACGAGGCTTGCCACGTGCAGGGCCGCCTCGGTCATGCCGAGGACAGGGATGGGCAGCAGCTCGCGCGCCGCGCGCACGGCCGTGTCGTAGGAAACCGCGATCAGCATGCCGTCGCAGCCGCCGGCGTGCTGGGCCGCCAGTGCCACGGTCGAGTGGGCGGCGATCGCGTTCTCGCTGCGCGAGGCGATGACGCGCGCCCCGAACGTGCCGGTGACCGCGCGGATTTCCGTCCCCGGCGATGCGGCCGCCTCGGCGGCGGCGCGCACCTTGCCGGTGACGAAATCGGAGGTGTTCGAGTTGACGAGCAACAGGCGCATGGGCGTCAGCTTAACCGAAGGAGAGGCGCGGCAGCCAGAGCGCCATGTCGGGCCAGATCCACAGCAGCCAGACCAGCAGCAGCATCATGAACAGGAAGGGCAGCGTGCCGACGATCACGTCGGTGATGAGGCCCTCGCCGCGGATTCCCTGCACGACGTAGAGATTCATGCCGACCGGCGGCGTGATCAGGGCGAGTTCGGCCATCACGACGAGGAAGATGCCGAACCACACCGGATCGATGCCCACCGCCATGATCAGCGGAAAGACGATCGGGATCGTGCCGATGACCATCGCCAGCGCGTCGAGGAAGCAGCCGAGGATCAGGTAGAAGATCGTCAGGATGACGATCAGCTGACCCGGCGAGGCGCCGATCGACTTGACGTAGGCAGCCAGCGCCTGCGGCACGCCCATCAGGCCGAGCACGAAGTTGAGATAGAAGGCCGCAGCCGCGATCAGCATGATCATCGCGGTGACCGAGACGGTCGCCACGAAGCTTTCGTGCAGCATCTTGATGCTGAACTTGCCGTAGAGGACCGCCAGCAGCAGCGAAATCGCGACGCCGATCGCCGCGGATTCCGTCGGCGTGGCCCAGCCGAGATAGATGGTGCCCATCACGGAAACGAAGATCGACAGCGGCGGGATCAGGTCCTTGAGGCGTCCGATGCGTTCGGCAAGCGTGCCGCGCACCTCGACCGCGCCCGCAAGTGCAGGCCGCCAGCGGCACAGCACGATGACGACGGCCATGAACAGTCCGGTCAGCACGAGGCCCGGCACCACGCCGGCGGCATAGAGCCGCCCGACCGAGGTGTTGGTCATGGCGCCATAGATGATCATGTTGATGCTGGGCGGGATGAGGATGCCCAGTGTTGCCCCCGCGGCGACGGTGCCGAGCACCAGCCGCTCGTCGTAGCCGCGGTTGCGGAAGGCGGGGATCGCCACGGTGCCGATCGTCGCGGCGGTCGCGACGGACGAGCCGGAGACGGCCGCGAACATCGCCGAAGCGCCGATATTGGTGTGCAGCAGTCCGCCCGGCATCGGGCTCAGCCAGTCCGACAGCGCCTTGTACATCCGGTCGGTGAAGCCGCCGCGCACGAGGATCTCGCCCAGAAGCACGAACAGCGGGATCGCGACGAGCACGAAATTGTTGGTCGCCCCCCAGAACTGGTTGCCGAAGGCGAGCGTGGCGGGCAGACCGAGATAGATCACGGCCCCTGCCATGCTGACCGCGAACATGACGAAGGCGATGTGCAGGCCAAGCCCCATCAGCCCGACGAGCAGGACGAAGCCGATGACGGCGCCGGAGATGTCGATCATGCGGCACCTTCGAGGTTGCGGCGGGTTTCGAGCTCGGCGTCGACCTCGTCCTTGGCCGTGGTCGGCCCGTAGAGCCGGTTGAGCCGGCGCCGGTCCTTGGCGAGCAGCCAGAGTGCGTGTGCGGCATAGAGGGCTGCGAAGACCGCGAACAGGCCGAGGCCGAAGAGCCACGTCCCCTGCGGTTGCCAGAGCGGCGTCTGCAGCGGGTTGGTGGCGACCGACCGGAACTCGATGCTCTCGGCGAGCACGTCGATGCCGCGCGCGAAGGCGTAGATCGCGAAGCAGGCGAGCGTGACCATGGCGACCGCGTTGAGCCAGGCCTGCGCGTTCACCGACATGCGCACGAGGAAGACGTCGATGCGCGTGTGGCCGCGCATGGCCATCGTATAGGAAGCGCCGACTGCCGCCGTGATGGCGAGCGCGTAGCCGCCGATGTCGTCCACGCCCTGCAGCGAGAAGCCGAAGAACTTGCGCCCCACGACCTCGAGGCAGATCGCCGCGGACAGGGCGAGAATGCCGTAGCCGCACGCGATCGCCGCATAGCGGGCGACCGGAACGGCGAACCGGCTGACCGGATTTTCCATCGGCGTGTTCTCCCCGGAAGGTAGTGCGGCGGAACCTTGCGTTCCGCCGCGCGCCCCGTTCAGTTGATCTTGAAGCCGCGGATCTTGCCCACGGTGTCGTTCCACGTCGCCGTGCAGGCCGGATCGACGCGGTTGCAGGTGTCCTTCCAGATCGGCAGCACGGCGGTGGTGACGGCGGCGTTGAGCTTCGCCTCGTCCGCCTTCGTCGTCTGCACCAGCTTCATCGTGTACTTCGTGCCTTCCTTGCACGGCTCCTTGCCGACGTTGCAGTTTTCGGCGTCGCCGTTGGCCGTGTCGGCCAGCGCCCACATCTGGTCTTCCATCTTGCGGAACTCGGCGACGGTCTTTTCCTGGAGCGCCGGGCTCATCTTCTTGAAGTAGTCGAGATTCATGAAGTGGCCCTGCACCGAGCCCGAGACCGACAGCGGCAGGAAGTGCGTGGTGACTTCCGGCCACTTGCCCGAATTGCCCGAGGTGGGCGAGGTGACGCCGCAATTGACAACGCCGCGCTGGAGAGCGGGATAGACTTCCGAGAATTGCAGCGTGACGGGGATGCCGCCCAGATGCTGGATCAGGGCCGCCATCGAGGGCGTGAAGCTGCGCACCTTGAGGCCCTTCACGTCGTCGATGCTCTTGATCTCGCTGTTGCAGTAGAAGACCTGCGGGCCGAACGGCCACAGCGTGAGCACCTTGGCATTGAACTTCTGCTGCAGTCGCTTGTCGAAGACGTCGCGATAGGCTTCGACTGCCGCGCGCAGCTGCTTCATGTCGGTCGACACGCCGATCAGGTCGATACCCTCGAAGAACGGGTCGTCGCGCGAGGCCATGCCGATCTGGACCGACATCACGTCGAACGTGCCCGAGCGCAGCAGGCGCAGCGCGTCGGCCGCCTGGACGTTGACGATGTCCATCGGGTTGTAGTTGACCGCGAGCGGGATGCCGAGGGCACCGGGCAGTCCGGTGAAGAAGGGCCGCTCGATCAGGTCGATATGCTTGCTGTTGGACGAGAAGTTGCCCGCGATGCGCATTCCCGTCGGGGCCTGCTGGGCTGCGGCGGGCGATGCCGCGAGCGCCCCGGCCAGCAGGGCCGCGGCGAGCGTGGGGAGGGTCGCGATCTTCATTCGGGATATCCTTCCTTGCGATGCGGAACGCGGCGGCGGGCCGTCGCGACCTTGGTTTCGTGGAACGTAGCAACCCCCATGCCGAGGGCCGATGCGATGTCGTCGGTTGCCGGCAGGTCTTCGTCCAGCGCCAGTCCCTCGCGGACATGGGCAAGATGCGCCCCCATCAACTGGGCCGCCTTGCGCGCGTCGCGCCGTTCGATCGCGTCGACGATCGCGGCATGTTCGTCGGGTGGGCAGGCGGAATCGCCGGTCCGGTCGTAGGCGAGGATGGCAAGGCAGGTGATCGTTTCGAAGCGGCGCAGCGTTTCGGCCAGCACCGAATTGCCGGCCATGTCGGCCAGCAGCAGATGGAATTCGCCGGTAAGCTGCACGAGTGCCAGTCGGTCGGACCGTCTGCGCGCCGCCTCCTCGCGACGAAGATGCGCGCGCAGGGCGGCGATCTGGGGTGCGCCTGCGACGCGCGCCACGTCGGCCACCATCGCGCGCTCGATCAGCAGGCGGGCGGCGAACACCTCGCGCGTGCGCGCCACGCTGGGGCGCACGACCTGCGCGCCGCGGTTGGGCAGCAGGTCGACGAGCCCGGCCTGGGCTAGCTTGGCGAGACCCTGGCGCACGATCGTGCGGCTGACGCCGAAATGACGGCCGAGACGTTCTTCGACCAGCCGCGTACCCGGCCGCAGCCGATGTGCCTGGATTGCCAGCACGACGCGCGCGAACACGGTCTCGGCCGAGGCGCTGGCGCGTCCGGTTGCCGCATTTTTCCGCCCGTTGCCCGATTCACGGGCGCGTGCTGCGCGAATGCCGTCCATCGTTGCCGTGCCGTCCTCCGTTTCGGGGGATGCCTTGCAGGTATCGGGCCGATTGCGCACAGGATTGTATCCAATCCGGCGATCCGGACTGTGGCACGATCCGTGCTGCACCGGAATGCGAATCCGGCAGGAGGTTCAGGTGGGCGATCCGTCCGAGCACTACCAGCGTCCGCTCAAGTACCTGGCGACGGTCACGCCATCGGGAAACACGGTTGTCGAGCGGGTTACGCTGGCGATCCTGGCGCAGGTACCCGGCGTCTCGCCGCATTTCTCGCGCAGTGCCGTGTTCGGTGCGCGCGATCCGTTCCCCGACAGTTACGACTGGGACTCGATGCTGGGGGCAGCCCGGCTGCTCGGCCATGCGCGGCCCGACCTGATCGTCTGGAACGGCTCGAAGGGCGGATCTGTCGGCATCGAAGTGGAGCGCGAACTGGTGAAGCGCCTCGCCGAGGCGGCCGGCTGCCCCGCGACGACGTCGCTCTTCGCCACGATCGAGGTGCTCGAGCGCACCGGGGCAAGGCAGCTCGGCTTCGTCACGCCCTATGTCGATGCCTATCAGGCGAAGGTCGAGAAGAACTTCGCCGCACTGGGTTTCGAGACCGTGGTGCGCGAGAACGCGCGCATCGCCGACAACCTTGCCTATGCCAGCGTGCCGATGGAAACGATCCTCGACATGGCGCGCCGTGCGGCCGACGCGCGGCCCGACGCCCTCCTCGGCTGGTGCACGAATTTCCCGACCGCCTGCGTCGCCGCGCGCATCGAGGCGGAGACCGGCATCCCGTTCTACGACGCGACGTCGATCATCCTGTGGAAGGCGCTGCGGCTGCTCGGGCTGGAGACGTCGCACATCGCCGACTGGGGCCGCGTGTTCGCGCTCGACTAGCCGTCGCCGCCGCGGCGCGAGAGCCCGACGTCGCGTTCCATCGCGCGCAGATAGAGTGCCCGGTAGTAGGGCTCGAGTTCGGCCGCGTCGCGCCGCAAGGCGGCCATTTCCGCTCCCAGCCTGGGCGCCATGTCCGCGATCTCCGCGAGGATCGCCTTCTCGTCGAGCGTGAGGAGTTTCCCGTCGGCGACGACTGGCGTGCCGCCGACGATCACGTCGCGCACCGACGAGCCGGTCTCGCAATAGACGAGCTGGCGCTCGACGTCGTTGAGCGGCGTGAAGGCGGTCGTCGCGAGATCGAGCAGCGCCACGTCGCCGGCTGCACCGGGCGCAATCCTGCCGAGCGGAACCGCCCGCCGCGCCGCGCGCGCCCCGCCGGCATAGACGAGATCGAGTATCTCCGGCGCCTTGGGCCAGTCGCGATAGTCGGTACGCGTCAGCGAATGGACGAGGCCGGCGGTCTTCGCCGCGATCCAGAGATTGTGCGTGTCGTCGACGGTCGCTTCGTCCGTGCCCAGTGCCAGTGCCACGCCGGCATCGCAAAGCCGCCGGAACGGCATGATCCCGCTGCCCAGGCGCAAGTTGCACACTGGATTGTGGGCGACCGTGCAGCCGGATTTCGCCAGCAGGGCGATGTCGGCATCGTCGATCCAGATCGCGTGGATCACCAGCATGCGCTCGTCGAGCAGGCCCAGATCGTGGACATAGCGCACGAGAGACTTGCCGAGTTTCTCCTCGCCGAACACGCGCTGGGTCTTGGTCTCGAGGATATGGACGAAGAAGGGCAGGTCGCGGGCCCGCGACAATTCCGAAAGCCTTGCGAAATAGTCCTTCGTCACGCGATGCGGGGCCGAACACGACACGGCTGCGGCAAGCCGGCCGCCGGCGGCCCCGTGCCAGGTGCCGACCAGATGCGCATAGCATTCCATCAGCTCGTCGGCGGACTGGCGCGGGGCAGCGTCCATGCGCCGGCGGATCTGCGGCGGGATCAGCTCGGCAAGGAAGGGCTGTTTCTCGTATTCGACGACATTGGGCTGGTCGAGGGCGAGCGTCGCGCGCATGCCGGAATCGCGGTAGGCCGACATGATCGCGTCGATGGCGCCGGGCGACACGCCGGGCACGAAGAACGCGTCGTCGAGCACCGTCGTGATGCCGAGCTTCAGCATCTCGATGGCGCCAAGGGCGGTGCGCAGATAGGCAAGACGCGCCGCCTGCCCGGACTCGGCCAGCGGCGGCACCTCGTAGAGCATGAAGATCTCGAGCGGATAGCCGTCGAGGCAGCCGCGCATCAGGTTGCCCGGCGAATGGACATGCGCGTTGATCAGGCCCGGGACCGCGAGCCGGCCCTTCGCGTCGATCGTCTTCACGCCGTGCGGGATCGCGTCGGCAGCGATCTCGCCCATGGCGGCTACGATACCGTCACGGATCAGGATGTCGCCCACCGCGACGTGGCGCGGGTCGGCCATCGTCAGGATGCGGGCTTGTCGGATGAGAAGATCGGCGGACATTGCGCAAACCTATCGGTTCGCTTCCGGTTCGGGTATGGAAATTGCGTGCCATCCGGCGCGAAGGAGAAAGCGATGGGTCGGCTTGCAGGCAAGAAGGCGCTGGTGACCGGCGCCAACAGCGGCATCGGGCGCGAGGTGGCGCTGGCCTTCGCGCGCGAGGGCGCCGACGTGACCGTCGCCTGGTTCGCCGACCCGGCCGCGGCCGAGCGCACGGTGCGCGTGATCGTGAAGCTCGGGCGCTCGGCGATCGCCGTGCGCGCCGACGTGACCGACGAGAGGCAGGTGGCCTCGCTGTTCGCAGCACACGCCAAGCGCTTCGGCCGTCTGGATATCCTGGTCAACAATGCTGGCATCCAGAAATCGCAGCCCATCGACAAGGCGTCGCTTGCCGACTGGGAGCGGATGATGGCCGTGCATCTGCGTGGCGCTTTCCTGTGCTCGCGCGCGGCCGTCCGGGCGATGAAGCCGCGCAAGAAGGGCCGCATCATCAACGTGTGTTCGCAGCTCGGCTATATCGGCCGGGCGGACTACACGGCCTACAGTGCCGCCAAGGCCGGCCTGATCGGCTTCACGCGCGCACTCGCCAAGGAGCTTGCCCCCTCGGGCATCCTCGTGAACGGCGTCTCGCCGGGGCTGGTCGATACCGGGTTCGATCCGCTGCCGGCATCGGTCAAGAAGGCGCATGCGGCATCGCTGCCGCTCAAACGGCTCGGGAAGCCCGGCGACATGACGCCGAGTTTCGTGTTCCTCGCCTCGGATGCGTCGGCCTATTTCTGCGGCCAGCTCCTGCATCCCAACGGCGGCGAGATCATGCCCTAGGCGGGGCAATCTTCTGGCGCCCGATTGGGCAGGTTAAATCGGGGCCGGTGTTGTAGCTTGGCGGCTGGAGGTCCCGATGCGGATCCGCCTTGGTTACGACATCGCCTATCAGTGCCCGCAGCCCACGCCGATGCTGCTTCTTCTGCGCGTGCACCCGTCGCGCGGGAACGATCTCGAGACGCCCGATCTCGTCGGCGTGTCGCCCGACGTCCCGGTGCAGACCTATCTCGACGGGTTCGGGAATCTCTGCAGCCGGATCTCCGCGCCCGCCGGCCTGTTGCGGCTGACGGGCGATGCCGTCATCGCCGATCCGCGCGAACCCGACGCGGTCGCGTACGCGGCGCACCAGATCGACGTGCGCGATCTGCCGCCCGAACATCTCGTCTATCTGCTCGGCAGCCGCTATTGCGAGACTGACAAGCTGTCGGAGATCGCGTGGAGCCTGTTCGGCAACGCGCCGATGGGCTGGGGCCGCGTGCAGGCGATCTGCGACTACGTGCACAACCATATCCGCTTCGACTACATGCAGGCGCGATCGACCAAGTCGGCCTGGGATGTCCATATGGAGCGTACGGGCGTTTGCCGCGATTTCGCGCATCTTGCCGTTGCGTTCTGCCGCTGCATGAACATCCCGGCGCGCTACTGCACGGGCTATCTGGGCGATATCGGCGTGCCGGCCGATCCGGCGCCGATGGATTTCAGCGCATGGTTCGAGGCGTATCTCGACCATCGCTGGTACACGTTCGACGCGCGCCACAATCGTCCGCGGATCGGGCGCGTGCTGATCGGGCGCGGGCGCGATGCGGCCGATGTGCCCCTGTCGAACAGCTTCGGGATGACGACGCTGGCGTCGTTCCGGGTGTGGACCGACGAGATCGCCGGCTAGGCTTTCGCCTTCAGCTGGGCGATCCACGCGGCAAAGGCATCGAGGGTCTTGGCAAGGGCCGCGCGCGCCCTCTCGTCCACGAGATTGCCTTCGGCGTCGAACGCCTGGCCCGCTCCCGGAACGGCCGTGTCGGGACCGGCCAACTGCAGCATGCCCATGCCGGCGAGCACGGGCCGCATGACGATCTGCACGCGCAGCGTCCCGCCCATGCCGGGCGAGGTGCCTATCACGGCGACGGGCTTGCCGGCACTGGTCGACTTGTGCGGCGGACGCGACATCCAGTCGAGCGCGTTCTTCAGCACGCCCGGAATGCCGGAATTGTACTCCGGTGTCGCGATCAGCACGCCGTCGGCCGCACCCGCGGCGGCCTGCAGTTTCGCCACCGCCTCGGGATAGCCCTTTGCCTCGACGTCCTGGTCTAAGAGCGGCACGCCGGCAAGATCGAAGATATCGATCGCCAGCGAGGCGGGGGCCGACTTCTTCGCTGCAAGCAGCAAGGACTTGTTGAAGGACTTGGCGCGCAGGCTGCCGGCAATGCCGAGGATGCGGTAGAGAGTCGTCAAGTTCAGGCGCCGTCCTGGGCCGGCGCCTTGGGCCGCTCGTCGAGGCTCCAGGGGCCTGCACCGGCCGCAGAGATATAGAGGAAGATGAAGCAGTAGAGGATCGCCGCGTCGCCGCCGTTGAGGATCGGGAAGAAGCTGCGCGGGAAGTGCGCGATGAAGTAGGCGGCGGCCATCTCACCCGAAAGGATGAAGGCGACCTGCCGGGTCTTGAAGCCGACGATCAGCATGGCGCCGCCGATGGTTTCGAGCAGCGAAGCGATCAGGGGAAGCGTGGCCAGCGCCCCGCCGGCATTGGCCGACGGCGGGAAGCCGAGAAGTTTCTGCGTTCCGTGTTCGAAGAAGATGAGTGCGGCCACGATGCGCAGGACGCTGAGCAGGCGCGGCGTCCACACGGGCAGAAGTTCGTCGATCTTCATCTGATTCTCCTGAAATCCGGCGGGCCCGATGTATCCCGGGTTCCGGCCACTATCGGGCAGGTTCCGGCGGCCCGCAAGGGGCCGTCAGCCGGCGGTGCCGAGAAATTCGAGTGCTGCGTCGGCTGCCGGTGCCGAGATCGAGTGGCGCAGCTGCGGCACGATCAGGCGCTTGACGGGGAATCCCGCCCTCTCGAGCCGGTCCGCCGCTTCGATCGCATGGGCGAACGGAATGACCGGGTCGAGTTCGCCATGCACGATCAGGATCGGCGTGGCGGTATCGGCGGACGGTGGCTTGACGGCCGACGCGAGCCGTCCGGAGAACGCGACCACCGCCGCCGGTCGCCAGCGGCCGGAAGCGACGGCATCGAGCGACATGATCGCACCCTGCGAGAAGCCGACGAAGGCGGCATCGGAAGCATCGGGCTTCGCCCCGATCGAGCCGAGTGCGTGGGCCAGCGTTGCATCAAAGCCTGCACGCGCCGCCTCGATGCGCGCCGGGCGGTTCTCGTCTGTGATGCCGCGCACGCTGAACCACTGGAATCCGGCCCCGCCGGCATCGAACGCGTGGGGGCCGTCGGGTGCGGCGAATTCGAGGCCGGGCACCGCCGCCTTCCATGCGGCCCCCAAGCCATCGAGATCGTCGCCACGCGAGCCGACGCCGTGGAACGCGACGATTTTCGCGATCGCGCGTCCCGTCGGCATGTCAGCGCTGGTTCTTCGCCAGTTCGCGCGCGATCGCCTCGTGCAGCTCGCGCGCGGCGACGGCACTCGTCTTCTCGCCGATGAAGACCGAGCCGGCGGCCCGGCCGACCGCGTTCCACATGAACGGGATCGCCACGGGGCCGGTCGCATACGGCCCCCAGCTGCGCGCGGTCGCAAGCTGCTTGGGATAGCCCAGCAGCTCCGGCCGCCAGTTGCGTGCCGACACGGCCGAGCGCTGCGAAGGCGTGTAGTTCGAGATGTGCTTGGTGAAAGTCGGGTCGGGCGTGACGAGGAACTTCATCAGGCTCCACGCCTGCTCGACGTTCTTGCAGTTCGGGTTCATGCCGAGCATGCGTCCGCCGGCATGCGTGACCGAGCCGTTCTTCCCGCCCGGATGCGGGGCGGTCATGAAAGGCGATTTCTTGCCCGGATTGCGCTGGTCCCACGTCGCGAGGATCTCCGACGAGACGGCGTCGGGCGCGCTCGCGATCGCGATGTTGCCGTTGAGCAGCCCTTCGGCGGTTTCGGGGGCGCCCCACAGGCAGACCGACAGATTACTGCGCGGATTGTGGCCTTCGTCGAGGTAGCTCTTGAAATAGTCGAGCGCCTCCTGCGCCTTCTCCGGCGTGATGCCCATGACGTACTTGCCGTCTGCACCCTTGTCGATCCAGCCCGGCCCGTCGGACCACAGATAGAAATTCATGAAGAACCAGATCGACGGCGTGGCGCAGCTGCCCGCCGGGAACCCCCAGCCGGCCTTGCCGGTCTTCTGGAAGATCGTGCGGCTTGCCTGGCGCAGCCCTTCCCATGTCGTCGGGAATTCCGCGATGCCGGCCTGGGCGAACATCTCGCTGTTGTACATCATCGTGAACGTGTCGGTCGTGAACGGCACGCCGTAGATGTGCCCGTCCGCACCCTCGGCGAGGTCGCGCAGGTAGAAATCCTCCCAGCCCTTGGCGCCGAGCGTGGCGCCGTCGCGCTTGATGAGCTCGTCGAGCGGGCGCAGCGCACCACCCGCGCCGAAGGGTCGCGGCTGGACGAGGGCGACCTGCAGAACGTCGGGCCCGCCGCCGGTCGCCGCTTCGCGAAGATACTGGGCCTGCATGTCGGCCCAGCTGATGCGGTTCAGCGTGACCTTGATCGCGGGATTGCGGCGCTCGAACTCGTCGAGAGCCGCGCGCATCTGCGGGGCCTCCGGATCGTTGAAGCGGAAATTGATCGTCACCGGCGATTGGGCACGGACGGATGGCGCGGCCAGCGCCCCGACCGTCAGTGCTGCACCCGCGACGAATTTGCGCCTTGCGATCTGGGTCGCCATCGGTTCCTCCCGCTGTGGTCCGGTTTCTTGATATTTGCCAAATGTTATCGCATACAATTCGATATACAAGGACAACCGATCACCCGTGCGCAACGCCGGGGAACCGCGGGGAAAATTGCCGATGACGCGTCGCCCGAACATCCTGCTGCTGATGCCCGACCAGCACCGGGGCGACTGGCTCGGTCTCTACGGCAGGCTGCCGCTGCGTACGCCGAACATCGATGCGCTCGCCTGGCGCGGCGGGCTGTTCGCGCAGGCGATCTGCCCGTCGCCGCTCTGCGCGCCCAGCCGGGCCGCGTTCGCGACCGGCTTCTCCTATGACCGCTGCGACGTGAAGCACAACGGCGAGGACCTGCCGGATTGCACGCGCACCTTCTATGCCGACTTGCGCGACGCGGGCTATCACGTCGCGACGTGCGGCAAGCTCGATCTCCTGAAAATGTCGGGCAGCTGGGGCGCCGACGGACGGCACGGCAGCGGGGCGGAATCGAAACTCGCGCATCTCGGCTTCACGGCGGGCTGCGACAATGGCGGCAAGCACGATGCCGTCGTCGCCTGGCGCGAAGGCCGCGCGGAACCCTACACGCTCTATCTCGCAAGCCGCGGTCTTGCCCGGACGCACGCCGACGACTATGCGCGCCGGGGCAAGGCACACGGCGGCACCGTCACGGGTCATGCGGTCCACTATCTCGACACGGCACCGACGGATCTTCCCGACGACGCCTATTGCGACAACTGGATCGGTCGCGGTGGCCTCGATCTGATCGACGCAGTACCGAAGGACCGGCCGTGGTTCCTGCAGGTCAATTTCTGCGGACCGCACGAGCCGATGGACGTGACGCGCTCGATGAAGGAGCGCTGGCGCGGCGTCGATTTCCCCGTTCCGGCGAACGGCAGCGGCCTCGACGCGGCCCAGCATCGCGAGATCCGGCGCAACTACGCCGCGATGATCGAGAATGTCGACATGTGGGTCGGCCGCTATGTCGGGCATCTGGCCGAGAAGGGCCTGCTCGACGACACGCTCGTCGTCTACACGAGCGACCATGGCGAGATGCTGGGCGATCGCGGTTATTGGGAAAAGCACGTGCCGTGGCACCCGTCGGTGCATGTGCCGCTCGTCGTCGCCGGGGCCGGCTTCGGCGGCGGCTTCCGCAACGACCACGCGGTTTCGCTGATCGACCTCGCCGCGACGTTCCGGGCGCTTGCCGGTGCGGCTTCACCGGCCGCTGCGGACGGGGCGCCGCTCGCATCCGGTGACGCGGTGCGGCCTGCCGCGATCTCGGGCCTCGGCATGTGGCGCCTTGCGTTCGACGGCCGCTACAAGCTTGTCGCCGGCTACGATGCCGCGCGCTCGCGCAAGGAAATGACGCTGGCGCCGTTCGACAAGGCGGCGCCCGGACGGCTCTACGACCTTGCGAACGATCCCGACGAGACGCG
This sequence comes from uncultured Azospirillum sp., assembly GCA_964416335.1. Lineage (GTDB taxonomy): Bacteria > Pseudomonadota > Alphaproteobacteria > CACIAM-22H2 > CACIAM-22H2 > Tagaea. The sequence goes on from CAYQDN010000032.1 coordinate 40,283, forward strand.
CGACATCGCTGCGGCCGAGCCCGCGATCGCGGCCCGCCTCAAGGCGCGGATCGGCGAGGGGATGCGCGCCTGACGAACCGGATTGCGGAGAAGATGCAGATGGAGATTTCGAATTCGATCGGGCCGTTGCCGGCCGCCGAGAGCCTCGCGTTCTGCCTGCGCCTGCGTCCGGGCTCCGAGGACGAGTACCGGCAGCGGCACGACGATATCTGGCCCGAGATGCGCGCGATGCTGCACGATTCGGGCATCCTGCACTACGAGATCCACCTGCGCCGCGAAGACAGCCTGCTGTTCGCGTTCATCGTGCGCCGGCCCGGCCATTCGATGGACGCCTTCCGCGAAAATCCCGTCTGGCGACGCTGGCAGGCCCACATGGCCGACATCCTCGTGCAGGATCCCGGCGGCGGCCCGCTGCGCCTGCCGCTCGAACGGGTCTTCCGTCTCGAAACCTAGTGCGTACGCTCCACTGCCTCGGACTTTCCGGATCGGGCACTCTTCGCGATCGCCTCGAGCGTGGCGGCGATGTCGACCGACTCCTCGGGCGTGGCACCGGTCCAGTGCGCGGGGCCCTTCTCGACGAGGCGCTGGAACGATTCGGCCTCCAGCTGGAAGCCGTTGCCGCCAGGAGTCTCGATCGCCTCGATCGGGTCGGTGGCCTTGAGCCCGCGCCGGATATTCACGACCGGCGGGCCGCCGATGGGCGGATGGTTCAGATAGGTCGTCTCGACGGTGCCTGCATCGCCCGAGATGAGGGCATGGCGGTGGTAGCCGGTCGCGAAGCTGCAGGCGACCTGCGCCAGCAACCCGTCGGAGAATTCGAGCGTGGCGGCGACGGTCAGGTCCACGCCCGTCGCGGCCCATTGCGCGACGGCGCTGACGCGTTCGGGCCGCCGGCCCGCCGCAAGGCGCACGAGGCTGACCGCGTAGCTGCCGGCATCCAGAAGTGCCCCGCCGCCGACATCGGGCTTGAGGCGGATGTTGGCGGGATCGGAGAAGAAGACCCCGAAGCTCGAGCGGATCAGGCGGATCTTGCCGATGGCGCCGGCGGCGAGGAGTTCGGCGAGCTTCTGGGTCTGCGGCTGCGCGCGGTAGGGATAGGCCTCGACGATGTGGACTCCGTGCTTCTTCGCCGCGGCGAACATCGCGACAGCGTCCGACGCGGTGGTGGCCAGCGGCTTCTCGCACAGCACGTGCTTGCCGGCGGCGGCGGCCTTGATCGACCATTCGGCATGCAGCGTGTTGGGCAGCGGGTTGTAGATCGCGTCGACCGCCGGATCGGCCAGCAGGGCCTCGTACGAGCCGAGTGCACGCGCCACACCGCATTCCTTGGCGAAGGCCTGGGCCTTGGCGAGATCGCGGCTGGCGACGGCCGTGACCGTCACCGTCTTCGAGGGCGCCACGCCGGCGATGAACATGCGCGCGATGTTCGCGGCACCGAGGATGCCGATCCGGAGAGGGGGCATGGTCGTCCTTTCTGAACGTGCGGCACTGCGGCGGTCGCGGCAGCGAGACCGCAAATCTGTCCCGTTGCGGGCGGCACGTCCATTTCAATTATCGTGTCCGCGACGCGTGGGGGCTTTCTTCAGTCGCGGGACGGTGCGATGAAATCCCGGATCGTCGCGACGACTTCCTGCGTCGCGTCGTTGTACATGTGGTAGCCGCTTTCGCAGGTCTGCTGGCCCTCGGGTCTTCCCGATTCGATGAAGACGAACGACGTCCGGTTCCGGTTGAGGGACTGCACCCTCCTGAAATTGCGCAGCGATGCGTTCGGGTCGGCGTTCAGGCAGCCGTCCTTTCGGTGGCTCATGAAAAGGACCGGCAGATCGAGCGGTGCGGAGTCGAAATAGGTGAGGTTGCGCGCCGCACTCACGATCAGGCCCGCGATTTCGCCGCCCCGGCCGATCCGGCTCGCATGGCGCATGTATTCGGTGACGCTGATGGCGCCGTTGCTGTGTCCCATCAGCCAGACGGGCTTGCCGGTCTTCCGCCCGTAGAACTCGACCACGCTGCCGATCCGGCGCATGTGCGAAGCCGTCGCGCGGGATGTCGGATAGGCCTTGGAATTCTCCAGCGGCTCGGGGCTGTCGAACAGGACGATGTCGAGCGCGCGCTTCGGGTCGGCACCTTCGCCGAGCCGCTTGAATGTCAGGTAGAACTGGTTGCCGACGCTCGTCTGGTCCGGCTTCAGCTTGAGCTGCCCCAGCCCGCCCGGGACCAGAATCAGGACCGCCGCCGACCCGGGCCGTTCCCAGTACATCGTCGGCGTCGGTGCATTGCCGGCCTCGGCGGCGGGAACCGGGATGACTTCCGCCGACGCGCGGCCGACCCAGAGCGCGCAGGCGAGCAGGCCCGTACGCAGCCAGGACGAAAGGCGTCGACCTCCAGAAGCCATTTCACGCGACCACAGGCGGATCTTTTTTCAAGGCGGCACCAGGGCCGGCATCGCCCTCGAACCTGATCAAAGTGTGTCGCAGGCTTGTGCGGCGGGCAAGCGGTCCGGAATCGCCCGCCGGCCTCGACGTTCCCGGAACGCGCCCCGACGGGGAACTACCCGTACAGATACCCGACCGGCTTGCCCTCCGTACGCAAGGGGCGGATTTCCCTGCGCGTGATGATCTGGCTGCCCAGGCCGTCGATCTCGTCACGCTGCGTCGGCGTCCATCTGCGGAGATTCTCCATGCCCTTCAGCAGGCCCATGCGGAGGATCTGTGTATTTTCCCCGACCCCGACGAGATCGATCGCGTTCCTGCCCGCCGTAACCGCATCGCCGGTCGCGAGCTCGAAGCTTTTCCCCGCACGGTCCTTGAATTCCGCCGAGCCGCGGATGACCTGATAGATGACGACCTCGCCCTTCGCGAAGATCGCGGTGTCTGCCGTACCTGCAGCGCTTTTCGGCAGCAGCGACTGGCCGCGCGGATCCGTTGCGATGATGTGGCCGGTCACGAGATGGCCGCTCGGGGCCTCGATTCCCAGATCGCGCGCATAGATGGTCGAGTCCGATCTGATCGGACGGTCGATCGAAGCGCCCGCCAGCGGCTTGTAGAGCGCTTCCAGCGACAGCGGGTCCTGGAGCCAGAAACCTGCGTCGGCCGGCCGGTCGTGCAGCGGATGGCTCCAGGCCAGACGCGAAGTTTCGGCTTCGTCGATGTGCTCCGTCCCCACGATCGTCGGGTTCGGGAAGGTCAACGGGTCGGCAATGAAGGCTTCGAGAAACTTGCCGGAGTAGCCCAGCGAAATCGGATCGGGCACGACCGTCTGCGGCGTCTTCAGATTGTCGTCCGTGGGCAATCCGGACCATGTGTAGAAGAGCTGGCGATGCACGATCGCGCTTTGCAGCATCGCGGCACCGGGGCCGACATAGTAGATCCGGCCATCGTAATCGAAGGCGAACATGCCCGACGTGACCAGCACGAGCTGGAAGCCGCCCGGGGGCAGATGAAGATGGAAATTGGTCGGGCCGGTATCCTTGCGGTGGATCGGCAGGTTCGTCGCGACCTCGTGCAGCAGGAAGGCTTCGTTGTTCGCGTGAAAGCCTTTGTCGGCGCGGTTGTAGAGCGCCTGCGGGCGATAGGTCGCCTTGTACGCGGCGTCCCGGTAGCGATCGATGGCGATGAAATCCTGCTTGTTCAGGCGGAGGGGATCACCGTCCGGATGCGCGAGGCCCGCCAGTCTGGAATCGACCGCAGCATGCATATTCATGGCATTCTCCGTTCGGCGATTGCCTCGAAGCTTCGTTTATTGTGCAGCGCACAAATTCCATATGCAACGTCAAATAATGTGCAACTAACTGAGAAAATTGCCTGATTTTTGGATCTCTGATCCGAAATTCACCAGCAGCGCTTAAATATTTTGCGTCTGCTCTGCGGATGTCGGGGAGAAAGCCCCGCTATTCGTTGGCCAGAATCGAATTGCGCACCAACGGATAGATCTGCCCGGCCCAGCGCTTCCCGGCGAACACGCCGTAGTGGCCCACGCCGGCCTGCATGTAGTGCTTCTTGCGGTAGGGACGCAGGCTGGCGCAAAGGTCGTGGGCCGCCACGGTCTGCCCGATCGCGCAGATGTCGTCGCGCTCGCCTTCGACCGTGAACAGGGCGGTGCGGCGGATCGCTTTGGGATCGATCTTTCGCCCCCGCCACTCGAGTTCGCCCTTGGCCAGCAGGAACCTCTGGAACACCCGGTCGATCGTCTCGATGTAGAACTCGGCGGTCATGTCGAGCACGGCGAAGTACTCGTCATAGAAGGCCCGGATCGTGTCGGCCTGCGCCTGATCGCCCCGGGCGAGCGCACGGTAGAGATCGACCTGGCCCTTGATGTGGCGCTCGGCGTTCATGCTCATGAAGGCCGAGAGCTGCAGGAAGCCCGGATAGACCTTCCGGTTGGCGCCGGGGTAGCGCAGCGGAACGCGGGTGATCAGGTTGTTCTCGAACCAGGCGAGCGACTTGCCCATGGCAAGCTTGTTCACCTTGGTCGGATTGACGCGGCAGTCCACGGGCCCCGCCATCAAGGTAAGGCTGCGCGGCTGGGCCGGATTGTCGTCCTCGGCCATCAGGGCGGCGGCGGCCAGTGCTTGCACGCAAGGTTGGCAGACGGCCACGACATGCGACCCCGGGCCCATCTTCTCGAGGAAGCGCACGATGTGTTCGACATATTCGTCGAAGCCGAAGCGGCCGTCCCCGACGCCGACATCGCGGGCGTTGGCCCAGTCGGTGACGTGGACGTCGTTGTCGGGCAGCAGCACGCGGACCGTGTCGCGCAGCAAGGTGGCGAAGTGCCCGGAAAGCGGTGCGACCAGCAGCACCTTGGGCTGCACGGGTGCGCCTTCCTTGACGAAGCGCAGAAGGGTCCCGAACGGCGTCACCATCACTTCTTCTTCCGTGACCGGCACCAGTTCGTTGCCGCACGCGATCTCGTCGATCTCGAAGGAGGGCCGGCGGTGGCTGAGTGCGGCCCGGCCCATCATCTCGCAAAGCGCGCTGACCGCCCCCCACCGCTCGGCAGCCTCCTCGCCGATCAGCGAGAATCCCCGACCGGCAACCGCCGCCCAAGCACGCATCGGGAACATGATGTCGGCGGAGGTCTGGTAGAGGGCGTACAGCATTTACGGCGACCGGCTCGGAGTTTGCATTCCCGGTGGGCATGGCCGAGACTTCACTCACCGTCAGTAGCAAGAACTATTCCTCTTGGTCGTTGCGCGGCTGGCTGCTGTGCAAAATGGCCGGGCTGGAATTCGTCGAGAAAGTCGCGTCGTGGGACGATCCGGCGACCCGGGCCGAGCTGCTGCTCCTGTCCCCTTCCTTCCTCGTGCCCTGCCTGGAGCACGGACCGGTCAAGGTCTGGGATACCCTGGCGATCGCGGAGTACCTGCACGAACTGAAGCCCGGTGCCGGCCTGTGGCCGGCCGACCCGGTGGCCCGGCCGCATTGCCGTGCGGTCTGCGGCGAGATGCATTCCGGCTTCGCCAATCTCCGCTCGGCCCTGCCGATGAACCTGAAGGTCCGGCACGAGGGCTTCAAGGTCTGGGCCGGCGCGCAGGCCGACATCGACCGGGTCACCGCGATCTGGCGCGAATGCCTGCAGCGTTACGGCGGGCCCTATCTTTTCGGGAAGAAGCCCACCGTCGCCGA
>CAYQDN010000033.1:0-45172 GCA_964416335.1 uncultured Azospirillum sp.
GCCGCGCGATAGGCGGCGAGCTGTGCGAGATAGACGGGTGCGACGTCCTTCACGTCGGCGGGCGGCGGCCGGTTGGTCTTGTAGTCGATGACGTAGACCGCATCGTCGCGCACGCACAGGCGATCGATCCGGCCCGACAGGGCGCGCGCGCCCAGCCGTGCCACGACAGCCGCCTCGGCAAGGCCCAGCCCCTCGAACGCGGCGGCGAATTCCGGATGGGCGAGCACGGCAAGCGTCTCGGCCGCGATCTCGTCGATCTGGTCGGACGAAAGCCCGTAGGCCGGGCGCGCGAGCAGCCGGCGTGCGGCCGCCGCCCGCGCACCGGCATCGAGATCGGGCAAGGTCTGCAGCAGGCGATGGATGAGCTTGCCGCGCGCGAAGGCATGGCTCTCGCCGGCACCCAGCGGCGACACCACGCTCGGCTCGGTCTCGGGCCGCGAAGGCGCCAGCGGGCGCGGAGGTACAGGCTCGGAAGGTGCACGCGCGCCGCTTGCCCACGCCGGCAGCGGACCCGCGGCGGTTTCGGCAAGTGCGGCCGCTTCGCGCGCGTCGGCATTGCCAGCCGGTTCGTCGATGCGCCAGACCCTGCCGTCGGCCGTCTCGGCCTCCATTGCCTTCGGGTGCGCGAGGATCGCGGCGGCAAGATGCGCGTACCACGAGCCGTCGGCCGGTGCCTCCTTGCACCAGCTGCAGACATAGAGCCGGTCGCGCGCGCGCGTCGCCGCGACATAGAGGAGCCGGCGATATTCGGCCAGCTCGCGCACCGTGCGCGCGTCGCGCGCCGCGGCATAGATCGGGTGCTTGGCCTTGCCCGCCGGCGGCCACAGCGGGATGCCCGCCTCATCCGCCGGATCGGTCCAGACGGTACCGCCGCGCACGCGCGGCAGGTCGCACGTGTCGGGCAGGAAGACGATGTCGGCTTCCAGGCCCTTGGCGCCGTGCACGGTCATCACGCGCACCTCGTCGCGGCCCTGCTCCATGTCGCGCTTGATCTCGCCCGCCCCGTCCTCGAAGTGCCGCAGGAAACCCTGCAGCGACGGCGCCCCCGCCCGTTCGGCGGAAATGCACGCGGCGAGGAACTCGTCGAGCGGGTCGGCGGCGTCGGGTCCGAGTCGGGCGAGCATCCGTCGCCGCCCGCCGCGCGCGTCGAGCAGCCAGGCGAAGAGTTCATAGGGTGCGACGAAATCCGCGCGCGCGAGCAGGCCCGAAAGCTCGTCGGCCGCTGCCCGCCATTTCGCCGTCCCGTCCGCGCGCGCGCGAAGGGCCGCCCACAGCGTACTCTCGCGCTTGTGCGCAAGGGCGAACAGGTCCTCGTCGTCGAAGCCGTAGAGCGGGGATTTGAGCACTTCGGCCAGCGACAGGTCGTCGGACGGCAGCAGGCAGAAGCGCGCGAGCGACATGAGGTCCATGACCGCGATCTGGTCGGCAAGCACCATGCGGTCGGCCCCCGCCACCGGCACGCTTGCGTCCTTGAACGCGCGCACGCAGGCATCGAAGAAGGCGTTGCGCCGGCGCACGAGGACCAGCACGTCGCCGGCGCGCACCTTGCGGCCGCGCGCGGGCAGCTCCTCGCGCCCGATCCAGCCCGCGACGGTGCGCGCGATCCGCGCGGCGAGCTTCACGGACGGATGCGCGGTCGGGACATAGTCGACCGGCGCATCCCACGCCGGCAGTTCCGGCTGCTCGTCCGCACGCTCGGGCACCCACAGCTCGACTCGCCCGCCCGCACCCGATCGGCGCGCGCGATGGGAAAGTGCGCGCCCGTCGCCGACCACGCCGCGGCGCGCCTCGTCGCCGGCAAAAGTCCGGTCGACGACATCGAGCACGACCGGGCCGGAACGGAAGGAAAGTTCGAGCTTCACTTCCTTCCACGTCGCCGAGGCCTTGGCGTGCAGCGTATCGCGCGTGCGCCCGAAGGCGTCGAGATCGGCCCCCTGGAAGCTGAAGATCGACTGCTTCTCGTCGCCGACGACGAACACGCCGCGCGGGGGGATACGCGTACGCGAACCTTCGCCGGCGAAGAATTCTTCGACGATCGCGCGCACCGCCTCCCATTGTTCGGGGGCGGTGTCCTGCGCCTCGTCGACAAGCACGTGGTCGATGCCGCCGTCGAGCTTGTAGAGGACCCACGGCACGGCCCCCTTCAGCAGCGCCACCGCGCGCAGCACGAGATCGTCGTAGTCAAGCAAGGCGCGCGCCTGCTTGAGCCGGTCGTAGCGCGCCAGCAGCCCCGCCCCCAGCCGGAACAGCGCGCAGGTGCGCCCGGCGATCTCGATGGCGGCAAGCCGCTCGCCCAACCGCGCGCAACGCGCCTGCTCGCCGCGCAGGAAGGCGTCGGTGCCGGGACTGGCGGTCTCGGTCCCCTTCGTCACCATGGCCTTGCGCGGCTCGCCTTCGGCCGTCAGGAACGCCGCCAGCCAGTTGGCGATCGCCGTTTCCGGATCGCCTGCGGCAAGGGCGGCGGCCAGACGCTCGGCCACCTTCGTGTCGTTCTTGGAACCGGCGGCAAGTGCCGCGATCGCGCGGTGAAGTTCCACGTCGTCGCACGAAGCGACATGGGCCGCGAACACATCGGCCCGCGTCTCGTCGCCGGTCACGCCGAGCACGCCGCGGATCCGGTCGAGGGCCCGGTCGACGTCGCCGTCGCACGCCGCAAGGAGCCTTCGCACGCGCCGTCGCTCGGCGAGCAGGCCGTCGATCTCGCCGTTGAGGCCGCTCTCGCTTGCCGCGCGCGCCGCCTCGGCGAGGGCCGCTTCGAGGGACGCATCGCCGCCCGCATCGGCGATCAGCGCGTCGCGCGCCTGGCGGATGAGATCCTTGCCGCCGGCCTCGTCGGCGATGGCGAAATGCGGCGGCACGCCCGCCTCGACCGGGAAGCGCTTCAGCAGGCCTTCGCAGAACGAGTGGATCGTCTGGATGCGCAGGCTGCCGGGCGCGTCGATGACCGTGGCGAACAGCGTGCGCGCCTTTGCCGCCTCGCCCGGTGCGGGCTTGCGGCCGAGCCGCTCGAACAGCGCGCGGTCGAGTGTGGCATCGTCGGCCGTCGACCAGCCGGCCAGCAGGCGCGACAGGCGATCGCGCATTTCCGCGGCCGCCGCCTTCGTGAAGGTCAGGCACAGGATCGCCGAGGGGCGCGCACCGGCCAGCAGCAGGCGCACGATGCGAGAGGTGAGCACGTAGGTCTTGCCCGAGCCGGCATTGGCGACGACCCAGACCGAATTGTCGGGATCGGCGGCGGCGCGCTGGTTGCCGAGCCCCTCCGCGAGGACGGTCTCGAGATTCATTCCTCGCCCCCGTTCGCCCATTCGCGCCAGCGCGCGAGATGGTCGTAGTCGCCGGCGAACTTGACGAATTGCGGGCGCGGGCGCGACAGGTAGGGCTGGGCCGGATCGGCATAGGTGCGGACCAGATCGCCGAGTGCCGCGAACTGCGCGTCGGCAAGTGCGGCAGCCGCCGCCCCTTGCGCCACGACGCGCCGTTCGCCCGGCGATTTGGGCGAGCCGAGCCGGATATAGGCAAGCTCGGATGCGGCGACCGCTTCCACGCCGGCAAAGCCGCCGCGCGCGGCGATCGCCGCAGTCAGCGGCAGCTGCGGGTTGAAGCCCTTCTCGACCTGCCGGGCCGACGGCGGCCGGCCGGTCTTGTAGTCGAGGATCACGAGATTGCCCGCCGCGTCGCGGTCGATGCGGTCGGCCTTCGCCGTCAGCGTGAAGCCGTCGAAGACGGTCGTGCCTTCGGTCTCGACGACGCAAGGATAGGCGCCGGCCGCGCGCCGCGCGCGCTCGTCGACGACGAACCACGCCGCGACCTCGGCAAAGCGCGGCCACCAGAAGGCCCGCACGGCCGGGCGCGACATCAGCGGCGCGAAGATCTCCGCCCCGATCCCGATCAGGCGTTCGGCCGCGTCGGCCGGCAGGTCGCGCGGGAATGCCGTCGAGAAACGCTCGAGCGCGAGATGGAACAGCTCGCCGCGCTCCATCGCATCCAGATCGGCATCGAGCGGATCGAGGACCTTGAGGCCAAGACAGTAGCGCGCATAGATCGCGTAAGGATCGCGGATCCACGTCTCGATGCGCGTGACCGACAGCCTGCGCGGCCGCGCGTCGATAGGCGGCGTGGGCTTGGGCGGGGCGATGGCCCGGCCCTTCTCGCCGGCACCGGCAAGCGCGCGCGCCCAGGTGGCGGCGACGTTGCTGGCGGTTTTCTGCCAGCGCGGATCGTTGCCCAACAGCGCTTCGAGGCGCTGCAGCCAGCGCGACGCCAGCACGGGCGCGCCATCGCGCTTGCGCGCGCGCGTCAGCACCAGATCGGGCCCGGCGAGGGCTTGCGCGAAATCGTGGGCCGCAAGACCCACCTGCCGTTCGGGCGGCGACAGGCCCACGCTTGTGCGCATCGGGCGCGACAGCCACGGATCCTCGGGCGTATCGGCCGGCCACACGCCTTCGACCAGGCCGCCGAGGATGACGCGGTCGGCACCGACAAGACGCGCTTCGATCGTGCCGCGGATCGCCAGCCGCGGATGCCCGCCATGCGCCGGCCGGAACGTGGCGCCGTCGAGGAGGGCATCGAGGAAATCGGCAAAGCGCATGCGCTCGAGCGCGCCATAGTCCGATGCGGCAAGGCGCGTATCGCCGACGAAACGGGCAAGCGCTTCGCCGGTCTCGCCGGCCCACAAGGTGGGCTCGCCGGCCGCGTCGCGCGACAGCATGTCGGTCGCGCGCACATGCGCGTCGAACAGGTTTGCAAGATCGGCCGATGCGGCCGCGACCGGCGCGATCGCGGCTTCCAGACGGACAAGCAGATCGTCGAAACCGCGCCCGGCAAGATGCGTGCGCAACCCGGCGAGACCGGGTGCGGGCCGTGAACCCCGCAGGGCTTCGCGTTCGAGGCGCCGGATCTCGGCCAGATGCGCGCTCCGCACCCGGCCGAGGGCGACGAGCGGATGCTTGAGCATCGCCATCAGCGGTACCGGTGCGAGATCGGCGTGGAGGGCTGCCGCCGTCAGGCGCAGCAACGCGGCCGGCGGCGTGCGCGCGAGCGGCCGGCCGGCCGTGTCGTCGATCTCGATCCCCCAGCGGCCGAGCTTGGCCGCCACGCGGCGGGCAAGGTTGCGGTCGGCCGTGACGAGGGCCGCCGTGCGGCCGGGCGTTTCCAGCGTTTCGCGTAGCAGCAGCGCCACGGCACCGGCTTCGCTTTCGCCGTCGGGCGCTTCGATGCGCGTGAGACCGGCGAAGGCATCGTCGGCAAAGGCGGGATGTTCGCGCCACCCGGCCGTCCGCGAGGCCGGCAACAGGGCGGCCGCGATCAGGGCACGGCGCGGCCCGTCCGCCGTTCCCGGCCACGCGGCCACGTCCTCGCGCAGCACTTCCATGCGGCGCAGCAGCTGGTTGAGACCGTATTGCGGGTGTGCGGGATCGGCGCCGATCGCTTCCCACGTCGCGGCGTCGGCCGCCCGGTCGAGACCGGGCAGCACCACGGCCCCTTCGGGCAGGCGCGCGACGACCGACAGAAGATGCGCCGTCGCCGGCACAGAGCCCGTGGAACCCGCCGCCCAGATCGGGCCGGGCGGCACCGCCTGCCAGTGGGCGGCAAGGGCGCGCACCAGCTTCACGCGGCGCGCCTGCGGATCCATCTGGCCGCGGCCGGCGAGGATACGCGGCCACGCGTCGCGCAGTATCTCGAGGAAGGCGAGCGTCTGTCCCCAGTGCCGCGCATAGTCGTCGGGCACCAGACCGGCGAAGGCATCGAAGCCGACCTCCTCGATCTGGATCGCGTCCAGCAGCTCGGCGAGCGCTTCGGCAAGCTTCAGGGCCGCTGCGGGCGACGGCGTGAGATCGCCGCGCGCCGCGACGAGGCGGGCCAGCAGCAGGCTTCGCGCCATCGCGTCGATCGCCGGCGGCAGCTCGGCGTCGAGCGATGCGGCACTGCCCGTGAGGACCAGCTCGTCCTCGTCGACGTCGCCGATGGCCGCCAGCCGCGGCAGCAGCAGCGCCTTGCCGTCGCCCGCCGCAAGGAACGCCTCGCCGAGCGCGCGCGCCGCGCGCCGGTTGGGCAGCAGGACGGTCGCGCGCGCCAGCACGAGCGGGTCGTCGCCAAGTTGCGCGCGGATGCCGGCGGCAAGTGCGGCAAGGAACGGCACGCCCGGCGGGATCGAGAAGACGCGCGCGGGCGCTGGCGTCCCGTCGGTCACGACCGCGTGCGCCGCCAGCCCAGATCGAATTCGGTCTGCGCCACGCTTTCGGGCGTGCCGACATGGAACCACAGCCCGTCATGCGGCATGCCGCGCAGGCGTTCGTCGGCCTCGGCCGCGTCGTAGATCAGATTCAGCGAGAAGCGCCCCGGCGCCATCCCGGCGAAGCGGCGCGGATGCAGTATCTGCACGCCGGCATAGACGAAAGGGGCGATCTCGTTGCCCTTGCGGCGGCGCGGCTTGCCCACCGGATCGACGAAATAGTCGCCGCGCCCCTCGTAGCCCTGCGCCGTCACGGCCGACTGCATCAGCAGCAGCACGTCGGTCGTCGCCGGGTTCCAGATCCGCGCGAGCCGCTTGAGCGCGGGCGTAGGCCCGTCGAACCACAGCACGTCGGCATTGGCGCAGTAGAACGGTTCGTCGCCGATGAGTTTCAGCGCGTTGAGCACGCCCCCGCCCGTCTCGAGAAGTTCGGCTTCCGGCGACAGCACGATCTCGACATCGGTGCGCGTCTTCAGATGCGCCTCCAGCGTCGAGCGATGATGGTGCAGATTGACGATCACGCGCTTGACGCCCGCCTCGACCATCCGGTCGATCACGCGGTCGATCAGCGTGCGCCCCGCGACCGGGACGAGGGGCTTGGGCAGCGTGTCGGTAAGCGGACGCATGCGCTTGCCCAGGCCGGCTGCCAGCACCATCGCGGTCTCGATCGGCTTCATGGCACTCCTTCGAAATCCGGGGCCCGTCGCCAGGCCTTCGGAACATGTTCGTCGAACCAGCCGCGCAGCTCGGCAAGGGCCGGATCGGCGAGATTGCCTTCCAGCAGGCGCCAGACGCGCGGGATGTGCTTGAGATACTGCGGCTTGCCGTCGCGCCGCGCCAGCCGCACGAAAATGCCGACGATCTTGGCGTTGCGCTGGGCGGCAAGCACGGTCGCCGCGGTCGCGAAACCGGCGGGCGGCAGCTCGGGGAACGCCGCGAGATAGCGCGCCATGCAGGCCTTCGCCAGGGCCGGTCCGACATCGCGGCGCGCATCCTCGATCAGGCTCGCGACGTCGTAGGCGCGCGGGCCGATCAGCGCATCCTGGAAATCGAGCAGGCCGCAGGCGGCGACACCCGTCCGGCCGGCCAGCCGCACCAGATTGTCGACATGGAAATCGCGCAGCACGAGCCCGGCAGCACCCACGCGCGCCAGCGGATAGACGCGCCGCCACGCGGCCAGATAGTCGCGCACGACGCCGTCGGGCGTGGCCCCGCCGCGCCAGGCGGGCATGAACCAGTCGACGAGCAGGCTCGCCTCGCGGTCGAGCAGCGCATCGTCGTAGGGCGGGACGTCGACCTTGGCCTGGGCGGGATGGCGATGGAGGGCGATCAGCGTGTCGATCGCGAGCGCATAGAGGGAAGCTTCGTCGGCACCGGCGGCAAGGGCGCGCGTATAGGTCTCGTCGCCGAAATCCTCGAGCAGCAGGAAGCCCGAATGCGTGTCCTTGGCAAGGATGCGCGGGGCCGACAGCCCGAGGGCGACAAGATGGGCCGCGACCGTCACGAAGGGCCGCACGTCCTCGCGCGGCGGCGGGGCGTCCATCAGCACCGCACGGCGCTTGGCGTCGGTCAGGCGGAAATAGTGGCGGAAGCTCGCATCGCCCGCGAGCGGGACCGGATCGGTCCCGGCCCAGCCGTGCGAATCGAGGAACAGCCTTGCGGCCGGGCGCGCTTCAAACATCGGCGCGCTCCAGCCGGGCGGCCCAGCCGCCATGGCCTTCCAGAACGGCGAAGCGCGCATCGGCCGAGGGACCGGGCGAAAGCTTCACGTCGAGCCGGTCGGCCGGCAGCAGCGCGCCCAGCCGTACGGGCCATTCGACCAGCACGATCGCTTCGGCGAGCGCTTCTTCCCAGCCCAGTTCCCAGACGTCTTCGGGATCCGTCAGCCGGTAAAGGTCGAAATGCCAGACCGGCCCGCCGGGCAGGTCGTAGGTCTGGACGAGCGTGAAGGTCGGGCTCGGCACCTCGGTGGGCGTACCGGCGCGCGCCGCGACGAAAGCGCGCGCGAAGCGCGTCTTGCCCATGCCGAGATCGCCCCACAGGGCCAGCACGTCGCGCGGGCGCGCGATCGCGGCCAGCCGGGCGGCAAGACCCGCGGTCGCGGTCTCGTCGGCGAGCGTGCAGTTGCGAATCGACGGGGCTCCGGCCATGCCCCGTTCTACAGGGGCGGAAATGCATTGAAAACCCGCCCGAGGCCGCTATGAATTGCGCTTTCCACAGCCCCCTTGCCGGAGCCTGCCCCGACCCATGCCCGAAACGCACACGACCGACATCGCGATCATCGGGGCGGGCCCCGTGGGCCTGTTTGCCGTCTTCGAGTGCGGCATGCTGAAGATGCGCTGCCACGTGATCGACGCACTCGAAATGCCCGGCGGGCAGTGCGCCGCCCTCTACCCGGAAAAGCCGATCTACGACATCCCGGGCTATCCCAAGGTGGGTGCGCTCGAGCTGATCGAGAACCTGCAGGCCCAGGCCGCCCCCTTCGCCCCCGCCTACCATTTCGGCCAGCGGGTCGAGAAAATGACGCGCGACGGCGATTCCTGGGTCCTCGAATCCGGGACGGGCATGAAGATCCGCGCCAAGGCCGTGATCCTGGCCGCCGGCGTGGGCGCTTTCGGGCCGAACAAGCCGCCGCTCGCCCGGATCGACGAATTCGAGAACAAGGGCGTTCATTATTTCGTCCAGCGGCGCGAGGATTTCCGCGGCAAGCGCGTGGCGATCGCCGGCGGGGGCGACTCGGCCCTCGACTGGACGCTGTCGCTGGCCGACGTGGCCGCGCGCGTCATGGTCATCCACCGGCGCGACAAGTTCCGCGGCGCCCCCGATACGGTCGACAAGGTCATGGCGCTCGCCAAGGACGGCAGGATCGACCTCGTCACGCCCTACCAGCTCGAAGCGCTGGAGGGCGAGCCGGGGGCGCTCAAGCATGTCGTGCTCAAGGACCTCGACGGCAAGATCCGCAAGCTCGAGGCCGACGCGCTGCTCGCGTTCTTCGGGCTGGCGATGAATCTGGGGCCGATCGCCACCTGGGGGCTCAACCTCCACAAGGGCAACATCACGGTCGAGCCGTCGACCTGCGAGACCTCGTCGCCGGGCATCTTCGCCATCGGCGACATCGCGCAGTATCCGGGCAAGCTGAAGCTGATCCTGCAGGGCTTTGCCGAGGCCGCGATGGCCGCACACGCCTGCCACAAGATCGTGCATCCCGGCGAAGTGCTGCATTTCGAGTATTCGACGACCAAGGGCGTGCCCGCGGCCTGAGAATTCAGTCGGCGGCCACGGCCCGCTCGCCCGGCACCCACAGCGGCAGCCGGCAGGTCACTTGCGTGCCCTCGCCCGGATTCGACACGAGATCGATCGTGCCGCCATGCAGCTCGACGATGCGCTTGACCAGCGACAGGCCCAGCCCCGCCCCCATGCGCCGCGCGTCGGGCTCGGTCCCGCGTTCGAATTCCTTGAAGACGCGCGCCTGGTCGGCGATCGGGATGCCCACGCCGTTGTCCGAGACCTCGAGCGAGACCATCCGCTCGTCGGCCCGGGCCGACAGGCGCACCACGCCGCCGGGCGGGGTGAATTTGAGCGCGTTCGAGACGAGGTTGCACATCGCCTGCTTGAGGCGCCGCTCGTCGCCGCGCAGGCGCGGGACGCGCGTGTGCACCACGTCGAGCTTCAGCTCCCGCTCGCGCGCGAGGTCGCCCATGATCTGCGCGGTGTCGGCGAGCAGCTCGACCGGATCGACGGCCGCAAGCTCCAGCGTCATGCGGCCCGCGTCGATCGAGGCGAGGTCGAGGATGTCGTTGATGATCGCCAGCAGGCGCTCCGACGCGGTCAGGATGTCCGCGCAGTATTCGGCCTGCCGCTTGTTGAGTTCGCCGAAATACTGCTTGGCCAGCAACTCGGCGAAACCGATGATCGTGTTGAGCG
The DNA here is from genome assembly GCA_964416335.1 of uncultured Azospirillum sp. Lineage (GTDB taxonomy): Bacteria > Pseudomonadota > Alphaproteobacteria > CACIAM-22H2 > CACIAM-22H2 > Tagaea. Next base: position 10,157 of record CAYQDN010000033.1, read on the forward strand.
GCGTGCGCAGCTCGTACGACACGGTCGAGATGAATTCCGACTTGAGCCGGTCGGCCGCTTCCAGCGCCTCGGCGCGTTCGCGCAGCGCCTGCTCGACGCGCACCTTGTCGGTCACGTCGACATAGGAAAGCTGCGTGGCCCCGTCGGGCAGCGGAACGAGCGCGTAGTCGAGCACGCGCCCGTCGGTGCGCTCGATGCGCGCACTGGCGGCGTCGCGCGAAGTGAGATTTTCGACCAGGCGTTCCTTCAGCGTGGGCCAGTCGGCGTCGGCCGGGTAGAATCCGCGCATGCGCTCGACCACGTCGGCGATGTGCGGCTCGGCGATCAGCGCCGCATCCGGGATTTCCCAGATGCGCGCGAAGGCCGGGTTGTGCAGCTTGAGCCGCCCGTCCGAGCCGAACACCGCGACACCCTCGTAGAGATTGTCGAGCGTGGCGCGCTGCACGGCGATCAGCGTGTTGTAGGAACGCTCGAGCACGAGCCGGTCCGTCACGTCCTCGAACGCGAAGAGCAGGCCGCCCAGCGGATGCGGCATGCAGCGCTCGCGCAGCGTCGTGCCGTCGGGCAGGTACATCAGCTCGTCGAAGGATTCGAAGATCGTGTCGAAGAGCTTGAGCCGCTGGCGCTTGAACATGCGGAAATCGGCGACCTCCGGCAGGCGGCGGCGCTCGCGCAGGTTCTCGAGGATCTCGCCGTATTCGGGCTCGCCCGACAGCCAATCCTCGTCCGCGCGCCACAGCCGCGCATAGGCGCTGTTGAAATACTTGAGCCGCTTGTCGGCGCCGAAGATGCCGATGGCGACGGGCATCGTCTCGAGCACCGAGCCCTGTGCGGCGATGTGGCGGGCAAGCTCGATGCCCGCTTCCTCGCGCTCGGTCTGGTCGACGGCCATGCCGACCGTACCGCCGTCGGGCAGCGGTGCTTCGACGAATTCGAAGAGACGGCGCGCCCCCGACACGACGATGTGCTCGGCCTCGCTCTGCGCGGTGCGGGCGGCAAGGGCGAGACGCGCAAGGGCTGCAAGCCGGCGCGACAGGGCGGCCCCGCCGATCCCGTCGCTGCCGGCCAGCAGCCTTTCGCGCGGCGCGTCGGCGGCAAGCGCATAGGCGGCGTTGCACCAGACGAGACGCTGCTCGCCGTCGCGCCGCCACAGCGGCAGGGGGAGTGCGTCGAGGGCCGCCTCGATGCGGCGGGCCGCATCCTGGGCGGCCTCGCGTTCGGCGCGCAGCAGGTTGGCGCGCACGGAAAACTCGCTGCGGGTGGTGTCGGCCGCGTCGGCGCGCACGGTTTCGGCGCGCAGACGCTTCAGCAGGACAAGGCATCCCGCCCCGCCCAGCCCCAGCCCGACCGCCAGACCCGACAGAAGTTCGATCACGCCGCCATCCTAGACGAGGCCGGCGAGTCGGCGCGAGGGGGACGCGAAAACGAAAACGGCCGGAGCCCTTGCGGGGCCCCGGCCGTCGCTTCCCGCCCCGAAGGGCGATATCGCCTAGTAGCGGTACTGCTCGGCCTTGAACGGGCCCTGTTCGGACACGTTGATGTACTTGGCCTGCGCCGGCGTCAGCTTCGAGAGCTTCACGCCGATCTTCTCGAGATGCAGGGCCGCGACCTTCTCGTCGAGCTTCTTGGGCAGCACGTAGACCTTCTTGGCGTACTTGCCGTTGTCGCGGTTGGTCCACAGCTCGATCTGCGCGAGCGTCTGGTTCGAGAACGAGGACGACATCACGAAGCTCGGGTGGCCCGTGGCGCAGCCCAGGTTCACGAGGCGGCCTTCGGCGAGCAGCAGGATGCGCTTGCCGCTGGAAAGCTCGATCTCGTCGACCTGCGGCTTGATGTTGTTCCACTTGTAGTTCTTGAGCGCCGCGATCTGGATCTCGCTGTCGAAGTGGCCGATGTTGCACACGATCGCGCGGTCCTTCATGTGGCGCATGTGCTCGATCGTGATCACGTCGATGTTGCCCGTGGCGGTCACGAAGATGTCGCCGCGCGGGGCGGCATCTTCCATCGTGACGACCTCGTAGCCTTCCATCGCCGCCTGCAGCGCGCAGATCGGGTCGACTTCGGTGACGAGCACGCGGGCCCCGGCCTGGCGCAGCGAAGCGGCCGAGCCCTTGCCCACGTCGCCGAAGCCGGCGACGACGCCGACCTTGCCCGACATCATCACGTCGGTGGCGCGACGGATCGCGTCGACCAGCGATTCGCGGCAGCCGTAGAGATTGTCGAACTTCGACTTGGTGACCGAGTCGTTGACGTTGATGGCCGGGAACAGCAGCGAGCCGTCCTTTTCCATCTGGTAGAGACGGTGCACGCCGGTCGTGGTCTCCTCGGTGACGCCGCGGATGGCCGCACCCTGCTTGGAGTACCAGCCCGGCTGTTCCTTCACGCGCTTCTTGATCGCGGCGTAGAGGATTTCCTCTTCCTCGTTGGTCGGGTTCGAGACGACCTTGAGGTCCTTCTCGGCCTTCATGCCGAGATGGATCATCAGCGTGGCATCGCCGCCGTCGTCGAGGATCATGTTCGGCGTGCCGCCGTCGTGCCACTCGAAGATCTTGTGGGTGTAGTCCCAGTACTCGACGAGCGACTCGCCCTTGACGGCGAAGACCGGCGTGCCGGCGACGGCGATGGCGGCCGCGGCGTGATCCTGCGTCGAGAAGATGTTGCACGAGGCCCAGCGCACGTCGGCACCGAGCGCCTTCAGCGTCTCGATGAGGACGCCCGTCTGGATCGTCATGTGCAGCGAACCGGCGACGCGCGCCCCCTTGAGGGGCTGCGACTTGCCGTATTCGGCGCGGATCGCCATCAGGCCCGGCATTTCGGACTCGGCGATCGAAAGTTCCTTGCGGCCCCACTCGGCGAGCGAGACGTCCTTGACGATGTAATCGGGCATGGGAATTGAGGCTCCGGTAGGAAGAGGGCGCCGTTCAACGGGCGGATTCGATGGAAAATTCCGAGGGCGCCTTATACCGGCCCCCGCGCACCCCCTCAATCGGTTTCGGGGATGCTGGCTAAGCTACTGAAATACCGTCTATTCCTTGGCGCGGACGAGGCCGTCGTTGAACTCGTCGACGAGGCTGGCGATGACCTTGGTATCCCACTGTTCCATGACCACCCGGGCGCGCGCGGTCGCACTCTGGATGTCGAGATTGCGCACCCGGTTCTTCACGCGCGGAATCTTGATCGGCGACATCGAGAATTCGCGGATGCCGAGCCCGGCCAGCAGGGCCGTATAGCGCGGATCGCCGGCGATCTCGCCGCAGATCGAGACCGGGATGCGGTTGCGCAAGGCCGCCTCGGCCGTGAACTGGATCAGGCGGAGGACGGCCGGATGCAGCGGGTTGTAGAGATGCGCCACCTGCTCGTCGCCGCGGTCGATGGCAAGCGCATACATCGTGAGATCGTTGGTGCCGAGGGCGAGGAAGTCGCACACGCGCGCGAGCGCATCGGCCGCAAGGGCCGCCGCCGGGATCTCGATCATCGCACCCAGCGGGGGCAGCGGATCGGCGATGGGGATGCCCTTGCGCACCAGCCGGCGCGCGGCCTTGCCGACGGCGTCGCGCACCTGCTTCATCTCGTCGACGGTGGCGACCATGGGTACAAGAATGCGCAACGGACCGTGCGCGCCCGCGCGCAGGATTGCGGCAAGTTGTGCGTCGAGCAGTTCGGGGCGCGCCAGCGACAGGCGGATCGCGCGCAGGCCGAGGGCCGGGTTCGGCCCCGGCGAAAGATCGCCCAGCGCCGAGGCCAGCTTCTCGCCGCCCACGTCGAGCGTGCGCACGGTGACGACGCGCCCGGCCATGCCCTTCACGATTTCGGCGAGCTGCTGGTACTGCTCCTCCTCGTCGGGCACGTCGGCGCGGTTCATGAACAGGAATTCGCTGCGCAGCAGGCCGATCGACGCGGCCCCGGCGGCGAGCGCCTGCTCGACCTCGCGCGGCAGTTCGAGATTGGCGCCGAGCGCGAATTCCACGCCGTCCTTGCTGACCGACGGAAGCTTGGAAAGGCGTGCGAGCTGGCGTTCTTCCCTTGCGTATTCGAGGCGGCGCTTCTCGTAGCGCTCGAGCGTGGCGGCCGTGGGCCTTGCGATGACCTTGCCCTCGGTGCCGTCGACGATGATCGTGTCGCCGGTCCGCACCGCACCCACGAGATCGGCGACGCCCAGCACGGCCGGCAGGCCGAGGGCCCGCGCCATGATCGCGGTGTGGCCTTCGGCACCGCCGATGACCGTCGCGAAGCCGCCGACGACCGCCGGGTCCATCACGGCCGTGTCGGCGGGCGTGATCTCTTCGGCGACGATGACCGCACCCTCGGGCAGGTTCTTGAACGCACCCCACGGCGTCTGCGTGAGATTGCGCACGAGACGCGCACCCACCTCGCGCACGTCCTGCACGCGCTGGGCGAGATAGGAATCCTCCATCGCCTCGAAGGCTTCGGCGATCGCCTCGGCTTCGGCGCGCACGGCACTTTCGGCCGTCGCGAGATTCTCGACGATGCGCTTCTCGACGCCGCGCACGAGGCGCGACTGCGAGAGCATCTGGATGTGCGCGTCGAGCAGGTAGCCGAGCTCCTCGGCCGCCGCCGGCGGCAGGCCGGACGTCTTCTGCTTGAGCTTGGTCAGCTGCTTCTTGCTGGATTCGACGGCGGCGCGGAAGCGCGTGCGCTCGCCCTCGGCCTGGTCGGGGGCGATCGCGCACTCGGCGAAGGCCGGCAGCTCGATGCCGTGCACGTGCGCCGGGCCGATCGCGATGCCCGGTGCCACGCCCAGACCCTGGAACACGGTCTGCCCCTCGCCGCCGGGACGGCGCGGACGGGGCTTGGCCGGGCGGGGATTGCGGCCGGTCATCAGCCTATTCCTCGTCGAACTTGGCGGCGATCAGGGCGGCGATCGCGTCGACCGCTTCCTGCGCATCGTCGCCTTCGGCGCGCACCTCGACCGAGCAGCCGGGAGCGGCGGCGAGCATCATCAGGCCCATGATCGACTGGCCCGAGACGGTGGTGCCGCCCTTGGTGACGTGCGTGGCCGAACGGAACTGGCCCGCAAGCTTGACGAATTTGGCGGCCGCGCGCGCGTGCAGGCCGCGCTTGTTCAGGATCTCGCAGTTCCGGACGACGACCTGGCCGCCTTGCGCGGCCGCATCGTTCATCGCGCACCCGCGGCGGGCTTGATCTCGCCGGCCAGCAGCTGCGAGGCGACGTTGATGTATTTGCGCCCGGCCTCGCGCGCGGCCTGGACGGCGGCAACGAGCGGCTCGGTGTTGCGCACGCTGGCGAGCTTGATCAGCATCGGCAGGTTGACGCCGGCGATCACCTCGATGCGCGCGCGATCCATGATCGAGATCGCGAGGTTGGACGGCGTGCCGCCGAACATGTCGGTCAGCACCACCACGCCCGCCCCGGTGTCGCAGCGCGCGACCGCGGCGAGGATCTCGTTCCGGCGCATCTCCATGTCGTCTTCGGGACCGATGCAGACGGAAGCGATGTTCTGCTGCGGCCCCACGACATGCTCGAGCGCCGAGACGAATTCGGCGGCAAGGCGGCCGTGGGTGACGAGAACGAGTCCGATCATTTGAGACGTGCCTTCTTTCGCGTGTTGTGCGGAACCCGAGACGAGATTCATGCGAAGCTCCGGTCGAGGTCGCGATGGACCAGATTGATGCGTCGTCCGCCCTGCGACAGGCGTTCGGCAAGACGTTCGGCGACGAAAACGGAACGGTGGCGGCCGCCGGTGCAGCCGACGGCGACGGTCAGGTACGACTTTCCTTCGGCTTCGAAGCGCGGCAGCAGCGCCACGATCATGTCGCTGAGACCTTCGAAGAAGGCGTGGAAGCCCGGATCGCGCTCGACGAAGCGCGCCACCTCGGCGTCCTTGCCGGTCATCGGCTTGAGATCGGGACGGTAGTGCGGGTTCGACAGGAACCGCACGTCGAAGACGAGATCGGCCTCGCGCGGCAAGCCGTTGCGGTAGGCGAAGCTGATGATCGAAAGGGCGAGGCCTGCGGGCGCGTCGAGGGCGAAATCCTCCTGCACGAGCCGCTTGAGCTGGTGCGGGGCGAGGGCCGCCGTGTCGATGACGCGGTCGGCGCGCGCGCGCAGCGGCTCGAGCAGGCGCCGCTCGGCCTTGATGCCGTCGACGAGCGGACGGTCGGTGGCCAGCGGATGGCGCCGGCGCGTCTCGGTGAATCGGCGCGCGAGCGTCTCGTCGTCGCAGTCGAGATAGAGCAGGCGCACGTCGAGGCCCTGTTCGCCGAGCAGCCGGTCGATGGCCGCCACAAGCGTGTCGACGCCGAAATCGCGCGTGCGCGTGTCGACGCCGATGGCGACGGGGCGTGCATGCGCCGGATCGGTCTCGGAGAGCACCAAGCTCGACAGCAGCGTGAGCGGCAGGTTATCGACCGCCTCGTAGCCGGCATCCTCGAGGGCGCGCATCGATGTCGAGCGGCCCGCCCCGGACAGGCCGGTGACGAGCGCAATGCGCCGGCGCGGCGTCAGGGCGGTCTGCGGGTTCGACACGGGCAAGGGGACGATCATGGGGACGGTCTTGCCCGAAGCCGATCAGTGCGCGAACAGCTTGCCCTGCAGGGCAAGCTTGGCCGCGACGCGAATTTTTGCTGTTGTCGATGCGTCCCACGGATCGAGGACGAGCAGCGGCAACTTGATACCGAGAAGGTCGCGCGACGCGGCCTCGGGCAGACGCTCGACCGCCGCGCGGGCCGTCAGTTCGACGACCAGCCCCAGCTTCGCGCGATCCGCGCAGGCCATTTCGACGCCGTCGAGATGCACGATTCCGATGCCTCTTATTTCCAGCAGGCCGGCGAGCGGGCCAGGAGCACTTGCCCAGATCGCATCGCCGCGACGCTCGAGATCGACCCGGTCATCGGCCACGAGCCGCGCCCCGTCATCGACGAGCCGCAGCGCAAGATCCGATTTGCCGCTGCCCGACGGTCCGCACAATAAAACGCCAATCTCGGCAAGAACGACACAGGTGCCATGAACCTGAAGAGTGAGCGGGTCCGTCACGCGGCCATAAACTGCGACCGTTCCCGGGGGATGTCAATCTTGACTCTTTGCACTGCACAAATTCCCGGCAGGCAGAATTTAGGTAATTAAATACCGCGAATTCAGATCGCCGGAAGACGGATCCGGAACCGCGCACCCCGGATATCCCCGTTGGGATCATGGCGATTTTCGGCCTCGATCGTCCCGCCATGGGCCTCGACGATCTGGCGGGAGATCGACAGGCCCAGTCCGGAGTGGGTTCCGAATTTTTCGGCCGCCGGGCGCTCGGAGTAGAAGCGCTCGAAGATGGATTCGAGCTTGTCGGCCGGGATGCCCGGCCCGTCATCCTCGATTGTCACCGTGACAAACTCGGCGGTCCGGCCGACCGATACGCGCACCTCGCCGCCCGGCGGGCTGAAGGACTGCGCGTTGGCGATGACGTTGCGGAAGACCTGGCCGAGGCGGTCGGCGATCCCCATCACCGCGAACGGACCGGCACCCGCAGGCGCGAGGACCGGCCGGGCCTGGTCCGGCTTGGCCACGGCCGACAGCGCGTCGGCAAGGCCGGCGAGGATTTCCGCAAGATCGACCCGCTCGGCGTTGGCGCGGCTCAATTCCGCATCGAGGCGCGAAGCACCCGCGATGTCGGTGATCAGCCGATCGAGCCGCGCCACGTCGTCGAGCACGATCGCCATCAGCTTCTCGCGCACCGCAAGGTCGGGCACGCGCGCGGCCGTCTCGACCGCACTCTTGAGCGAGGTGAGCGGGTTCTTGAGCTCGTGCGCCACGTCGGCCGCGAAGCGGTCGATCGCGTCGAGGCGGACCGACAGCGCGTCGGTCATCTCGCGCATGGCGGCCGAAAGATCGCCGATCTCGTCGCCGCGATAGGAAAGGTCGGGAATGGCGCCGACGAGAGCCGCCCCCGCCCCCAGCGTGCCGCCGACGCGTGCCCGCGTCCCGCCGGTGCGCACCCGGTCGGCCGCGCGCGCAAGGCGCCGGATCGGCCGAGCGATCGTGCCGGCAAGATAGAGCGACAGCAGCACGGTCAGCAGCAGCGTGGTGCCCGCCACGCGCAGGATGTCGCGCCGCACGGTGCGCAGCGCCTGTTCCACGTTGTGCCCGTCGCTCGACAGCATCAGGGCGCCCAGCACCTGCTTGAAGCGCTGCACGGGGACGGCGACCGACAAGAACAGCTGGCCGCCGGGGGTGCGGCGCACCGCCCGCCCGCCGTCGCCGACGAGGGCCGCGATCGCCTCCTCGTAGTCGAGTGCCACGGGATCGCGCCGCTCGCGATAGAGCGGCAGGTTGAGATTGCCGGTAAGCCCGCCGCCGAAGAAATCCGAGACCGCGTCGACCGCGCGGTGCGTGTCGGGCGGCGCATCGGGTTCGGGCGGCGGCAGGATCTCGACCTCGACCGCAAGGCTGCCCTGGCCGAGCACGCGGCTGTCGGCGAGCAGCGCGCCGGTGAAATCGAACAGCCGGGCGCGCACGCGCGTGGGCTCGACCAGCCGGCGCAGGATCTGGCGCACCGTGTCGGGGGCAAGCCGGTCGTCGCGCTCGTCGTCGTCCGGGTCGGCGACCGAGACGGCCGCCTCGCCGAGGGCCGCCGCGATGATCTGGCTCTGCGTGGTCAGCGCCTGCAACTCGGATTCGATCAGGCCGCGGCGGAAATCGTCGAGATACAGCACGCCCGCCGCCAGCAGCAGCAGCGGCAGCGTGTTCAGGAACAGGATGCGCCGCGTGAGCGGCGAGAAGCTTCGGCGAAAACCGAACCGGACGGCCATGGCCGCCATTTTAGCGAACCCCGTGGCGAGATTGCGGCGGGAATTCCGGGGGCGGGCAAGTGTTCCCTCTGCATAGGAATGTATGCATTGACTCGCCGGGGATTGTTCTTTATTGGTTCCGCCATCAGAGACTGTGGAGCCAGCCATGCATCCGAGCCCGAAAAACTTGCTGACCAGCTACGCACCGGAAATCGACGCCGTCACCATGCCCGCCAAGGGCTGGTTCGATCTCGAGGACTGGGTCGGCCCGCAGCACCCGAGCAAGCGCGGCGACGTCGCGAAGCTCGAAGGCATCCTTGCCAACGCCGGCGACTATTCGCTCGAGCGCACGCAGGGGCCCACCGGCTATTGGGGCCTCGCCCTCGACGACGGTATCCGCAAATATCAGAAGCGCAATGGCCTCAAGACCGACGGCATCCTGCGCCCCGGCGGCCCGACGATCGAACACATGCGCGAGAATTTCGGCGCGCTGCTGGACGGCCACGAACCACCCACGCCCGACGACATCGACGCGCACCACGAGGTCGTGAGCGACGACAATCCCGGGACGATCGCGTGGCGCAACCCGCCCATCGACCTTTCGCAGGTTCCGGACCTTCCCGAAATCGACCAGGCAGCCGACGCCTCGAACGCACGCCTCGTGCGCGCGATGCTGAAGACCGGCGATATCGACGGCTACGCACCGCTGATGCGCGACGCCATCGAACAGGGCGGCAAGCGCGGCCTTGCGGAGGTCGCCGATCTTTCCGCGAAACTCGACGAAGCGTCCCCCGGGCTCGGCGGGCAATTCGGCAGGGCCATCTACGACGGCATGACGAAGGCGCAGCGCGAGAGGTCCGAGATCAAGGCGGAAGGCGGGCAGCCGAAGGGGACCGCGCAGGTGGCGATGATGCCCGCTGAGCAACTCATGCAAGGCGGTAGATACGAGGTGCAGGGCACTGGGGGTGGAGGCGGCTCAAGCGTCAAGGACATCGCTGGCGCAAATGCAGGCCGAGCTGCCGGAACGGCGCTTGGACTTGGCATCGAAAAGATTCTGGAAACTCTGGGTACTACATCCAACTCAAACGACCCCGGCGGCACCAACCCAAACTTTGGGCCGGGCTACGAAGAATTCCCGGTGCTCATCAGGGATCGACTCGACAACGAGGGCAAGCCGACGCCGCCACCCGCACCTGCACCTGTCGATATGCCGAACCACACAGGCGGATCGATCGAGCAGCCCAAGGCATCGGACAACATCGAGACGTATCCGGCAGCTCCGGAAGAGAAGCGCCAGCAGATCATCGACGATATCGGGAAGGATCTGTTCCCGAATTACGTGGAGATACGGTACGGCGACCGTGAGGAGAATCGCGCGACCGATGAAAATGCAGAAACAACGAACCTCATCATCGAGACGTTTATGAACGAGGTAAAGAAGTCCCATATCCCCGATATGATCCATCATAAGTATGGAGGATCGTTTCTCGGAGAGAAAAATGAATACAAGGAAGAGCGCACGATCCCAAACGAAGTCGGCACGTTCAACCGACCCGACGGAACGTTCCAGCTCAAGGGAGCGAAAGACAACGACGACTCCATGAATTTCAATGTGCAGACCCCACGGAAGGACGGCACCCCAATCAAAAGGGAGCAGACAAGCTTCGATCGGCTGACAGAAATGCTCGGCGAAGACAGCATGAAAGGCTTCCCGAAAAGGCTCCCAAACCAGAATCTTGAAGATCACAAGCGCGAGACCGTAGCGTTTGGGATGCGACTGTTTAACGAATACTACAATCGCTTGTGGAACCTCCCGGGTCCGAGATAGGCAGATGGATTTCGACGACCTTCGCCGCGAAGGACACGAGCCTGCAATCGTGCCGAATGCGGGACGATGTCAAACCGTCAATTGGACGAGTGCGGACGCGCAGCGATTCCTTGAATCGCTGCGCGCGGCCTTCCCTCACATTTTCGTCCATGAAGACTTTAGCTATCTGAATCGCCGGGCGGAAAAGCCAATCGTTCGGACCCTCGATCGCATCGATAACCCCGCAAGTTCGCTCTGTGTCGAGGTGCTCTTCACGTATCCGGGCTGGCAGCCGGATCTCGTGCGGGTTGACGATCCGGACCCCGGGCATTCGCCGTATTGGACTTGGGCGCGATATGTTTCGCCGCGTCTGTCGTTCATCGTCTGCCGCGATGACGACTGCGTCTGGCGACCTGTTTGGAAAAAAGAGGGTCGCGCTTCGCCGATCGAATCCTGGGCTTCGACAGATATAATGACGTCCTACCGGCGGGAGCTGCCGGAGGAACGCAAGATCGAAGCGAAGGCGATGCGGCTTGCCCGCAAGCTCTGCGCGCGGACCGTGCCAGCAATATGGCGGTCACTGGAAGAGTATTTTTCCGGTGAGGGGCGCGTCAACCCGGGTGGCTTCATGATCGGCGATGGATGGACAGTGCCGAGCGTAATCGACTGGTGTCGGTCCGGACCGAATCGCATGATCGACGCCGGTACTTTTGCCGTCGGTGGTGGAACTGGCTGCCTGCCCGTCGATCTCGTCCCCGACATATGGTGGGGCGACATCCACCGCCCCAAATGGGCCCAGCGCCCCTAGCCGCCGCGCCCTGCCCCTACTTGTCCTTGTAGCGATACCCCAGACCGTAGAGCGTCTCGATCTGGGTGAATTCGGGATCGGCGGCCTTGAACTTCTTGCGCAGGCGCTTGACGTGGCTGTCGATCGTGCGGTCGTCGACATAGATGGATTCGCCGTAGGCGAGGTCCATCAGCTGGTCGCGGCTCTTGACCAGGCCCGGGCGCTGGGCGAGCGCCTTGAGCAGCATGAATTCGGTGACGGTCAGCGTCACCGGCTGGCCCTTCCAGGTGCACAGATGGCGTTCGGGATCGAGGGCGAGTTCGCCGCGCACCATCGGCGGCTCGGCCGTTGCGGCCGGCGCTTCGCCCGAGGCGGCGGCCCGGTTGGCGGCCTGCCGGCGCAGCAGCGAGCGGATGCGCTCGACCAGCAGGCGCTGCGAGAAGGGCTTGGTGATGTAGTCGTCGGCCCCCAGGCGCAGGCCCATCACCTCGTCGACCTCGTCGTCCTTCGAGGTGAGGAAGATCACCGGCAGCTGCGTGTGCGCGCGCAGCCGCTCGAGCAGTTGCATGCCGTCCATGCGCGGCATCTTGATGTCGAGGATCGCGAGGTCCGGCGGCTCGGCGAGGAGCGACTTCAGCGCCTCGGTGCCGTCGGTCCAGCTGCGCACCTTGAAGCCTTCGGCCTCAAGGGCGAGCGACACGGACGCCAGGATGTTGCGGTCGTCGTCGACGAGCGCGATGGTCGGTTGCGGTGCCGGAGCGGGGGTCATGCGGTCGATCTTGAGCGAGAGGGCCATGGCAGGGTCGGTGCCTCGACGGTCGAGAAACGGGAAGATTTCGTCCGACCCTCAATCTGGCGCCGGAATGCGGCCCAAATTGGGCGGCGTTTTGCCCGTTCCCCGAAGCGCCGGGGCACCCGATAATCGCCCGCGCACTATAAGGAGAATCCCGAGCATGTCGACCGCCGACGCGAAACCCGCCCCCGAACCCGATCCGCTGGCGCAGGCCCGCCATGTCGCGCGCGGCTGCGACCGCGCCGTGCTCGCGGCCGTCGCACGGCCCGACACGCCCGAGGCGGGCGCCCCGCATGCGAGCCTCGTCCAGGTCGCCTTCGCGGCGGATGCAAGCCCGATCCTGCTGATCTCGCAGCTCGCCGAGCACACCAGGAACCTGCTGGCCGATCCGCGCTGCTCGCTGCTGTTCGACGGGACGGCCGGACTTGCCGAGCCGCTGACCAGCCCGCGCGTCAGCCTGCAGGGGACGGCGCGCAAGACCGACGATCCGAAGCTCGCCGGACGCTATCTCGCGCGCTTCCCGGGAGCGCGCATGTATTCCGGCTTCGGCGATTTCGCGTTCTGGACCGTGACGCCCGCGCGCGCGCACCTCGTCGCGGGCTTCGGCAAGATCCGCTGGTTCGAGCGATTTGCACTCGACGTATCGGATGCCCGCACCCTTGCCGACGGCGAGGCCGGCATCGTCGAGCACATGAACGCCGAGCACATCGACGCGGTCCAGCTCTACGCCACGAAGCTCGCCGGACGGGCCGCGGGCGAATGGACGATGACGGGTATCGATCCCGAAGGCTTCGACCTGCGCGAAGCGACGCGCGGCGAGTGCGCCAGGCTTGCCTTCGACAATCCCGTGCGCGATCCGGAAACCGCACGCGAAGAGCTGGTGCGGCTGGTCAAGCGCGCCCGGGCCGCGGGCTGAGCGCTATTCCTTGAGGACGAATTCGCGCGGCGCGTTCTCGCCGAAATAGGCGCGCGTGGGTGCGACGTCCTTGAGGTCGCGGTGCTGCAGGCCGAAGAAGAACGGCGTCTGGTCGGGCCGGTGGATGTTGAGCTTGACGTTGAAGGCTTCCATCTCCTGGTCGGACTTGATCGGATAGACGAACGCCTTGATGTCGAACGTGCCGGGGCCGATCTCGTCTCCGGTGAGATAGAGCTTGAGGCTCGACACCTTCTCCTCGCCGAGCAGCACGTTGTCGAAATCCTGCAGACGGCGCTGCGCCAGCCCCATGAAGCGGGGCGCGTCGAGATTCTTGTAGATGTTGCCGAACAGCGGCGGGCCTTCGACCATCGGCCGGTTGAACGAACCGATCAGGATCTGGCGCGGCAGGGCGGCATCGACGAGCTGGGCGACGCGGTCGCGCACCTCGCCCAGCACGTCGTTGTGGATGGCGGGGCTGGCGCCGCCGCGCGGCAGCGAGAATTCCCAACCCGCCGCGACAGTGAACGCGGCCTTGACGACCGGCGCCGTGCGCGCGTCGCGCGCGCGGGCAAGGCCGTTTTCGGCCAGGGCAAGCTGCATCAGGCAGAAGAGGTCGATATCCGCCCGGTATCCCTGGCGCCGGTTCCACAGCCGGTAGCCCGCCGCCGTGGCGCTGCGCCCGAGATCGATCTCGGAGCCGAGATCGGCGATCCGGCGTGCGGCGATGTTGATCGAATAGGAAAGGGTTGCGAGCTGCGCGATCTGTTCGGCCGCCGGCAGCTCGGGGAAGCCGTCGATCTCGATCCGGCCCGTCGCGTGGAAGGGCGAGCGGCGGATCGAATAGCGCTGGACGCTCTGCGCAAGAGCCGCCTTCATCGGCGCGGTCGTCCACCAGGGGCCCGCGGAAATCGAGTCGATGCGCAGCTGCGCACGCTGCGCCACCTTGACGAGCGCCTTGGCATCGAGCGGATCGCCGCGCAGCAGGGCGGGTTCGCTCTCGGCCAGCTGCGGCAGATCGGCGGTCGGCGCGATCGCGACGACGAGATCTTCCTTGTCGAGAGTCCAGCCCGCGACGAACCACGATCCTTCGCGCCACAGCTCGATCAGCCGCTTGTCGATGGCAAGCAGTGCGGAACGCGCGTCCGGGATCTTTGCGTCGTCGGGCATGCGCGTAACCATCGCTTGCAACCGTTACCAACGCGTTAAACCCCGCCGCGAACGCGGCGGGCCGTCTCAGGCTTCGATGTTCAGGTTGTTGCCACGATACTCGGTCGCGCCGGACGACGCGCTGGCCGGTGCCGCCTGTGCGGGCGGCGGCGGCGGTGCGGCGCGCTGGCTGTCGCGTTCGACGCGCGCGGGGGCACCGCCGTTGGGCGACACGGGCGATATGACGTGCGACAGGGGATAGAGTTCGGCCATGTTCCGCGGCTCAGGCGAAGAACGAATGGACCGAGGCACCGAACGTCGCCGACGCGGGCGGCAAGGGTGCTGGCGTGCCCGCCGTCGGGTCGTTCTTCACGCCCTGCGCGCGGCCGCCGATATCGGCCGTCACGGCAGGCGGCGACACCGGATGCTTGTAGGCATTCGCTTGTGCCGGCGTGAAAACCGATGGCATGACCTGCATTCCCATAAGACAAATATATAGCAACGGGCCGGCCGGGCCAAGCCGGGGTCGGGTCCCCGGCCGAATCCCCAACCAAATCAGTGCGCTGCCGACCAATTCTGGCCCGCACCCCAGTCGACCTGGAGGCGGACGGTAAGCTTCACGGCCGGTTCCGCGGCCTTTTCCATGACCGCCGAAACGGCCGCGATGGTGGCGTCCTTCTCGGCCGGGATCACCTCGAACAGCAGTTCGTCGTGGACCTGCAGCAGCAGCCGCGCGTCGAGCTTCGCCGCCGCCAGCGTGCCGGGGATGCGCACCATCGCGCGCTTGATGATGTCGGCCGCCCCGCCCTGGATCGGCGCGTTGATCGCCGCACGCTCGGCGAAGGCGCGCATGGCCGGGTTCTTCGAGCCGATCTCCGGCAACCAGATGCGCCGGCCGAACAGCGTGGAGACGTAGCCGTGCTGGTGCGCCTCCTTCTTGGTGCGGTCCATATAGGCGCGGATGCCGGGATAGCGCTTGAAGTACGCCTCGATATAGGCACGCGCCTCGCCCTGCGGGATCGAAAGCTGGCGCGCGAGCCCGAAGGGGGAGATGCCGTAGATGATGCCGAAATTGATCGCCTTGGCGCGCCGGCGCGTTTCCTTGTCCATCTTGTCGAGCGGCACGCCGAACATTTCCGAGGCGGTCGTCGCGTGGATGTCCTGGCCTGCGGCGAACGCTTCCTTCAGCGACGGGATGTCGGCGACGTGTGCCAGCAGCCGCAGCTCGATCTGCGAATAGTCGAACGACAGCAGCGTCTTTCCCTTCGCGGGCACGAAGGCTTCGCGGATCTTGCGGCCCTCTTCGTTGCGCACCGGGATGTTCTGCAGGTTGGGGTCGGTCGAGGAAAGCCGGCCCGTCGACGTGGCGGCGAGCGCGAAACTGGTGTGGACGCGCTGCGTGCGCGGGTCGATCGCCTCGGCGAGCGCATCGGTATAGGTGGATTTGAGCTTGGCGAGCTGGCGCCAGTCGAGCACCATCTGCGGCAGCTTGTGGCCCGTCGCGGCCAGATCGTCGAGCACGTCGGCGCCGGTCGCGTAGGCGCCGGTCTTGGTCTTGGCCGGCGTCTTGCCGTCGGGCAGCGTCAGGCCGAGCTCGTCGAACATCACCCGGCCGAGCTGCGCCGGGCTGCCGACATTGAACGGGTGGCCGACTTCCTTGTGGATCGCCTTTTCCAGCTCGTCGAGCCGGATCGCGAATTCGTTCGACAGACGCTGCAGCGTGGCGCGATCGACCGTGATGCCCTCGGCCTCCATCGCCACGACGACCGGGATCAAGGGCCGCTCGATCGTCTCGTAGATCGTCAGCAGGCCCTGCTCGGCCAGACGCGGCTTCAGCGTGCGATGCAGGCGCAACGTCACCTCGGCATCCTCGGCCGCGTAGTCGCGTGCCTTGTCGAGCGGCACTTCGGCGAACGAGATGCGCGCCTTGCCCGTCCCCGTCACCTCGTCATAGGCGATGGTCTTGTGGCCCAGATGCTGCTCGGCCAGCGCATCCATGCCGTGCCCGTGCGCACCGCCTTCGAGCACGTAGGAGATCAGCATCGTGTCGTCGATCGCCGCGACCTCGGTCAGGCCGTGGCGCGAGAAGACCTGCAGGTCGTACTTGATGTTGTGGCCGATCTTCAGCGTCGCGGGATCTGCGAGCAGCGGCCCGAGGCGCTTGAGCACCTGGTCGCGCGGAATCTGGCCGTCGACCAGCTTGCCGGCCGCACCGAAATCGAGACCGCCGGCGGCCGCGGCCGAACCGGGTGTCACGTGCGCGACGGGGATGTAGCAGGCATGGCCCGGCTCGACGCACAGCGACACGCCGACGAGCGAGGCGTTGAGCGCGTCGAGTGACGTCGTCTCGGTATCGATGGCGCACGCACCCACGGCCGTGGCGCGCGCGATCCAGGCGTCGAGCGATTCGAGATCCTGCACGAGTTCGTAGGTAGCTGGGCCATCGAGCATAGCTGGTTCGGCGGCCAGTGCAGCTTTCACAGCGTCGGGTGCGGGTGAAGACGGCGCATTCGCAGCACCGCTTGCTTCGAGCAGGCCTGTCACCTCAAGCCGCGCTTGCAGCTTACTAAAAGCCATAGCCTGTAGAAAACCACGCAGCTTATCGGGCTCCGGGCGCTTCAGCGTCAGCTGGGCGAGCGGGACCGGCACTTTGACGTCGTCGCGCAGCCGCACGAGCTCGCGCGAGATCAGCGCCAGCTCCTTGTTAGCCAGCAGGCTCTCGCGCCGCTTGGGCTGCTTGATCTCGCCCGCGCGCTTCAAGAGCGTGTCGAGATCGCCGTAGGTGTTGATGAGTTCGGCCGCCGTCTTGACGCCGATGCCCGGCACGCCGGGCACGTTGTCGGTCGAATCGCCCGCAAGCGCCTGCACGTCGACCACGCGGTCGGGCTTGACGCCGAACTTCTCGACGACTTCGGCCTCGCCGATCGTCTTCTGCTTGATCGGGTCGAGCATGGCGACACCGGGCCGCACGAGCTGCATCAGGTCCTTGTCGGAGCTGACGATGACGACCTCGTCGCCCGCCTCGACCGCGAGGCGCGCGTATGTGGCGATCAGGTCGTCGGCCTCGAAGCCCGCAAGCTCGATCGCCGGCAGGTCGAAGGCGCGCGTGGCGTCGCGCACCAGGGCGAACTGCGGCACGAGATCCTCGGGCGGATCGGGGCGGTGCGCCTTGTATTGCGGATATATTTCGTTGCGGAAGCTGACGCGCGAGGTGTCGAAGATGATCGCGATGCGGTCGCCGGCATGCGTCTCGATCAGGCGCGAGACCATGTTGCAGAAACCCATGACCGCACCGACGGGCGTGCCGTCGGGCCGGGTCAGCGGGGGCAGCGCGTGGTAGGCGCGGAAGATGAACCCCGATCCGTCGACGAGACAGACGCGGGCGCGAGGCTTCTTGGCGCTCAATGGCCGCCGCGCGGGCTGCCGGGCTTCAGCACGTATTTGCGGTCGCAATAGGGGCACTCGACCGAATCGCCGCCCGCCATCGTCAGATAGACGGTCGGATGGCCGAGGGCACCGCCCCCGCCGTCGCACCTGACCGTCGTCGATTCGACCGTCAGCGTTTCGGGCGGCTGGGTAGGCAGGTCTGCGGGACTGGCCATGGCTGCATTGCTTCCGGAATGTTTGACCCTGTCGAGGCGCGGATGATACCCAATGCGCGCCCCGATGCAATCAGCGAAGCAGCCCCCTGCCCCGGTTCCCGTCAACGCCCTTGAAATACAGGGCCTGACGAAGGTCTATGCTGCGCGCGGCAGCATGCCGGCCAAGACCGCCCTCGACAATGTCGACCTGGTCGTGCCGCGCGGCGAGATTTTCGGCCTGCTCGGCCCCAACGGGGCGGGCAAGTCGACGCTGATCAACATCCTCGCCGGCCTCGTCAACAAGACGGGCGGGCGCGCGCGCATCTGGGACATCGACATCGACGCCGATCCGCGGTCGAGCCGCGGCGCGATCGGCATCGTGCCGCAGGAACTCAATCTCGACGCGTTCTTCACGCCGCACGAACTGCTGGAACTGCAGGCCGGCCTCTACGGCGTGCCGAAGGCCGAGCGGCGGACGGCCGAAATCCTCGCGGCCGTCGGGCTCGCCGACAAGGCCAACGCCTATGCGCGCACGCTGTCGGGCGGCATGCGCCGCCGCCTGCTCGTGGCCAAGGCGCTGGTGCACGCACCGCCCGTCCTCGTCCTCGACGAGCCGACGGCGGGCGTGGATATCGAACTGCGCCAGAGCCTGTGGAAATACGTGCGCGAGCTCAACGAGGCAGGCACGACGGTCGTGCTCACCACGCACTACCTGCAGGAAGCCGAAGAGCTCTGCGACCGCATCGCGATCATCAACCACGGCCGCGTCGTCGCCTGCGACACCAAGCAGGCGCTGCTCGCGCGTCTCGACGCCAAGGAACTGCGCGTCACGATCGACTGCGATCTGGGTGCCGTCCCGGCGTCGCTCGTGCCGTTCGGCGCCACGCTCGACGGGGCGCGAACGCTCGTCGTGCACTATCGCCCGAGCCGCACGCGCCTCGACGAGCTGCTGGGTGCGATCCGCAGCGCCGGCATTGCGGTCGTCGATCTTTCGACGAAGGAAAGCGATCTCGAGGACCTGTTCCTGCAGCTGGTGCGCAGCACGCCGGCCGCGGCATGACGCGGTGAAGCGCCTGCTCGCCCCGGCCCTGGCCCTGGCGGTGGGCGCATGCACGCCCGTGCTGGTCCCGCGCGGCCCCGATATCCAGCCCGCGCGCATGACGGGCGACGCGTTCGAGATGGAAGACGGGGCACGCCTGCCCTATCGCGTCTGGCCGTCGGCGAGCGAAGCGCCCAAGGCCGTGATCCTCGCTTTGCACGGCTTCAACGACCATTCGCGCGCCTGGACGATGCCGGCCGAATACTGGGCCGCGCGCGGGATCATGACCTATGCCTACGACCAGCGCGGCTTCGGGCGTTCGCCCGGCCGCGGCTACTGGCCGGGCACCGACGCATTGGTCGACGATCTTGCAACCACGCTCGCCCTCGTGCGCGAGCACCATCCCGACACGTCGGTGTTCGTCGCGGGCGAGAGCATGGGCGGGGCCGTCGTGATGGCGACGACGGCGCGCGGGCGGCTCGACGGCGCCACGGGCACCGTCCTCGTCGCTCCCGCCGTGCGCGGACGCGCGACGCTGATGCTGGCCGAGCGGGCCTTTCTCTGGCTCATCTACAACACCATCCCGGGCTTCGCGCCGACCGTGTCGGGCGTGGCGGTCCAGCCGTCGGACAATATCGAGATGCTGCGCGAGTTCTCGGCCGACCCGCTGGTGATCAAGCGCACGCGCGTCGATTCGCTGAAGGGCCTCGTCGATCTGATGGACGAGAGCCTCGCCGCGGCCCCGAAGATTTCCGCACCGACGATGTTCCTCGTGGGTGCGCAGGACATGCTGATCCCGAGCGGCCCGATGGCGACGATGCTGGCGGATCTGCCGCCGGCCCCGCCCGCCGACCGCACGGTCACGACCTATCCTGCCGGCTTCCATATGCTGCTGCGCGACCGCCAGCGCGCCCGCGTGCATGCCGACATCGCGGACTGGGTGCTGGCGCGAACGAGGCCACGATGAATCCGTCCCGCGTCGAAGAAGCTTCCTGGGTGCTCGTCACCCTGCCGGCCGTCCATCTCTTCTACGGGCTGCTGTCGGGCGACTACGACGCCTCGCCCTGGCGCTTCGCCGTGCACGAAAGCGGGCTGTGGGCGCTGCGCCTGACGACGATCGCCCTCCTCATCTCGCCCTTCGTGTCGCTGACCGGCCAGCGCTGGATCGAGCCGTCGCGCCGCGCGCTCGGGCTGTCGGCGGCCCTCTATGCCTTCGCGCATGTCTGGTTCTGGATGCGCCAGTTCTCGTTCCTGTGGGACATCCTGCTCGACGAGATCCTGCGCCTGTTCCTGATCCTCGGCCTGATCGCCACGCTGCTGATGGTGCCGCTCGCCGCGACGTCGAACGACTTCGCGCGCCGGCATCTCGGCATGGCGGTGTGGCGCAAGCTGCACCTGCTGGTCTTCCCCGCCGCCGCGATCGGCTGGTGGCATTATGCGCTCGCCATCCGCCTCGACCGGACGGAACTCTATATCCAGGGTGTGGCGATCGCCGCAGCGCTCATCCACCGCACGATGCGGGCCTTTTCGTCCCCGCCGCCGCCGCGCAAATAGACACTCCCCGGATTTTCAGACCGCGACGGCGCAATGCGCGACGGCAAGACTGTAGTCCGCGTCGATCCGGCGCGTGACGAAGCGCCAGGCCGATCCGTCCAGCGCCATCGTCCAGGTATTTTCGGGCGGTGCGGCATGAAACCGGTCCGTGCGATCGAGCACCTGGGCAAGGCCGCAACCGGTCGCCTTCGCATGGGCTTCCCGCAAGGTCCAGACGCGATAGAACGCGTCGCTGCCGCAACCCTCGACGGCGGCACATTCCGCCGGACCGAACGCCGCCGCCGCGAGTTCGCGAAAATCGCGCGCCCGGTGCCGCTCGACATCGATGCCCAGCGCGCCGCCTTCGCACAGGGCCGCCGCCGCAACGGATGCGGAATGCGCCAGCGAGACCGAAGGGCCGGCCTTTCCGTCCGGCGCCACGAAATGCGGCTTGCCGCGCGCGTCCTTGTCGATCCGCATCCGCGGCTTCACGCCGTCCGCCGCGACGAGAGAATGGGCCAACGCACGGGCCAGCAGCGACGCCGGCCGGTCGCCCGCGGCAAGGCGATCTGCCGGCCCCGTCCAGCGCCGGACGAAGTCCGGCGCATCCGGATCGTCGAGACGCATCGATGCGAAAATCGGATTCACGGACTGCAACCTAGTGGCCTATAGAATAATCCGTTAGGCATGTTATGTTGTATAGTGTTTCAAGGCTACGGGTTTCCGAAGTAATACAAAATTCCGTTTTTCCGGGGGTTGGAATGGTGGGGATTTCGGCGAAGCGGACCGCGCTGATCTGCGCGCTCGGGCTGATCGTCGCGTCGTGCCGGCAGTCGCAGCCGATCAACAATGTGAGCAACCATGTGGTTCCGGGTTTTGCGCAGCAGCGATTGAGCGAAGAGAAGGTCGGGGAACTGATCGCCCGGGCTGCAGTCACGACCAATTGGAGCGTCGAGTCGGCCGGCACCGGGCGGTACCGCGTCACGACCCGCTGGCGCGAGTTCAGCGCCATCGCGGAAGTGGCCTACACGCGCCAGAGCTACAGCATCCAGCTCGATTCCTCGCAGAATCTCAAAGAAAAGAACGGAATGATCCATCCCCGGTACAACGAGAAAGTCCGGGCTCTCACGTTCGAAATCGATCGGCAGTTGAACCTCGCCGCCTTCAACTGAAAACGATGTCGCAACTGTCCTTCGGCATAAAAGGCTGGGCCGCATGGACGCCCGCCGACGGAGAATTCGGGATGCCGGACGGCACGGTTCCGTCCGGATTGCGCCGGCGCGTCGGGCCGCTCGGACAGTCCGCCCTGCGGGCCGCCTGGGGATTGAAAGGTGCCGACAGGTCGCGGCTCGTTTTCGCGTCCCGCCACGGCGAGTTCGGGCGTACGGCAGCGATCATGGACACGCTCGCCCGGCACGGCGAGGTCTCGCCTGCCGATTTCAGCCTTTCGGTCCACCATGCGCTTGCGGGGCTTTTGTCCATCGTCACCGCGAACGGCCGCGGACACACCGCGATCGCCGCAGGCCATGACAGCTTCTTCAACGCGCTTCTCGAGGCTACGGCGGGACTGGCGGACGGATCGGCCGAGGACGTCACGCTCGTCTATTACGACGAGCCTTTGCCCGCTCCGTTTTCCGGCTTCAACGGCAAGGACGAGGAACACATCGTCCTTGCACTGCTGATGTCGGCCGCCGAAGGCGTGCCGATGCGCCTGACGACCCGCATGCGGGATACCGACACGCCGGTCACGCCCCGGCCCGCCGAGACTTTCCTGCGATGCCTGCTGCAGGATCGGGCCCGCGGTTCCGCCGCCGGCCAGCGGACCGTCTGGCGTTGGGAAAAAGCCGATGCCGCACATTGATTTCGGCTGGCGGCTCGTCGCGACCGGGATGGCGTTCGCGTTCGTCTTCGGCGGCGGTGGCCTGCTCGCCATTACGGTGCTCCCCCTGCTTGCGTTGCTGCCGAGCCATTCGCGCGCGCGCACGCAATACATCATCCACCGGATATTCCGGTTCTATGTCGGCATGCTGCAGGTCGCGGGGCTGCTGCGGCTCAACCTGAAGGATGCCGATCGGCTGAAAGCGGCAGGCGGGCGCATCGTCGTCGCCAACCATCCCTCGCTGCTCGACGTCGTGCTGCTGATCTCGCTGATCCCGCGCGCCCAATGCGTCGTGAAGAGCGAGCTCTGGCTCCACCCGCTGCTCGGGCCGCTGATGCGGCGGGCGGGCTACATCCGTAACGATCTGGAGCCCGACCTGATGGTGGCCGCCTGCAAGGCGGCTCTGGAGGCGGGCGAATCCCTGATCATCTTTCCCGAAGGAACGCGCACCGAGCCGGGCGGCCTGCCCCAATTCCGCAGGGGATTTGCCAATCTCGCGATCCTTACGCAGGCAACGATCCAGCCCGTGCTGATCACTTGCTTTCCGCCAACCTTGGTTAAGGGCGAACCCTGGTGGCGTATCCCGCCGAAGCAGCCTGTATTCCACCTCGCCGTGGAAAATTGCGTGTATGCAGACAGTTACATGAGTTATGGCTATCGCAGCCTCGCGACCCGGAAGCTGGTGGGGCACCTGCAGAAGATCTATTCCGAGAAACTCGCCAATGCCTGATCTGGAAATCGAAATCAAACGCCTGATCGTCGAGTGCCTGGCGCTCGAGGACGTATCGCCGGACGAAATCGACAGCGACGAAGCCCTTTTCGGAACGACCGGGCTGGGGCTCGACTCGATCGACGCGCTGGAACTCGGCGTTGCCCTGCGCAAGCGCTTCGGCATCAAGGTCGACAAGGTGGACGACGAGGTGAAGCAGCATTTCGCGACGGTGCGCAGCCTGGCGCGCTTCATCCAGACGCAGGGGAGGTCGTGATGCTGTCGAATGACGAAGTCTTCGATCGCCTGCGCGGCTATTTCGAGGAGCTGTTCGAGATTCCGCGCGACAAGGTCGCCCTGGAATCCCGCCTCTACGAGGATCTCGATCTCGACAGCATCGATGCGGTCGACCTGGTCGTGAAGCTGCAGGAACTGACCGGCAGGCGCATCAAGCCCGAAGCGTTCAAGAGCGTCCGGACGGTCGGCGATGTGATCAAATGCATCGAAGAGCTTCTGGCGGATGATCCCACCGCGCTTTGATCCATGGCTGGTCGCGGCGGCGCTGGGGGGGATCGTCTATCCGCCGCTCGTCTATTTCGGTCTGACATCCGTCCCGCCCGTCGCGATCGCCGCACTCGGCCTTTGCCTGCTGTCGGTCCGCTTCCTGTGCGCGCGGCGTCTGGCGGATGCCGGCCGCTGGTCGGCCGCATTCGCCGCGGCCATCGCGATACTGGCCGGAATTCTCTTCGTGTCGCCGGATCTGGCCGTAAAGGCCTATCCCGTCCTCGTCAGCCTCGCGGTCGCCGCCGTCTTCGGCGTCTCGCTGATCGCCCCGCCCAGCGCCATCGAACGCATCGCGCGGCTGCGCGAACCCGACCTGCCGCCCGAAGGTGTGGCGTATACCCGCAAGCTGACCGGCATCTGGGTTGTCTTCCTGCTGGCCAACGCCGCGATCTCCGCCGCGACCGGCATCTGGACATCGCTTGCGGTGTGGACGTTGTGGAACGGGCTGCTCGCATATGTCGCGATGGGCGCGCTGTTCGCGGGCGAGATCGTCTATCGCGCTTTCGTCCGGCGGCCATCGCTATGAGCTTCGTTGCACTTTCCCGGTTGCTGGCGCTCGGCCGGCCGGCCGCACATCCGGTCGCGTTCCGGAACGGTGCGATCGCGGATTTCGCGACGTTCCGCAACGACGTTGCGGTCGCCGCCGGCCATCTGCAGGGATGCCGGCGTGCCGCCCTGATCTGCGACGACAGTTATGCGTTTGCCGTTGGCATGTTCGGGCTGCTGCACGCCGGCGCCCGGGTCGTGCTGCCGTCCAACGGGCATCCGGGCACGCTTGCGGCACTTGCCGGAAGCTTCGAGCGCGTCGTCGGCGACGCGATCCTCGCCCCGGGCACGCCGGCCGAATTGCGCCCGCTCGATCCCGACGGTGCGCGGTTCGACTTCTACACATCCGGCTCGACCGGCACGCCCAAGCATGTCGAGAAGGACCTTCGTCGCGTCGAAGCGGAACTGGCGGCGCTCGACGGATTGCTCGGGACCTTGCCGGACGCAGGCCCCGCAATGGCGACCGTGCCGCATCACCATGTCTACGGGCTGACCTTCAAGGTGCTGCTGCCGCTCGCGACGGGCCGCCCCTTCCGGGCCGAGATGCAGGAATTCTGGGAAAGCGTGCTGCCGGCACTGACGGCGACGACGATGCTCGTCACCAGCCCCGCCCATCTTGCGCGGCTCGACGGATTGCCGGCCGTCGCCGCCGGTGCGCGCCCCGCCATCGTCCTGTCCGCCGGTGCGCCACTGTCGCTTGCGGCCGCCCGCGATTGCGAGCGTCTGCTGGGCAGCCTGCCGTTCGAGATATTCGGCACCACCGAAACCGGCGCCATCGCCACGCGCCGGCAATCCGCCGAAGACGCACCCTGGCGCCCGATGCCGGGCGTGGAAATCCGGCTCGACGCGAATGCCTGCCTGCAGGTCCGGTCCGGGCATGTCGGGCCGCAATGGGTTGCGACGTCCGACCGGGTCGAACTGCACGCAGGCGGATTCCGCTTCCTCGAACGCGCGGACCGCGTGGTGAAGATCGAAGGCAAGCGCGTGAGCCTGGCCGAGGTCGAGCAGGCGTTGCTCGCTCTGCCCGCGGTCGCGGCGGCCGCCGCCACGCTGCTGCCGGGGAGCCCCGAACGGCTAGCCGCCGCAATCGTGCCGAGCCGGCAAGGTGCCGCACAGCTGCAGACGGTCGGCGCCTTCCGCTTCGGGCGGCAACTGCGCACGGCGCTGGCGGAAAGCCAGGAGCCCGCCTGCCTGCCCAAGCACTGGCGCTTCGTCGAGGCGTTGCCGCTGCAGGCGATGGGCAAGCGCCGCGACGCGGATGTCCGCGCCCTCTTCGGCGATCGCGCATGATCGGATTGCCCGAGATCCTTTCGGTCAAGCGGACGGCCGACGACAAAGTCGTGCTCCGGATCGCCCTGCCGCCGGATGCGCCCGCATTCGCCGGGCATTTCCGCGACCAGCCGATCCTGGCGGGCGTCATCCAGATCGACTGGGCGCTGCGTCTCGCCGGCGAACATCTCGGGATCGCCCAGCCGGCCGCGCGCGATTTCCAGATCAAGTTCCGCCGCCCCGTCCGTCCGGACGCGGCGCTGTTCCTGCAGCTGAACCGCGACGCGACGAAGCGGCTGCTTTCGTTCGAATACCGGATCGGCGACGAGCTTGCGACGGTGGGCAAGATAAAGCTGGAGACGGCATCGTGAACCCGTGCGCGATCGTGCCGAGCCACGACCACTGGCGATCGCTGGGTCTGGTCGTCGCGGCATTGCGGGCGAACGATCTGCCCGTCTTCATCGTCGACGACGCAAGCGGCAGCGAAGCGGCCGCACGCATCGCCGCCCTGTCCGATTCCGCCGGCGGCGTGCAGGTGATCCGCCTGGACGTCAATCGCGGCAAGGGCGGGGCGGTGGCCGAAGGATTCCGCAAGGCCGCGGCGGCCGGCTTCACGCACGCCGTCCAGGTCGATGCCGACAACCAGCACGACCTCGCCGCCCTGCCGAAGCTGCTGGCCGAAGCCAGGGCCAATCCCGAAGCCCTGGTCAGCGGCCGGGCGATCTTCGACGCGTCCGTTCCGTTCGGACGCAGGATCGGTCGCTACGTCACCCATTTCTGGGTCTGGATCGAGACGCTGAGCTTCGCCATACCCGACAGCATGTGCGGGTTCCGCGTCTATCCGCTCGTGCCGGTCATCGGGCTTCTCGACACCGAGCTCGTCGGACAGCGGATGGATTTCGACACCGAGATTGCCGTGCGGCTCCATTGGCGCGGCGTCGAATTCCGCACGGTCCCCGTGCGCGTCGTCTATCCGGCCGGCAATTTCTCGAATTTCGACATGCTTGCCGACAACTGGCGGATCTCGCGCATGCATACGCGGCTGGTCTTCGGCATGCTCGGGCGTCTGCCCGCACTGATGCTGCGACGGCACGGGCGCGAATCGCATTCCCATTGGGCCGCCTTGGCCGAGCGGGGCGCCTATTGGGGCTTGCGCTTCTGCGCATCCGCCTATCGGCTGCTGGGGCGGCGGGCCTGTCTTGTCGTGATTTCGCCGGTCGTCTTCTATTTCTTCCTTGCAGCGCGCCGGCAGCGGGCGGCGTCGAAGGACTTTCTGGCGCGAGCACTCGGGCGCCCGGCGACATGGCGCGAGGCCCTGCGCCATTTCATGAGCTTCGCCGGCCGCGTCCTCGACGTTTTCGGCGGCTGGACCGGCCGCATCCCACCGTCGGCGGTGATCGCGACCGACCCGGAATTCCTCAAGCGGGCATCGGCCGATCCGCAAGGTGCACTCGTCGTCGTGTCGCATCTGGGCAACGTCGACATTTCCCGGGCCACCCTCGATCCCGGGATGCGGGCGCGCCTGAAGGTGCTCGTCCATACGCGACATGCGCTCAACTACAACCGCCTTCTCGCCGAAGCCTGCCCCGGTGCGATGCCCGACCTGCTGCAGGTGACCGAGCTTGGCGTCGCCGCGACGATTGCCCTCAAGGAACAGGTCGAGCGGGGGAACTGGGTGGTGATCTCCGGCGACCGCACGCCCGTCGGCGGGGTCGGACGGACCAGCCGGGTGCCGTTCTTCGGCGCACCGGCACCGTTCCCGCAGGGGCCCTGGATCCTGGCGAGCCTGCTCGACTGCCCGGTGCATTTGCTGTTCTGCGTGAAGGACGGCGACCGTTGGCTCCTGACGCTCGAGCCTTTCGCCGAGCGGATCGTGCTGGCGCGCGCCACGCGGACGGCCGAGCTTGCCGCACTTTGTTCCCGTTACGCCGCACGGCTGGAAGCGTATGCTCGCCGCGCACCGTACCAGTGGTTCAATTTCTTCGATTTCTGGAAAGACGGAGAAGGCAGATGATTGCCGCCGAGATCTTCGTCAAGGCCCAGTTCTACGATCTCGATCCCATGGCGGTCGTCTGGCACGGGAACTATGCGCGGTTTCTCGAGCAGGCGCGCTGCGCGCTGCTCGACCGGATCGGCTACAACTATGTCGAGATGCAGGCGTCCGGCTATCTCTGGCCGATCGTCGACATGCGGCTGAAATACGTCCGACCGGTGCGCTTCGGACAGGAGATCGCCGTCGTGGCGACGCTGGCCGAATGGCAGAACCGCCTGAAGATCGACTACCGGATCCGCGACCGCGCCAGCGGCGAGGTCCTGACCAAGGCCCACACCATCCAAGTCGCCGTGCTGGCGCAAACCGGCGAGCTGCTGCTGGAAAGCCCGCCCGTGCTCGCCAAGATCATCGCGGGCCTGGCATGAAACGCCGGTCGATCCTGTCGCTTGTCCTGTTTGCGCTCCCGCTTTCGCGTGCGGCGGCACAAGGGCCAAGCCGGACATTGGCGGACGGACAGATCCTTCGCGGGCGCTTCCGGCAGGAGCGGCGGCTTGCCGGCTTCAATGCGCCGCTGCGCTCGGAAGGGCGCTTCGTGCTGGTCGCCGGCCAGGGCCTGATCTGGAATCCGGAAAGACCTTTCGCCATGACGACAATCATCACGCCGGCCGGGCTGGTCCAAGAGATGGGCGGAACCGAGGTCGCGCGCCTGCCGGCGGCACGCCTGCCGTTCCTCGCGCGTCTCTACGACATGCTCGGCGGGGCGATGGCCGGCGACTGGCGCGCACTCGAGCGGGAATTCGCCGTCCAGCGCGCCGGCACCGACGACAGCTGGTCGATGTCGCTGACACCGCTCAAGGCCGACGATCCGGCGATGCCGTTCCGGCATATCGCCGTCGAAGGAAGCCGTTTCGTCGACAAGGTCACGATGGCGAAGCCCGACGGCGACAGCGACGCGCTGGAATTCTTCGAGCAGGTGCTTTCCGCGGAACCGGCGACGCCGGCGGAAGCGGCCGCCCTGTCGATGCTCAAGCCATGATCCGGCGGCTGGCCCTCGTCTGGCTGGTCGTCGTCGCACTTGCCGGCGCCTATCTAGCGGTACGGCTGCACGAGGGGCTGGCCTTCCGGACCGACCTTACGGCACTGCTGCCGCGCGAGGAGCGCGATCCCGTCCTGCGGCGGGCCAACGACGCCGTGACCCGCGCGCTGTCGCAGCGCGTCGTGCTGCTTGTCGGCCACGCCGACCGGGAGCGGGCGCGCGAAGCGGCCCGGCAGCTGACCGATTCGCTGGCCGGGCACGTCGACATCGTCACGTCGGGTTTCGACAAGGCCGGCCTGCAGGATCTCGGCCGGCTCTATTTCCCCTACCGGCGTGGGTTGCTGGGTGCAGGCGACCGGGCCCTGCTGCTCGACGACAAGGCGGGCGTCGTCGCCGAGCGGGCTCTCGCGCGCGCTTTCGGATTTTTCGGCATGAGCGACGCGCGCCTGCTGCGCCAGGATCCCTTCCTGCTGCTGCAGGGGTTCTTCACCGACCTGCCCTTGCCGCTTTCGCGCCTCGAACCCGACGATGGCCTGCTCTCGGTTCGCGAGAAGGATACGACGTGGGTCCTCGTCGCCGGCCAGCTGCGCGGCGAGCCGTTTGCGCTGGCCGTCCAGGATGGCCTTGCCGCGACCCTCGACCCGGCCGTCCGCGCACTCGACGCGACCCATCCGGGGCTCGAGATCCTGCGGCTGGGCGCCGTGTTCTACGCCAAGGCCGGTGCGACCCAGGCGATGGACGAATCCTCGACGATCGGACTTGCCTCGACCGTCGGCATCGTCCTGCTCGTGGTCGTCGCCTTCCGGGCGCTGTCGGCCGTCTGGTGCAGCCTGCTCGTGATCGGTGCCGGCGTGCTTACGGCGCTGTCGAGCTGTCTCTGGCTGTTCGGCGAGCTGCATGTCGGGGCACTTCTGTTCGGCGTCAGCCTGATCGGCGTGGCGGTCGACTATTGCCTGCAATACTGCACCGAGATATTCGCACCCGATCCGGCGGATCCGCAGCGTCGCCTGCGACGCGTCTTCACGGGCATAAGCCTCGGCATGGCGATGACCGTCATCGGCTATCTGACGCTGTTCCTTGCCCCGTTCCCGGGCCTGCACCAGATCGCCGCGTTTTCGGCGATCGGACTGCTCGCCGCGTGGACGACGGTGGTGCTGTGGCTGCCGCTTCTCGACCGCGCGGCCCCACCGCGCCACGGCAGGCGGATGATCGCCGCGACGGCGGCGTATCTCGGCCTCTGGGAGAACGCGGCCTATCGTCGCGCGCGGCAATTGCTGCTGCTGGGCATGTGCGCGATCGGCGGTGCCGGCCTGCTGCGTCTGCACGCGGACGACGACGTGCGCCGCATGCAGTCGTTGAATCCGGGGCTGGCGGCACAACAGGCGCGCATCCAGTCCCTGACCGGTACGGCCGGTGCGAGCCAGTTCATCCTCGTCCAGGCGGCCGACGACGAGGCGGCCTTGCGGATCGAGGAAGAACTCGTCGACCGGCTGCGCCCGCTGGTCGCGCAGGGCGCCCTGTCGGGTTTCCAGGCGACGGCCCAGTACGTGCCGTCGATCGAACGCCAGCGGCAGAACCGCGAGCTGTTGCGCGGGCGGCTCGATCCGCTGCTCGGCGCGCAAATGGCAAGCCTGGGTCTTGTGCAGACACCGGACCGGCCCGACGATTCGGGTCCGTTCCTGACGCCTTCCGACGCGCGCGCCGCGGGGCCGGTCAAGGCCTTGCTGGGCGCATTGCTGCTGGAGGGGCCGCCGGGCGAGACGACGCATGTCGTGCTGCTGTCGGCGCCGTCGCGGCCAGACGACATCCGCGCCGCCATCCGCGATCTGCCGGGTGCGCGGCTCGTCGATCCCGCCGGCGATTTCAGCGCGCTGCTCGGAAAATACCGGGTGCGCGCGATCCTGCTGCTGGCGCTGTCGGCTGCACTGATGATGCCGATCCTGTTGTGGCGCTATGGGCCGAAGGGGGCGTTCCGGGTCATGTCGGCGCCGGCACTGGCGGTGCTGCTCGCACCGGCCCTTCGCGCGCTGACCGGTGCCGCGTTCACCTTCTTCGATGCCATGGCGCTGGTGCTCGTCCTGTCGGTCGGCATCGACTATGCCGTGTTCTGCGCCGAGACCGACGCCGACCGCAAGGCGGTGACGATGCTGGCGGTGGGCCTTGCGGCATGTACGGCACTGATGTCCTTCGGCCTGCTGGCCTTGAGCGGCGTCGCCGCCGTGCACGCGTTCGGGGCGACGATGCTGGTCGGCATCCTGCTTGCCTTCCTGCTGGCGCCGCTCGGGCGTCCGGGGCAGAGGGCGCGGACATGACGAACGCCGCGCGCCGCGCGATCGCGGTCCTTCTGACGCTGGCATGTCTTGCCGGATGTGCGTCCATGCCGGCCGAGTTGCCCGAGCCGCCGGCGGGAACGGTGCGGATCGGCCCGGGGATGTACCTGTCGCTGCCGCGGCCGGGCGATCTCGGGCGCGAACTGGATGCCGCACAGCTGGTCGCGGTGCGCTACGGCAATCTCGCCTACCTGTTCGAGTGCCGCCTCAGTGCTTCGACCGGGAAGTTCTCCTTCGTCGGGCTCGACACGCTGGGGCGCCGGGCCATGTCCGTCATCTGGACCGACGCCGGCGTGACGGTCGAGAAAGCGCCGTGGGTGCCGGAATCGCTGAATCCCGAAAACATCCTTGCCGACATGGTGCTGCTGTATTGGCCGGAGGCGACGGTGCGCCGGTCGCTGCAGGGTGCCGAACTGCAGGCGACGGCGCAGGGCCGCGTGTTCCTGTCGCGGGGCAAGGAGGCGATCCGTGCTGAATACCGGCCGCTCGCCGCGGATCGCTGGGCGGGGACGCTCGTGTTCCGGAACATCGCGTGGGGCTACGAATTGGAAATCCAGTCGACGGTGCTGCCATGACCCTGTACGTCGCGGATTGCGGCGTGGTCACGCCGTTGGGTCGGGGATGTGCCGCGAACGCGCAGGCACTCGCCGCGGGCCGACGCGCCTTGACCTATCGCGACGACCTGATTCCCGGCCGTCCGGTGGCGGTCGGCGCCGTCGCCGGCGAACTGCCGCCGCTTCCCGAAGCACTTGCCGGGTTCGACTGCCGCAACAACCGGCTGATGCGCGTGGCACTGGACGAGATCGCGCGGAGCGTGCGCGATGCCGCGAAGCGCTTCGGCCGCGAGCGCGTCGCCGTCGTGCTGGGAACGAGCACGTCGGGCATGGCCGAAGGCGAGACGGCACTCGGACATCTCCATGCGACGGGAAGCTGGCCGGCCACCTACGGCTACACCCGGCAGGAGATCGGCAGTCTCGGCGAATTCGCCGCGCGCTATCTCGATCTCGCGGGCCCCGCCTATACCGTCGCCGCCGCATGTGCTTCGAGTGCCAAAGTCTTCGCGTCGGCGCGCCGCCTGATCCGTGCGGGCATCGTCGATGCGGCGGTGGTGGGCGGAGCGGACACACTCTGCCGGATGACGCTCAACGGCTTCGACGCGCTGGAAGCGCTGTCGCCGGGATTCTGCGCGCCCTTCGCCGCCGGGCGGGACGGCATCAATATCGGCGAAGGCGCATCGGCCTTCCTGCTGTCGCGCGAAGCCGGCCCCGTGCGGTTCCTGGGTGCGGGCGAAACGTCGGATGCGCATCACGTCACCGCACCGGCCCCCGACGGGAACGGTGCCACGCGCGCCATGCGCCTGGCGCTCGACGATGCCGGACTGGAACCGTCCCGGATCGGCTACGTGAATCTTCACGGCACGGCGACCCGGCTGAACGACGCCATGGAAAGTGCCGCCGTCGCGGCATTGTTCGGCGAAGCGGTCCCGTGCAGTTCCACCAAGGCGATGACCGGCCACATGCTGGGTGCGACCGGCGGCTGCGAGGCGGCGTTCCTCTGGCTGACGCTGAACCC
The DNA here is from genome assembly GCA_964416335.1 of uncultured Azospirillum sp. GTDB lineage: Bacteria > Pseudomonadota > Alphaproteobacteria > CACIAM-22H2 > CACIAM-22H2 > Tagaea. Next base: position 42,413 of record CAYQDN010000033.1, read on the forward strand.
GGCGTTCCGCACGGGCTTCCTGCCGCCGCATGTCTGGGGCGGTACGCGCGACCCGGCACTGCCGGCTTTGAATTTCGTCGCTTCTGGAACCCGCCTGCCGGAAGATCGGAAACAGGCGATGCTGAGCAACTCCTTCGGATTCGGCGGCAGCAATGTCAGCCTGATACTCGGTGAAGCATGAGCGCGTCGATCCCCTACAGCGTCGAAGAATTGCTGCCGCACGAGCCGCCGATGGTGCTGCTGGACGAGGTCGTGGACTGGACCGACACCGGCGTGCGCGCGGCCGTCGCGATCCGCGACGACAATATGTTCGCGATCGCCGGCTTCGGCGTTCCGGCCCATGTCGGCATCGAATTCATGGCGCAGACCTGCGGCCTGTTCTCGGGAATCGAGGCCAGGCGGTCGGGCGAGCCGGTCAAGCTCGGCTTCCTGCTCGGTAGCCGCCGCTACAGTGCCGAGCGCGACCGCTTCCTGCCGGGCGAGCGGCTGGAGATCGAAGCGACAACGGTCTTCCGTGACGGCCCGATGGCGGTTTTCGACTGCCGCATCGAAAGCCGGGGCATGACCCTGGCCACCGCACAACTGACGCTGTATCGGCCGGATGATCCGGCGGCGGCGATGGAGTAGCAGATGACGCGCACGATTCTGGTGACGGGTGCGAGCAAGGGGATCGGACGCGCCATCGCGCTGCGACTGGCGCGCGACGGGTTCCGCATCCTTGTCCATTACGGGCGCGACCGGGACGGTGCGGAGGCCGTGCTGAAGGAAATCGGCGACGGCCGGACGATCGGCTTCGACATTTCGGACCGCACCGCATGCCGTGCCGCCCTCGAGGCCGACATCGCCGGACACGGCCCCTACTACGGCGTCGTGCTGAATGCCGGAATCGCCCGCGACAACGCGTTTCCGGCCATGGAAGATTCCGACTGGGACGACGTGCTCGGCACCAATCTCGACGGCTTCTACAACGTGCTGCGCCCCCTCGTCATGCCGATGGTTTCGATGCGCGACGGCGGGCGCATCGTCACGCTGTCGTCGGTTTCGGGGATCGCGGGCAACCGGGGGCAGGTGAACTACAGTGCCGCCAAGGCCGGTATCATCGGTGCGACGAAGGCGCTGGCGATCGAGCTTGCCAAACGCGCCATCACCGTCAACTGCGTGGCGCCGGGCATCATCGAGACGCAGATGACCGGGAATCTCCCGATGGACGAGATCGCGAAGATGATCCCGCTGCGCCGTCCCGGCCGGCCGGAAGAGGTTGCCGGCCTCGTCGCGTTCCTGTGCTCGGACGAGGCGGCCTACATCACACGGCAGGTGATCTCGGTGAACGGAGGGCTCGTCTAGTGCAGCGTCGCGTCGTCGTTACCGGCATGGGGGGCGTGACGGCGCTGGGCCACGACTGGCCCGGCATCCGTGCCGCGTTCGCGCAAGGGCGCACGGGCGTACGTTTCATGGACGAATGGGAGCGTTTCAGCGGCATCGATACGCGCATGGCGGCCCCCGTCCTCGATTTCACGATCGCCAGCCGCTATCCGCGCAAGAAGACCCGCACGATGGGGCGCGTGGCGCAGTTCGCGGTCTATGCGAGCGAACTCGCACTCGCCGACGCAGGCCTGCTCGACGACCCGGTCCTGCGCAAGGGGCGGACCGGTGCCGCCTACGGTTCGTCGTTCGGCAGTCCCGACGCCGTCCTCGGGTTCTACGAACTGAAGAAGGAAGGTGCGTCGCGCAATCTCAACGCCACGAGCTATATCCAGATGATGGGCCATACGGCTGTGGTGAATATCGGGCTGTTCTTCGGCATCACGGGGCGCATCATCCCGACATCGAGTGCGTGCACCTCCGGCAGCCAGGGGATCGGCTATGCCTACGAGGCCATCCGGTGGGGCCGCGCGGACGTGATGGTCGCCGGCGGTGCGGAGGAACTCGACATCACCGATTCAGCGGTCTTCGACACGCTCTATGCCACGAGCACGCGCAACGACCGGCCGGGCGAAACGCCGCGTCCTTACGACAAGGATCGCGACGGCCTCGTCATCGGCGAGGGTGCGGCCACGCTGATCCTCGAGGAATACGAGCATGCGCGCGCGCGCGGGGCACGCATCCATGCCGAGATCGTCGGGTTCGGCTGCAACTCGGACGGCAACCACGTGACCCAGCCGCAGGCCGAGACCATGGCCGAAGCACTCCGGCTTTCGCTGCGGGATGCGGGGCTGGCACCCGACGCGATCGGCTTCGTCTCCGGGCACGGGACCGCGACCGAATGGGGCGATCTGGCCGAGACCAAGGCGACCAACGAGGTGCTGGGCGCCAAGGTCCCGATCCATTCGCTGAAGGGCCATTTCGGCCACAGCCTGGGTGCGTGCGGTGCCATCGAGGCGTGGCTGGGGATCGAGATGATGCGCGAAGGCTGGTTCTGCCCGACGGCAAATCTCGAAACTGTCGACGAGCGGTGCGCCCCGCTCGACTACGTGATGGCAAGCCCGCGGAACCTGCAGACGGAATATCTGATGAGCAACAATTTCGCCTTCGGCGGCATCAACACGTCGCTCGTCATCCGGCGGGTGTGAGGACCGCTCCGGGTAGAGCGACCGCTCGCCCCGCCGCCCGGAAAACGGGCGGTTCCGGACCCATTTGCGTCCGCGGAGGCTTTCGGCTAGGTTCCCGGCCCAGTGAGCGCCCGTAGCTCAGTTGGATAGAGTGTCAGCCTCCGAAGCTGAAGGTCGCGCGTTCGAGTCGCGCCGGGCGCGCCATTTCCCC
>CAYQDN010000034.1:0-11179 GCA_964416335.1 uncultured Azospirillum sp.
ATTGGCGCGTCCGGCCGGGATCCGCGCCGGGGCGGCAGCCGCCGCCGCCGGCCTGTCGAGCCGGCCCAGAAGCTCGCGCAGGTCCGCCGCCTCGCGGCCCAGCCGGGCGAGCCGGGCGGCGGTCGCACGCCCCTCGTCCTGCAGCCGGGCGACGGCCGGGGCGCGCCGGGCAAGGGCGGCGTCGAGCCGTTCGCGCTCCACCGCCAGCTGCGAGAGCGTGTCGGCGAGCGCACCGCGGGCGCGCACGGCGCCCGCGCGTGCCATCGCAAGCGCGTCGAGCTCCTGTTTCAGCAGCTGCGCCTCGCGGTTGAGATGCGCCACCATGCCCGCGACGAGGTTTCCGGTGCGCGCGGCGTCGAGCGGTGTGCCCGGTTCCAGCGCCAGCGCTTCGGGCGGCTGGCGGGCAAGCCGCTGGAGGGCGCCGGCGAGGGAAGCGATCTCGACGCGCCGTCCGGCGATGCGCGTCTCGCGCAGTGCCTTCTCTTCGTCGAGTTCGGCGATGTGCGCCTCGAGGTCGCTTGCCTCCGTCTCGCGGTCCATCGCCGCGGCGGCGGCCTGGCGCGCCGTCGCCTGCAGCCGCTCGAGCTCGGCCTGCTCGTTCTGCGCCTGGCGGGCGATCGCGTCGGCGCGCGCGCGCTCCTGTTCGAGCTGGCTTTCGATCTGGCGCAGCTGGTCGCCGCGATCCTGGGCGCCGGCGGGCGGGGCCCAGAGGAAGACGAGTGCCGCGAGCGCCGCCGCCTTCATTCGGCCACGGCCGGTGCGCGCAGCAGCGAATGGCCGGTCATCTCGGCGGGCTGCTTCAGGCCCATCAGCTCGAGCAGCGTGGGGGCGACGTCGGCAAGCACGCCGTCGGCCAGCAGGACGGGCGCGTTGCGGCCCGGGACAAGCCCGCCGACCAGATAGACCGGGACGGGGTTGAGCGTGTGCGCCGTCATCGCCTGGCCCGACACGGGATCGCGCATGCATTCGCAGTTGCCGTGGTCGGCGGTGACCAGCATCGCACCGCCCTGCGCCTCGACCGCGGCGGCGACGCGCCCCAGGCACGCATCGACCGTCTCGACCGCCTTGATCGCCGCGCGGAGGTCGCCGGTGTGCCCGACCATGTCGCAATTGGCGTAGTTGACGACGATGAAGTCGAACGTGCCTGCGTCGATCGCGGCGACCAGCCTGTCGGTCATCTCGGGGGCCGACATCTCGGGCTTGAGGTCGTAGGTCGCGACCTTGGGCGAAGGCACGAGGATGCGGCTCTCGCCCGGATATTCCGTTTCCTCGCCGCCGTTGAAGAAGAACGTGACGTGCGCGTATTTCTCGGTCTCGGCGATGCGCAGCTGCCGGAGGCCCGCCTTGGCGACGACCGCCCCCATCATGTTGGCGAGCGACTGGGGCGCGAAGATCGCCGGGATGAACGGGGCGAGCTTCGCCGAATATTCGACGAGGCCGAGCGTGGCCGCGAAATCGGGCCGGCGCTTGCGCTTGAAGCCGTCGAACCCCGGAATGAGCAGCGCTTCGAGGATCTCGCGCGCGCGGTCCGCGCGGTAGTTGCCCATCAGCACGCCGTCGCCGTCGCGCATGCCGGCATGGGTGCCGACGGCGAAGGGCAGCACGAATTCGTCGTTCGTGCCGGCGGCATAGGATGCCGCGAGCCCGGCGCGCCAGTCCGAATAACGCGGGCCGGACGCGTCGACCATCGCGTCGTAGGCGAGCGACACGCGCTCCCAGCGCTTGTCGCGATCCATCGCGTAATAGCGCCCGCCCACCGTCGCGATCTCGACGTCGCGAAGATGCGCGATGTCGGCGGCGAACTTCTCGAGATAGCCGTGGGCACTGCGCGGCGGCGTGTCGCGTCCGTCGAGGAACGCGTGGATGCGCACCGCGAGCCCCTGGCCTGCCAGCACCGCGGCGAGCGCCACGAGATGGTCCTGCTGGGAATGCACGCCGCCGGGCGACAGGAGGCCCAACAGGTGCGCCGTGCCGCCGGCCGCGCGCACCATCGTCGCGAACTCGTGCAAGGCGGCCTGCCTTGCGAGCGTGCCGTCCTCGATCGCGGCGTCGATGCGCACGAGATCCTGCATGACGATGCGCCCGGCCCCGAGATTCATGTGGCCGACCTCGGAATTGCCCATCTGGCCCTTGGGCAGGCCGACATGGCGCTCGGACGCCTCGAGGAAGGCCGGCGGATGCAGGGCGCGGAAGCGGTCGAGATTGGGCGTGCGGGCGAGCAGGATCGCGTTGTCGGCGCGCTCGACGCGGTGGCCGAAACCGTCGAGCACGCAAAGGACGACCGGGCGGCGGCGGGGAGCGGACATGCGTTCCTTCTAGCGTGCCGGGCGCAGGGCCGGCAACCGCGCGAGCAGCAGCAGGCTGACCGCATCGCGCATGCCGCCCGAGCGGACGAGTTCGTCGGCAGCCGCGCGCGTCAGGATCACGGGCTTGCCGAGGCCGACCTCGTCGTCGGCCGCCTTGTGGGCCTGGATGGGCCGGCAGTCGCGCGCCACGAACATCGCGGCGGCGGTCGCAAGGGCGGCGGGTTCCGAGAACACCTCGCCCAGCGGCACCAGATCGTCGGGGCCGCAGGCAAGGCCGGTCTCCTCGGCAAGTTCGCGGCGCGCGGCGGCGGCCGGCGTTTCGCCTTCGTCGACGAAACCCTTGGCGACCTCCCAGCTCCACGTGCCGATCGCGTGGCGCCAGTTGCGCAGCAGGACGAGGCTGCCGTCGGCCAGCAGCGGCAGCACCGCGATCCCGCCGACCGTGCCCGCGGCATGCCCGCGCGGCGAGAGGACGAGATATTCCGGCACCTCGCCGCCGTTGGCGTCGACGATGTGGTCGAGATCGACGCGCCAGACGCGGTTTTCCAGCGCGGTGCGCCGCGCGATCCGCCGCACGGGCGGTTTCTCGCCGTTCATGGCCCCCGCCCCGTCACGACCGACGCGGCACCGGCCCAGCTCTCGGGCGTGCCGATATCCACGAAGCGCGCGTGCGCGTCGACGAAGGCGGCGAGCGTGCCCGGCGCCTGTTTCTCGAACACGTCGCGTTCGAGCGACATCGGCCGGTCGCCCGCCATCGTCGCCAGCAGGGCGCGCGACACCAGATAGATGCCCGCGTTGATCGCCGCCGCCCCGCGGAACGAAGGGTCCTTCTCGCGGAAGGCGGCGATGCGCCCGCCGGCGATGTCGACCCGGCCGTAGCGGCCGGCATCGGGGACTTCGACGCACAGCATCGTTGCCGGTGCCGCCGCCGCACGATGCGCGCGCGCGAGCGCTTCGAGATCGCCGTTCACGAACGTGTCGCCGTTGACGACCAGCACGGGGTCGCTCGCGAAATGCGATCGCGCGAAGCCGAGCGCCCCGCCGGTCCCCAGCGGGGCCGGCTCGACCGAGAAGGCGAAAGTCATGTGCGGACGCGGATGGGCGGCAAGATGCGCTTCGACCTGGTCGGCGCGGTAGCCGAGCAGGAAGACGATGCGGCGCGCTCCGTGGCTTTCCAGCCAGTCGAGCAGATGTTCGAGGAACGGCCGGCCGCCGACCGGGGCAAGCGCCTTGGGCAGGTCGGGCACGGCCCCGGCCAGCCTTGTGCCCAGGCCGCCCGCAAGAATTGCCACGTCGATCGATCCGAGTGCCGCCGTCATCCCCATCGGGTACGACGAAAGGCCCCGCCGCTCAAGCGATTCGCGGCAGGGTCAGCGTGGCTTCGAGGCCGCGGATCGGCCGGTTGCGCAAGGTGACGTCGCCGCCGTGCGCACGCGCGATGTCGCGCACCACCGCAAGGCCGAGCCCGGCGCCGCCGGTTTCGCGCGAGCGCGAGGCTTCCAGCCGGACGAACGGGCGGAACACGTCCTCCAGCCGCTCGGCCGGGATGCCGGGGCCCTCGTCGGCGACGATGATCTCGATCTTGTCGTCCGACGGGGCGAGGCGGACGTCGGCGTTGCCGCCATAGACGATGGCGTTGTCGATGAGGTTGGCGAGCGCGCGCTTCATCGCACCCGCCCGGCCCTCGATGACGAGGCTCGCCGGACCCGCATACGAGACCTTGTGGTCGAGGTCGGCGCGTTCGTCGACGACGGTCTCGACGAGGGCGGCGAGATCGAAACGGTCGGGCTTGGCCTCGAGCGCGTCGGCGCGCGCGAAGGCCAGCGTCTCGGCGATCATCTTCTCCATTTCCTCGAGGTCGGCGAGCGCCTTCACCTTCTCGGATTCCTCGCCGATCCCCTCGGCGCGCAGGCGCAGCCTCGTCAGCGGCGTGCGCAGGTCGTGGCTGATCGCGGCGAGCAGGCGCGTGCGGTCCTCGACATGGCGCACGAGCTGGCCGCGCATGCGCGCCAGCGCGTCGCCGATCGTGCGCACCTCGTTGGGTGCGCCGCGCATCGCGTCGAGCTGCGGCTCGAGCCCGGCCCCGGCGCGCGCGGCTTCGCCGGCCAATGCCTCGAGCGGACGGGCAAGCCGGTGGGCGGCCCACCAGGCGGCGAATGCGCCGACGACGGCGGTCGCCACGAGCCACGCACCGAAGACGACCCAGCCGATATTGAGATGCGTCTGGCGCGGCCGCGTGAGCATCCACATGTCGTCCGGCCCGCGGATCGCGATCGTGAAGGTGCCGGGAACGGCGCCGCCGACCGACTCGCTCCACACGCCGTCGTCGGGGGGCACGCGGCGGATGTGCCGGTCGGGTGCCGCAAGCGAGCCGCCGCCGGGCGGGAATTCGAAGAGCACCTCGACCCGGAAGCCGAAGGGCAGGCGATCGAGGATGCCGCGCTGCAGCCGGCCGACGGCACCCCGCGAGACGCGCGGATCGTCGCGCACGGCGAAATCGTGCTGCCATTCGACGACGAGGAACTCGGCCTCGGCGCGCTGGCGCAGGACGGCGTCGCGCTGGGCCATCGGCCGCGCGAAGGTCTCGCGCGCCATTTCGGCGACCGATTCGACGAGCCAGCGCGCCTGGAACACCTGCAGTTCGGTCGGGCGGAGCAGCAGTGCGATGCCCACGGCGGCGAGCTGCGCGAGCACCAGGCCCACGATCGAGATCGCGGCGATGCGCGCGGCGATCCCGCCGAACCAGCGCCGGACCGGAGCCAGCGGCTGCGTCACGCCGTCGCCTCGACGTCGAGTGCGAACATGTAGCCGCCGTTGCGCACCGTGCGGATGATCTCGGGCTTCGTCGGGTCGATCTCGATCTTGCGGCGCAGGCGCATGACCGCGACGTCGATCGACCGGTCGAACAGCTGGGCCTGCCGGCCGCGCGCCAGGTCGAGCAGCTGCTCGCGGCTCAGCACGCGCTGCGGGCGCTCGACGAAGGCGGCGAGCAGGTCGAACTCGGCGTCGGTCGTGGGTACCAGTGCCCCGTCCGGCCGGCGCAGCTCGCGCTTCTGCACGTCGACCGCCCAGCCGGCGAAGCGGAAGAGCGGCGTCTTGGGCGCATCGGGTGCCCGCTCGCCGGTGCGGCGCAGGACCGCGCGGATGCGTGCGAGCAGTTCGCGCGGGCTGAACGGCTTGGTGAGGTAGTCGTCGGCACCGATCTCGAGCCCGACGATGCGGTCGGTCTCGGTACCGCGCGCGGTCAGCATCAGGATCGGCAGGTCGCCGGTGCGCCGCAGGCGGCGCGCGATCGAGATGCCGTCCTCGCCTGGCAGCATCAGGTCGAGCACGACGAGATCGAAGCGGCCGGCGGCGAGCGCCGTGTCGGCTTCCGAGCCGTCGGCCGCCGCGGTCACGCGCAGGCCGTTCTCGGTGAGGAACCGGGCGACGAGCCTGCGGATCTCGCGGTCGTCGTCGACGACGAGGATATGCGGTGTGCGGCTGTTCATGGCGGAGCGGATAATAGCGCCGCATGCAGGCGGCCGGTACACCTGCGGGTGTAACCGCGGGTTACACGTTGGAACGCCGCGGACATCGGCTTGCCGCGTTGTCGGCCTAGAACGACGCGATCGACCCCGCCAACCGATGTCCAGGAGTGCTCCGCCATGAAAAAGCCACTGATCGCCGCACTGCTTTTCTCGATCGCAGCCGGGCCCGCTTTGGCCCAGCAGCCGACGCACGCCCCGGAACGGCACCGGGGCGCGCCCGTCGATCGCATGTGCGAGGACGCCGACGCGCGCATCGCCTCGCGCCTTGCCTTCATCGAAGCCAAGCTCAAGCCCAGCGTCGACCAGCGTTCCGCGTGGGACGCGTTCGCGCGCGACAGCCGTGCCGCCGGCGAGCCGATGAAGAATCTCTGCGCCAATCCGCCGGCGCGCGCCGCGGGTAACGATCCGGCGGCGGGGCTTGCGATGCGCGAGCGCTTCGTCGGTGCGATGGCCGCGTCGCTCGCCATCCTGCGCCCGGCGGTCGAGCGGCTGCAGGCCGTCCTCGACGACGGCCAGAAGACGGTCCTCGCGCGCTTCCTCAACCCGCGCGAGCACGGCCGTCCCGGCCGTCACTGAGCGAGCGCACGTTCCACGACCGGTGCCAGGCACGCGGCCCACGCCGCGTGCCGCGCACCGGTCGGATGGCCGGCGCCGCCGATGCGCAGGGCAGGATCGGCTTCGAATTCCGGCTTGCGGCAGTCGGCATGGACGATCCCGCGCGCGTCGAGTGCGGGGAGAAGCCAGTCGGGCGCATCGGCCAGCAGCAGCACGACGAATTTCGAACCGGTCCGGCCGGCCGTCGCCGCCATCTCGGCGAGCAGCAGTTCGAGGGCGGCTTGCGTGAAATCGCGCCGGCCGCGGAACGCGTAGCGCAGCCAGGCGCGGTGCAGCTCGGTGACCGTCGAAAGCTGCCGCTCGAGCGGCCAGGCCGGCACGCTCGAACCTTCGTGCCGGACGAGCCGGCCGCCTTCGACCGTCACGTGCGGCGGCACGATGTTGCGCCCCTCGGCATCGCGCAGGGCCCGCACCCACGACAGGAACGCGACGTTCCGGAAGAGATGGTCGCCGTAGAATCCGTAGACCGTCACGCGCGGCGGATCGGCGCTGCGCGCCTGCTGCACCAGCAGCGACTGGTAGGTGCCGTAGCCGCCCACGCCGAGATTCTCGAACGCCACGCCGGGCAGCAGTTCGCCGAGCCGCCAGACATAGGTCTCGCGGTCCGCCACGCCGTAGCCCTGCGTGATCGAATCGCCGAGCATGTCGACGCGCGGCGTGCCGCCCGCCGGATCGGGGCGGCTGGCGCGCTGGCGGTTGGGCCAGAAGGTCATCGGCACGTTGCCGGCTTCGCTCGACGGGTAGGTGCCGGGCCGGTTGCGCCAGCCCAGTTCGCCACCCGGCTCGCTCCACGCACCGCCCGCCGGCGGCTCGAACGCGTTGGGCAGGTGGCCGAAGATCCGCAGCATCGACTCGCCGGCGACCAGCGAGACGAGCAGGACGATTGCCAGGAGCAGCGCGTTCTTCAGGATAAGCCTGTGGGAAGTCTGGCGGAATTGCGCTGGCGATGGGCGGTTGTCGCGCCTAGGATGCGCGCCGACCGGACCGCCAGCAGGACGACTGTATTAGCATGAGCCAGCCGCAGGGTTTCCACGAGGATTTCGCGCGCGACGAGGCGATCGAGGGATCGAGCGACCGCGGGTTCGGGCTGGTGTTCACGGGCTTCTGCGCGCTGGTGGGCGTCCTCAAGTTCTATAACGACACGCCGTCGTATGTTTACTGGCTGGGGGCGTCGGCGGGGTTCCTTGCGGCGGCGTTGCTCGCACCGGGGCTGCTGGCGCCGCTGAACCGGCTGTGGACCCGGCTTGCGATGGTCCTCTACAAGATCATGAACCCGCTGACGATGGGGCTGCTGTTCTTCTTCGTGATCACGCCGATGGGTATCGCGATGCGCGCCTTCGGCACGGATTTCCTGAAGCGCCGCCTCGACGCGAGCCAGACCAGCTACTGGGTCGTGCGCGAGCCGCCCGGCCCCGCCCCCGACACGATGAAGCGCCAATTCTGAAGGACGACCGACGATGCTGTCACTCGCGCGCGAACTCTGGGAGTTCATGAAGGTCCGCAAGAAGTTCTGGCTGCTGCCGATCCTGCTGATGATGGGGATCTTCGGCGGGCTGATCGTGCTGACCAAGGGCAGCGCCATCGCGCCCTTCATCTACACGATCTTCTGAGCCGATGCGCGTCCTCGGCCTTTCCGCCTACTACCACGATTCCGCGGCGGCCCTTGTGGTCGACGGGCGGATCGTCGCGGCCGCGCAAGAAGAGCGTTTCACGCGCAAGAAGCACGACAGCCGCTATCCCGAACACGCGATCGCGTACTGCCTGGCGGCGGGCGGGATCGCGATGGGCGAGGTCGATCATGTGGTGTTCTACGACAAGCCTTTCCTGAAATTCGAGCGGCTGCTCGAGACGTATCTCGCCTTCGCCCCGCGCGGCTTCCGGTCGTTCCGCATGGCGATCCCGGTGTGGCTCAAGGAGAAGCTGTTCCAGAAGAAGCTGCTGGGCGACGAGCTGATGAAGGCGGCGCCGGCGTTCGACTGGGAGAACCGGCTGCTGTTCGCCGAGCACCACCAGAGCCACGCGGCATCGGCGTTCTTCCCCTCGCCGTTCGAGGAGGCGCTGGTGCTGACGATGGACGGGGTGGGGGAATGGGCGACGACGTCGGTGGGGATCGGGCGGGGCAACACGCTGGAGATGGTGCGCGAGATCCACTTCCCGCATTCGCTGGGGCTGCTCTACTCGGCCTTCACCTACTATACGGGCTTCAAGGTCAACTCGGGCGAGTACAAGGTGATGGGGCTCGCCCCCTATGGCGAGCCGAGATACGTCAAGACGATCTTCGAGCACCTGGTGGACCTGAAGCCCGACGGCTCGTTCCGGCTCAACATGGACTACTTCGACTACTGCACGGGCCTGACGATGACGAACGCGAAGTTCGATGCACTCTTCGGCTCGCCCCCGCGGGGGCCCGAGCAGATGCTCGACCAGCGGCACATGGACCTTGCGGCCTCGGTGCAGGCGGCGCTGGAAGAGGTGGTGCTGCGCCTGACGCGCTCGCTCCAGGCGGAGACGGGGATGAAGAACCTGTGCCTTGCCGGCGGCGTGGCGCTCAACTGCGTTGCCAACGGCAAGGTGCTGCGCGACGGGCACTGGGACAATGTCTGGATCCAGCCGGCCTCGGGCGATGCGGGCGGGGCGCTGGGGGCGGCCCTTGCGGGCTATCACCTGTTCAAGGGCGGCGCGCGCAAGGCCGACGGCAAGAAGGACGCGATGCAGGGGGCCTATCTGGGCCCCGCGTTCGCGCAAGGCGAGATCGAGAAGCGGCTGACGGCGGCGGGGGCGAAGTTCGAGGTGCTGTCGGACGACGCGCTGATCGCGCGTGCCGCAAGCGACCTTGCCGGGGGACTGGCGCTGGGCTGGTTCCAGGGGCGCATGGAGTTCGGGCCGCGGGCCTTGGGCGGGCGCTCGATCCTGGGCGACGCGCGCAGCCCGGCGATGCAGAAGCTGCTCAACCTCAAGGTCAAGTACCGCGAGAGCTTCCGGCCCTTCGCACCCTCGGTGCTGCGCGAGGACGTGGCCGACTGGTTCGAGCTCGACGGCGACTCGCCCTACATGCTGCTGGTCGCCGACGTGCGCAAGGAGCGCCGGCGCGCGATGACGCCGGCCGAGCAGGCGCTGTTCGGCATCGACAAGCTCAACGTGCCGCGCTCGGACATCCCGGCGGTCACGCACGTCGACTACTCGGCGCGCGTGCAGACCGTGCATGCCGACACCAACCCGCGCTACCACGCGCTGATCTCGGCCTTCAAGGCCGCGACCGGCTGCCCGGTGATCGTCAATACCAGCTTCAACGTGCGCGGCGAGCCCATCGTCGGCAGTCCCGAGGACGCCTTCCGCTGCTTCATGGGCTCCGAGATCGAGCGCCTCGCCGTCGGCAACTGCTACCTGGTCAAGGACGCACAGGACCCGGCCCTCAAGCTCGACTACAAGGACAACTTCGAACTCGATTAGGGATGCCGCCCGGCGGACGTATACTTTCGGACGCCCGAGTCGAACCGGATGGCGATGAAGAAGCAGCCCCCAGATCCAAAAGCCGACATGTACCTTGCCAAGGCCAAGCGCTTCCGCCAGCGCGCGCTCGGCTTCCGGCACACGCTCGCGCGCGACGACCTGATGCGGGCGCACCGGCTCGAGCTCGAACAGATGGTGACCAACCTCGAAGGGGCCGCCCGCCAGCTCGAGCGCATGGCCGGCGGCGTGGATTTCGAGATGGAGAGCGACCTTGCCCGCGTGCGCGCGATCCGCGACGGCAAGCCCGTGACATCCGACGAGGCGACGGCCCGTTTCCTCGCAAACGCCCAGAAATACGCCGCTGGCAAGGCCGGCCCGGGCCGGCCGGCGACCACGCCCGCCCCCGGCCGGCAGAAGCCGCGCTCGGCCAAATTCACCCGCCGGCCGGGCAGTTAGCCGGGGCTTGATGCCCGGCCCAAGCATGGCCATATTTGATTCGTGGGAGGTCGCCCGATTCCGGGGGCAGCCCTGACTGCAACCGGCATTGCTCGACGGGAGGGTGCCACCGATGTCGCGACTTTCGCTGTTCAACAACCCGCTGCTGCTGGGCTTCGACGAGTTCGAGCGCACGCTCGACCGCATCGCCAAGCATTCCGGCGAAGGCTATCCCCCCTACAATATCGAGCAGATCGGCGAGAACGGCCTGCGCATCACGCTGGCCGTCGCCGGGTTCTCGCTCGACGATCTCGCGATCGTGGTCGAGAACAACCAGCTCGCCGTGCGCGGCAAGCAGTCGGACGAGCCGGGGCGCGTCTTCATCCATCGCGGCATCGCCGCCCGCCAGTTCCAGCGCAGCTTCGTGCTCGCCGACGGCATCGAGGTCGTCGGCTCGACGCTCGACAACGGCCTGCTGCACATCGATCTCGTGCGGCCGAACGCCGAACCCAAGGCGCGCTCGATCCCGATCAAGCCGGGTGCTGGCGGTACGGCGCGCAGCAAGACGATCGACCACGGCACGGGAGAAGACCGATGATGGAAACCGATCCGTCCCGTCCGCGGGCGATGTCGCCCGAGGCTTTCGCCTCGCTGGGCGTGCAGGGGGTGGCCTATGTCCGGCGCATCCTCGAAGAGGTCAAGGCCAAGGCCGGCAAGTCCGGACCGATCGAGGTCTTCGCGATCCACGCGGCCGACGGCGAGCGCATCGGCGGGGCGCCGTCGCGCGATCTCGCCTTCGCCGCGATCCGCCAGCACGGGCTGGAGCCCGTCGACGCGCACTGA
>CAYQDN010000034.1:11279-43687 GCA_964416335.1 uncultured Azospirillum sp.
ACGGGCTGGAGCCCGTCGACGCGCACTGAGAATTGCTAGGCGGCGTGGCTCGCCGCGTGCTCGCTGAGCAGCGCGAACAAGGCTTCCGCACGGTCCGAGCCGCGCAGCTTCTCGCACACGCGCCGGTCGCGCAGCAGGCGCGAGACGCGCGCCAGCGCCTTCAGGTGGTCGGCGCCCGCACCTTCCGGCGCCAGCAGCAGGAAGATCAGGTCGACCGGCTGCTCGTCGATCGATTCGAAATCGATCGGCTTTTCCAGACGCGCGAACACGCCCGACAGGCGCTTCAGCCCCGGCAGCTTGCCGTGCGGGATCGCGATGCCGTTGCCCACGCCCGTGGTGCCCAGCCGCTCGCGTTCCATGACGACTTCCAGGATCTGCCGCTCGTCGGCACCCGACACTTCGGCCGCCTTTTTCGCCAGTTCCTGGAGAGCCTGCTTCTTCGACGTGGCGCGCAGGTTGGCGACCACGCACTCGGGCGTCATGAATTCGGTGAATTCCATATCGCTCTTTTCCGTTGTCAGCGCTTGGCGCCGTTGCCGGCCGCTGCACCCGGATCGATCCATCCGATCGCGGCATCGGCGCGCCGGTAGACCACGTTGAACTGGCCGTTGGCGCGGTTGCGGAACATCAGGACCTGCTTCTGGCCCAGATCGAGGCGTGCGACCGCCTCGCCCACGCTGAGCGTGGCGATCTCGGTCGCCATCTCGGCGACGATCGGGGCGGCGGCCGATTCGTCACCCAGGCTTTCGGCCTCGGTCTCGATGACCGCATAGCGCGCGGGCTCGAACACGGCTTCTTCGGCGACCGCGTGCTTGCCGCGCTTGCGGTCGGAGATGCGTCCCTTGTGGCGCTTCAGCCGGTGGTCGAGACGCTCGACCGCACCGTCGAACGCGGCATAGGGATCGGCCGCCTCGTGGTGGCTCTGCAGCGTCATGCCGCGCCGGACATGCACGGAGATGTCGGCGCGGAAGAGATGGCGCTGGCGTTCGAACACGACCTTGCCTTCGATGGCGCGGCCGAAATAGCGATCGACCGCACCGCCGAGGGCGGTTGCAACATGGCTTCTCAGCGAATCGCCCACGTCGAGGCGCTTGCCGCTCACGGACAGCTGCATGATTTCGATCTGCGTTGTTGAGGGAAAAGGGACGGTTCTACGGACGAGGGCAGTTGAAGGGACGACGATCGGGACCGACCCGCGGCACATCCGCGTGCCCCACGAACCCCGGAATTGCCGGGAACATAGGGGCGCTTGCCGATCTTCGTCAAGCCGGACGAAATGCTGCTATTTCGCATCGTGGCCCTACCCGACAAAAGCGTGCGCCTGCCGCCGGTCGCGGTCAAGCGGTTTCGAGTCGGTCCGCAGGACGGCTCGATCAGAACCCGGAACCCTTTTCGCGGCGGCGCTGCACCGACGAGGCGATCCCCATCGCCTCGCGGTACTTCGCGACGGTGCGGCGCGCGATGTCGATGCCGTTGGCCTTCAGCAGCTCGACGATGCGGTCGTCGGACAGCACGTCGCGCACGGTCTCGGCGTCGATGAGACCCTTGATGCGGTCGCGCACCGCTTCGGCCGAGTGCGCCTCGCCGCCGCCCGAGGCCGGGATCGACGAAGTGAAAAAGTACTTAAGCTCGAAGATGCCGTGCGGCGTGGCGATGAACTTGTTGGTCGTCACGCGGCTGACGGTGGATTCGTGCATGTCGATCGCCGCCGCGATGTCGCGCAGCACCAGCGGCTTCAGGTGCCGCACGCCGCTGCGGAAGAAGCCGTCCTGCTGGCGCACGATCTCGACCGAAACCTTGAGGATCGTCTGCGCGCGCTGGTGCAGCGACTTCACCAGCCAGTTCGCCGCGTGCAGCCGCTCGGCGACGAATTCCTTTTCCTGCTTGGTCTTGACCGACGTCTGCACGCGCGCATGGTAGCGCGTGTTGACCAGCACGCGCGGCAGCGTGTCCTGGTTGAGCTCGACGATCCAGCTGCGGTCGGGGGCCAGGCGCATCAGCACGTCGGGCACGATGGGGCTGGCGAGTGCGCCGTCGAACGCGAGGCCCGGCTTGGGGTCGAGCGTGCGGATCTCGGCCACCATGTCCTGAATGTCCTCGATGTCGACGCCGCAGATGCGCTGGAGCTGGGCCACGTCGCGCTTGGCGAGCAGGTCGAGATTGTCGAGGAGCTTGGCCATGCACGGGTCGAGCCGGTCGCGCTCGCGCAGCTGCAGGGCAATGCACTCCTTGAGGCTGCGCGCGAAGATGCCCGGCGGATCGAAGCGCTGGCAGCGCAGCAGCACGCGCTCGACCTCGTCGGTCGCGATGTCGAGCTTGTCGGCAAGTTCGGCGATGTCGGTCGTCAGGTACCCGCAATCGTCGATGAGGTCGACGAGGCGCGCTGCGACCACGCGCTCGACCGGCGTGGCGAAATCCACGCCGACCTGGCTCAGCAGGTGCTCGCGCAGCGAGAGCGGCCTTGCGAGCGTCTGCTCGAGCCCGAATTCCGAATCCTCGAAATCCGAGCGTCCGCCCGTACCCTTCCATTCGCCGAGGAATTCGCCTTCGCCCGCCGGCTCGTCGTTGCCGCGCGAGAAGCTGTTGTCGTAGTCGATGTCGAGCGGGGCTTCCTTGCTTTCGGCACCGCCGACCGCATCGAGCAGCCGTTCCTCGCCGTTCACGGTGGCGGTCGCCGGTGCTTCGCCCGTACCGGCGTCGGCGACTTCGGGGGCGGCACTCTCCGCACCGGGCTCGTCGCGTTCGAGCAGCGGGTTCTGGGCAAGCTCTTCCTCGACGAACTGCGACACTTCCTGGTTCGACAGCTGCAGCAGCTTGATCGCCTGCTGCAGCTGCGGCGTCATGACGAGCTGCTGGCTCTGCCGCAGGTCCAGGCGCGGGGCGAGGCGGTTCATGCCGGCCATGCCCCGCTCACAGCGAGAACCTTTCGCCGAGATAGACGCGCCGCACGTCCGCCGATGCGACGATCTGGTCGGGCGTGCCGTCCATCAGCACGTGCCCGTCATGCAGGATGTAGGCGCGGTCCACGATCTCGAGCGTCTCGCGCACGTTGTGGTCGGTGATCAGCACGCCGATGCCGCGGTCCTTCAGATGGCTGACGAGATCGCGGATGTCGCCCACCGCGATCGGGTCGATGCCGGCGAGCGGCTCGTCGAGCAGCACGAAGTGCGGCTGGGAGGCGAGTGCGCGCGCGATCTCGACGCGCCGGCGTTCGCCGCCGGAAAGCGCGAGGGCGGGGGCGCGGCGCAGATGCGTGATCGAGAATTCGGCCAGCAGCTCGTCGAGCACGGCTTCGCGCCGGTCGCGGTTGGGCTCGATGAGCTCGAGCACGGCACGCACGTTCTGCTCGACCGTCAGGCCGCGGAAGATCGAGGTTTCCTGCGGCAGGTAGCCGATCCCCAGGCGCGCGCGCCGGTACATCGGCAGGTCGGTGATGTCGACGCCGTCGAGCTGGATCGAGCCGAAATCGGGCGTGACGAGCCCGGTGATCATGTAGAAGCACGTCGTCTTGCCCGCCCCGTTGGGGCCGAGCAGCCCGACCGCCTCGCCGCGCTGGACGGTGAGCGAGACCTCGCGCACGACCGGGCGGCCCTTGTAGCGCTTGCCGATCTTGCTGGCGACGAGACCGGGATTGTCCGCCACGACGCGCAGCATGCTCTCCGCCGCCGGAGCGGGCGTGGCCGTGCGCACCGGATGCGGGCGCTCGGTCATGGCTTGGGCTTCCCCTGCTGCGCCTGCTGGGGCGTGAGCAGCCCGCGCACGCGCCCGTCGCCGCCGCCTTCGGCGGGGCGGGCGAGCAGGCGCGAGATCCCGGTGTTGGTGTTCACCTCGGCATAGTCGCCGGCCATCTGGTTGTCGCCGCGCGTCAGGCGCACGTTGCCGGCAAGCTGGGCGATGCCCGTCTGCATGTTGTAGATGCCGCGGTCGCCGCGCGCGATCTCGGTCGGCGTGGAAACATGCACGTTGCCGAACGCCTCGATGCGCGACAGGCGCTGGTCGCCCGTCGGGCTCGGTGCGGGGGCGGGGGCGGCATTGCGCGCGGCCGGGCGCGCGGTGCGCGGCTGGGGTGCGGGCCGTGCCGGCTGCGGTGTCGCTTGGGTGAAGTGCGCGGTCATCACGTCGGCGGTCATCCGCCGGTCGATCGAGACGACCATCGCGTTGCCGCGGGCGACCGCGATCTCGCGCGCGGCCCAGTATTCGAGCGTGTCGCGCGCGGTCAGCGTGTCGGTCGGCGTGGTCAGGCGCAGCGCCTTGCCGGTGACCACGACGACCTCGCCGGCGACGTCGTAGACGCCGCGGTCGCCCTCGACCGTCTGGGTCGGCGTGGTGAAGCGCACGTTGCCGAGCGCTTCGTAGCGGAAGATCTCGGTGCCGCCGGTCGCGGCCGGCCGGTACCAGGCGACGAGACGGTCGCCATAGACGGTCGTGTCGCCCTGGCGCGCGATCGCGTTGCCGGTGGCGATGTAGCGCTGCGCCTCGCGGTCCCACTCGATGCCGTTGCTCGCGGTGATCTCGATGGGCGCACCGGAACCCGCGCGGCCGATGTCGAGCGCCTGGGCAAGCAGGGCCGCCGGGGCCGCGAACGAGAGCGCCAGGGCAAGCAAGATGGCTCTCATCGGCGCGGGCTCATGGCAGGGGGCGGGGGCGTCTGCTGGGCGGTCTGCGGCGCCGAGGGCGCGTTGCGCGGCGTGGGGAACAGCGTGACGCGCGACTGGCCGGTCACCTCGACGCGCGCGCCGCGATCGAGGATGCGGAAACCGTTGCCGCTCAGCGTCGAGTTCGGACCCTGGCCCTGCACGGGCGAATCGCCCTGCGCCATGCCGCGGTCGAGATCGACGCGTGCGGTCTCGGTCGAGATCTCGTAGCCGCCGTCGTGATAGAGGCTGACGCCGCCCCACAGGTCGAGCGCCTTGTCCGGCTGGTGGTAGAGGCCGTGCTCGGCGGTCATCGCGAGCCACGTGCCGGTCGTCATCGACAGGTCGCCCTGGGGCGAGGAGAGGTCGGTCGTGTCGGACGAGCCCTTGGCCTGCGTGGCCTGGTCGGCGACGATCGAGAAGGGCTGGTTGCGTTCGTCCACGCCGACATAGCGCGGCTGGACCATGCGGAGATTCTCGAGATCCTCGATCGACACCTGCACCGGGGCGAGCCGGAAGCGCGGATCGAGCGGATTGAACTGCGGCCACAGCAGCACGAGGGCCGCGATGCCGAGGGCCGCGGCCGGCAGCATGAACTTCATCAGCCCGACGAGCTGGCTGTACATCTGGTTGTGCGCGCGCGGCGTGCCGGGCGACAGCACCGCAAGGCGCGCGCGCCGCACGAGCGGCTCTTCCGCGCGCGGCTGCACGGCCGGTACCGGCCGCGGCGGCGCGACGCCCGGATCGCGCAGCGGATCGACGGCCATCAGGCGATCCCCGCGCGCAGCAGGTCGTGGATATGCACGATCCCCACCGGCTTGCGGCGCTGCCCGTGCGTCTCGCACGCGAACAGCGCCGTGATCTGGTGGGTGTTCATCAGGTTCAGCGCTTCGGCGGCCAGCGTGTCGGGTGCCACGGCGCGCGGATTGGCGGTCATCACGGTCTCGACCGGGCGGTCGAGCAGGTCGGGCGCCATGTGCCGGCGCAGGTCGCCGTCGGTGACGATGCCTTCGAGCCAGCCGTCGGCATCGACCACGGCCACGCAGCCGAAGCGCTTCTCGGTCATGCCGATCAGCACGTCGGCCATGCGCGTGCCCCGTGCCGCGAGCGGCAGGTCGGCATGCATGAGGTCGCCGACCTTGGCCAGGCGCGCGCCCAGGCTGCCGCGCGGATGGAAGGTGCTGAAATCCCCGGCCGTGAAGCCGCGCCGTTCCATCAGCGCCACCGCGATCGCGTCGCCGAGCGCCAGCTGCATGGTCGTCGAGGTCGTGGGGGCAAGACCCACCGGGCAGGCTTCCTCGGCCGGCGGCAGCAGCAGCACGACATCGGCGGCCGAGCCGAGGGCCGACTGGCGCTTGGCCGTGATCGCGACCAGCGGGATGCGGAAGCGGCGCGTGTAGCCGACGAGGTCGGAAAGCTCGACCGTCTCGCCGGAGTTCGACAGGGCGAGCACGGCGTCGGCCGTCGTGATCATGCCGAGGTCGCCGTGGCTGGCTTCGGCCGGATGGACGAACTGGGCGGGCGTGCCGGTCGAGGCGAGCGTGGCGACGATCTTGCGCGCCACGTGGCCCGACTTGCCCATGCCCGAGACGACGACGCGGCCGGTGGCGCTGGCGAACAGGTCGAGGGCGCGCGCGAATTCGCCGTCGAGGCTCGCCGCCAGGGCGGCAAGACCCTTGCCTTCGACCTCGATCGCCCGGCGCGCGACGGCAAGGTCGCGCGCGGCGCGGTCGGCATCGAATGCGACGAGCTTCGGCTTGGATGCGGACATGCTTTGAAGGACCGGCCGTTCCGACACAAAGGAGGCGGGGGTGCGGCTCGACCGTCCCCCGCTTAAGGCAAAAAGTATGCCTGTCCCCGCGGGCGGAAGTCAATTGTCCTAAATATATGGAATTATTGACATATTCTCAGTCAAGCGACTTATCGACGGGGCGCTGCCGAATTTCGCGGCATGGTGTCACCCACTTGCAATGCTGCAACGCAGCATAACAGCGAGGCTCAGTGGGCGAAGATGTCTTCCTCGTCGTAGCCGAGCAGGTCGAGTGCGGCGCGCGTGCCGAGGAACTCGAAGCAGGATTGCGCGATGTGCGCGCGGCCTTCGCGCAGCAGCATCTCGTCGAGCCGGGCCTTGATCGCGTGCAGGTAGAGCACGTCGGCGGCCGCGTAGTTGAGCTGTGCGGGCGTCAGTTCGTCCGCACCCCAGTCCGAGGATTGCTGTTCCTTGGAAAGCTCCTTGCCGATCAGGTCGCGGCACAAATCCTTGAGGCCGTGCCGGTCGGTGAAGGTGCGCACCAGCCGCGAGGCGATCTTGGTGCAGTAGACGGGTGCGACGCGCACGCCGAGATACTTGGCGCACATCGCGATGTCGAAGCGCGCGAAATGGAAGATCTTCAGCGTGCCGGGGTCGGCGAGCAGCTTCTTGAGGTTGGGCGCGTCGTACGAATTCTTGGCGAAGCGCACGCAATGCGCCGTGCCGTCGCCCGCCGAAAGCTGCACGACGCACAGGCGGTCGCGCTCGGGCCTGAGGCCCATCGTCTCGGTGTCGACGGCGACCGACGGGCCGAAATCGAGGCCCGCGGGCAGGTCGCCCTGGTGCAGGTGGACAGTTGCGGCCATTTTCGTCAGCCCCGTGGCACTGGAGCCCGCGCGCATCCGCGCGGGAGAGAGAAAGTTGGTGCCCGAGAGAAGACTCGAACTTCCACGACCTTACGGCCACTAGAACCTGAATCTAGCGCGTCTACCAATTCCGCCACCCGGGCACCGGGCCTCCGCGTCCGGAGAGACGCAGGGGATATCGCTTCGCGCGCGAAGGGCGAACGTGTACGCCGAAGGGCCTCGCGAAGTCAACGGCCCGAAAAACCCTGCCGGAACAAGCCCGAGCTTGACCTTGCGCGCCTGCGGGACTATCGCCTTTGACAGGGATTGTTCCTGAGGATGGGGTCGAACATGGGTCCGGGTCGTCGCATCACCGTATTCGGGGGATCGGGCTTCATCGGGCGCCATGTCGTGCGCCGGCTGGCGCAGCAGGGCTGGGTGGTGCGCGCCTGCATGCGCGATCCGGTCGCCGGCGCGTTCCTGAAGCCGATGGGCAATGTGGGCCAGGTCGTGCCGATGCGCACCAGCCTGCTCGACGACGATGCCGCGATCGCTTCCGCCGTCCACGGTTCGGACGCGGTGATCAATCTCGTCGGCATCCTTGCCGAAAACGGCACCCAGACATTCGACGCGCTGCACGCCGAAGGGGCGGCACGCCTCGCGCGCGCCGCGACGGAAGCCGGCGTTTCGTCCTTCGTGCAGATTTCGGCCCTCGGGGCCGACGCGAAGTCGGCCTCCAGATACGCGCGCAGCAAGGCGGCCGGCGAAGCCGGCGTGCGCGCGGCGTTTGCGCAAGCGACCATCTTCCGCCCGTCGATCGTGATCGGCGCCGAGGACAGCTTCTTCAACAAGTTCGCGCAGATGGCGACGTGGCTGCCGGCCCTGCCGCTGATCGGCGGCGGCGAGACGAAGTTCCAGCCCGTGCATGTCGCCGACCTTGCCGAGGCGATCGTGCGCGCGATCGACAATCCGGCCGCGAAGGGCAAGACGTTCGAAGCCGTCGGCCCGCGCGTCTATTCGTTCCGCGAACTGATGGAATACCTGCTCGCGACGACCGACCGGCACCGCGGGCTCATCCCGGTTCCCTGGCCGATCGCCGAGATCCAGGGCGCCATCCTCGGCCTGCTGCCGATCAAGCTGATGACGCGCGACCAGGTCGAGATGCTGAAGACCGACAATGTCGGGACGGGGGCGCCGGGCCTCGAGGCGTTCGGCATCGTGCCGTCCGCGATGGAAGCGGTGGTACCCGTCTATCTTGCCGCCTATCGCCGCGGCGGCCGCTTCGCCAAGAAGGCGAACGCCTAGCCGCGCGCGCGCTCCAGCCGCTCGACGTCTTCCGACAGGCGGCGCGCCACCAGCTTCAGCAGTTCGAACCCGAAGGCCGGGTTCTGCAGCGCCGTCAGTTCCATGTCGCGCCGCGTCATGCGCGCGAGCGTGACCTGCGTCTTCGCCTTCGCGGTCGCCGAGCGCCGGTGCGACGGGACCAGCAACGCGACTTCGCCCAGCACCTGGCCCGGGCCCATCGACTTGCCGAGCTCGACGATCTCGATCTCGCCTTCGACGACCAGATACATCTCCTCGCCCGGATCGCCGCGCTTGAACAGCACCTGGCCGGGGGCAAGCGATTCGCGGTTGACGAAGGCGAACAGCGCGCTTGCCGACGGTTCGCCGTCGCCGGTCAGCCGGCGCACGGTCGCGCGCCCTTCCATGTGGCGCCACGCATTGATCGCCAGCGCCATCGTGCTGCCGATCCACAGCCACGCGATCTGGTTGGCCCCGCCCGCGGCAATGCCCAGTGTCGCCGCGATCATCGCGAGGATGCGCAGGCTCGGCATCGTGCGCATGAAGCCGGCGACAATCGCGAAGAGGAGGGCGAGCGGCCCGAGGATCGTGGTGATTTCCATGGCGACGATTTGTGGCGCGGAACCGCCGCGCGCGCAAGCGTCAGGGGCCTGCCGCGCGCGGCTTCAGATCGCGCACGCGCGGCACGCCGTCGGCCGCCGGCGCGAAATCCGCCAGACGCGCCGACAGCCCGAAAACCAGGCTGCGGCGATCGAGGAAGATCGCCGGCAGGTCGATGCGGAGCCGGGCCATCGCCGCGGCATAGAGGGCGCGGCGCGCGTCGGGATCGACGGCCGCCCGCGCCCGGTCGAGCGCATCGTCGACCGTGCGATCGCAATAGCCCGAATCGTTCTGCGCCCCCCGGCAGTGGAACTGCGCGTAGAGCTCGCCGTCGGGATCGGGGCGGCCGGGCCGATCGACGAGGGTGGCCTCGAAATCGCCGTTCTGCACGCGCTGGCGTGCGACCGCCGGATCGAGGGTCCGCAGCCGGATATCGATCCCCGCTTCCTTTGCCTGCCGGCGGACGATCTCGGCGACCGCGAGATCCCCCGCTTCGTTGGCCACCGTCAGCGTCAGCGTGAAGGGGCCGCGTGCCGGATCCGTCGCGGCGCCCGCAATCGCGCGGTCGAGGGCCGCGCGCAGGTGTGCGTCGCTGCCCGGCCGTCCGGGTGCGAGGTTGAACAGGATCGCGCGATAGCCGGACCCGGTCGCCCGCACGACGCGCACGCGCCGGTCGGATTCGAGGTCGGCGACCTGGTCGGGTGCGACTTCGGCGACCAGGTCGAGGCCGCCGCCGCGCAGGCGCGCAAGCCGCACGCCCGGATCGCCGACCGGCACGAACGCCACGCGCGCGAATGCGAACGCCGCGCGCGCCCAGTGCGTTTCGTCGCGCGCCAGCACGACGCTGCCGTCGTCGTCGCGCGAAGCGACGCGATAGGGGCCTGCACATGTCGCGTCGCCGCCGTCATCCGGTACGGCCGTCACGATCATG
The DNA here is from genome assembly GCA_964416335.1 of uncultured Azospirillum sp. GTDB lineage: Bacteria > Pseudomonadota > Alphaproteobacteria > CACIAM-22H2 > CACIAM-22H2 > Tagaea. The sequence goes on from CAYQDN010000034.1 coordinate 21,342, forward strand.
CCGGCGCGGCCGGCAAGCTGGGCGACGAGCGGGACGAAGGGCCGGTCGAGATGCAGGCGCACATGCGTGGCGTCGGGAATGTCGATCGCGACCACGGCGGCGAGTTCGGCGCGCCGGGCGGAATGGGCGAGCTGCCGGGCGCGGTCGAGGGATGCCTTCACGGCCGACGCATCGACGCCCGCATCGTCGCGAAGCGTCAGCGTCAGCGTGCGTGCGTCCGGCGAAAAAGCCCAGTCGCGCGCCAGCGACGGCACGAGTTTGCCGGCCGCATCGACCGCGACCAGCGTGTCGCAGAGATTGGCGAGCACGGCGAAGCCGGCTGGCGAGCGGTCGGTCGCCGGATCGAGGCTGCCGGGGGCCTCGGAAATCGCGATCCGCAGCGTTTCCGGTGCCGGCTGGGCCAAAGCTGGTGCGGCGCATGCAAGGAAGATTGCGGCCATGCCGCATGTCGGCAGGGAAGCTATTGATACCGTTTTGGTACTAATTCTGATCATGACTTCGGCAGATTGCCCTCTTGATCATCGGTGCGCCGGCAAGGCCTCGGTATATAGTTAACCAATACTGTCATATTTGTCGGTTTTCGCTGTTCGAGTCCGAATTCCGTGCCTTATATGGAACTTCCTTTCCCTTCCCGCTCAGGACTTTGCCGATGGCGACCACCAGCAAGATGCTGCACTTCGTCGACACCGACCAGAAGATGCCGGAGAAGCGCGCCGCCGCCCAGCGCAAGCGGGATTTCGACGAGATCTACGCCGAATTCGACAAGTCGTCGGCCGAGCAGCAGGCCGGCCGCTGCTCGCAATGCGGCGTGCCCTTCTGCCAGGTCCATTGCCCGGTCTCGAACAACATCCCCGACTGGCTGAAGCTGACGGCCGAGGGCCGTCTCGAGGAAGCCTACGAGATCAGCCAGGCGACCAACACCTTCCCCGAGATCTGCGGGCGCATCTGCCCGCAGGACCGGCTGTGCGAAGGCAACTGCGTCATCGAGAAGGGGTTCGATTCCGTCACGATCGGCTCGGTCGAGAAATACATCACCGACACCGCCTTCGAGAAAGGCTGGGTGAAGCCGATCAAGCCGCCGGTCGAGCGCACGCAGTCGATCGGCATCATCGGCGCGGGGCCCGGCGGCATGGCCGCGGCCGACGCGCTGCGCCGCAAGGGCTACCAGGTCCATATCTACGACCGCTACGACCGGGCCGGCGGGCTGATGATCTACGGCATCCCGAATTTCAAGCTCGAGAAGGACATCGTGCTGCGCCGCCAGACGCTGTTCGAAGCCGGCGGCATCAAGTTCCACCTGAATTTCGAGATCGGCCGCGACGCCACGCTCGCCGACCTTCGCGCCAAGCACGACGCGATCCTCGTGGCGACGGGCGTTTACAAGCCGCGCGCCCTCGAAGCCCCCGGTGCGGGCCTCGACAACATCGTCCCCGCGATGACGTACCTGACCGCGTCCAACCGCAAGGGTCTGGGCGACACGGTGCCCGAGTTCGACGACGGCACGCTCGACGCCGAAGGCAAGCATGTCGTCGTCATCGGCGGCGGCGACACGGCGATGGACTGCGTGCGCACCGCCGTGCGCCAGGGTGCCAAGTCGGTGAAATGCCTCTACCGGCGCGACAAGAAGAACATGCCGGGCTCGCAGCGCGAGGTCTACAACGCCGAGGAAGAAGGCGTGGAGTTCGTCTGGCTCGCCGCCCCCGAGGCGTTCGTCGCCAAGGCGTCGAAGGCGAAGAAGAAGGCGGGTGCCGAACCCGTCGGTTCGGTGCGCGCCTATCGCATGCGCCTTGGCATCGCCGACGCGACGGGGCGCCAGGTGCCCGAGAAGATGGAGGACAGCTCGTTCGACATGCCCTGCGATCTCGCGATCCAGGCGCTCGGTTTCGATCCCGAGGACGTGCCGCAGATGTTCGGGGCACCCGAGCTGTCGGTCACGCGCTGGGGTACCTTGAAGGTCAACCACCGCACGATGATGACGTCGCTCGACGGCGTGTTCGCCGCCGGCGACATCGTGCGCGGCGCCTCGCTCGTCGTCTGGGCGATCCGCGACGGGCGCGATGCCGCCGACGCCATGCACAAGTATCTCGCCGCCAAGGCCAAGCCCGCGACGCTCGTCGCGGCCGCCGAGTAGGAAGGGTCACGCCATGACCGACAGGATCGACGACGGCACGCGCTATGTGCGCGAGTACGAGGCCAACGCCGCGAAGCTGATCGACGGGCACGCCTACGATCCGCGCGACGAGCACGACGCGTGCGGCGTGGGCCTCGTCGCCGCGATCGACGGCAAGCCGCGCCGCGCGGTCGTCGAGGCGGGTATCGCCGCCCTCAAGGCCGTGTGGCATCGCGGGGCCGTCGACGCCGACGGCAAGACCGGCGACGGGGCCGGCATCCATATCGAGATCCCGCAGGATTTCTTCAAGGCGCACATCTCGCGCCAGGGCGTGAAGCCGTCGGACGCGCGCGTCGCGGTCGGGCAGGTCTTCCTGCCGCGCAACGATCTCGACGGGCAGGAGCGCTGCCGCACCATCGTCGAGACCGAGATCCTGAAGATGGGCTACGCCGTCTATGGCTGGCGCCAGGTCCCGATCGACACGTCGGTGTGCGGCGAGAAGGCCAACGCCACGCGCCCCGAGATCGAGCAGATCATGGTGCACAACGCGCGCAACGTGGCCGAGGACCAGTTCGAGCTCGACCTCTATGTCGTGCGCCGGCGCATCGAGAAGCAGGCGCTCGCCGAGAACATCGTCGATTTCTACATCTGCTCGCTGTCGTGCCGCTCGATCATCTACAAGGGCATGTTCCTGGCCGAAGCGCTGTCGGTCTTCTATCCCGACCTGACGGACGAGCGGTTCGTCTCGTCCTTCGCGATCTACCACCAGCGCTATTCGACCAACACCTTCCCCACCTGGAAGCTCGCCCAGCCGTTCCGCACGCTCGCCCACAACGGCGAGATCAACACCGTGCGCGGCAACGTCAACTGGATGAAGAGCCACGAGACGCGCATGGCGCACGAGCTGTTCGGCGCCAATGTCGACGATCTCAAGCCCGTCGTGCAGCCGGGCTCGGACTCCGCCCAGATGGACAACGTCTTCGAGCTCTTGGTGCGCGGCGGACGCGCACTGCCGATGGTCAAGACGATGATGATCCCGCAGGCGTGGGCCTATTCGGACAAGACGCCGCAGCACATCCGCAACATGTACGCCTATTCGAACTCGGTCATGGAGCCGTGGGACGGCCCGGCCGCCATCGCCTGCACCGACGGCAAGTGGGTGCTCGCGGGCATGGACCGCAACGGCCTGCGGCCGTGCCGCTACACGATCACGGCCGACGGGCTGCTGATCGTCGGTTCCGAAGCCGGCATGGTGAAGGTCGACGAGCAGAACGTCGTCGAGAAGGGCCGCGTGGGCCCGGGCCAGATGGTCGCCGTCAATCTCGCGGAAGGAAAGCTCTTCCGCGACGGCGAGATCAAGGAATGGCTCGCGCGCTCGCGCCCGTTCGGCGACTGGACCAAGAACATCACCGTCATCGACCAGATCGTGCGCGCCGACGCCGAGCCCAAGCAGGAACTTTCGCGCGACGAACTGCGCCGGCGCATGCTCGCGGTCGGCTGGACGCTCGAGGATCTCGAGCTGATCCTGCATCCGATGGTCGAGGACGCCAAGGAAGCCGTCGGCTCGATGGGCGACGACACGCCCATCGCGGTGCTGTCCGACAAGTTCCGCGGCCTGCACCATTTCTTCCGCCAGAATTTCAGCCAGGTCACGAACCCGCCGATCGACAGCCTGCGCGAGCGGCGCGTGATGACCTTGCGCACGCGCCTGGGCAATCTCGGCAACATCCTCGACGAGGACGAGAGCCAGTGCCGCATGCTGCAGCTCGAAAGCCCTGTCCTGCTGAACGAGGAATTCGAGGCGATGCGCGCCTATATGGGGGCGACCGCCGTCGAGGTCGACTGCACGTTCGATCCGGCCGCCGGCGAATTCGCGCTTCGCGACGCGCTCAAGCGCGTCCAGCGCGAGGCCGAGGACGGCGTGCGCGGCGGGGCCGTGCACGTGATCCTGTCGGACAAGAACCAGGGCCCGACCAAGGCGCCGATCCCGATGATCCTCGCCGCCGGCGGCGTGCACACGCATCTCGTGCGCCAGCAGCTGCGCACCTTCACGTCGCTCAACGTGCGTTCGGGCGAATGCCTCGACGTGCATTTCTTCGCCGTGCTGATCGGCGTGGGGGCGACCACCGTCAACGCCTATCTGGCGCAGGAAGCCATCGCCGACCGCCACCGGCGCAACCTGTTCCCGGGCATGACCCTCAAGGAATGCGCCGAGCGCTACCGCAAGGCGATCGACGAGGGCCTGCTGAAGACGATGTCGAAGATGGGCATTTCCATCGTGTCGTCCTATCGCGGCGGCTACAATTTCGAGACGGTCGGCCTGTCGCGCACGCTGATCTCGGAATTCTTCCCCGGCATGACCAGCCGCATCTCCGGCATCGGTCTCATCGGCATCCAGAAGAAGGCGGGCGAGCTGCACGGCCGCGCGTTCCGCGAGGACGTGATCGCGTTGCCGGTCGGCGGCTTCTACCGCTTCCGCAAGTCGGGCGAAGCGCATTTCTGGGAAGGCGAACTCATCCACGTGCTGCAGCGCGCGGTCGAGTCCGACTCCTACGCGACCTACCGCAAGTTCTCGGAAGGCTGCCGCAAGCTGCCGCCGATCAATCTTCGCGACCTTCTCGACTTCAAGCCCGGCCGCAAGGCGATCCCGGTCGACGACGTCGAGAGCATCACCGAGATCCGCAAGCGGCTCGTCGCCCCCGGCATCTCGCTCGGCGCCCTCGGGCCCGAGGCGCACGAAACACTCACCATCGCGATGAACCGCATCGGCGCCAAGTCGGATTCGGGCGAGGGCGGCGAAGATCCGGCACGCTACCGGCCGCGCCCCAACGGCGACAACGCGTCCTCGGCGATCAAGCAGGTCGCCTCGGGCCGCTTCGGCGTGACGGCGGAATATCTCAACAACTGCCGCGAGCTCGAGATCAAGGTGGCGCAGGGTGCCAAGCCCGGCGAAGGCGGGCAGCTGCCCGGTGCGAAAGTCACCGACCTGATCGCGCGCCTGCGCCATTCCACGCCCGGCGTGACGCTCATCAGCCCGCCGCCGCACCACGACATCTATTCGATCGAGGATCTCGCCCAGCTCATCTACGACCTCAAGCAGATCAACCCGGAAGCGCAGGTGTGCGTGAAGCTCGTCGCGCGCTCGGGGATAGGCACCATCGCGGCGGGTGTCGCCAAGGCCAAGGCCGACGCGATCCTGATCTCCGGCCATGTCGGCGGGACGGGTGCAAGCCCGCAATCCTCGATCAAGTACGCCGGCCTGCCGTGGGAGATGGGCCTCAGCGAGACCAACCAGGTGCTCACGCTCAACCGCCTGCGCCACCGCGTGAAGCTGCGCGTGGACGGCGGCATCCGCACCGGCCGCGACGTCGTCATCGGCGCCATGCTGGGGGCCGACGAGTTCGGCATCGGCACGGCGTCGCTCGTGGCGATGGGCTGCATCATGGTGCGCCAGTGCCACTCGAACACCTGCCCGGTGGGCGTGTGCACGCAGGACCCGAAGCTGCGCGCCAAGTTCGAGGGCACGCCGGAGAAGGTCGTCAACCTCTTCACGTTCGTGGCCGAGGAAGTGCGCGAGATCCTCGCCTCGCTCGGCTTCAAGTCGCTGCGCGACGTGATCGGCCGCTCGGACCTGCTCACCCAGGTGCTGCGCGGCGACGAGAGCCTCGACGATCTCGACCTCAACCCGCTGCTCGTACAGGCCGACCCCGGCGAATACCCGCGCCATTGCACGCTGGTGGGGCGCAACGAAGTGCCCGAAACGCTCGACGAGCAGATGATCGCCGACGCGGCGCCGGCCCTCGAAGGCGGCGAGAAGATGCAGCTCGCCTACAACATCCGCAACGTCTACCGCGCGATCGGCACCAAGCTTGCCTCCAAGATCACGCGCAAATACGGCATGACCGGCCTCAAGCCCGGCCACATCACGATCCGCCTGCGCGGCTCGGCCGGCCAGTCGCTGGGTGCCTTCGCCGTGCAGGGCATCAAGCTCGAAGTGTTCGGCGATGCCAACGACTATGTCGGCAAGGGCCTGTCGGGCGGCACCATCGTCGTGCGCCCGGTGACGTCCTCGCCGCTCGTCTCGCACGCCAACACGATCATCGGCAACACGGTGCTCTACGGGGCGACCGCCGGCCGGCTGTTCGCGGCCGGCCAGGCGGCCGAACGCTTCGGCGTGCGCAACTCCGGCGCCACGGCCGTGGTCGAGGGCTGCGGCTCGAACGGGCTCGAATACATGACCGGCGGCACGGTCGCGATCCTGGGTGCGGTCGGCGACAATTTCGGGGCCGGCATGACCGGCGGCATGGCCTTCGTCTACGACGCCGACGGCATGTTCGCCGACCGCGTCAATCTCGAGACGGTGCTCGTGCAGGGTGTCGAGACCGCGCACTGGGAAGGCGTGCTCAAGGAACTGATCGAGGAGCATGTGCGCGAAACGCATTCCAAGCACGCGCGCGGCATCCTTGCCGACTGGGACCGCGAGATCGGCAAGTTCCGCCAGGTCGTGCCCAAGGAGATGATGGCGCGTCTCGCACACCCCGTGCGTCGCGCCGATCTCAAGCATTCGCGCCAGGCGGCCGGCGAAGACTGAGGAACCGGGCGCCGTGAGCCCGCGTCCGCCGCTCTGGCTGCGCCTGATCCCGGTCGGCCTCGTGCTGGCCGGGGCGCTCGCGGCCTTCCTGCGGCGCGAGTCGCTCACGCCCGGCGCCATCGAGGCCGGGATCGGCCTGCTCGGCCCGTGGATGGGGCCGGCCTTCGTGTTCGCCCATGTCTTCACGTCGCTCGTGTCGGTGCCGCGCTGGGCGATGGCGATCGTCGCGGGCCTGCTGTTCGGGCTGATCGAGGGAACCGCGTGGTCGCTGGCCGGCACGCTTGCGGGAACCTCGGCCGCGTTCGCCCTCGCGCGCTTCGTCAATTCGGGTGCGATCGTTCCGCATGATCTGCCGCGCGTCGGGCATTGGATCGCGAAAGCGGAAGCAGGCGGCTGGCGCACGGTGGCGCTTGCACGCCTGCTGCCCGTACCCGGTGCGGCCGTGAACTACGGCAGCGGGCTTACGGCACTTTCCTATCGCGACTATGCACTCGGCACGCTGCTGGGCTCGCTGCCCGCCGCCCTCGTGTTCGCCAATCTGGGCGCCGCCGGCTGGGCCGATCCGGAAGCGGCACGCGTCGAGCTGGTCGGGGCCGTCGCCCTCGGTCTTGCGTTCGTGGCGCTGTCGGCCGTGCTGCCGCGCCTGCTGAAGCGCCGGTCATGACCGAAGGCGGCATTGCCGAAGCACTGGCGCACGCACTCGACGGGCCGCAGGCGGGCCGCGTGACGCTGGGCGAACTGATCGACCGGCTGGAAGCACGCGGCTACGGCATGCTGCTGTTCTTGTTCGCGGCACCGAACCTGACGCCGGGGCCGAGCATCCCGGGCTTCTCGACGGTCTTCGCCGTGCCGCTTGCCGCCATCGCGGTGCAGATGGCCCTGGGCATCGAGCATCCGCGCCTGCCGGGCTTCCTTGCCCGTCTCGGCATTTCGCGCACGCGCGCCGTCGCGATCCTCGATTACCTGCGCCCCCTGCTGGCGCGCGTCGAACGGCTGTTCGCCGCACGCTGGCCGGCGTGGTGCGGGCCGGCAGCGCGGCGCTGGATCGGCCTCGTCGCGATCGTGCAGGCCGTGCTGCTGCTGCTGCCGCTGCCTGTGCTGCCGCTGATCCCGTCGCTCGCGTTGATCGTGCTGTCGCTGGGTCTCGTCGCGAAGGACGGGCGCGCGGTCGCCGTCGGGCTCGTGCTGTGTGCGGCCGCGTCGGCGGCGTTCCTGGCCGCCCTCGTGCTCGGTGCGGCAGCCTTGGGCCTCGCATAACCGGGGTCGGGCGCGTAAACTCCCCGCGTACCCCGAGTCGCGATGCGCATCCTTCATCACCTTCCGCTTTCCCCGTTCTGCCGCAAAGTGCGCGTCGCACTGGGCGAGAAGCGTCTCGATTTCGAGATGAAGGTCGAGAAGACGTGGGAACGCGCCCCCGCCTTCCTGGCGCTCAATCCCGCGGGCACCGTTCCGGTGCTGATCGAGGAAGACGGCACCGCGATCTGCCATTCGCAGGCGATCTGCGAGCATCTCGAGCGCGAGTACCCCGAGGTCAACCTGATCGGCGAGACGCCGGCCGAGCGCGCCGAGGTGCGCCGGATCATCGCGTGGTTCGACGAGAAATTCTCGCGCGAGGTGACCGACAATCTCTATCGCGAGAAGATGATGAAGCGCTTTCTCGCGACGGCCGAACCCAGCTCGCAGGCGATCCGGGCCGGCTACCAGAACATCCGCTACCACCTCGACTACATCGGCTGGCTGGCCGAGCGGCGCAAGTTCCTCGCCGGCGAACGCTTCAGCCTCGCCGACATCGCGGCCGCCGCGCACATCTCCACGCTCGACTATCTGGGCGATGTGCCGTGGGAAGCCTATCCGCGCGCCCATGAATGGTACGCGCCGATCAAGAGCCGGCCCTCGTTCCGGCCGCTGCTCGCCGACCACGTGCCGGGCTCGCCGCCGCCGGCGCACTATGCCGATCTGGATTTCTGAGTCCCGATCCGCAGGCCGTAAATAATATTTTCCGATCGGCCGCCGCAGCGCGTGGGGGGTGCCGCTTTCGGCATCCACAAGCTGTTGTGGATAACATGGAAAATGTAGGTTTTCTAAGGGGTTGGTGAACTTGGCCGTATCCGTGCGGCTTGGTAAATAAGAAATCCCACTGCCCGAAGGCCGCATGAACGCCACCGCCCAGCTCAGCCCCATCGGCCGCAAGCTGCCGCCCAAGCTGACCCAGCCGCTGCTGGACCAGATGCTGGACGCGCATGTGCGCTGGCTCACCGGCAAGGCCGGCGGGCGACGGCTGGTGCTGAAGTTCTACGAAGCCAGCCATCTCGACTTCAACGACCGCGACCTCACCGACGCCGAGTTCGTCGGCGGCAGCTTCGTGGAAAGCGACTTCTCGCGCGCCAAGCTGCAGCGCGCCAGCTTCTACGGCGCCGACATCAGGCGCGCCTATTTCATCGACGCCGACATGACGCGCTGCGACCTGCGCGCGGCCTGCCTGTCGGGGGCCGATCTCGAAGGCGCCATCCTGCACCGCGCCGACCTGCGCGACGGCGTGATGATCTCGGCCGGCGAGGACGGCCAGCTCGACTACGCCAAGGGGGCCGCGGCGACGACCAACGCCTCGGGGGCAAGCTTCGTCGGCGCGCAGATGACCGAGGCGCGCGTGGGTCGCGCCATCGGCAACAAGACCGACCTGACGAACTGCAATCTCGCGAACGCCAGCCTCGTGGGTGCCGATCTCACCGGCTCCGACCTCACCGGCACGATCTTCCGCGGCGCCGACCTCACCGAGACGAACCTGTCGAACTGCGTGCTCGGCGGGGCGACCTTCGCCGACGCGCGCATGATGCGCACCAATCTCGAAGGGGCCGATCTTGCGGCCGTCTCGCTCGAGGGCGCCTTCATGACCGACGTGCGCCTCGCGCACGCCAAGTATCCGGTCGATCCGCTGCGCATCGGCTTCGACCTTGCCGCAGCCGTCGCGGCGCATGCGGTGTGGATCGACACCGAAGGCCGCGAGGGCAAGCAGCTCGACCTCGAAGCCTACGATTTCACCTCGGCCGATCTTTCGGGCGCGCGCCTGTCGGCGGCGAAGTTCGTGCGCTGCACGTTCCGCAAGGCCGACTTCAAGGGGGCCGACCTTTCCTTCGCGAACCTGACCGGCTGCCAGTTCGTCGGCGCCTATCTCAACACGGCCAAGGCGCGCGGCGCCAATTTCACCAAGGCGAACCTGATGGGGGCCGACCTGCGCGGCGCCGATCTCGGCGCGCTGCCGCTCGCCCCCGGCTCGGCGCGCGCCTCGTGGCCCACGCGGCTGGCCGACATCCAGGCGACGGGTGCGATCCTGTCGGGGGCCAAGCTCACCGACGCCAACATGCGCCGCGCCATCCTGCGCGGGGCGGATCTCACCGATGCCGACGCGCGCGGCGCCGACCTGTCGCGCGCCGACCTCGTCAAGGCGACGACGACGAATTTCCGGCGCTAGCGCTTCCGTCTTTTTCCGTCATGCCCGAAATTCGCCGGGCATGACGTGCATTGTTCAGCGCTTGGCGCGCGGCGGCGGCGCTTCCGCCCCCAGTTCCATGCGTTCGATGTTGGCGCGTGCGGTCTCGGCGGCCTGGCCGTCGGGCTCGAGCAGCAGCACCTCGCGCCAGTCGCGCCGTGCGGCGTTCTTGTCGCCCTTGAGGCGCTTGAGGATCCCGCGTTCGAGCCAGGCTTCGGGCAGCTTGGGGGCGAGCGTCACGGCATGGTCGGCGTCCTCGATGGCAAGGTCGAGTGCGTCGACCTGCCGGTAGGCGGCTGCGCGCAGCGCGAACGCGTCGCCGCGCCGGGCGTCGAGATCGATGGCGCGGTTGAGATCGTCGATCGCCTCCCAGTATTTCTCGCGCGCGGCCTGCGCCTCGGCGCGGTCGATCCAGAAAACCGGCGTCTCGGGTGCTATCTCGATCGCCGAGGAGAAGGCGGCGATGGCGCGTGCGGGTTCGTCGGCGGCAAGCCACGCGCGGCCGGCCTGCGAGACGAGGCTGGCGCGCAGGAGCGTACGCACGTCGCGGAACCGGTTGGCGAGGTCGGTGAAGGCTTCGGCCGCCATCCGGTACGCACCCTGGTTGAACAGGGCGACGGCAGCACAATGGAGGGCGGGTTCCGCCCCGCCGCGCGCGCGCGCCCAGCCCATCGCGTCCTCGTAGGCCTGTTCGGGCTCGCGCTCGGCCCGGCGCATGCACGTGTCGTATTCGTTCGCCGAACTGGGCGAGGGTTCGAGCCGCGGCAGCGGGCGCGGCACGCCGGCACCCGGCGGGGCGCTCTGGACGGTGGTCTGGGTCCGGCGCTGCGGCGGCTGCTGGGCGGCCAGCGGCGAAGCGGCGGCGACAAGCAGGGCGAGCCCGAGGAGGGTGAGCTTCTTCATGCGCGAGGGTGTAGCGCCGGCACGCACGCAATGCCATAGACTTGGCGCGTCATGCCGATCGACCTGCCCACCGCCATCCCGCTGCATCCGGCGCGCGCCAACCGGCTGTTCTGCTTCGGGCTGGGCTTTTCGGCGATGACGCTGGCACGCCGGCTGATCGACAAGCGCTGGCGCATCGCGGGCACCTGCCGCACGCCGGAAAAGGCGGAAATCCTGCGTGGTGTCGGCATCGAGCCGTTCCTCTTCGATCGCGGCCGGCCGCTCGCCGATCCGGCTTCGGCCCTTGCCGGGACGACGCATCTGCTGTCATCCGTGCCGCCCGACGCGAAGGGCGATGCCGTCCTCGACCATCACGCCAACGACCTGATCCGGCTCGAGGGCGTCAAATGGACCGGCTATCTCTCGACCACCGGCGTCTATGGCGATCGCGGCGGCGAATGGGTCGACGAGCGTGGCGCCCTCCATCCCGTCGGTCCGCGCGGGCGCGCGCGCGTGGCGGCCGAGGAAGGCTGGTTGGGGCTGGGGCGCGTCGGCCAGAAGGTGCATGTGTTCCGGCTTGCCGGCATCTACGGGCCGGGACGCAGCGCGCTCGACGGCGTGCGCGACGGCACGGCACGGCGCGTCGTGAAACCCGGCCAGGTCTTCAGCCGCATCCATGTCGAGGATATCGCCACGGTGCTCGAAGCCTCGATCGCGGCACCCGAGGCGGGGGCCGTCTACAACGTGTGCGACGACGATCCGGCCCCGCCGCAGGACGTGATCGCCTATGCGGCGGCCCTGCTCGGCCGCGAGGCGCCGCCCGAGATTCCCTACGAGGTCGCCGCCAGATCGATGAGCGAGATGGCGCGCTCGTTCTATGCCGAATCCAAGCGCGTCTCGAACCGCAGGATCAAGGATGCGCTCGGCGTGAAGCTCGCCTATCCCGACTATCGCGCCGGGCTGAAGGCGCTGCTCGACGCGGGCACCTAGGAAAGCGACGCGAAGAACGCGGCGACGGGCTCGGCCGCTGCCGCCGGTGCATCGAGATGCCCGCCCGCCAGTTCGACGAATTTGTGATGCAGGTCGGGCGGCAGCCGGTCGAAATACTGCGCGCGGCTCGACGCGTAGAGCCCGTCCTGCGCGCCGATGGCCCACAGGACCGGGCAGGGCGCCTTGGGCATCAGCGCGAACGGATCCATCGCACCGTCCGGCTCGAACCAGGAAAGATAATCGGAAGCCGTCATGCGCACCTGCAGCGCCTTGCCCTGGTTGTTGTCGGCGAATTGCGCGACCTCGCTGCCGCGCCCGGTGGCGACAAGGCCGCGCGCCCGGTCGATCGACTGGTGGACGGCGGGGTTCGCGCCCTGCGTCGAGTTGTAATAGGTCCGCGGGTTGTGGCCGGTCGCGATCATCGCGATGCCGTCCACACCGCCGCGCGCGACCGCATGACCGAGGGCCGCCGTCGCACCGATCGAATGGCCGGCGAGGAACAGCTTCGCCGCCCCGGCCGCCTTCAGCCGCGCAAGCTCGGCCGCGATCGCGTCGAACGCCTTGCCGGCGGAACCGTCGATATAGCGGTTGCGCGACCACGGCATTTCCGGAATCGCGGTGCGCATCCCGCCGGCCTCGAGGCGCGAGGCCAGCACGCGCAGGCCGGGGAAGCTCGGCATCCCCGTCTTGCCGTGCAGGATCACGATTCCCGCCCGCAGGCCTTGCGCGCCGGCGCGCGCGGAAAGTGTCGCCAGGCCCGCGGCAAGGAAAACGCGCCGGGCGATCATCCGCAAAGTTCCTCCAGCGCGTCCGTCAGCAGCTTCAGGTCCTGCTCGCGCGACAGGCGGTGGTCGCCGTCCTTGACCAGCGTCACGCGCACGTCGGCACCGGTCAGTTTTTCGGCGATCTTCGGCGACCATTGCCAGGGCACGTCGGGATCGAGCATGCCGTGCAGCAGGCGCACCCGGCCGTCATAGGCGATGGGCCCGCGCAGCAGCAGATGCTTGCGGCCGTCCTCGATCAGCGCGCGGGTGATCGTGTAGGGCGTCTCGCCATAGGCGCTGGGCTGCTCGAAGAAGCCGTCGGAAGCGAGCCGGGCGCGCAAGGGCGGGGGCAGTTTTTCCCAGATCAGGTCCTCGGTGAAATCCGGGGCGGCCGCAATGCCCACGAGGCCCGCCACGCGCGCCGGCCGGGCGAGTGCGAGCAGGAGCGCGATCCAGCCGCCCATCGACGAGCCGACGACGATCTGGGGGCCTTCGGTCTGCGCGTCGAACACGCCGAGCGCGTCGTCCCGCCACAGGCCGATCGTGCCGTCGGCGAAGCGCCCGTCGGACTCCCCGTGGCCGCGATAGTCGAAGCGCAGGCAGGCCTGGCCGCGTCTTTTGGCCCATTCCTCGACCGCCAGCGCCTTCGATCCGGTCATGTCGGACATGAATCCGGTGCAGAAGACGATGCCGGGGGACTTGCCGCGAATCCGGCGATAGGCGATACGGGGTAGGTGCGGCCCGGGACGGACGAAAAAGCCCAATCCCGTTTGGTCGTGGCGCGGTTGGTCGGACGGCATGCAATCCATGACTGGCGAAGAGATGGCGGCGAATGACGGGTCCGGGACGGGCCTGCCTGTTGCCGCGCGCGTTCCGGTCATCATGCAGGTTTTGCCCGCCCTCGTCACCGGCGGGGTGGAGCGGGGGGCGGTCGACGTCGCGGCCGCCACCGTCAAGGCGGGCTGGCGGTCGATCGTCGTGTCCGAAGGCGGGCCGATGGTGCGCGAGCTCGAGCGCGCGGGGGCGACGCACATCACGCTGCCCGTCGCGTCGAAAAACCCGTTCACGATGCGCCGCAACGTCGCGCGCCTCGCCGAGGCGATCCGCAGCACGGGTGCCGACATCGTGCATGCGCGCAGCCGGGCCCCGGCCTGGAGTGCACGCGCCGCCGCGCGCCACGCGCGCGTTGCCTTCATGACCACGTTCCACGGCACCTACAATTTCGGCAACCCGGTCAAGCGCTACTACAATTCGATCATGGCGCGCGGGGCGCGCGTCATCGCGATCTCCGAATTCATCGGCCGCCATCTCAGCGAGACCTACCACGTGCCCAGCACGCTGGTGCGCGTGATCCACCGCGGCATCGACGTCGCGAAGTTCGACCCCGCGCGCGTGTCGGTCGAGCGGCAGGTCAAGCTTGCCAGCGACTGGCGCCTGCCCGACGGGCTGCCGGTCGTCATGCTGCCGGGCCGGCTGACGCGCTGGAAGGGCCAGACGCTGCTGATCGACGCCGTGGCGAAGCTCGGGCGGCGCGATCTGGTGCTGCTGTTCGTCGGCTCCGACCAGGGCCGCAGCGCCTACCGCGCGGAGCTGGAGAAGCGCGTGCGTTCGCGCGGGCTCGAAGGGATCGCGCGCATCGTCGACCATTGCGCCGACATGCCGGCGGCCTACATGCTGGCCGATGTCGTCGTCTCCGCCTCGACCGATCCCGAGGCGTTCGGGCGCGTCGTCGCCGAAGCGCAGGCGATGGGCCGCCCGGTCGTCGCCCCGGCGCACGGGGCCGCACCCGAGATCCTGATCGCCGGCAAGACCGGCTGGACCTTCTCGGCCGGCCGGCTCGACGAGCTTGCCGATGCCCTGCAGACCGCCCTGTCGCTCGATGCCGGTGCCAGGCGTTCGCTTGCCGCCACCGCGATCCAGCATGTACGCGAGAATTTCACCAAAGAGCGGATGTGCCAGGCCACGCTCGATGTCTACGAGGAACTGCTGCGCGAGACCTATCCCGAGGTGTGGGGATGAGCGACGCCGTGGCCCCGCGCATCCTCGTCATCAAGCTTGGCGCACTCGGCGACGTGGTGCAGGCGCTCGGCCCCATGGCCGCGATCCGCGCGCACCACAAGGACGCGCATATCGTGCTGATGACGAGCGCGCCCTTCGCCGACTTCCTGCGCGCCAGCCCCTATGCCGACGAGGTGTGGATCGACACGCGCCCGAGCAAGCTGAACCTGCCGGGGCTGCTGGCCCTGCGCCGGCGCCTGCGCGCCGAGAAGTTCGAGCGCGTCTACGACCTGCAGACCTCCGACCGCTCGGCGCTCTATTTCCGGCTGATGGCGCCGGGCCGGCCGGCCTGGTCGGGGATCGCCCCCGGCTGCAGCCTGCCGCACGCCAATCCGGCGCGCGATTCCATGCACACGCTTGAACGCCAGCGCGAGCAGCTCGCGATGGCCGGGATCGCCGACGTGCCGGCGACGTCGCTCGACTGGGTTGCGGCCGATCTCGCGCGCTTCAAGCTGCCCGACCCCTACGTGCTGCTGGTTCCCGGCGGTTCGGCCGGGCGGCCGGCCAAGCGCTGGCCGGTGGCGAAATACGCGGCGCTGGCGACCGAGCTGCTGGCGCACGGCGCAGTACCCGTGCTGGTCGGCGGGCCGGACGAGAAGGGGCTGGGCGAGACGATCCGCTCGGTCGCCCCGCGTTCGCGCGACCTGATCGGCCAGACGAGCTTTGCCGACATCGCCGCCCTGGCGCGCGGGGCGGGGGCGGCGATCGGCAACGATACCGGGCCCATGCACCTGATCGCGGCGGCCGGCTGCCCGTCGGTGGTGCTTTTTTCGGCCGAGTCCGAGCCCAAGCTGTGCGCGCCGCGCGGGGCCGAGGTCGCGATCCTGCGCCGGGAGAGCCTCAAGGGCCTCGGCGTGGACGAGGTCATGCGCCTGCTGTTCGTGCGCGAAGGCAAGCATCCGCGCGCCGGGGCGCCGCATTAGGGCCGCCGGCGGCCTTGCCGTCCTTGACTTGGCGGCCTGCACGCGTAAATTCGCCCGGTTTCCAACTGAAAAAAGAGAATTGCCATCGCCCGTCCGACCCAGGAATCAGCGCCCGCCAAGGATGGCCCGCGCATCAATGACGAAATCGAATCGCCCGATCTGCGCCTGATCGGTGCGGAAGGCGAAATGCTCGGCGTCGTCAACGTCTTCGACGCCCTGCAGCTCGGCTGGGATGCCGGCCTCGACGTCGTCGAGGTCAGCCCGAACGCCGAACCGCCCGTCGCCAAGCTGCTGGATTTCGGCAAGTTCAAGTACGAGCAGCAGAAGAAGGCCAACGAGGCCCGCAAGAAGCAGAAGGTCATCGAGATCAAGGAGATCAAGATGCGCCCGGGCATCGACGACCACGACTACGACGTCAAGAAGCGCGCGATGGTCCGCTTCATCGAGGAAGGCGACAAGGTCAAGGTGACGCTGCGCTTCCGCGGCCGCGAGATGGTGCACCAGGAACTCGGCCACCAGCTGCTCGACCGCCTGAAGGAAGATCTCGGCCAGCTCGTGAAGGTCGAAGCGCACCCGCGCATGGAAGGCCGCCAGATGACGATGGTCGTGGCGCCGAAGTAATCCGGGCCGCCGTTGACGCGCACAAAAAAAGGGCCCCGCGAGGGGCCCTTTTCGTCGCACCTTGGAAGATGCTTAGGCGACCTTGAGGTTGCCTGCCGACGTCTTGCCGCGATCGCGGACGAGGTCGAACGAGACTTCCTGGCCTTCGGCGAGGGTCTTGAGACCCGCGCGCTCGACGGCGCTGATATGGACGAACACGTCCTGCGTACCGTCGGTCGGGACGATGAAGCCGAAGCCCTTCGTCGCGTTGAACCACTTCACTTTTCCATCAGCCATCTCGGCCTCCATGGGTTTGTCCGCTTCCCGGCAGGGCCGGAACGCGGACGATTCACGCCGCACGCAGGATGCATGCGGCTTTGGACGACCGGATTTCTGGGTGTGACCAGGGTGGACCCCCGGAGGGGCAAGCCGCCAAGAGGCAGGCCAGAGAAAGGATCGTGGGGCGCAAAGACCACTTTGGCGGCTGATTTACAAGGGAAATCGCCGCCCGCCTGCGGCCGCTTGCCAAGTGCCTGCCCCCCTTGTATAACCCGCGACCTCCAAACAGGAGCGGCCACGGCGCGGAATGCCGTTCGGGGACCTTCGGGACCCCGACCGGAGCGCATTCCAACAGGGCATGCCCAACCGCTCGGAACTTACGAAGGAGTTTCAAATGCCCAAGATGAAGACCAAGTCGGCCGCCAAGAAGCGGTTCAAAGTCACGGGCAGCGGCAAGGTTCTCGCCGCCGCCGTCGGCAGGCGTCACAACCTGCGCAAGCGCCCCCAGAAGGTGAAGCGTTCGTCGCGCGGCACTTCGGCGCTGACGCATGGCGAGGAAGTGCGCGTGAAGCGCTATTTCCTCCCCTACGCTTGATCCGGACGGAAGAGGAGAAGAACCATGGCTCGTGTTAAGCGTGGCGTCACCGGGCGTGCCCGCCACAAGAAAGTCGTCGACCTCGCTTCCGGCTATGTCGGCCGGAGCGGCACCACCTTCCGCGCTGCCCTGCAGCGTCTCGAGAAGGGGCTGCAGTATGCCTATCGCGACCGGCGCAACAAGAAGCGCGAGTTCCGCGCTCTTTGGATCCAGCGCATCAACGCCGGTGCCCGCGAGCACGGCCTCACCTACTCGAACCTGATCGCCGGCCTCAAGAAGGCCTCGATCGAGATCGACCGCAAGGTGCTGGCCAACATCGCGATGACGGACCCGGCGGGTTTTGGCGCCTTGGTTGCGAAGGCCAAGGCCGCCCTCTAAGCCGTCTTTTCGTCTAAAGACGCTTTCGACCCGACAGAGGGGGTCTGGCCTTCAAGGCCGGGCCCCCTTTTTCCGTTCAGGACCGGTGAAGACTTCATGGACGACCTGAAGCAGATCGAGACCGAGATCGCCGCGAAGATCGACGCGGCCGCGAACCTCGAGGCGCTCGACGCGGTGCGCGTCGAAACGCTCGGCAAGAAGGGCCGCGTGACCGAGCTGATGAAGACGCTGGGCACGCTTCCGCCCGACGAGCGCAAGGCCCGCGGTGCCGCCTTCAACGTGCTGAAGGACGTGCTCGCCGGAAAGCTCGACGCGCGCAAGGCCGCCCTCGAGGGTGAACAGCTCGACGCGCGCCTCGCCTTCGAGACGGTCGATGTCTCGCTGCCGGTGCGCAGCCTCCCCGAAGGCCGCATCCATCCGATCAGCCAGACGATCGACGAACTCGTCGCGATCTTCGGCGAGATGGGCTTCGCGGTGGCCGAAGGCCCGGATATCGAGAGCGACGACTACAACTTCACGCGCCTCAACATCCCGCCCGAGCATCCCGCACGCCAGAGCCACGACACGTTCTATCTGGTCGGCGAGAACGGCGCCCAATACGGCAACGTGCTGCGCACGCACACCAGCCCCGTGCAGGTGCGCACGATGCTGGCGCAGAAGCCGCCGATCCGCATCGTCGCCCCGGGGCGCACCTACCGTTCGGATTCCGACGCCACGCACTCGCCGAACTTCCACCAGATCGAAGGGCTCGTCATCGACAAGGCGACCCACATGGGCCATCTCAAGGGCTGCCTCGTGGAATTCGTGCGCGCCTATTTCGAGATCCCGGACCTGCGCTACCGCTTCCGGCCCAGCTACTTCCCGTTCACCGAACCGTCGGCCGAGATGGACATCGCCTGCACGCGCGGCGGCGGCGAACTCAAGCTCGGCGTCGGCGACGACTGGCTCGAGATCCTCGGCT
The DNA here is from genome assembly GCA_964416335.1 of uncultured Azospirillum sp. Taxonomy (GTDB): domain Bacteria; phylum Pseudomonadota; class Alphaproteobacteria; order CACIAM-22H2; family CACIAM-22H2; genus Tagaea. The sequence continues at coordinate 39,960 of CAYQDN010000034.1, forward strand.
GCGGGATGGTCAATCCCAAGGTGCTCGCGATGTGCGGCATCGATCCCGACGTGTATCAGGGCTTCGCCTTCGGCATGGGGATCGAGCGCGTCGCGATGCTGAAATACGGCATCCCCGACCTGCGCACCTTCTACGAAGCCGACCTGCGCTGGCTGCGGCATTACGGCTTCCTTGCCGTCGACGTTCCCACCCTCTCCGGCGGGCTTGCCCGATGAAATTCACGCTCTCCTGGCTCAAGACGCATCTCGACACGGGCGCTTCGCTCGACGACATCGCCAAGGCGCTGACGGCGATCGGCCTCGAACTCGAAGGGATCGAGGACCGCGCCAAGGCGCTGGCGCCCTTCAAGGTCGCCCATGTGGTCGAAGCGAAGCCGCATCCCGACGCCGACCGCCTGCGCGTCTGCACGGTCGATACCGGGGCGGGCATCGTGCAGGTCGTGTGCGGGGCACCCAACGCGCGCACCGGCATGAAGGGCGTGTTCGCCCCCGTCGGCTCGACCGTGCCGGGGACGGGCCTGCTGCTCAAGGCCGGCCAGATCCGCGGCCAGGCCTCCAACGGCATGCTCGTGTCGATGCGCGAGATGGGCCTCGGCGAGGACCATGACGGCATCATCGACCTGCCTTCCGACGCCGTCGTCGGCAAGCCGTTCGCCGAATTGCTCGGCTACGACGATCCGGTCATCGACATCGCGATCACGCCCAACCGGGCCGACTGTCTGGGCGTGCGCGGGATCGCGCGCGATCTCGCGGCCGCCGGAATCGGCAATCTCAAGCCCATGCCGGTCGCCAAGGTCGCGGGCAAATACAAGTCGCCCGTCGGCGTGCGCTTCGAGCTGGCGGAGCCGGGCCATTGCCCGCTTTTCGTCGGCCGGCATTTCCGCGGCCTGAAGAACGGCCCGTCGCCCAAGTGGCTGGCCGACCGGCTGCTGTCGGTCGGCCTGCGGCCGATCTCCATCCTCGTCGACATCACCAATTTCTTCACGCTCGACATCAACCGGCCGCTGCACGTGTTCGATGCCGGCAAGCTCAAGGGCGATCTGGTCCTGAAGCCCGCCAAAGGCGGCGAGGTGTTCTCGGCCCTCAACAACAAGAGCTACACGATGGCCGGCGGCGAGACGCTGATCTGCGATGGTACGGGCGCGCCCGTGTCGATGGGCGGCCTGATGGGCGGGACGACCACCGGATGCGACGCCAGCACGACCGAGATGTTCCTCGAAGTGGCGCTGTTCGATCCGATCCGCGTGGCGACGACCGGCCGGCACCACCAGATCCTGTCCGACGCGCGCTACCGCTTCGAGCGTGGCCTCGACCCGGCCGCCGTTGTCGACGGCATGGAAGCGGCGACGAAACTGATCCTCGAACTGTGCGGCGGCGAGACGTCCGAGCCCGTCGTCACCGGTGCCGTGCCCGAATGGAAGCGCAGCTACACGCTGCGCCCCGAACGCTGCGCCACGCTGGGCGGGCTCGACGTGCCGAAGGCCGAACAGGCGCGCATCCTCGGTGCCCTCGGCTTCACGGTGACCGACAAGGGTGCGACCTCCGAAGTCATGCCGCCCTCGTGGCGCGCGGACGTGCATGGCGAGGCCGATCTCGTCGAAGAGGTCGTGCGCATCCTCGGCTACGATTCGATTCCCGCCGCCCGCCTGCCGCGCGACACGGCGATGCCGCCGCTCGCCCTCACGCCCGGCCAGCGCCGCGTGCGCGACGCCAAGCGCGTGCTTGCATCCCTCGGCCTGGTCGAGGCGGTGACGTTCTCGTTCATGCAGGCAAGCCACGCCGCCCCCTTCGGCGGCACCAACCCGAAGCTTGCCCTTGCCAATCCGATCAGCGCCGATCTCGATTACATGCGCCCGTCGATCGTGCCCAATCTTGCCAATGCCGCACGCCGCAACGCCGACCGCGGCTGGCCGGACAGCGCGCTCTTCGAGGTCGGCCCGATCTTCCACGACCCGTCCGAGACCGGGCAGCGCATCGTCGCGACCTGCGTTCGCGCCGGCTCGGCCGTCGGCCGCCACTGGGGGCAGAGTGCGCGCAATGTCGACGCGTTCGACGCCAAGGCCGATGCGCTCGCCCTGCTCCAGCAGCTCGCCCTGTCGGTCGAGAACGTGGCCGTGGCGCGCGAGGCGGCGGGCTGGTTCCATCCGGGCCGCTCGGGCGTGCTCAAGCTCGGCCCCAAGACCGTGCTGGCCCAGTTCGGCGAGCTGCATCCCGAAGCGCTCAAGGCGCTCGACATCGATTTCCCGCTCGTCGCGTGCGAAGTGTTCCTCGACGCGATGCCGGCCCCCAAGGCCAAGGGCGGGCGCCAGCGCCCCGCACTGAAGCTTGCGAGCCTGCAGCCGGTCGAGCGCGACTTTGCCTTCGTCGTCGACGAGAACGTGGCGGCCGACGCGATCCTGCGCGCGGCCAAATCGGCCGACAAGGCGCTGATCGCGGGGGCCAGCGTGTTCGACGTCTATCGCGGCAAGGGGATCGCCGACGGCAAGAAGTCCGTCGCGATCGCCGTGCGCCTGCAGCCCGCCGAACGCACGCTGACCGACGAGGATCTCGAGGCCGTCGCCGTCAAGATCGTCGCGGCCGTGGCGAAGGCGACCGGGGCTTCCTTGCGCGCCTGAGGCGGGCGGTTGACGCGCGCGAACCTGCGCGCAAGAATCGCCCTATGATTGCAGCCATCGTTGCCGCAATTCTTGCGCTGACCGCCGGGCCGGCATTCGCTCAAGGTCGTGGCCTTGTGCCCGCCGATGCGGTCGATCCGTCGCGTATCCGGTATGTGACGACGACGGACGCCAAGTCCAAATGCGTCGGGCTTTCGCGTACGCCGATATGCGCCATCGAAACGCTGATCGGATGCGTCGAACGCGTACGCTATGTCGGTTGCGACCGATTCAACAGCAGCTGGGTGCGCAAGACGACCTCGCCGGCGCGCGTCGAATACATCTTCCTGAGATACGGCCGCATCAATCCCCGGCGACTGCGCGCGGCGATAGACGCGGAAGGCCCCGACGAGTTTGGCCGAGGCCCGTTCAACGGCTTTCAGGCACATGTCCTGACACGTGATTGTCCCGACGATCGGTCGAGTTGCGCCGGAATTCCCTGGCTGGAGGGGCTCTATACGATCGGGCCCCATCGCGGCCGTTGGATTCCGGCATCGATCTCGCTCTATCGCGCGGATGAAGACTATATCGACTGATCATTTGCGTGGCCGCAGGAGAGGCGTCGGGTCGATATAGGTTCCATCTTTCTTTATCTGAAGATGGATATGGTTCGTTATCGACCCGGTTGGCTTGGGAGGGTGTGCGGGCGTCAGATCCTGAGCCGGTCCGATCGGATCGCCGGCGCGGATCGCCGTTCCGTATTTGAACTTGTTGGGATCGACTTCGAGATAGAACATGTCGACGGTGTATCCGTCCTTTGTCTCTATTCGAATTCCGGAAAGCATGCCTCTCCGTGCAGGATCGGCGCGATAGGGGTCGACGGGCCCGATCACCGTTCCGTCGACCGGTGAAACAATCGGCGTTCCCGGCGGTGCGACGATATCGACACCGTTGTGCGTCTTGCCGGGGCCGCGCGGAGCATTCATCCCGCCTTTTCCATGGCTGTCTTCGCCTCGGATGTCGGGATCCTGCTTTGGCGTCACAAAGCCGCGCGGGCCTTCAGGCTCCGCCTGCGCGATTTGCGGATCGTTCCCCGCGTCGTCGCCGGTGTCGCCTTCGCCCGCATCGTTCGCGG
>CAYQDN010000035.1:0-19068 GCA_964416335.1 uncultured Azospirillum sp.
CTCGAAGCCGTCCATCTCGACCAGCAGCTGGTTGAGGGTCTGCTCGCGCTCGTCGTTGCCGCCGCCGAGGCCGGCCCCGCGATGGCGGCCGACCGCGTCGATTTCGTCGATGAAGATCAGGCAAGGTGCATTCTTCTTGCCCTGTTCGAACATGTCGCGCACGCGGCTGGCGCCCACGCCGACGAACATCTCGACGAAGTCGGAGCCCGAGATCGTGAAGAACGGCACGTTCGCCTCGCCCGCGATGGCGCGCGCGAGCAGCGTCTTGCCGGTACCCGGCGGGCCGACGAGCAGCACGCCCTTGGGGATCTTGCCGCCGAGGCGCTGGAACTTCTGCGGGTCGCGCAGGAACTCGACGATCTCTTCGAGCTCCTGCTTGGCCTCGTCGATGCCGGCGACGTCGTCGAACGTCACGCGACCGACCTTCTCGGTCAGCAGGCGGGCCTTCGACTTGCCGAAGCCCATCGCGCGTCCGCCGCCGCCCTGCATCTGGCGCATGAAGAAGACCCACAGGCCGATCATGACCAGGAAGGGCGCCCACGAGATCAGGATCTGGAGGAGCGGATGCATCGGCTCCTCGAGCGGGGCGGCCGAGAACGAGACGCTGTTCTTCTGCAGCCGGTCGACGAGCGAAGGATCGTTGGGCGCGTAGGTGACGAAGTTGCGCCCGTCGGGCTGCAGATGGCCGCGCACCTGCGGGCCGGAGATCGTCACGTCGCGCACCTGCTGGCGCTCGACGAGGCTGAGGAACTCGGAATACTGGATCTGCGAGGCATTGCCGCGCGGGCTGGATCCCTGGAACAGGTTGAAGAGTGCGATCAGCAGCAAGCCGATGATCACCCACAGCGCCAGATTTTTACCGAAATTGTTCAAGGACTTGGCCTCACAGGACGACGAGCCGGAGCCGGTGCTTCGTGCGGACCGGCGAAGAGCGGGCCAGCCAGTGCATGCCGGGGACGAAAACGGAATTCTACGGTATCAAGGGCATACCGCTCCCGTCCATAAAAGAGGTGGGGGACCGAGGCCAACCCGTCAAGGTCCCATAGTGCCGGAAGGGTCGCCCGCGCCACCGGCGGCACGGTTTTGGCGGCCTTTGCCCGGAATTCGCGCGGCAGGGCGGCCCAGCCCGCCATGCCCAGCGCCCCCAGCGACAGTCCGGAACCAGAACGGCGCTGCACCGCCTCGAAACGGCCGTCCCAGTGCACGTACACGCCCGGTGCCAGCGCCGCACGTGGGGCAAGGTCCGCCGGCTCGCGCGCGACGAGCAGCCGTCCGTCGGCCAGCGGCACGAGGCTGCAGTGGCCCAGCGTGCGCGCGGGCAGGCGGCCGGGTGCGGCAAGAGCGCGCATCGTCGCCTCGACGCGGGGACCGCGCGGTGCGTATTCCCCGCCGCCCACCGTGCGCGTCACGCGCGCGAGGGCCGCACAGGCAAGGCCGAACGGGTGTTCGAGAAGCGTGGCGCGATCGATATACGCGAACCCGGCCGGATCGAGCGCCACGGTCCGTGCCAGCAGATCGGCGAGTTCGCGTTCGCGTGCGATGCGTGCATCGGCGCGTTCCGCGGCCGCGATTTCCGGAACGTCGCCCGCCAGCCGCAGGGCGGCGCGCGCAAACCGCGGATTGCGGTTGCCCGGGTCCTCGAACCAGTCGAGCCCATGCACCCGGCACGTCGCCAGCAGGGCGGGATGCGCGAAGCCGAGCAGCGGGCGCAGGAGGCGCATGTGCGTGCGCTCGACGATCGCCGACATGCCGGCAAGCCCGTCGGGGCCTGAGCCGCGCGCGGCGCGAAGCTCGGCCGTCTCGTTCTGGTCGTCCGACGTGTGGCCGAGCAGCAGATGCCAGATGCCGGACGCAGCGCACGCGTCTTCGAGCAGGGCAAGACGCGCGTCGCGCGCGGCGGCCATCACGCCGGTCGCGGGCTTGTCGCCCGTCCAGCGCCGGCATTCGAACGCGATGCCCAGGGCCGCGGCGCGCGCGGCGAGCCGTGCAGCCTCGTCGGCCGAGTTCGCGCGCAAGCCGTGATCGACATGCAAGGCCGTGACGCACCCGCCGCACGCGGCGGCCCATGCCATCGTCAACGCAAGCAGGGCCGTGGAATCCCCGCCGCCCGACCAGGCGACGGCGACATGCGGGCCGGTCTCGAAGGGGCCGAAGCGTGCGAGCGCCGCGGCGAACGCGGCATCGGAAATTGGCGTGCCGCCGCCGCTCACGGCACGCGGGCGCTCAATTGCACTGCAGGCGGGAACGTTCGCGCTGGGCGGCGATCTTTATCGACTGGCTGGCGGTCGGGTAGCGCTTGTCGAGCTCGGCAAGCGTGCCGCAGGCGTCCGGCTTGCGGTTGAGCTGACCCAGCGACTGGCCGAGGCGCAGCAGGCTGTCGGGCGCCTTGGCGTTCTGCGGGAAGCGGCGGAACTGTTCGGCGAAAGCGGCCGAGGCGTTGGGCCAGTCGCGCCGCGCATAGAAGGTTTCGCCCAGCCAGTACTGCGCGTCGCCCGCAAGGCGGTGCGTGCCGTTGGCGGTGACGAAGCTGCGCAGTGCGGTTTCGGCGCGGCCGAAATCGCCGCGGTCCTGCACGGCCTGCTGGTAGAGGCCGTAGGCGAATTCGTACTGCGTCTCGGGCGGGCCGACGGGCAGCGCCACGCTCGTGGCCGCGGCCGGCGCCCCGCCGGCCTGGGCCGCCTGCGGTGCGGCCTGCGGGGCCGTCGCGGGGCCGCCGGGAACAAGCTGCAGGCGTGCTTCGCCCGGGCGCACCACGGGCTGGCCCGGCGAGGCCGGTGCTGCGGCGGCAGGTGCAGCCGCGTCGGCGGCGGAAGGTGCGGGCGCCCCGCCCTTCTCGATCTGGCCGAGACGGAAATCGACGTCGCCGACGAGCTTCTCGAGGCGCTGCTGGACCTGGCTGACATTGTTGAGCGCTTCTTCGATGCGGCCCGTGAGATCGCGCATCTGCCCTTCAAGGGCGGAGAGGCGCACGTCGGTCTGCTCGACGAAGCCGCTCGACGGCACGGTACCGGCCCCCGGCGCCATCTGCGGGGAGGGCGGCGGGCTCACCGGCTGCACGGCACCGCCGGTGCCGCCGCGCGCGAGGTTGCGCTGCATGACGTCCATGTCCCGCTGCAGGCGGTCCATGCGGTCGATCAGGGGGCGGATATCTTGCGACTGGGCGCGGACCGGTGCGGTCCCGCTCCACAAGGCGGCCGCGGCAAGCGCGGCGCAAAGGGCGAATCGGCGGATCATGGGGCCCGAGTTTAAGGTTCGCGGGCGGCGAAATAAAGGCGGGCGGGCACCCCGGGGGCGCCCGCCCGCTCCGTCTTCGGAATTGCCGTCCGGGCTAGTTGACCAGCATCACGCCGCGGCGGTTCTGGCTCCACGCGGCCTCGTTCGAGCCGAGGACCTGCGGGCGTTCCTTGCCGTAGGAGACGGTGGCAAGGCGGCGCGCCTCGATGCCCTGCGTGATCAGGAAATTGCGCGCGGCGGCGGCCCGGCGCTCGCCGAGTGCGAGGTTGTATTCGCGCGTCCCGCGCTCGTCGGCATGGCCTTCGATCGTGACGGAGACCTGCGGGTTCTGGCGCAGCCAGCCCGCCCAGCCCTCGACCGTGCGGCGCGCGTCGGCGCGCAGGTCCGAGCGGTCGGAGTCGTAGTAGATCCGGTCGCCGACCTTGGCCGCGAGATCTTCCTGGCTGCCGGGGCGCACGGCACCCGCACCGAGCGCACCCGAGCCGATGCCGGATCCGCCTGCCGGCGGATTCGCGACGACGGGCACGCCGCCAGTGCCGCTGGCACCGCCGCTGTTGGTTCCGGCCGTGTCGCATGCCGCAAGCAGTGCCAGGGCCGCGACGGCGGCCAGCAATTTGATACGCATTTTTCTTCGATCCTCCGGTTGGACGCCGCGCCTTTTCGCCCGCGAATCGGCGTGCATGCAACCTGCATCGCAAAGATGTCGCCGCAACGGCCGGATCGCGGCGCTTTTGCGGCAGTGCGCGTTCAGTCGACGCGCACGGCCACGCGGCGCAGCAGGGCCGAGGCGCGCTGGCCGGCCCCCAGCGCGTCGGATGCTTCGGCCCCGTACGACATCGTCTCGATGCGCATCGCGTTGACGCCGTTGCCGGTCAGGAAATCGCGCACGGCCGACGCCCGCCGCTCGCCCAGCCGCACGTTGTAGGCCGCCGAGCCGACCGCGTCGGTGTGGCCCTCGATCGTCACGCGTGCCTGCGGGACGCGCGCCAGCCGCTCGGGCAGGCGTGCCAGCGCCTGACGTGCGATCGGCGTGAGTTCGGCGCTGTCGACCTCGAAGAAGACCAGATAGACGCGCGGTTCGGGCTCCGGTGCCGGGGTCCCGGCGGCACAGGCCGCCAGCAGCGAAGCGAGCATCAGGATCGGCAGATGGCGGCGCAGCAGCGTCATGGCGGTCCCGGAAGGTTTCTCGATGCGTTCAAAAAGAAAACGCCCGCCCGGGAAAACCCGGACGGGCGCTTCTACATCCCAGTCTAAGCGGAGCGGCGAACCGCTGCCTGCTTAGTTGACCTGCATGACCGCGCGACGGTTCTGCGACCAGGCCGCCTCGTTCGAGCCGAGGACCGCCGGGCGTTCCTTGCCGTACGAGATCGTCGCCACGCGGCGGGCGTCGATGCCCTGCGAGACGAGGAAGTTGCGGGCCGCGGTGGCGCGACGCTCGCCCAGCGCGATGTTGTACTCGCGCGTGCCGCGCTCGTCGGCGTGACCTTCGACGGTCACGGTGACCTGCGGGTACTGCTTCAGCCAGCCGGCCCAACGCTCGATCGTGCGGCGGGCTTCCGGACGCAGTTCCGACTTGTCGAAGTCGTAGAAAATGCGGTCGCCGACGTTGCGGACCAGGTCTTCCTGCGAACCCGGACGCGGACCCGACGGGGTCGCGGCCGCTGCCGGAGCCGGCGGGCCGCCAGCGCTCGTGGTCGTGCCCGAGGTCTGCGGGGCGGTTTCGCACGCAGCCAGCAGGGCGACCGCGGCAAGCATGCTCATCAGCTTAAAGCGCATTTAATCGAACTCCTCTTTCTTCCTACCCACGTCTCGGGATGTGGCGTGTCGGTATGATGTGGTGTGTCGTACGACCGCGGCGGATCACCTTCGTCGCAGTGCGAAAACCGCATTTTGCGCAGGCGTCATACCCGAAGGCAGGCGAAATGCGCATAGACAGTTTGTCGCAATGCGTGCACCGAAAATGGGCCCGCTCTGGCAAAACCGAGCGGAATATAAAGGCCGGGTTGTTACAAATCAAGGATCGTCAAGGATCGTCAAGGCAATAGCGGCGACCAGGCGGGGTCGGAACCGTCTGCCGGGGTCAGGATCTCCCGCTCGTTGTAACCCGTTAGATCGATTGAATAAAGTCGCGGATTCCCCCCCTGCCCGCGGGCGTCCGATGGGCCTTGGCGAAAATACATCACCACGCGACCATTCGGTGCCCAGGTGGGGGCCTCGACCAGGAAGGCGCGGGTCAGCAGACGCTCGTCCTTGCCGTCGGGCTTCATCACGCCGATGTAGAAATCGCCCTCGGTCTGCTTGGTGAAGGCGATCAGATCGCCGCGCGGCGACCAGACGGGTGTGGAATAGCGGCCGGTGCCGAAGCTGATGCGCTGCACGTTGTCGCCGCCGGACGTCATCGTATACAACTGCTGCGTGCCGCCGCGATCCGAGTTGAAGACGATGCGCTGCCCGTCGGGCGAATAGGACGGCGAGGTGTTGATCGACGGATGGTTCGTCACGCGCAGCACCTGGCGCGTGCGCAGATCCATCGAATAGACGTCGGTGTTGCCCTGCTGCGACATCGACATGATGACGCGGTTGCCGTCGGGCGAGAAACGCGGCGCGAAGGTCATGCCGGGGAAGTCGCCCACGACTTCGCGCTGGCCGGTGTCGATGTTGTAGAGATAGACGCGCGGCCGCACGATGTTGGCGTTGTTGGGCGACGGCACGTAGGCGAGATAGGTGATCTCCTGTGCGGTCGGCGAGAAGCGCGGCGTGAGGACGAGTTCGCGCCCGTCGGTGAGGAAGCGGTGGTTGGCACCGTCCTGGTCCATGATCGCCAGCCGCTTGACGCGCTTCTGCGCCGGACCCGATTCCGAGATGTAGACGATGCGCGTGTCGAAATAGCCGTCCTCGCCGGTGACGCGCTTGTAGACCGCGTCCGAGACGATGTGCGCGATGCGCCGCCAGTTGGCCGCCACGGTCGTGTAGACGCGGCCCTCCATCTGGCTTTCGCCGTAGACGTCCCACAGGCGGAACTCGACGCGCAGACGCCCGTCGCGTTGGGTTTCGACCGAGCCCTGCACGAGAAGGGCTGCGTTGAGGCTGCGCCAGTCGGGGAAGCGCGGCGGGGCCGTGCGCATCTGGGCGGGCGTCTGGATGTAGGCCTTCTGGTCGATCGGGCGGAACAGGCCCGAACGTTCAAGGTTGCCCGAGATCACCTTGGCCATCTCGCGGCCCGTCGCTTCGTCCGGGCCCTCGCCGAAGAAGTTCGACACCGCGGTCGGGACCGGGTCGACGCGCCCGCGCGTGATGTCGATGCGCACCTGTGCGGCGGCAGGTGCGGCGGCAAGCGCCAGCCCGCCCGCGAAAAGTGCCCGGCGCGACATCGGGAAACCGGAGCGGTCGATCATCGTCATCGGCATGCTTCCATCGAAAGGACGGGTTCAGTTCTAGAACGATTCGGGCGTCAGCGTCTCTGTCCCAACATTTCGCTCGCCTTGAAGGCGAGAAGAAGGTTTCCGTTCGTCATTTGCTGGGCGTTGCTGGCCGGCATCGGCAGCGGCGAGGCGCGCTGGACGGCCCGGCGCGCACCCTCGGCGAAGGCCTGGCGGAACGCGTTGTCCTCGCCGGTCGTGCGTTCGATCTTCACGTCCTGCACGCTGCCGTCGGGCAGCACCCAGACGCGCAATTCGACCGCGAAGGTTTCGACGCCGCGGGCGCCCGCATCGATGTTCCAGAACTGCGAGACGCGCTGGCGGATCGCATCGGTCTCGGTCATCGACAGCGGCAGCAGCGGGTTGTTGGGCGCGTTCGACGCCGCGCGCGCGGCCGGCTGGGGTGCCGGCGTGGCAGGCGCCTGCGCCGCCTGCGGCGGGGCCGGCCGCGGCTTGGTCAGGTCGCGCAGCACGTTGTCGAGACTGAACTGCGGCGGCTGCTGGCGCGGCGGCGGGGCCGGCGGTGCGGGCGGCGTCGGCGCAGGCGTGGGACGCGGCGGTGTTGGCGGCGGCGGCGTGGGGGCCGGTACCGGGACAGGCGGCGGAGGTGCCGGCGGTGCCGGTGCGGGCGGCGGCGGTGTCGGAGGTGGCGGCGGGGGTGGGGGTGGCGGCGTGGGCTGCGGACGCGGCGGCGTGGGGGCCGGCGGTGTCGGCGCTTCGGCCGGCGGGGCTTCGACCTTCGGCGGCGTGGGGGCCGGCGGATCGGGGCGCGGCGGCGGGGCGTTGGTGATCGCGGCGATGGGAAGCACCTCGAAGATCATCGGGGCTTCCTGCACGTCCACGCGCGGCCGGAGCAGGCTCAAGGGGTCGAGGACCACGAACGCGAACGCGACGACGTGGAGTGCAGCCGAAGCAACCATGCCCCAGCGCATGTCGGGGCCCGCCATTTCCGGCCCCTGCCCGCCTGCTGCCGCGATCGCCGCCATCGCGCGGTCCTACCGCCGCGGCGCTTGCTGGCCGGCGCGCGCACCGGTCGGCACTTCGGCGACCAGGGCGACCTTGCTGTAGCCGGCCGCGGAGATCGCCCCCATCACCTCGAGCACGCGGCCGTAGTTGATGGCCTTGTCGCCGCGCACGAAGATGCGCGCCTCGTTGTTGTTGTTGGTGATGGCGCGCAGGCGCGCGATCAGCCCTTCGAGTTCCAGCTCGCTGTCCATCAGGAAGACCTTGCCGCTGGAATTCACCGTGACGATGAGCGGTTCGTCCTGGCCGGTGGCGCGTGCCGCCTGCGTCTGCGGCAGGTCGACCTGCACGGTCGAAGTCAGCAGCGGTGCCGTGATCATGAAGATCACCAGCAGCACCAGCATCACGTCGACGAACGGCGTGACGTTGATCTCGGCGACGAGGCGCGCACCCCGGCGCGAAGGGCCGCGCCGTCCGGACTGCATCAGGGGTCCGGCCATGGCCTAGTTCTTCTCTTCGAGCTGGCGCGACAGGATGGCGCCGAACTCCGACGAGAACGTCTCGAGGCGCCCGGCGTAGCGGTTGAGCTCGGTCGAGATCTTGTTGTAGGCGATGACCGCCGGGATCGCGGCGATGAGGCCGAGGGCCGTGGCGAACAGCGCCTCGGCAAGGCCCGGGGCGACCGACGCGATCGACGTGTTCTTCGTCACGCCGATCGAGTGGAACGAACGCATGATGCCCCACACCGTGCCGAACAGGCCGATGAAGGGTGCGGTCGAACCGACCGAGGCGAGGAAGGTCATCTGCTTTTCGAGCCGGTCCATCTCGCGCGACAGCGTTACCTGCATCACGCGCTCGATGCGCGCCTGGAGCGAGGCGCGCATCTGGCCCGCGGCGACGAGGCCCTTGGCAGCGGTGCGGCGCCATTCGCGCATCGCGGCCCCGAACATCGCGGTCATCGGGTCGGCGGGCTGGGCGCCGATGCGGTCGTAGAGATCCTCGAGCGAGCCGCCGGACCAGAACTGGTCCTCGAACTGGTTGGCGGCCGCCTGCAGCCGGCGCAGGCGCAGCCACTTGTCGATGACGATCGCCCAGGTCCAGAACGACGCGATCAGCAGGACCAGCACGACGAACTGGCCGACCAGATCGGCATGCAGGAACAGGGCCCACGGCGTGAATTCGGGCATGCCGGAGCCGGCCAGGGCAGTCGCTTCGACGGTACGGTCCATTTCTCGGTGCTTTCCTGGAAAGTTCGGGTTGTCTCAGGCTTTCGTGACGACAATATGGCGCGACAGGGCCGCGCGGACGGATTGGGGTATGCGCGCCGGCCGGCCGCCGGCCAGTTTGAGGCAGGCGAGCTTTACCGCAATCCGGGCGAGTTCGGCACTGTCCTCGGCCCGCCGGACGACCTGTATGCCCTCGGCCGTTGCCCCGCCGACCGCAAGGATCGTCGTTTCGACGACCAGTGCCTCGTCGAGCCGCGCCGGCAGCAGGTACTCGACATTGACCGAGCGTACGGCGAAAGCCACACCCAGTTCCTCGGCCATCGTGCGCTGGACGATGCCGGCCTCGCGCAGGATCTCAGTGCGCGCGCGCTCGGCGAATTTGAGATAGTTCGCGTAGTAGACGATGCCGGCGGCGTCGGTATCCTCGTAGTAGACGCGGACGCTGAAACGGTGCGGCGCGTTCACGGGGCCGCCTCGTCGTCGGGGGCGACGAAGTCGAGCTGCACTTGCGCACCCGCCGGCGGCGTGAGGCCCAGATGGCGCCAGCCCTTCTCGCCCAATACGCGGCCGCGCGGCGTGCGCAGCAGCAGCCCTTCCTGGATCAGGAAGGGCTCGATCACTTCCTCGATCGTGTCGCGCTGCTCGGCCAGTGCCGCGGCAAGCGTTTCCACGCCGACCGGACCGCCGCCGTAGTTCTCGGCAATACAGGTCATGTAGCGCCGGTCCATCGCATCGAGGCCGAGGAAATCGACCTCGAGCCTTGCCAGTGCGGCGTCCGCCGCCTTGCGGTCGATGGAGGCGATACCCGCGACGGCCGCGAAATCGCGCACGCGGCGCAGCAGGCGCCCGGCGATGCGCGGCGTGCCGCGGCAGCGCTTGGCGATCTCGCGCGCACCGTCGTCGGCCAACGCACAGCCCAGCACGCCGGCCGCCCGGCGCACGATCGATTCGAGTTCCTCGGGCGAATAGAAGACGAGCCGCAGCGGGATGCCGAAGCGGTCGCGCAGCGGCGTGGTGACGAGGCCCGCACGCGTCGTCGCCCCCACCAGCGTGAAGGGCGGCAGGTCGATGCGCACCGAGCGCGCGGCCGGCCCCTCGCCGATGATGAGATCGAGCTGGAAATCCTCCATCGCCGGATAGAGGATTTCCTCGACCGCCGGAGCAAGCCGGTGGATCTCGTCGATGAACAGCACGTCGCGCGGCTGCAGGTTGGTAAGCAACGCCGCAAGATCGCCCGCGCGCGCGATGACGGGGCCGGATGTCGCGCGGAAGCCCACGCCCAGTTCCTTGGCGACGATCTGGGCGAGCGTCGTCTTGCCCAGCCCCGGCGGCCCGTGCAGCAGCACGTGATCGAGTGCCTCGCCACGCCCGCGCGCGGCTTCGACGAAGACGCGCAGGTTTTCGCGCACCTGGCGCTGGCCGACGAAATCGTCGAGCGACAGCGGCCGGATCTTCAGCTCGGGTGCGTCTTCCGGTGCGGCTTCGCGCGCGACCTCGCGGCCGGTCGCGTCGGGCTTGGGCTTGCTCATGCGCCCAGCTCCGCAAGGCCTGCCGGGATCAGCGCCTCAACCCGTGCGGCATCGCCCAGCTTCTTGACCGCCTTGTTGACGGCCATGACCGCCTCGGCACGCTTGTAGCCGAGATTGACGAGTGCGGAGACCGCATCGGCGGCAGCCCCGCCGGCCGGAGCGGCACCCGCGACTGAAATGCCGCCCGCCTTGCCCACCGCAACCGCGAGGCCGAGGGCGGCGACCTTGTCCTTGAGCTCCGAGGCGATGCGCTGGGCAAGCTTCGGCCCCACGCCGTCGGCACGCGTCAGCGTCGACTTGTCGTCGGCAAGGATTGCCGCCGCGATCTCGCCGGGGGCGAGGGCCGACAGCAGTGCCAGTGCGGCTTTCGGGCCCACGCCCTGCACGGTCGTCAGCAGGCGATAGCAGTCGCGCTCCTCGGGCACCAGGAAGCCGAACAGCTCGAACGCGTCTTCGCGGATGCTCGTCTCGATATGCAGCGTGCAGGCTTCGCCCACGCCCGGCAACGCGGCCAGCGTGCGCGAGGACGCGCGCACGAGATAGCCCACCCCGTTCACGTCGATGACGCAGTTGTCCTTGTTGCGTTCGTCCACGCGGCCCTTGAGCCTGGCGATCATCGCGCACCCGCCATGACCGTGCCCTTGGCCCAGGCATTGCGGCTGGCCGCGTGGTGCGCGTGGCAGATCGCGATGGCGAGCGCGTCGGCGGCATCGGGGCCTGCGAATTCCACACCCGGCATCAGCCGCTTCACCATCGCCTGGATCTGCGTCTTGTCGGCGTGGCCCGCCCCCACGACCGCCTTCTTGACCGAGTTGGCGGCGTATTCGGAAACGGGAAGCCCCATGCGGGCCGGCGCCAGAAGGGCAATGCCGCGCGCCTGGCCGAGCTTCAGCGTCGAGGCGGCGTTCGAGTTGACGAAGGTCTCCTCGACGGCCGCCTCGGCCGGGCGCCAGCGCTCCAGCACCTCAATCAGGCCGTCATGCAGCTGCACCAGCCGTTCGGCCATCGTGGCCGACGCGTCGCTCGTCACGCGGCCGTTGGCGACATGGATCAGGCGGTTGCCCTCGGCTTCGATCACGCCCCATCCGGTCGTCCTGAGGCCGGGATCGATGCCGATGAGGCGCATGCCGCTCAGGCCGCCGAAAGCTTGGCGAGCACGGCGTCCGAAACCTCGAAATTCGCGGTGACGGTCTGGACGTCGTCGTTGTCCTCGAGCGCTTCGACGAGGCCGATGACCGAACGCGCCTGCTCCTCGTCGACCGGCACGCCCACGCTCGGCCTGAAGACGAGGGCGGCGGATCGGGGCTCGCCGAACTTCGCCTCAAGGGCGGCGCGCACCGCACCGAACGCCTCGACCGAGCAGGTCGCGGTGTGCGTGTCGGCTGCACTCTCGACGTCGTCGGCACCGGCCTCGATCGCGGCGTCGAGGAACGCGTCGGCCGCGATCCTGGCGGCCGCGAAGACGATCTGGCCGACGCGCGCGAAATTGTACGCGACCGAATTCGCCTCGCCGAGCGTGCCGCCATGCTTGGAGAAGATCGTGCGGATCTCGGGTGCCGTGCGGTTGCGGTTCTCGGTCATCGCCTCGACGATGATCGCGACCCCGCCGGGGCCGTAGCCCTCGTAGCGGTATTCCTCGTAGACCACGCCGTCTTCCTGACCCGAGCCGCGGCGGATCGCGCGGTCGATCGTGTCCTTGGGCATGTTCTCGGCGCGTCCGGCGATCATCGCGGCGCGCAGGCGCGGATTGGAGGCCGGATCGGGCGACCCGGTGCGCGCGGCGACCGTGATCTCGCGGATGATCTTCGTGAATATCTTGCCGCGGCGGGCGTCCTGCTTGCCCTTGCGGTGCATGATGTTCTTGAACTGGGAATGGCCGGCCATGTCCTGACGTCCCGCTCGAATCGCGTGCGAATCGGCTAGATATAAGGGAATTTGCGCGAAATCTATACCAAACCTAGCTGACAGTCACGTTTTGTTCCCGTCGGCGGGTCAACCCGGCATCGCCGGGATCAGCCGTCCGCCGACGCGCACGGGGGCCACGCGCGTGGCCAGGCCGTTGGCACCCAACTCGGCATAGATCGCGCACAGCGTGCCCTCGCCTTCGGCCGGCGTCAGGCGCTCGCCCGGCAGCTTGCGCACGAAGCGCTGCACGGCGGCTTCCTTCTTCATGCCGATCACCGAATCGTAGTCGCCGCACATGCCGGCGTCGGTCTGGTAGCCGGTCCCGCCGGTGAACACCTGCGCGTCGGCGGTGGGCACGTGGCTGTGCGAGCCGACGACGAGCGAGGCGCGCCCGTCGCAGAAATGGCCCATCGCGTATTTCTCGCTCGACGCCTCGCCATGCACGTCGATCAGGATCGCGGCGAGGCCGGCGGTGCCGAGACGGTGCTGGCCCAGCAGCGTTTCGACGGCCGCGAACGGATCGTCGAGCGCATCCATGAACAGCCGCGCCATCACGTTGGCGACGACGATCGACTGGCCGCCCGGCAGCCGGTAGACGCCCGCCCCCTTGCCCGGCGTGCCCTTGGGGAAGTTGAGCGGGCGCAGCAGCTTGGGATCGCGGTCGATCGTCAGCATCAGCTCGCGCTGGTCCCACACATGGTTGCCGGTCGTGATGCAGTCCACGCCCGCGGAATAGAGTTCGGTCGCGATCTTGTCGGTGATGCCGAAACCGCCCGCCGCGTTCTCGCCGTTGGCGACGACGAAATCGAGGCCGAGCGACTTGCGCAACGAAGGCAGATGGCGCGCCACCGCGTCGCGCCCGGACCGGCCGACGATGTCGCCAAGAAAAAGCAGCTTCACCACGGCCACCACGAAAACCAGCCCGTGCGCGCCTCGTGGTGCATCGGCAGCGCTTCCTTTTCCGTCACGATCCAGTCGAGCTTCTGGTCGTTCGCCGTCGTCGGGATGCGCTCGACCTGCTGGACCGAAAAGGCGACGCCGACGGCACGCAGCGCCTTGAACTGGCGCTGCGCCACGATCGTACGATCGTAGAAGCCGCCGCCATAGCCGATGCGGTTGCCCTCGCCGTCGAAGGCAAGCAGCGGAACGAGCAGCAGGTCGGGATCGACCTGCGGGCTCGTCGCGAGAGGCTCGCTCATGCCGAAATGATGCGTGGCCATCGCGTCGCCGGGCTTCCACTGCCGGAAGACCAGCGGTGCACGCCGGCGCACGACGACCGGCAGGGCAAGCCGGTAGCCGCGCGCATGAAGCGCATGGAGAAGGGGCATCGGATCGAGTTCGTTGCCGAACGGCCAGTAGCCGGCGACGGTCGCGTCATGCGCGAGGGGAACCTTGGCGAGGAAGCGGTCGCGCACGGCGCGCGCGGCGGCAGCGCCCCCGATCGCATGGGCATGCTCGCGCCGATCGCGGGCGGCCGCGCGAAGTTCGGTCTTGGCTTCTTCGAGTTCGTCGTTCGGCGGCGGATGCGCGGTCAAGGTTCGGCCTGGCGTCGTCCGGATGTCGGCGAAGGGCGGGAAGGTGGACGGAGCCACAGTGGCCGTCGGCGTTGCTTTCCTCCGTGGCCCGCTAACAGCAGGTGGGGGCCATATGTCGACACCAAGATGTCGATAGGGACAGCCCCCTAGGAGTTATTATCGCCCCGGGGAATACGCGTGCCTGAACGCACCCCGCAGCCCCGTCCAAAGCGGAACATAGGCCGATTGGCGCGCGAGGGCAACCCGGGCCCGGACAGGTACGGAATGCAGAAAAAAGGGGCTCCGCCGCAAGGCGGAGCCCCGAGTTAGGGTAGGTCCACGCCGGTGGAGTCTACCCGGTCCGCCCGGCCGAAGCCGGGCGGACGAGTCGTTGCAGGCCTTAGCGCTGGCCTTCGTAGGTGTAGATGTCGCGGTCCTTCGTTTCGGGCACGAACAGCAGCCCGATGACGAAGGTGCCGAGCGCCACCACGATCGGGTACCAGAGGCCGTAGTAGATGTCGCCGGTCTGGGCCACCATCGCGAACGACGTCGCCGGCAGCAGGCCGCCGAACCAGCCGTTGCCGATGTGGTAGGGCAGCGACATCGAGGTGTAGCGGATGCGCGTCGGGAAGAACTCGACGAGTGCCGCCGCGATCGGGCCGTACACCATGGTCACGTAGATGACCATGATCGTCAGGATGACGACGACCTTGAACGGCTGTGCGCGGAACACGTCGAAGATGCCCGTGACCCTGACGCGCTCCTTGTCGTCCGCCCGCGGATAGCCGGCCGCGTAGATCGCCGCGGTGGCCGCCGTGTTGAACGCCGTCGTCGCGGCACCGGCCGCGGCACCCAGCTTGTCGGCATCGAACGACGGGATGACAACCGAGCCGATGGCGATCTGCGCCGTCGAGCCTGCCGCACCCTTTTCCGTCTTGTACGCCACCGCGTTGCGCGCCAGGAACGACTTGGCGATGTCGCACGAGCTGGTGAACTTCGCGGTACCGACCGGGTTGAACTGGAAGGAGCAGTCCGCCGGGTCGGCCGTGACGACGACGGGCGCGTTCTTCTGCGCCGCCGCCAGCGTCGGATCGGCCGTCTCGGTGAGTGCCCCGAACAGCGGGAAGTACGTGATCGCCGCGATCAGGCAGCCCGCCAGGATGATCGGCTTGCGGCCGATCTTGTCCGAGAGGGCGCCGAACACGATGAACCCGCCCGTCCCGAAAATCAGGGACCAGGCGATCAGCACGTTCGCGGTGAACAGGTCGATCTTGAGGATCGCCTGCAGGAAGAACAGCGCGTAGAACTGGCCCGTGTACCAGACCACCGCCTGGCCGGCGACCATGCCGAGCAGGGCGAGCAGCGCGATCTTGGCGTTCTTCCACTGGCCGAAGGCTTCCGAGAGCGGCGCCCTGGAGTGCGTGCCCTCTTCCTTCATCTTGCGGAATGCCGGGCTCTCTTCCATCTGGAGCCGGATCCACACCGAGATCCCGAGCAGGAAGACCGAGACCAGGAACGGAATGCGCCAGCCCCACTCGCCGAATTCCTTTTCGCCGATCTGCAGGCGGACGGCCAGGATGACCATCAGGGAAAGGAGCAGGCCGAGCGTGGCCGTCGTCTGGATCCAACTGGTGTAGAAGCCGCGACGTCCCTGCGGGGCGTGCTCGGCGACGTACACGGCCGCACCGCCGTATTCACCGCCCAGGGCGAGACCCTGGAGCATGCGAAGCGCGATGAGCACGACGGGTGCCACGACGCCGATCGTGTTGTAGCCGGGCAGGCAGCCGACGAGGAACGTCGACGTACCCATGATCACGATGGTGACGAGGAAGGTGTATTTGCGGCCCACCATGTCGCCCAGGCGGCCGAACACCAGTGCGCCGAACGGGCGGACGAGGAAGCCGGCCGCGAAGGCGAGCAGCGCGAAGACGTTGCGCTGGGCCTCGGGGAAGGCGCTGAAGAACTGCGCGCCGATGATCCCGGCGAGCGATCCGTAGAGGTAGAAATCGTACCATTCGAAAACGGTACCCAACGAAGAGGCCAGAATGACCTTCTTCTCCTCGCGCGTCATAGGCGCGACGCCGTCCATGCCGGCTGCATTGGCGTTCATTCGCAGGAACTCCCCTTTGTTTATCCGATGATTCGACTTGGATATTCTTGACTCGGCGTGCGTTCGTGGACTGCCGTTCAGGTTGGACAAGACCCCGGATACGCGTAAAAATGCAACGGTACGAACTGTCTAGGCGTATAACTTTTCCGTAAACATCGGCCGGGCCGGGGATGGACAACATCAAGCCGCTGATCCTGACCTCCACCATGGTGCTGCTGACCGCGATCGTCGCGCACGCCCTGCTGCAGTCGGCATCGGTTGCGACGATATCGCTGCTTTTCGTGCCTTCGGTGCTGCTCTCGGCGCTGCTCTGGGGGCCGTTGCACGCACTGGTCGCGGTCACGCTGGCGGTCGCGGCGGTGAGCTTTTTCCACTATCCGCCGATGTACAATTTCTATGTCGAGGACCCGGAGCACGCGCTCGACATCGTGGTCTTCGCCCTGGTCGCCACGGTCGTGGGCGGAGTCGCCGACTGGGCGCGCCACTCGACCGACAGTGCCCGCCAGCGCGAGGCGCGCATGCGCCAGCTCTACGATTTCAGCCGGCGGGTCGCGACGGTCGCGGATTTCGACGAGCTGCCCGTCCTCGTCGTGCGCGAGATCCACGGGCTCGCCAACGCGCCGGTCTGCCTGTTCCGCCCGGCCGGCGACTCGATCGCCATCGTGGCCTCCGAGGGCGGCAGCCTGCCTGGCCCCGCACAGCTCGCGACCGCGCGCGCGATGTGGAACGACTGGAAGACGCTGGGCCGCTCGATCCCGCCGCGCCAGAAGGACGACTGGTGCCTTCGCGCGATCGGCCATGGTGCGGAACCGTCGGGGCTGATCGCGATCGAGTCCGACGGCTTCCTGCGCGGCGTCGAACGCGTCTTCGTCGATGCGCTGCTTGCCTTCGTCGCCAACGTGCTGGTGCGTTCCGACCTTGCCGCGCGCATCGACGCGATCCGCATGGACCAGCGGGCCGAGACGCTGCGCGAGGCGATCCTCAGCTCGATCTCGCACGACCTGCGCACGCCGCTGGCGGCCATCCTCGGTTCGGCGACGACGCTCGAACGCTATGGCGACCTGTGCTCGGCGCAGGAGCGCACCGAACTGAAGGTGACGATCCGCGAGGAAGCCACGCGCCTTGACCGGCTGATCGCGCGCATGTTCGACCTCACGCGCATCCGCGCCGGCCGGCTGCAGCCGGTCCTCGAGCCGGTCGATCTCGTCGACATCGTCGACGTGGCGCTGCGCCAGAACCGGCGAGCGCTCGAACGCCACCGCATCGACGTGCGACTGCCGGCCGACCTTGCGATGCCGAATGCCGACGCCGTCCTACTCGAGCAGGCCTTCGCCAACATCGTCGAGAACGCGGCCAAATACGCCCCGCCCGGCTCGACGATCGAGATCGGTGCCGCCCCGGCACCCGGCGGGCCCGATCACATCGACCTCTATGTGCGCGACCAGGGCCGCGGCCTCACACCCGACCAGGGCCGGCACATCTTCGACCAGTTTTACCGCGCGGTCGAAGGACTGGGCGAACCCGACGGCAGCGGTCTCGGCCTTGCCATCAGCCGCGCCTTCGTCGAGGCTTGCGGCGGCACCATCGAGGCGGCCAGCGCCGGGCTCGGCCAGGGCACGCTCGTGCGGATCCGGCTGCCGGCCGCACAGGTGAAGAACTACGCGGACGAGGGTGAAGCGGCTTGAACCGGACACGCAAGATCCTGATCGTCGACGACGAGCCGCAGATCCGCCGTTTCCTGCGCACCGGCCTGTCGGTCCAGGGGTTCGAGGTGATCGAGGCCGATTCGGGCGCCGAAGCGCTGCGCGTGGCACCGACGGCCGGTGCCGACATCGTCGTGCTCGACCTGCAGCTGGGCGACATGGACGGACTCGACGTGTTGCGCCGCCTGCGCGAATGGACATGGCTTCCGGTGCTGATCCTGTCGGTGCGCGACCGCGAGGCCGACAAGGTGCGTGCCCTCGAACTCGGGGCCGACGACTACATGACCAAGCCCTTCGGGGCGGCCGAGTTCGTCGCGCGCGTCAACGCACTCCTGCGGCGCATCCCCGAGATCGCGGCACAGCCCAAATTCGCGGTCGGCGAACTTGCCATCGACATGGCGCGCCGCCAGGTCTTCATCGGCGAGGGCGAGATCAAGCTGTCGCCCAAGGAATACCAGCTGCTGCAGTTCCTCGCGCGGCATGCCGGCAAGGTCGCCACGCACCAGCAGATGCTGAACGAGGTGTGGGGCCCCGGCCACGCCGAGGACGCGCACTATCTGCGGATCTTCATGCGCAAGCTGCGCAACAAGATCGAGGCCGACGCCACGCGCCCCCGCTACATCGTGACGGAGCTGGGCGTGGGCTATCGCCTGCTCGCCCCCGACCAGTACGAAGCGGCGAGTTAGGCCGGCTTGCGGAAGACCAGCGTGTGCCAGCCCGCGATGGCGAGCCGGCCGCGGAAGACGAGCCGGC
The DNA here is from genome assembly GCA_964416335.1 of uncultured Azospirillum sp. GTDB lineage: Bacteria > Pseudomonadota > Alphaproteobacteria > CACIAM-22H2 > CACIAM-22H2 > Tagaea. Next base: position 18,357 of record CAYQDN010000035.1, read on the forward strand.
GCGCGAGATAGGCCGCCTTCACCCATGCCTCCTGCTCGGCCAGCAATCCCGACAGCACGAGCGTGCCCCCGGGCACGAGCGCATGCGATAGCGGCGTGGCCAGCTGCGTGAGCGGGCGGGCAAGGATGTTGGCGAGCACCAGATCGAAGCGGCCATGCGTGGCGCCCAGCTTCGCGAAGCCGGCCGAGTGCACGACGCGCACGCGCGCGGCAAGGCCGTTGTCGCGCATGTTCTGGCGCGCGAGATTGGCGGAATCGACATCGATATCCGACGCGAGCACGCGGCACGGCTTGGCGCGTGCGGCCCCGATCGAAAGAATGCCCGAGCCGCAGCCGAGATCGAGCACGCGCGCGAAGCGTTTGCGCCGCGCGAGCCTGGCGATGGCGGTGAGGCAGCCCTTGGTCGTCGCATGCTCGCCCGAGCCGAAGGCGATCGACGCGTCGAGTGCGATGGGCCAGCAGCCGGCGGGTACGGCGCGGTCGATGTGGCTGCCATAGACGTAGAAGCGGTCGATCGACAGCGGCGGGAACGAGGCGCGGTTCTCGGCAAGCCAGTCGCGCTCGGCGATTTCCTGCACCTCCAGCGACGGGACCGGCCGGCCGAGCGACTTGGCGGCGGCGAAGATCATCGGCGCCAGACGCCCGAGATCGGGCTTGGCGTCGAAGAACGCCTCGACCAGCCACGGGCCGTTGGGGCTCGTCTCGAAGGCGGT
>CAYQDN010000035.1:19168-42708 GCA_964416335.1 uncultured Azospirillum sp.
TCACGTCGACGCGGTCGGGCGGCAGTTCGCCGACGAACCGCGACGGCACGCTCGACTGCCACATGCCGTGGATGCGCCGGTTCGCCGCGAAACTGACATAGGCGCGCCGGCGCGCGCGCGTGAGGCCGACATGCGCCAGCCGCCGTTCCTCCTCCAGACCGTCCTCGCCCTTCTCGTTGAGGGCGCGCGGATGGGGGAACAGGCCTTCTTCCCAGCCCGGCAGGAACACGGTGCCGAATTCGAGGCCCTTGGCGGCGTGCAGCGTCATCAGGCTCGTCATGTCCGACGGGGCCGCCTCGGCATTCTCCATGACGAGGCTGACATGCTCGAGGAAGGCCGGCATATCGTCGTATTCCTCGAGGGCGGCAACGAGTTCCTTGAGGTTCTCGAGCTTGCCGTCCTTCTCGGGCGACTTGTCCTCCTGCCACATGCGCGTGTAGCCGCTCTCGTCCAGCACGGTGGCGGCAAGCTCGGCGTGGTGCGCGCGCTCGACCTGGGCGCGCCAGCGCGCAAAATCCTCGACCACGCGGCGCACCGCGTTGCGCGCGGCGGGCTTGAGCTCGTCGGTCGTCACCAGCGTTTCGGCGGCGGCGAGCAGCGGCATGTTGCGCGCGCGCGCCAGGCGCTGGAGAAGCTGCACCGTCGCGTCGCCGATGCCCCGGCGCGGCTTGTTGATGATGCGCTCGAAGGCGAGGTCGTCGTCGGGCTGCACGATGACACGGAAATAGGCGATCGCGTCGCGGATCTCCTCGCGCTCGTAGAAGCGCGGGCCGCCGATCACGCGATAGGGGATGCCCAGCGTGATGAAACGTTCCTCGAACTCGCGCGTCTGGAAGCCCGCGCGCACGAGGATGGCGATGTCGCCCAGCTTCTCGCCCGCGCGCTGCAGCGTCTCGATCTCGTCGGCGACGAAATTGGCTTCCTGCTCGCCGTCCCACACCGGACGCACGATCACCGGCTCGCCGCCCGTCTCGGCCGTCCACAGCGTCTTGCCGAGGCGCGCGCGGTTGTGCGCGATGAGGCCGGAAGCGGCGGCGAGGATGTGCTCGCTCGAGCGGTAGTTCTGCTCGAGCCGCACGATCTTGGCGCCGGGAAAATCCTTCTCGAAGCGCAGGATGTTGCCGACCTCGGCCCCGCGCCAGCCGTAGATCGACTGGTCGTCGTCGCCCACGCAGCACAGGTTGCGCGACTGCTGGGCGAGGATGCGCAGCCACATATACTGCGCGACGTTGGTGTCTTGGTATTCGTCGACCAGCATGTAACGGAAGCGCTTGTGGTACTCGGCCAGCACGTCGGGGCGCGACTGGAAGATCGTCAGGTTGTGGAGCAGCAGGTCGCCGAAATCGCAGGCGTTGAGCGTCTTGAGGCGCGTCTGGTACATCGCGTAGAGCTCGACCGCGCGGCCGCCCGCGACCTCGCCAGACGGGTCGGTGCCGACCTTGTCGGGCGTGAGGCCGCGGTCCTTCCAGCGTTCGATCACGCCGTGGACGACGCGCGGCGGCCATTTCTTGTCGTCGATGTTCTCGGCCTGCAGCAGCTGCTTGATCAGCCGGATCTGGTCGTCCTGGTCGAGGATCGTGAAATTGGGCTTGAGGCCCACATGCTCGGCGTGCCGGCGCAGGATGCGCGCGGCGAGTGCGTGGAAGGTGCCCAGCCACATCGCCTCGACCGAGTCGCCGACGATCGCGGCGATGCGGTTGCGCATCTCGGCCGCGGCCTTGTTGGTGAAGGTGACCGCGAGGATCTGGTTGGCAAAGGCCTTGCGCGTGACCATCAGGTGGCACACGCGCGTGATCAGCACGCGCGTCTTGCCCGTCCCCGCCCCCGCCAGCACCAGAAGCGGTCCCTCGGTCGAGGTGACGGCATCAAGCTGCGGCGGGTTGAGGTTGGCAAGATAGGCCGGGCGGGCGGCCGATTCGGGAAGCGTGGTCATCCGCGCGCTGTATAGCATGCAAGAGCCTTGGCGAAACCGATCCGGGCATGGACAATGCATGGATAGCGGGCATGGGGCCGGCGGGATTCCGCCGGGCCGGTCCGTCCGCTCCGGGAGGCCGATATGCGCGTCACGCTGCGTTCGCTCGCCGTCCTATTCGCTCTCGTGCTGGCACCGCCGCTTGCCCGCGCCCAGTCGGGCGGGCTCGACGGCACGTTCGGCGCCATCGTCCATCTCAAGACCTATGTGCCCGCCGAGGCGCGCACCGCCGCCACGCTGGGGCGCGAGCGCGAAGGGACCGCGATCATCATCGACGGCACGGGCCTCCTGCTGACCATCGGCTACCTGATGGTCGAGGCGTCGGGCGGCGAGGTGCGCTTCGCCGACGGCCGCACGGTCCTGGCCGAGGTCATCGGCTACGACCACGACAGCGGCCTTGGCCTGATGCGCGCGGCCGAAGCGCCGCGCGGCGTGAAGCCGATCGCCCTGGGCCGTTCGTCCGACATCAAGGCGCGCGACCCCGTCGTGATCGCCGCCGCCGGCGGGCCCGACGCGGCCACCCCCGCCTTCGTCGTCTCGCGGCGCACTTTCGCTGGCAACTGGGAGTACATGCTCGACCAGGCGATCTGGACGAGCCCGCCCCATCCGGCCTGGAGCGGAGCGGCCCTTCTCGACACGAACGGCAAGCTGATCGGCGTGGGCTCGCTGATCGTCGCGAACGTGACGGGCGGGGAGACGCCGATCCCCGGCAACGTGTTCGTGCCCGTCGACCTGCTGTCGCCGATCCTCGCCGACCTGATCGACGACGGGAAGGTCTCGGGGCCGGTGCGGCCGTGGCTGGGCATGTCGGTCGAGCCGGTGCGCGGCCGGCTGTTCGTCGCGCGCGTCACGCCCGAAGGCCCGGCCGAGAAGGCCGGGATCAAGCGCGGCGACGTGATCGTCTCGGTCAAGGGCGCGCAGCCCGACTCGCTCGACGGGTTCTTCCGCTCGCTCTGGGCGCAGGGGCCCGCCGGGACGACGCTGGAATTCGACCTGCTGCAGGACGGCGAAGTGAAGAAGATGGCGATCCCGTCGGCCGACCGGCGGACCTATCTGAAGCTCAAATCGTCGCTGTAGCGACGGTCAGGTGAGATCGAGGAAGCGGCGCTGGAGCCACGCCGAAGCGACGCCGAGGGCAAGCCAGAAAGCCGCGGCCGCCGCAAGCGATGCGATCGCGAAGCGCTGGGCAAGACCCGCCGGCATGCCGCCCTCGCCCACCGTGCCCGAATGCGAAAGCAGGCCGAGCAGTCCCATCGCCTCGCCGGGCGCGCCGACGACATGCGGGGCCGCGACTAGGACCGCACCGAGCAGCCAGTCGGTCGTGCGCCGGCCAAGCACCATCAGCACGGCGCCGCTGAGCGTGGCGGCTGCGGTCGCCAGCCACCAGACCTGCCGGGCGACGAGATCGCCCTCGGCCATGCCGGGCAATGCCGGTGCAAGCCCGAAAGCCGGGGCGAGTGCGAAGGTAAGGAACCCGAACGCGCCGACGATCGCACCCACGCGCCAGTCGAGCGTGGTGGTGCGCAGGCTGCGCAGGATGAGGAGTGCGCCGTTGGCAAGCAGGCCGAAGCCTGCGCCCGCGAGCAGGTTGAACAGCACCGACCAGGCGGTGCGCGCCGCACCCTCGGGCGACCATTCCTCGGCCGCGGCAGGATCGACAATTTCGAAGGTTTCGGCCTGTGCTATCAGCGGCCACGTGCCGATCGCCTGGACGGCGGCGGAAAGCAGCCCGGCGACGAGGCCGGCCAGAAGCCCGACCCAGAGAAGACGTGCGATCATCCCGGTATCCGCGCGCTTCAGTGGCAGGGGAAGGCGAAGCTGTGGCGCGAATCGTGCGCCGTATTGTGGATTTCCATGGCCCCGGCGAAGCCGACGGCGCCGACGACGAAGGCGCCGAACACCATCGCGACAAGGGCGGCCGTGACGGCCCGCGTGCGGATCTGTACGGAAGGAGCGGCTGCGGCAATCTGGTCGTTCATCTCGGTCTCCCGGGGGAAATACCCCTGAATTCTTAGTCGCTCGACCCCGGTATACGCAAGGGCGGCATCGAAACGCGCCGCCCGGCCGCTTCCGGGGCGGGCAAATGCGCATGGGCGCGGGCGACCGCGTCGATCCGCGCCCGGTCGTCGGGGGCGAACGGCACCGCCCGGCGGCTCCTCATGTCGACATGCAGGGAAAGGAACTCGATCGTTGCCGCAACGGCACCACTCGCCGCATTGCGCATCGTATGGAAATAATGGATCCGCTTGGCATCGGCCGCGACGAGCTGGGTCGTGATGGCGAGCGTTTCGCCGGGCTTCAGTTCGCCGAGATAGCGCACATGCCCCTCGACCGCGAAGAACGAGCGGTCGGTGCGCCGGCGCCACGCCGCCCCGAAATCCATCGCCTCGAAGAACGTGTCGGTCGCGTTGTCGAACGCCAGCACGTAGAAGGCGACGTTCATGTGGCCGTTATAGTCGATCCATTCCGGGCGGACGGGCTCGGCATGGCGGTCGAACGGGGCGGGAAATCCGGCTTGCGCTTCCATGGGGCGCGCACCCTAGCGCAACGACCGGCGCCGGCAAATCCCCATGCTAGGCTCGCCGCGCCATGCCGGTCCGCTTCCTCGAATTCCTCAACCGACGCGCATCGACGATCCTGGCGCTGTGCCTGTTTGCCGGCATCGCGATGCCGGGCCTTGCCGCCATAGCGCGCCCCGTCCTCGTGCCCGCGGTGACGTTCCTGCTCGCATCCGCGATCCTGCGCATGGACTGGGCGCGTCTGGTGGAGCCGATGCGCCGGCCCGTCCCGATCCTGCTGCTCGTCGGCCTCCTGATGGTCGCAAGCCCGGTCTTCGCGGCGTGGGTCGTGTCGCTCGTTCCGCTGCCCGACGGGCTGCGTCTGGCGATCCCGCTCTTTGCCACCGCACCGATGCTCGTCTCGGTCACGGCCTATGCGCTGATGCTGGGGCTCGATGCGCGGCTGGCGCTGGTGCTGCTCGTCGCGACGAGCTTGACGCTGCCCGTCGTCCAGCCCCCGCTCGCACTCTGGCTGCTCGGCATCGAGGTCGAGATCGGTGCCAGCACCCTCATGGCGCGGCTGGCCGGCCTCGTCGGCGGGGCATTCGCCGCCGCATGGATCGCGCGGCGCCTGATGGGCGAAGAATTGGTCCGCCGCCACGACGGGGCGATCGGCGGCGTCGGCGTGCTCGTCCTCGTGCTGTTCGCCTTCGGCGCGGTCGACGGTTTCGCCGACCGGCTACGCGAAGATCCGGCAAAAGTCCTCGCCTATCTCGCCGCCGCCTTCGCGACGAATTTCGGCCTGCAGGGGCTGGCGGCTTGCCTGCTCGTCGCGTTCGAACGCTCGCTCGGCCTCACGCGCGCGCAGTCGCTTGCTGCGGCACTCGCGGCCGGCAACCGGAACTTCGCGCTGCTGGTCGGTGCCATGGGCATCGCCACGCAGTCCGACCTGTTCTTGTTCTTCAGCTGCGTGCAGTTCCCGATCTACATGATCCCGGCCCTGCTCGGCCCGCTCTACCGGCGGGCGTTGCGCTAGACCGGCACGTTGTCGATGAGGCGCACGTCGCCCATCCATGCGGCCGCGAAAAGGCGCGCGGGCGCGCCAGGGGCGGGGGCGAGCGTCTCGGGCTGGCGCAGTTCCAGATAATCGATCTTCGTGAAGCCGTTCGCGGCAAGTTCGGCGCGCGCGGCCTCAAGCAGCGGTGCGGCCGACACGCCGGCGGCGACCTTCGCGGCGATTTCGACCATCAACCGGTTCAGGATCGGCGCCTTCGCGCGTGCCGCAGGCGAAAGACGCGCGTTGCGCGAGGAGAGAGCGAGCCCGTCGGCCTCGCGCACGGTCGGGCAACCGACGATCGCGACCGGGATGTCGAGATCGCGCACGAAGCGGCGGACGACCTGCAGCTGCTGCCAGTCCTTCTCGCCGAACAGCGCCGCGTCGGGCAGGCATTGCAGCAGCAGCTTCGTGACGATCGTCGCCATGCCGGCGAAATGGCCGGGGCGTGCCGCCCCGCACAGGCAGTCGGCGAGGCCCGCCACGTCGACGCGCGTTGCATGGCCGTTCTGATACATCTCGGCCACCGGCGGGATGAAGGCGGCGTGTGCACCGGCCTTCTCCAGCAGGGCCACGTCCGCCGCTTCCTGCCGCGGGTACTTCGCGAGATCCTCGTTGGGCCCGAACTGCGTGGGATTGACGAAGATCGACACGACGGCGCGCTCGGCATGCCGCAGGCCCGCCTCGACCAGCGACAGGTGCCCGGCATGCAGGGCGCCCATCGTCGGCACGAGCGCCACGCGCGCACCCTCGCGCCGCCACGCGGCGACCAATGCACGCAGTTCGGCCACGCTCGCGAGGATGCGCGTCATACGCTGAAGTATTTGGCCTGCGGATGGTGCAGCACGATCGCCGAGGTGCTCTGCTCGGGATGCAGCTGCCATTCGTCGGAGAGCGAAATCCCGATCTTCGTCGCGTCGAGCAGCTTCAGGATCTGCTCCTGGTCGGCGAGGTTCGGGCACGCCGGATAGCCGAACGAATAGCGCGAGCCGCGATAGCCCTGCTGGAGCATCCTGTCGATGTCGCGGTCGTCCTCGCCCGCGAAACCCAGCTCGGCGCGGATGCGCTTGTGCACGTATTCGGCAAGCGCTTCGGCCAGCTCGACGCCGAGCCCGTGCAGGTAGAGATAGTCCTGGTAGCGGTTCTCGGCGAACCATTCGCGCGCCACGTCCGACGCGCGCTGGCCGACCGTGACGACCTGCAGGCCGATCACGTCGAGTTCGTTCGTCGTCCGGTCGCGGAAGAAGTCGGCGATGCACAGGCCGCCCTCGCGCGCCTGGCGCGGGAAGGCGAAGCGCGCGACTTCCTTCGTGCCCGAATCGTCGACCAGCACCACGCTGTCGCCTTGCGAATAGCAGCGCCAGTAGCCGTAGACCGCCTGCGGCTTCAAGATCGCGTCAGCCTCGACGAGATCGAGCATGCGCTTGAGGATGGGCTTGAGCTCGAGGGCCGCCCACGCCTTGTACTCGTCGAGGCTCTTGCCCGCTTTCCGGAAGCCCCACTGGAACTGGTAGAGCATCCGCTCGTTGAGATACGGGATCAGCGTCTTGACCGGCACGTGATCGAGCGTGCGCTGACCCCAGAACGGCGGAGCCGGGATCGGCGCCTTGGCGGCAAGCTCGGCCCGTCGCAGCTTCAGCTCCTCGACATCGACCGGGCGCATCGGGCGGGCGTCGGCTGCCTCGCCGAGCTTGCGCGTCTGGTTGGACGGGCGGCCCGCGCGCTTGGTCTGGATCGTCTGAAGGTGGCCGTCGATCTTCTTCGTGATGACCTTGTCCATCAGGTCGAGCCCGTCGAACGCGTCGGAGGCATAGGCCACGCGGCCCGCCCCGTAGGCGGCCACGCAGTCTTCCTCGACGTATTTGCGCGTCAGCGCCGCGCCGCCCAGCAGGACGGGCACGTCGAGCCCTTCGCGCGTCATCTCCTCGAGATTCTCGCGCATCACGACGGTCGATTTCACGAGCAGGCCCGACATGCCGATGCAGTCGGCCTTGTGCTCCTTGGCCGCCGACACGATGTTGGCGATGGGCTGCTTGATGCCGAGATTGACGACCTTGTAGCCGTTGTTCGTCAGGATGATGTCGACGAGATTCTTGCCGATGTCGTGCACGTCGCCCTTGACCGTGGCGAGAACGATCGTGCCCTTCTGCTGGCCCTCGACGCGCTCCATGAACTTCTCGAGATAGGCGACGGCCGCCTTCATCGTCTCGGCCGACTGCAGCACGAACGGCAGCTGCATCTTGCCCGAGCCGAAAAGCTCGCCCACCACCTTCATGCCGTCGAGCAGGAAGGTGTTGATGATGTCGAGCGGCTTGTGGCTCTTCATCGCCAGTGCCAGATCGTCCTCGAGGCCCGGCTTGTCCCCGTCGACGATGCGCTGCTTGAGCCGGTCTTCGACCGCCTCGTGGCGCTTGCGCGCGATCTTGGCCTCGCCTTTGCGGTTCTCGAAGAGCGCTATGAAAGCCTGCAGCGGGTCGTAGCCCGCGCGCCGGCGGTCGTAGATCAGGTCCTCGGCGGTCTTCGCCTCTTCCTCCGGGATCTTGTGGAGCGGCATGATCTTCGAATGGTGCACGATGGCACCCGTCATGCCGCGCTTGACCGCATGGTCGAGGAAGACGGAGTTGAGCACGTGGCGGGCCGGCGGATTGAGGCCGAACGACACGTTCGAGAGGCCGAGCACGATCTGGCAGGCCGGCAACTCGCGCGCGATCGCCTCGATGCCGTCGAGCGTTTCGACCGCAAGCCGCCGGTCGTCCTCGCTGCCGGTCGCGACCGTGAAGGTCAGCGGATCGATCATCAGATCGTGCTCGGGCAGGCCGAAGCGGCCGCATGCGAAGTCGCGCAGGCGATGCGCGATCGCGAGCTTGGTCTTCATGTCCTTGGCCATGCCGGCCTCGTCGATCGTCAGCGCGATGACCGCCGTGCCGAAGCGGCGCGCCAGTTCCATGCGCTTCTCGGCCGGCTCTTCGCCGTCCTCGAAATTGATCGAGTTGAGGATCGCCTTGCCGCCATAGAGCTTGAGCGCGCTTTCGAGCACGATCAGTTCGGTCGAATCGATGACGAGCGGTGCGGTGATCGAGCCGCGGAAGCGGCTGATGACCTCCCCCGTCTCCTTGACTTCGTCGCGGCCGACGAAGGCGGTGCACACGTCGAGCGCATGCGAGCCTTCGCGCACCTGCTCGCGGCCCATGTCGAGGCAGCCTTCCCAGTTGCCCTCTTCCTGGAACTTGCGCCAGGCGCGCGAGCCGTTGGCGTTGCAGCGCTCGCCGATCGAGAAATACGCGTTCTCCTGGCGCAGCGGCACCTGATGGTAGAGCGAGGCGACCGACGGGACCCAGACCGACTTGCGCGCCTTGGGCGCCGGACGGTGGCGCCCGCCGTCGGCGCGCCGGCGCAGCATGGCGTCGAGGGCAGCGATGTGGCCGATGTCCGTGCCGCAGCAGCCGCCGACCATGTTGATGCCGTCTTCGGCGACGAAACGCTCGATCCACTTGGCCATCGCGTCGGGCGCAAGCGGATAATGCGTCTTGCCGTCGACCAGCTCGGGCAGGCCGGCATTCGGCTGCACGGTGATCGTGCCGGTCCAGTTCTCGGCGATCCACTTGACGTGCTCGGCCATCTCCTGCGGGCCTGTCGCGCAGTTGAGGCCGATCGATTGCACGTCCATGGCGTCGATGACGGTCGCGGCGGCGGCGATGTCGGCACCGACCAGCAGCGTGCCGGTCGTCTCGACCGTCACCTGCACCATCAGCGGCACGTCGCGGCCATATTCCTTGCGCGCCCGCTTGGCGCCGTTGATCGCGGCCTTGATCTGCAGCGGGTCCTGGCAGGTCTCGATCAGGATGCCGTCGCATCCGCCGTCGACCAGCCCGCGCGCCTGCACGTACAGCGCGTCCTCGAGGCTCTGATAGTCGATATGGCCGAGCGTGGGCAGCTTGGTGCCCGGCCCGATCGAGCCCAGCACGAAGCGCGGGTTGCCGTCCTTCTTGGCAAAGGCCTCGGCCTCCTCGCGCGCGTACTCGACCGCAAGCTTGTTGATCTCGTGCGCCTTGTCGCCGAGATCGAATTCCGCGAGCGTGATCGGCGAACCGCCGAACGTGTTGGTCTGCACGACGTCCGATCCCGCCTCAAGATACGACCGCGCGATCGCGCGCACGAGGTCGGGGCGCGAAAGCACGAGAACCTCGGTGCAGTTCTCCTTGCCCCAGTAGTCGCGCTCGACGTCGAGCGTCATCGCCTGCACGCGGCTGCCGGTGCCGCCGTCGCACAGCAGGACGCGATCCTTGAGGGTGTCGAGCAGATGGGGGCGCATGACGCGTTCCTTCAGGCGGCTTTGACGGCGGTCGCGACGGGCCGGAGACCCAGCACGTGGCAGATCGAGTAGGCGAGATCGGCGCGGTTGAGCGTGTAGAAGTGGAACGTCGACACGCCATGCGCCTGCAGCCGGCGGCACTGCTCGGCCGCCACCATCGCGGCGACGAGACGGCGCGTGTCGGGATCGTTGTCGAGCCCCTCGAACAGGTGGGCGAGCCACAGCGGGACCGACGCTCCGCACATCTTCGAGAACTTCACGACCTGGCCGAAATTCGTCACCGGCAGGATGCCCGGCACGATCTCGGCGTGGATGCCGCGCGCCGCACAGCGGTCGCGATAGCGCAGATACACGTCGGTATCGAAGAAGTACTGCGTGATCGCGCGCGTGGCACCGGCGTCGAGCTTGGCCTTGAGAAAGTCGAGATCGGCTTCGGGGGACGGCGCATCGGGATGCGCCTCGGGATAGGCGCCAACGGAAATCTCGAAATCGCCGATCTTCCGGATGCCGGCGATCAGGTCGCTGGCATAGGCGTAGCCGCCCGGATGCGGGGTATAGCGCGACTGGCCGGCCGGCGGATCGCCGCGCAGCGCCACGATGTGGCGCACGCCCGCTTCCCAGTAGCCGCGCACGACCTCGTCGATCTCGGCGCGCGTGGCGGCCACGCAAGTCAGGTGCGCGGCCGGCTTGATCTTGGTTTCCTGCGCGATGCGCTTGACGACCGCGTGCGTACGCTCGCGCGTCGTCCCGCCCGCACCATAGGTGACCGAGACGAAGCGCGGGCCCATGGGGGCGAGCCGCTCGAGCGAGGTCCACAGCTGCTTGTCCATCTCCTCGTTCTTCGGCGGGAAGAACTCGAAGCTGACATGCAGCCTGCCGGCCAGGCGGTCGTCGCCGAACAGTCGATTGGACATGGGTCTCGCGTTCCTTCGCGCTCAGTGTTTGGTTCGGGTTGCGGCCGGCTTGTCGGCCGCCCACAGGCAGACGGTCAGCTTCTCGCCCGGAAGGGCGACGGTCTCGGCGGGGGCGAGCCCGGCGGCGCGCAGCCAGCCCTGCACTTCGGCGTCGGCGAAGCCGAGGCGCCGGTGCGCGTGCTCGGTGCGCAGCCCGTCGAGCTCGTGAGGTGCGAAATCGGCGATGACGATGCGCCCGCCCGGCTTCAGCACGCGCGCCGCCTCGGCGATCGCGAGGCCCGGCTCGTCGGCAAAATGCAGCACCTGGTGGACGGTGACGGCATCGAAGGACGGCCCGGTCCACGGCAGGCGGTACATGTCGCCCTGCCGGACATAGACGTTGGCGAGCCCAGCCTTGGAAAGATTGGCGCGCGCGATGCGGAGCATCTCGGCCGACTGGTCGATGCCCACGCCGCGTGCGCCGCGCGCACCCAGCAGCTCGAGGATGCGGCCGGTCCCCGTGCCGATGTCGAGCACGTCCGTGTCGGGGCCGGCGGGAACGAGGGCGGCAAGCTGCTGCTCGACGTCGGCGTCGCGCACGTGGAGCGAACGGATGCGGTCCCAGCCCTTCGCGTTCGCGTCGAAATAGGCCGATGCGCGTTCTGCACGTGCCTTGCGCACGGCGGCGAGCCCCTCGCGGTCGCGCGCGAGCCGGGCATCGTCCTGCGGCAGCATGTCGGCAAGCTGGCGCACGAGGCCGTTGGCGCGCGAGCCTTCGGCCAGGCGGTAGAAAACCCAGCTGCCTTCCGGCAGGCGGTCGAGCATTCCGGCATCGCAGAGAAGCTTGAGGTGCCGCGATACGCGCGGCTGGCTCTGGCCGAGGATCTGGACCAGTTCGCTGACGGTCAGCTCGCCCTGCGCGCACAGCGCAAGCAGGCGCAGCCGCGTCGGTTCGGCGGCGGCACGCAGTCCATCGAGGAGGTCGTCGAGTGTCTGGGCCATGGTTCGCTTTCGTTGATTAACATAAAGACATCTTTATATCTTTCAACGGATATTAAATTCCCCATGTGGAAACGCCCCTGCGTGTGTGCCTATTCCGCAACATCGCCGCGTTAACCTTTTGATCCGGACCGCCGAAGCTGGTTCAAATCCGCGTCGCTGTGATAACAATCACTGCTTCTTGATGGATTCGCTGCGATAAGCGGAAAGTCAGGGGGCGCGTCGTGCATTTACGCTCTGGCAAGGGCGTGGATGCAATAGTCCCGCTCGGTCGCAGTCAGTCTTGAAGGGTACGCCGTAAAGATGTCCAGCTCCCGTTCCGTCCGCCTCCCTTCGTGGCTGCTGATCGCGCCGATTTTCGCCGCTTTCCTGCTTCTTGCTCCGGTTGCACAGGCCCAGGCGCCGTCGGCCGCACAGGCCGGCGACGAGATCTGGGACCCGCTCGAAGGCGTGAACCGGTACTTCTTCGAAGTGAACCGCTTCCTCGACGCGATCGCGCTGAAGCCGATGGCGACCTGGTACGGAATGCTGCCGCAGGGCGTGCGCACCGGGACCGGCAATTTCCTCGACAACCTTCGCAACCCGTGGACCGCCGTCAACGACGGGCTCCAGGGCGAAGGCAGCCGCGCGGGTACGGCCGTCGCGCGCTTCTTCATCAACACACTTATTGGATTCTTCGGCGTCTTCGATCCGGCTTCCGAGATGGGTCTCGTGCACCACAGCGAGGATGCCGGGCAGACGTTCGGCCGCTGGGGCGTCAATGACGGCCCCTACCTGATGCTGCCGGTCCTCGGCTCGTCGAACGGCCGCGACGTCGTCGGCCTGGTCGTCGATGCGTTCCTCGACCCGTTCAACCTCCTCACCCGCGGCGCCGACGCGAACTGGGCGCCGTACGCGCGCGACGGTTCCACGGCCGTGCACGAGCGCGACGAGAACAAGCAGCAGATCGAAGACATCGAGCGTTCGGCGACCGATCTCTACGCGACCGTCCGCCGCATCACCGTCGACCGTCGCCGCGGCGAGATCCGCAATTCGGAGCCCGGCTCGAGCACGCCGTCGCCGCGCATGACCGAGATCGACGCACCGGCGGTTCCGGGCTCGAGCGCCGAAGTTCCGCGCTGAGGCGCACGACAGATGATCCGGCGCATTTTCCTCGCAGCCCTGGCAGCGGTCGTTTGCGCGTGGGCCCCGTCGCAGGCCGCAGCTCAGGCCAATGCCGTACCCGCCGCGTCCGCCTTCATTGACGACCTTGCCCGGCGCGCCATCCAGGGGCTGACGGCCAAGGACATCGACAACTCGGATCGCGCGGCACGCTTCCGCGCCCTGTTCACCGAGATGTTCGACGTCGCGACGATCGGCCGCTTCGCGCTCGGCGCCCCTTGGCGCACGGCGAGCGAATCCGATCGCACCGAATACCTCAAGGCGTTCGAGGATTTCATCGTCGCGACCTACGCGACGCGTTTCGCCGACTATGGCGGCGAGAGCATCCGCACGACGGGTTCGCGCCGCGGCGACGACAACGAGGTCTTCGTCACCTCCGAATTCGTCCGCGCGCAGGGCGCACCCATTCGCGTCGCCTGGCGGCTGCGGCCGAACGCCGGCAGCTGGCGGATCATCGACGTCATCATCGAGGACGTCAGCATGGCGATCACGCAGCGCGACGATTTCTCCGCGACGATCCAGCGCAACGGCGGCAAGATTTCGGCCCTGATCGACGCACTGCGCGCCAAGACCCAGCCCGGCAAGAGCTGAACGGGCCGCCCATCCGGCCCGGCACCGCCTTCAATCGCGCGTCAGCGGCCTGTACTTGATACGGTGCGGCTGGTCGGCATCGGCACCCAGCCGGCGCTTCTTGTCCGCCTCGTAATCCTGGTAGTTGCCCTCGAACCAGACGACCTGGCTGTCGCCTTCGAACGACAGGATGTGCGTGGCGATGCGGTCGAGGAACCAGCGATCGTGGCTGATCACCATGACGCAGCCCGAATAGCCGAGCAGCGCTTCTTCCAGTGCCCGCAGCGTATCGATGTCGAGGTCGTTCGTCGGTTCGTCGAGCAGCAGGACGTTCGAACCCGCCTTCAGCATCTTGGCGAGCTGCAGCCGGTTGCGTTCGCCGCCCGAGAGCTGGCCGACCTTCTTCTGCTGGTCCGCCCCCTTGAAGTTGAACGAGGCGACATAGGCGCGGCTGGGCACATTCTTGCCGCCGATGACGAGGATGTCGTCGCCGCCGGAAACCTCTTCCCAGACGGTCTTGCTGCCATCGAGCGAATCGCGGCTCTGGTCGACATAGCCGAACTTGACCGTTTCGCCGACCGTCAGCGTGCCGGAATCCGGCTTCTCCTGGCCCACGAGCATGCGGAACAGCGTCGTCTTGCCGGCCCCGTTCGGGCCGATGATGCCGACGATGCCGCCGGCCGGCATGCGGAAATCCATCTTGTCGATCAGCAGCACGTCGCCGAAACCCTTGGCGAGCTTCTCGGCATTGACGACCGTGTTGCCCAGGCGCGGGCCGGGTGCGATGGCGATCTGCACGCTCTCGGGTGCGCGATCGCGTTCCTCGGCGACCAGCGCGTCGTAGGCCTGGATGCGCGCCTTGTTCTTGGCCTGGCGGGCGCGCGGGCTCGACTTGATCCATTCGAGCTCGCGCTCGAGCGTCTTCTGCCGGTTCGTCTCCTGCTTTTCCTCGAGCGCGAGGCGCTTCTGCTTCTGGTCGAGCCAGGACGAGTAGTTGCCTTCCCACGGGATGCCCTTGCCGCGGTCGAGCTCGAGGATCCAGCCCGCCACGTTGTCGAGGAAGTAGCGGTCGTGGGTGACGGCGACGACGCAACCGGGATATTCGTGCAGGAAGCGCTCGAGCCACGCCACCGATTCCGCGTCGAGATGGTTCGTCGGCTCGTCGAGCAGCAGCAGGTCGGGCTTCTGCAGCAGCAGGCGGCACAGCGCCACGCGGCGGCGCTCGCCGCCCGAAAGCTTCGTGACGTCCGCGTCGCCCGGCGGGCAGCGCAGCGCATCCATCGCGATCTCGATCGTGCGGTTGAGATCCCACGCGTTGGCGGCGTCGATCGTCTCCTGCAGCTCGGCCTGCTCGGCCAGCAGCGCGTTCATCTCGTCGTCGTCGGTGACCTCGCCGAGCTTGTTCGACACTTCCTCGAAGCGGTCGACCATCGCCTTCAGGGGGCCGAGGCCCTCCATGACGTTCTGCGCCACCGTCTTCTTGGGGTCGAGGACCGGCTCCTGCTCGAGATAGCCGCACGTCGCGCCCTCGGCGAGGAAGTGCTCGCCCGCCGTGTCGGTGTCGCGGCCGGCCATGATCTTGAGCAGCGTCGACTTGCCCGCACCGTTGAGGCCGAGCACGCCGATCTTGGCGCCGGGCATGAAGGACAGCCAGATGTCGTCGAGCACCTTCTTGCCGCCGGGATAGACCTTGGCGAGGCGCTTCATCACGTAGACGTACTGGTAGGCGGCCATCGGGCGTCGTCCTTCCGAAAATCAGGGCCCCGGAGATACCACAGCCGGCGACGCGATCAAGCGCGAAGGCTCGCGCGCTTGGCCGCATCCGTCCGGAAGGCGGCCAGCGACTTCTCGATGTCCTCGCGCGACACGTCGCGCGTGATGAAGACGAGCTTGGTGCGCCGGTCCGCGTCCGGCCAAGCCGGCAGGCGGGCCGGCGGATGGAAAAGATGCTGCACGCCGTGCAGCACGACAGGCTGCGTCTCGCCGGCCACGTTGACGATCCCCTTCATGCGCAGCAGGTCGGGCCCGCGCGACTGGGCGAGGCTGCCGAGCCACGCGGCGACCATGTCCCAGTCGAGCGGCTCGTCGATCACAAGACAGTGGGCGCGGATGCGGTCGTCGTGGCGGTTGATGTCGTGATGATGCGCGTGCCCGTGATCATGGCCATGATCGTGGTGATGATCGTGGCCGTGATCATGGTCATGCCCGTGCGCCAGGCCCTTCCCGGTCGCGTAGGCTTCTTCGTTCAGCCAGCGGCGCACGTCGGCGGTCTTGGTCGCCGGATCGTAGAGGCCGGCGTCGAAAAGGGCCGCCGGATCGGCCTTGCCCATCGTCGCGACGATGATCGGGGCACCCGGATTGATCGTCGCCAGACGCGCGCGCAGATGCGCCAGATCGTGCGCGTCGGCGATGTCGGTCTTGGTCAGCACGATCCGGTCGGCGACGGCGATCTGCTTGACGCTCTCGAACTGGTCGTCGAGCTCGCGCATCGCGTTGACGGCGTCGACCGTCGTCACCACGCCGTCGAGCCGGTAGTAGGCCGCGAGGATCGGATCGTCCATCAACGTGTGCAGGATGGGTGCCGGATCGGCAAGGCCCGTCGTCTCGATCACGACGCGCTTGAAGTCGGGGACCTGGCCGCGCACGCGCTTGAGATAGAGGTCGCGCAGCGCCACTTCCAGATCGCCGCGCACCGTGCAGCACAGGCAGCCCGCGTTCATCTTGACGAACTGGGTCTGCTCGGCCGGATCGACATGGTTGAGGAGTTCACCCTGCACGAGCAGGTCGTCGAGGCCGATCTCGCCGAACTCGTTGATGATGACGGCGGTCTTCGCCATGCCGGGATGGCGCAGCAGCTGGCCGAGCAGCGTGGTCTTGCCGCTGCCAAGGAAACCGGTCAGCACGGAAATCGGGATCGGCGTCCAGCCGCCGGGAGCGCTCATGTCGGTCATGCCGGTTCGATAGCATGGCGCGTACCGGGCTGCACCAGCGCCGTCCGCGTCCCGGAAAGCCCCCAAAACGCTGGCATTTCCGCCGAGTCGCCCAAGACCTTGTCTGGACACCGAATATCGTGTTACAGAATCTTACAAGCGCGCCGCATGAGCGTGCGTTAACCTAGTCCACGCCGGTGACTTGCCTATTGTTCGCCTTGCCGGTCGGCCCTCGGGCCGACCGGTAATTCACGGTAACCGGGGCTGCACGCCCTGAAACCCGCGAATATGAGGAGACGACGGATGCGCAAGTACGACCCGCTCGAGACCCTCAAGGCATTCTGGGACCAGGCAGCCGGCCGCATGTGGACGCTGCTGATCCTGTGGTTCTTTTTCAGCTTCGTCCTGTTCGTCGCGGCCCCGCATCTGGTGGCGCTGCGGGTCTTCGGCGTGCCGCTCGGACTAGGGTTGCCGGCGCAGGGCGCGCTCGTCGCCCTGGCCGCGACGTTCGGCGCCGGCCGCCTTGCCCGCAAGAAGCTCGGCTAGGCCGGGACTTTCCCCTCAGCCGCCCGGCGCGCCCTGGGTGTTGACGTAGAGCGAATAGAGCGACTGGCTCGCCGCCATGAACAGCCGGTTGCGGTGGCGCCCGCCGAAGCACAGGTTGGCGCAGCGTTCCGGCAGATGGATGTGGCCGATCGGCGTGGCGTCGGGCGCGAAGACGCGCACCCCGTTGAGCCCCGGCACCATGCCCCAGCCCGCCCAGACATTGCCGTCGATATCGACGCGGAAGCCGTCCGGCGTGCCCTCGCCGCAATCGCCGAACGGCCGGCGGTTGGCCAGCGCCGTCCCGTTCTCGACCACGTCGAAGACATGCAGCCTGCGCGGCCGCGAGGCGGACTCGACGAGATAGAGGAGCTTCTCGTCCGGCGAGAAGCAGAGGCCGTTGGGGCCGACGATGTCCTTGGCGACGATCTTGGCCTGCCCGGTCTTCCCGTCGATCCGGTAGACCGCCATCGGCACCTCGCTGGGCGCCGCCTCGCCCTCGTAATAGCCGCCGATGCCGAAGGTGGGATCGGTGAACCAGATCGAATCGTCGGATTTGACGACGAGGTCGTTGGGCGAGTTCAGGCGCTTGCCCTCGAACCTGTCCATCAGCACGGTGATGCTGCCGTCGTATTCGGTGCGCGTCACGCGGCGCGTCAGATGCTCGCAGGTGACGAGCCGCCCCTGCCGGTCGCGCGTGTTGCCGTTGGAATTGTTCGACGGCTGGCGGAACGTGGCGACCGACTGGCTCGCCTCGTCCCAGCGCAGCATGCGGTTGTTGGGGATGTCGCTCCACAGCACGTAGCGGCCGTCGCCCATCCACACCGGCCCCTCGCTCCAGCGGCAGCCGGTCGCCAGCTTCTCGATGCAGGCGCTGAAGACGCGATACTTCTCGAAGCGCTTGTCGAGGATCTCGATCGCCGGATCGGGATAGGTTTCGGCCTGCGTCCACATTGTGCGTCTCTCCCTTGCGCGGTTTTTTGCCGGCACGTCCGGCCCGCCGGGCGGGATTTTGGACCGGAATGCGCGGCCCGGAAAGCGGGAATCGAGAGAGACTAGCGGTCCCGCGGCGGGATATCCGCAAGCCGTGCCGCGAACGCCGCGATTTCCTCGCGGCTATATGACAGATGGACGCGCGCGGCGGATGGCGGCCGCCTGGCGACCGACAGGCCCGGCCGCCACTCCAGCACCGGGCGGATCGGGCGCGGCACAAAGCCACCGCCGCAGTTCGGACAGACATCGCGCAGGTGCCGCTCGACGCACGCAGCGCAGAACGTGCATTCGTAGCTGCAGATCCGCGCGTCGGGCGAATCGGGTGCCAGGTCGCGGTCGCAATATTCGCAGTTGGGCCGGAGCTGCAGGGCCATCGCGTCAGATCCTCATGCGTCGGATGATCGGGAACGGGCCGGAACGACCGCGCATTCGAACGCCGTCTCGCCGCGATCGACGCCCATCCGCGCGAAGCGGCCGCGATATTCGACCGGCGACATGCCCGTATGCCGCCTGAACAGCTGCCGGAAGAAGGCGATATCCTCGTAGCCGACCTTGGCACTGACCGACTGGACCGGCAGCGCACCCGTCTCGAGCAGGTCCTTTGCCGCGGAAATGCGCAAGGTCTGGATATAGGCGCCGGGCACATGCCCGGTCGCCGCCTTGAAGCGCCGGATGAAATTGCGCGGCCCCATTCCGGCAAGCCCGGCCAGATCGCCGATCGGCAGGTTGCGGCAGAAATTCGCCTGGAGATGTTCCTCGACGGCCCGGATCTTCTCGTCCGAATGCGGCCGCGACACGCGCAGGGCCGCGTATCCGGACTGCCGGCTGCGCGGCATGCCGACGCACAGCGCCTTGGCGCATTGCAGGGCGATTTCCCGCCCGCAGAACTTCTCGACCAGATAGAGGCTGACGTCGATCGCGGCATAGACGCCGCCGCTGCACAGGATCCGGTCGTCCTCGGTCACGAACCGGTCGGTCCGCCAGCGCACCTTGGGGAAACGCTGCCGGTACTCGTCGGCGACACCCCAATGCGTCGTCGCCACGCGGCCGTCGAGCAGGCCGCTTTGCGCAAGGAAGGCCACTCCCGTGCACACGCCGGCGATGTGCGCACCCTTCTTGTGCCAGCCGCGCAGCCATTTGAGCAGCTTCCGCTCCTTCAGCATGCTGTCCAGCACGTGCCAGCCGGGCGAAGAGACGATGATGATATCGGTCGATTTGATGTCGTCGATGCCGAGCTTCGGCGTCAGGTCCAGACCGCACAGGCCGCGCACGCGCCGTCCGTCGAGCGACACGACCTGCACGCGGAATCGGGGCCGCTGGGTCGTGCCGTTGAACCAGTTCCAGACGACGCCGGCGGCATGGAAGACTTCGATGGGTGCGACCGCCGTCGACGCGTAACCCTCCTCGAGCAGGACAACCGTGACGTCGAGCGCCTCCTTCCCGGCGGGTTCCTTGCCGTCGCGCGCGGGTTTGGCTCTACCGGCCATCGCGTTCGGGTCCCAGCAGGCCGACCTGCGCGCCGACCGCATCGGTCAGGAGTGCGATCCGGGCGACGCCGGACATATCAAACGGCTGGACGATCACGCTGCCGCCATGGGCCGCCGCGCGCCGCACCGTCGCATCGACGTCGTCGACACGGATATAGGGCGTCCAGTGCGAAGGGACCTGCTGCGCCAGATGCCGCGGTGCGAGCTGGTAGAGCGAACCGACGTTCCGACCGGAATTGCGCAGGTTCGTATACTTGCCGCCATTGGCCTGCCGCTCGTCGGCAGACCACCCGAAAACGTCGCGATAGAACGCGCGTGCCCGGCCGGAATCGACCGCCGCAAGGTCGAGCCAGCAGAAATTTCCGGATTTTTCGTCGCCGATATCGATCAATTCAGGAACTCCGGAAAATGAAACCGATCGGGCGCCACCGCCGCGCGGCGGCGCCCGTCCCGGGTTACGCGATGGCCGTCATCGGGTCGATGACGCTGCGCACTTCGCTGATCTTTGTCGCCGGGAAGCCGCTGATCTTGGCGTGCTCGCGTACCGACGCCTCGCCGTCGGCGAGGTAGACGCAGAAGGTCTTGTTGTCGACGACGAACGACTGGACCCACTGCGCCTTCCCGGAAAGCTTGGCGAGGGCGTCGTTCGAGGTCGCGGCCGTGGTCTTGAGCTGGTCGCGGCCCATCGCACCGACGCCGGGGATCTCACGTTCGATTACATAGCGCTTCATTTGCAAAGACTCCGTGGTGAAGTTGACGGAGCGGAACTTTGTCGAAATCGAGCATACAAGCCAGATGACGGTATTGCCAATGTTAGAGGGTAATAGTGACAACGCACGGCACGCATGCCGCCGCACCTTGTCCCGATACGCTTTGTCCGGCCGCAATGCGGGGCGATGCGCGCGCCGGTGGGCCCGGCAGGATTCGAACCTGCGACAACACCGTTATGAGCGGCGCGTTCTGACCGCTGAACTACGGGCCCCCGGTCGCGGCACCGACCCTTCTAGCCGAGGGGCGGCCCCTCGCCAAGGGCATGAAAAATCCGCCACTTTGCCGGCGGCGCGCGGCAAGATGGGGCGATGAAAACCACCGAGATCGCGTCCAGCCGGCTCGCCGGCGTGCTGATGCCGGAACTGGGCGGGCGCATCGTGGCGCTGCGCCTGACCGACGGCCCCGCCCCGCCGCTCGACGTGCTGGTTCCGCTCGTCGGCGCGCCCGTACTTCCGCCGCGCTGGCCGAAGGCCGGCGGCTATCCGCTCGCCCCCTACTCGAACCGCATCGCCAACGCGCGCCTGTCGTTCCGCGGGCAGACGCACGAGTTGCCGCCCTATCCCGACGCGGCACCGCACACGGTCCACGGGCACGCGCATCGCATGCCGTGGAAGGTGACCGAGCAGGGTCCGGACCACGCCACGCTCGCCTACGAGCACGACGGCACGGACGAATGGCCGTGGCGGTTCATGGTCGAGCAGCGCATCGCGCTCGCCGGTGCGCGGCTGACCGTCGCCTTCACCTTCGCCAACCGCGACGCGCGGCCGGCGCCGGCGGGCTTCGGCTGGCATCCCTATTTCCCGATCAAGGGCAGCCCGCGCATCGCCTTCAGGGCGGAAACCTTCTGGGAGCAGAGCAGCGACAATGTCGCGACCGGGAAAACGGAGCACCGGTCGCCCACGGATGCACCGGTCGACCTCGATCCCGCCGGGGCCACGCTCTATTACGGCGGCTGGTCGGGCGTTTGCGCGTTCGAGACGGGAACCGGCGTGTCGGTGCGGCTGTCGGCCGATCCGGTCCTGTCGCACCTGGTGCTGCACCGGCCGGCGGGCATCGACTATATCTGCATCGAGCCGGTCAGCCACGTCGCCGACGGATTCAATCTCGCCGCGCGCGGCATCGCGGGCACGGGCACGCACAGCCTCGATCCGGGCGACAGCCTTAGCGGAACGGTGACGATGGACGTGGCGCGGACGGCCTGACGGCCGCCCGGATTTGAGTCACTGGCGCTGCGGTTCGATCGTCGACAGCAGGGGGCGCGGCCCTCGCCCGGTGGGTCGCAGCATGGGACGCTCGACCACGGGCCGCTTCTCGCCGTATTCGGCGAGTGCCGCGCGCGCGCCATCGACACTCGAACCGATGGTCAATGTCGGTCGATCGGGATTGGAAAAATCGACGACCAGATCGCCGATATAGACGACTTCGCTGGCCTTCGCCGCAAACAGCGGCGTTTCGGGCGTCGACATCGGATCGATCAGATCGATCTTCTGGAATGAGGTCTGCCCAGTGAGAAAGCGCGTGGCCCCGATGGCGTATATGCGCGGCGTATCGACGAGAAGGTAGCGCTTCTTGTGAGAAATCCAGGTAGCGGCATAGTTGCCCGGCGGCATCTTGTAGACGTGATAGTCGACGCGGGCTTCATCACGTGCGCCGAAATCCCTCCCGCTTCCGTAGTAGGACGACCAGGATTTCTCGCCCCTGCCATCGATGCTGTTCCCGTCGATCGGGGACATCGCATATCCGAATGCAGTCGGATCGGATATCCCGATTTGTCTGAGTCCGACGACCACGATCGCCTGATTCGGAAAGTCAGGCGAATAGACGAGAGTCCCGAGGCTGTAGGTCTTGTTGGCGGGCTGCAAAGCGCCTGTCCGCGTGGCGCAGCCCGCAAGCGACAGCGCCACGAACAGCGCTACTCCAAAGGTCAGAACGCGACGCGCAAACATCGTCATTTCCGCGGATGCCTCAGGGGTTTTTCGGTCCGGTCTGGACGAGGCCTTCCGATTTCAGCTCGCCGACCACGGCCTTCCAGTACTCGGTGAGCGGGTCGAGATTCGTGAGATCGATCGCCGGAATGCTCAGCTTCTGGCTGCCGGTCCACATCGGACGCTTCCCCTTGGTATCATAGAGCATCGTCACGAAAATGATTTCCTCGGCACAATTGACGCCACCGAACATGGCCGCGCTGCAATAGAGCGTCGATGTCGCCGGATAGAAGACAAGGGCATCGTCGGTCTCGTATTTGAAACTCCCGATCGAAGCAGCGATGCCGGCGCTGTCGAGCTTCGAGGCATCGACGACCGAAAGGCTGCGCAAGAGGCCGTCCCGCTGCGCCATTGCGGGAAGCGATTCCCGAACCTGCTTCTCGAACGCATCGCTGACCGCCTTCATCCGGCGTTCCATGTTGTTCATGTCGATCGTGCGCGAGAAACTGCTCACCTTCATCGGCAGCGGCAGACGCGACAGGTAGACGATGTGTAGCTCGGAAACCTTGTGCGCGTCATTGGTGACGGTGCCCTTGATCGCCTGAACGCCGCACCCCGACAGCGCGAGAGCCGCCAGAAGAAACACGAAGGATTTTCGCACCTGCCACTCCCGATTGTCTCCGTCGGCAGCAGGATAAATTCGATTCCCGTACTACGGCAATAGCAGTGTTTACCTGCGCGGGCACCGGCCGGCCGAACGCCGGAATCCACAGCCACAACGGAAAACGGCGCCGGAAAGGCCCGGCGCCGTCCTGCATTCCGGCCGCAAGGCCGGAGCTTACGTATCGAGGAACGAGCGCAGCTTGCGCGAGCGGCTCGGGTGCTTGAGCTTGCGCAGCGCCTTGGCTTCGATCTGGCGGATGCGCTCGCGCGTCACGTTGAACTGCTGGCCGACCTCTTCGAGCGTGTGGTCGGTGTTCATGCCGATGCCGAAGCGCATGCGCAGCACGCGCTCTTCGCGCGGCGTGAGCGTGGCCAGCACGCGCGTCGTCGTCTCGCGCAGGTTCGCCTGGATGGCGGCATCCACCGGCAGGACGGCGTTCTTGTCCTCGATGAAGTCGCCCAGATGCGAATCCTCCTCGTCGCCGATCGGCGTCTCGAGGCTGATCGGCTCCTTGGCGATCTTGAGGACCTTGCGCACCTTCTCCAGCGGCATGCCGAGCTTCTCGGCCAGTTCCTCGGGCGTGGGTTCGCGGCCGATCTCGTGCAGGATCTGGCGGCTCGTGCGCACGAGCTTGTTGATCGTCTCGATCATGTGCACGGGAATGCGGATCGTGCGGGCCTGGTCGGCGATCGAGCGCGTGATCGCCTGGCGGATCCACCACGTGGCGTAGGTCGAGAACTTGTAGCCGCGGCGGTACTCGAACTTGTC